>CAJTXZ010000005.1 GCA_910583725.1 uncultured Vampirovibrio sp.
CCAACCAAAGGAGGCAATGGTTCCAATGGAAAGATAATACTTGAGTGGTGGGAGTAAATGTATGACAAAACAAATAAAATATTAGACTAAATTATTTTTTACGATAAAACAAACAACTTTTTTGGGTATTGATTTTGTAACCTTTTCAATACCCTTTCTTTTTATATATAGTTTTAGATGTAGTGTCTGGCAAGGAAATTATATAAACAAATTTAACAGCGCCCGAAGGACGTGACGCACTTGGGTTGGCTAGCCATTCTCGGTAATTGTGGGATTTGCAAATAACGCGTTGAATTATAGTATATAAAATTCTGGAGGATAAATGTTTAAACAAAATGAACGCAACAATATAATAAAAAGGCTCGAAGTCTTAAATGAGGCTGCACAATCAGCACTTGACGCCATTTTGGAAATTCAGGCAGAGCAAAAACTTATCACATATCTTTTAATGGAAAACAAAAACACTGATGAAGATGACGACGATGAGGTTTAACAAAGGGGTGAAAGCCCCGCCCCCTTATCTTTTTTATAAAATCGCTGTCTGTTATTCATCATTCAGGCTTAAAACTGCCATAAATGCTTCCTGTGGAATATCAACTCTTCCAACAGACTTCATACGCTTTTTACCTTTCTTCTGCTTTTCTAAAAGCTTCCTTTTTCTTGTGATGTCGCCGCCATAGCATTTATCAAGCACATTTTTTCTTAATGCCTTAATGGTTGTCCTTGCAATAACCCTTCCGCCAACTGCTGCCTGAATTGCCACCTCAAACATTTGTCTTGGAATAATATCTTTAAGCTTTGCAGCGAGATTTTGTCCTATTCTATAGGCTGAATCCTTATGGCAAATAACAGAAAGTGCATCCACCACCTCGCCTGAGAGTAAAATATCCATCTTTACAAGGTCAGACCTTTTGTAGCTGTGAAAATTATAATCCATGCTGGCATAGCCCTTGGTTCTTGATTTTAGCTGGTCATAAAAATCAGTGATAACCTCACTTAACGGGATATGATATTCAAGATTTACCCTTGTCTTGTCAAGATATTGCATATTTATAAAATCGCCTCTTTTGCCTTGGCAGAGCTCCATCAAGGCTCCGACAAAATCATTAGGTGTAAAAATGTTTACCTTAACATAGGGTTCTTCAATATATTCCCTGTACTGTGGCTCCGGCAAATTTGAAGGATTGTCAATTTCAACAATTGACCCGTCTGTTTTATGCACCTTGTAAATTACAGAAGGTGCTGTAGTTATTAATGATAGGTTGTATTCGCGCTCAAGCCTTTCCTGGGCGATTTCCATATGAAGCATCCCAAGGAATCCGCACCTAAAGCCAAAACCAAGCGCAGATGATGTTTCAGGCTCAAACGTTATTGAGCTGTCATTTAATTTCAGCCTTTCAAGCGCTTCTTTAAGGTCATGATACTGGTCATTATCAACAGGGTAAAGCCCTGAAAATACCATAGGTTTGGCTTCTTTATATCCTTCAAGCGGCTCTCTTGCAGGGAATTCAGCATTGGTAATAGTATCCCCCACAAACCTCGTTATTTCTTTTATTGACCCTGCAAAATAGCCAACCTCGCCGGTTTTAAGCTCTTTTACCTGAACGCGGTTAGGATTTAAAAAGCCAAGCTCAACCACTTCAAATTTTTTGCCGGTCGCCATAAATTGAACCGTATCGCCAAGCTTGATTGAGCCGTCCATAACCTTAAAAAAGCACACCGTGCCAAGATATTGATCATACGCACTGTCAAAAACAAGCGCCCTTAAAGGCTTATCAGATGTGTCATCCGGTGCCGGCACGTGTTCAACAATGGCCTCAAGCACTTCTTCAATGCCGATACCTTCTTTGGCGCTCACGGGTATTGCCATTGAGGCGTCAATTCCAAGTACCTCTTCAATTTCCTGCTTTACTCGCTCAACATCCGCAGACGGCAGGTCGATTTTATTTATAACAGGGATGATTTCAAGGTTTTGCTCAATCGCAAGATAAACATTGGCAAGAGTTTGTGCCTCAACTCCCTGTGTTGCATCAACAATCAAAAGCGCTCCTTCGCAGGCAGCTAAAGACCTTGAAACCTCATAAGAAAAATCTACATGCCCCGGAGTATCAATAAGATTTAGAATATAATCCTTGCCGTCTTTTGCCTTATACTGCATCTTTGCGGCGTTCAATTTTATTGTAATCCCTCTTTCGCGTTCGATATCCATCGTATCAAGAAGCTGATCCTGCATTTCTCTTTGTGAGATTGTGCCTGTTTTTTCAAGCAGCCTGTCAGCAAGGGTTGATTTTCCATGGTCAATATGGGCTATTATGCTAAAATTTCTTATGTTTTCAATTTTTTTCATAAGAAAATTATATAGCAAATAAAAAATTGCTGCACTTTGTTATTGTAAAAATCTTGCCATAAATCAAGATATTGTTAAAGCTTTTAGTGTAGACTGTGTATCTTGGGGTATTGTATTATATAATTCTCTCTTTTTCGCTCTCTCTAATTTATTAATGACTAGTTTATATCATGCCGGTGAAGTGTATTTACCCTGTCATAGCCCTGCATTTTGGCAATCATATTAAATTGTTTAATGGTATTTGACCTGCCAAGGCTTGCGCCGGCAAGAAAATAACTTGATTCAGCCATTTGCAGGTTTTTGTATTGGTTTTCTTCAATTTCCTGGCTGCCTGAAATATTTTGCGGCTGATAATTTTCAAGCAATTTTACGCTGCTTGCACCAAAGGGGTTTGTCATTCTGCTTTGAATGTCTGCTGTTCTTGCATTTGTTTTTTCAATTTGTAAGTTTGCCATTTTTACTCTCGTTTTACTCTTAATATTTGCTCTTAATATCTCTTGTATATATAAAGTCTATATCGAGTTAAAAATTGCCAAAATTACAAAATTTGCTTAATATATTGTTACATTTTTACTATGTATTACTAAAAACCACGCAAAAAATAGTTTAATTAAGCAATTTTTCCTTTTGTTGCATAAAGACTGCGGTTACTACATGTAAACCAGGCTGCAATACTTATTCTCTGCCGTATGTCGCAGTAATTGTTGCACTTGCTAAAGCTCTTTGTTTCACAAGCCTTTCAAGTGAATTAGGTGTACTTGCACCTGTTATTACAAGTGTTGGCACATCAAGTGCATAAATTGTAAAGTTGTAATGATGAAGTCCGTGCCCTTTTGGCGGACAAGCTCCTCCGTATTGGGTGTTTCCAAAATCATTTTTGGCTTCAATCATTGGCGGGTAAATTTTCTGTCCTTGTTTGAATCCTTTTGTATCTGCTGGAATATTTAAGACAATCCAGTGATACCATCCGTTTGGCCTTGGGGCATCGGGGTCATGAACAATTAAGGCAAAGCTTTTAGTATCTTTTGGAGCGCCACTCCATTGCAGGTCAGGAGAAACATTTTTGCCCGTGCAGCCAAAGTTCCCATGTACCTGCTCCTTTGGCAAGGTTTGTCCGTTTGAAAATGAATTTGAAGTAATTGTAAAACCCTGTGCTGCACTGTTTTGCATAAAAGTTGCTCCTAAAATACTAAACACCATTAATATAAATAAAAACTTAATTTTCATAAATCATTCCTAAATGTAGATATAATTAACCTTTATTGTAAAAAAACACACAACAGCAAGTGTAACACAGAAAATAAACCCGATATTCCTTGCAATGTAAAACCTGTACATAAAGTATTCAAGCGCTTCTCTTTGAACAATATCCCAGTTTTCCATAGGTCCCAGATACCATTTTGGAATAAACTTCAAATCCTTAACATTATTGTAATCATTCAAAGAAACAATAAGCTTCACACTCAATGGCGCCGTAAATAATATACTTAGTAAAATCCAATAAGAAAATTGCCCGCTAACGGCAAGATATATTACTATCATATATGCAATCAAAATTTCAAATGCTATTAAAGCCAATGAGCCCTTTTTTGTACCAATAAGCGTGCATAAAGTTTTTTTACCTGCTTTTTTATCGTAATCAAAATCCATAACATTATGTGCTTCTGATAAGACTATAATCATAAGCCCTACAGCAAATGATAAGATTAAAAGCGGCACAGAGAAGCGTCCGCACAATGCAATGTATGTTCCATTTACAAGAAGCGGTCCAAATATTGTTCCTATGATAATTTCACCAAGATAAAATTTTGAAGAAAATGGATATAATACACATAAGACACCAGTAATAGCCGCAATAACAGGAATTCGTATTCCGTAAAGATATGTAAAGAATGCGCCAGCAGCAATTCCAACGCCAAAAAGTATACATAATATTGTTCTTACTTTTGCAAGAGAAAAAGTACCGTCAATAATCAATCTTCCCTTATTTCTTGCCTTTTCTTCAAATTTTATATCCCTTAGTAGAATGCCGCCTTTTATTTTTTTATTTATATCAATATAATCATCAAACAAATTTACCCCTAAATGCACGCAAATAATAGCAATAAAACTTAAAAATGTCGTAAAAAGTTTTATTTTAATATCAGAATAATAATGCGCAGAGACAGATGCTGCTGCAGCTGCTACAAACCATGGCGCCATCGATGTTAAAAGCGTATAGCCTCTTGTTAACTCAATGAATTGATTGATATTTTCCTGAAAATTTTTGTATGCTTCCCTAAATGACATTTCCGTTTTCCCTTTTGATTTTTATTAATTGTATCATCTTTTGATTTTTTTTGCATTTCTTCATTTTGATACAATACTTAATATATTTGTTTATTTAAATATATGAAATATTAAAAAATTTACAAATCTTAATATTTAAACTCTAAAATTCAATGTTAATGCTGGTTTTAAACATTGCAAGATAATGTTATATAACCAATATTTAAAAAAACAATTAAGCAAAAATAATACAAAATTGACTCAAAAACCTTAAAAAACCCTTGCTTTTAAATATTTAACATGTATGATTATTTTTATCTGATAAATTGTCATTATAAACAAAGGAATAAAATGTCAAAAGATGTAATTGAATTTGAAGGTACGATTTTAGAAGCTATGCCAAATGCTATGTTCAGAGTAGAGCTTGAAAATGGCCATGAGATTCTTGCACATATATCAGGCAAAATCAGAAAAAACTTTATAAGGATTCTTCCGGGCGATAAGGTAAAGGTGGAAATGACTCCATATGACTTGACCCGCGGCAGAATTACCTACAGGTTAAAATAACAGAATAAAGGAAAAATATAATGAAAGTTAGAGCTTCAGTAAAACCAATTTGCAAAGATTGCAAAGTTATTAAAAGAAGGGGTAGAGTAACAGTAGTATGTAAAAAATACCCTAAACATAAGCAAAGACAAGGTTAGCATACAAAGCCGAGTCTTATTCATATATTGAATCTGACAAAGCAAATAGTACCTAAAGGCGTGCAAAATATTTATACGTCAGCGGGCAAATAAAACAAAGAAACTAATCAAAGGAGAATAAAATAATATGGCAAGATTGTCTGGGGTGGATTTACCCCGTAACAAAAGAATGATTATAGCTTTGACTTATATATATGGTATAGGTCCCACTAGAAGCAGAAATATCTTAAAAGCTGCCGGTGTTTCAGAAGATTTAAGAACTGATGATTTGACCGATGATGATATTAAAAAATTAAGAAATGAAATAGCGCATTATACTGTTGAAGGTGACTTAAAAAGAGAAGAGTCCCTGAATATTAAAAGATTGTCTGAAATTGGTTCATACAGAGGCCAAAGACACAGAAGAAAACTTCCTGTAAGAGGCCAGAGAACAAAAACCAATGCCAGAACCAGAAGAGGCAAAAAGACTGGACCTATTGCTAAGAAGAAAACAGCTTAATTAATGTTTGCTTTAAGAATTTAAACGATTAAAAGGAAGAAAATATAATGGCTAAACCAACTAAAACTAAGAAGAAAGAAAGAAAGAATATATTACAGGGTGTTGTTCATATACAATCAACATTTAACAACACTATTGTGACTTCAACTGATACCCAAGGGAATGCTGTTGCTTGGGCTTCTGCAGGTGCCTGCGGTTTTAAAGGCGCAAGAAAAGGTACACCTTTTGCTGCACAGTCTGCTGCTGAACTGGTTGCTAAGAAATCAGTTGACCAAGGTATGAAAAAAGTTGAAGTATATATCAAGGGTCCTGGTTCAGGCCGTGAAACAGCTATTAGAGCTATTCAGGCAGCAGGTCTTGAAATTACTTTAATCAAGGACGTTACTCCAATTCCTCACAACGGCTGCCGTCCTCCTAAAAAACGCAGAGTATAATAATACACGCTGCCTCTTATGTTATCTTTCAAGAAGTTCATTGTACACGGCAGCAAAACAAGTAATTATAAACAATAACAAAAGGAGCTATAAAATTGGCTAAATATAATGGACCAACAAATAAATTATTCAGAAACTATGGTGTAAAAGATTTATCAAACAGAAAACTTACATCTTCTATGAGACAGAATGCCTCTGGTCAGCATGGTGCTCTTAGAAAGAAACCATCTGATTACGCCTTGCAGTTAAAAGAAAAACAAAAAATTCGTTTAACATATTTGGTGAACGAAAAACAATTTGCAAAATATTACAAAAATGCTTCAAGAAAAACAGGCGTTACAGGTACGGTTATGTTGCAAACATTAGAAAGCCGTTTGGATAACGTCGTTTTCAGAGGCGGTTTCGCTATTACAAGACGTCAGGCAAGACAAATTGTAAATCATGGCCATGTTCTTGTAAACAATAAAAAAGTTGATATTCCTTCATATATCTTAAAAGAAGGCGATGTGATAACAATAAAAGAAGCAAGCAAAAATTATATTAAATCAGTTGTAGATTCAATTGATATGGCTTTAAGCTATGCTTGGCTTACTGTTGATAACAAAGACTATAAGATTACCTTTGACAGGGTGCCAAACAGAGAAGAGATGGATCCAGAGTTTAAAGAACAGCTCGTAATTGAGTACTACTCTAAATAGTAATTAGGAGAAAATAGCAGTATGGAACTTAAAATTAAAAATGTTAATACAACAACCAGCTCTGATGGTTCTCAATACGGGAAATTTGTTATTGAACCGCTCGAAAGAGGTTTTGGTGCTACAATAGGCAACTCTTTAAGAAGAGTTTTATTATCCAGTCTTGAAGGCGCTGCTGTTACATCTGTCAGAATTGAAGGTATAACTCATGAATATACATCTATACCTGGAATCGTTGAAGATGTAATTGATATCATGTTAAATTTAAAAGGATTGGTTGTAAAAACTGAAACTGATGAAATACAACACTTGAGAATTGACGCCACAAAACCGGGTCCTGTTCTGGCATCTGATATACAACTTCCATCCGGTGTAAAAATCGTTAACCCCGATTGCGTTATTTGTACAATCGCAGAAGGTGGCTCTTTCCATGCGGATATTGTAGTTGAAGTGGGCAAAGGCTATGTTGCCGTTGATGTTCTCAAGGATCAGAAAAACGGTTTGCCAATCGATATGCTTCCGATTGATGCTGCATTTATGCCCATTAAAAGAGTTGCCTATATCGTAGAACCCGCCCGTGTTGGTGAAGTTATTGACTATGATAAGTTGACGCTTGAAATTTGGTCTAACGGCTCTGTGGATGTTAATCAGGCTTTGAGTAAGGCTGCTAATCTTTTAATTGACCACTTTAGACAGATAGCCTCAATAACCGGCCAGCCTGTTGGTGTTGCCGCACTTGAGGAAGACGGTCTGATTGAGGATGATTCCGAGCAGACTCCGACATTTACTATCGAAGATTTGGAGCTTTCAGTTAGAGCATATAACTGCTTAAAGAGAGCAAGTATTAATTCTATGGCAGAGCTTTTAAAGAAATCTGAACATGATTTATTAAATATTAAAAACTTTGGTAAAAAATCTTCAGATGAAGTTATTGAAAAACTTCATGAACTCGGCCTGGACCTTCAGCCAAATCCTGAAGGCGTAGATGATATGGAACTTATATAAAAAACATAAAGGAATAATAAAATGAGACACCAGTGTAAAAAACACCATTTAGGACTTGCTGCAGATCAAAGAACCGCTCTTTTAAGGTCTTTGGCATCTGAGTTGTTTCTCAATGGTGAAATAAAAACAACAATGGCAAGAGCCAAGGCTCTAAAACCATTTGCTGAAAATATTATAACCTTTGCAAAAAAAGGCGATCTTGCTTCAAGAAGGCAAGCCGCAAGACATATTTTTGATAAAGAAACAGATAAATATATAAATCTTGAAACAGGTGAGCTTTACGATGTGCTTCCGGAAGGCACTAAACATCCTAAACAAACCGTTTTAAGACAGCTGTTTACTGTAATTGGTAAAAAATACGCTACAAGAAACGGCGGTTATACAAAAATTTTCCGTCTTGCTCCAAGGCGTGGCGATGCCGCTGATATGGCTCTAATTCAGCTATCTTAAGCCAAAAATATGCCGAGATATCTGATAAGTTTTGAATTTGACGGCAAGGATTTTTCCGGCTCACAAATTCAACCGGATAAAAGAACTGTTCAAGACGAACTTAACAAAGCAATTTGTACATTGATAAAAAATAATAGCACTAAAATTATAATGGCTGGCAGGCTCGACAGGGGTGTCAGCGCAAAATGCCACACTGCTCATTTTGATTGTGACAGTGTTTTGGATGAATTCAGATTCCTTAATTCTTTGAATGGCATTTTGCCCGATGATATTGCTGCTTTTAAGATTGAAAAAGTTGAAAATTCTTTCCACGCGCAAAAAAGCGCAACATTTAGGCATTATAAATACTTAATCAGAAACTCTCTTATTAAACCGGTATTTAATAAAAATGTGCTCCTGATAAGAAAGCCTTTGAATTTTGAATTAATGAACGAAAGCATATCAAAACTAATAGGTGAATACGATTTTAGTGCATTTAAAACCATCTCCGATAATCCGTCCTCGATATGCAGAATTTATTTTGCAGAAGTCATTAAAAAGCCTCTGGAAGATGAATCATCAGGCAATTATTTGGAGATAAATATTGTAGGAAATAGGTTTCTCTACAATATGGTGAGGGCGATAGTCGGAACACTTCTTATGATTGAGAAGAATCAGGATAATTCTGAAATTATTCTTGATATCCTCAATTCAAAAAACAGAGCCCTTGCCGGACATAATGTTGAGCCCTATGGTTTAACATTAATTAAAACAGGATACACTAATCCTGAAAATTATATAAAACAATTAATTAAGGAAAGGCAAATAAATGAAAACATTTAGCGCAAAACCGCTTGAAGTTGAAAGAAAATGGCATTTAATTGATGCTGACGGCATACCGCTCGGCAGATTAGCTGTTGTTGCTGCAAACCTTCTCCGCGGTAAGCATAAACCCCAATTTACACCAAATGTTGATACCGGTGATTTTGTGGTTGTTATAAATGCAGATAAGGTGCTTGTAACCGGCAAAAAAGAAACTGATAAAATGTATTATCATCACACAGGCTACCCTGGTGGTTTCAGAAGTGCAAGCTTTAGAGAACTTATGGAAAAAGATGCTAGACTTCCTATCGAAAAGGCTGTTAAAGGTATGTTGCCCAAAAATACTCTCGGTGCAGAACAGTTCACTAAATTAAAAGTTTATGCCGGCAGTGAACATCCGCATGCGGCTCAAAAACCCGAAAAATATGAAATCAAAGGAGAAAATAAATAATGCCAGCTGAAAATAAAAACGAAGTTGTAAAAACAGGCAGAAGAAAATGTTCAATTGCTGTTGCAAAGGTTTCTTCAGGTAAAGGCAGAGTTTTTGTTAATGGAAAAACCCTGAGAGGCTATTTTGGAAATCGTCCCAGCCTTGAAATGACAATATTCAGACCGCTTGTTTTAACCGATAATCAGGACAAATTAGATGTAAACGTTAAAGCTGTTGGCGGCGGTGTTAGCGCTCAGGCTGATGCCATAAAACATGCTATTTCACGCGCCCTTCTTTCTATGAATGAAGAATACAAACCTGTTCTAAAACAAGAAGGCTTATTAACGCGCGATGCAAGAATAAAAGAACGTAAAAAATACGGTAGAAAAAGAGCAAGAAAAAGATTCCAATTCTCAAAAAGATAATCTGCTCAAACAATTTAGCCAAAAAGTTTGGCAAATATTTTATTTCTATTATGCCAAACTTGTTATTTGACAGTTATTATTCTATTGCTTTGCTTCTAGTGTGGGCAATTTTAGAAGATATATAAATTAAAATCCGCAATTAGACTTATTAATAGTGTTTAATAGGCAATGTTTGCGGATTTTTTTGATTTTTATATTAAGTAAACCGTTTTCTGTAAAATTAATCCGACAAAACAATATAATAGTATCCCTTCAAACCTGCTGCTTTAAAAAGTTTAAAGCCTCGATAATCTGTAAAAATGCACAAACCATATATTCTTTTAAAAGCTTAAAAAACGTATGTCTTTAAATCAAGAGTTATTGCCTCTTTTAAGGTTATCATAGTACTGCCGATTTTAAAAACGCTAAATATAGCACATTTCGGCAAACGCAATTTGTTTTTTAAACATATTATAAGAAACCAGCTTGCGCCCGTTTCTAAAATATTTTATTTGAATCTCTCAATGATTATATCCGCAATCCTTTGTGAGGCAAGGCCGTCGCCATAAGGATTTACCGCTTGTTTCATTGAATCATAAAAATCATTGTCATCTAATAATTTTTGCACAAGTGATACAATCTTAACCTTCTCTGTGCCTGCAAGTTTCACACAGCCATATTCTAAAGCTTCAGGTCTTTCTGTTTCATCTCTCAAAACCAATACAGGTACCCCTAAAGACGGCGCCTCCTCCTGTACTCCGCCTGAATCTGTTAAAATTATATGTGCCATCTTCATTAGGTGTGTAAATGGCGCATAATCAAGCGGTTCAATTAATTTCACCCGCTCAACTCCATCAAGCTTGCTATGTACAGTATTTTGTACATTTGGATTTAAATGTACAGGATAAACCACCTGTATATCTTTGTTATTATTAATTAATTCAATCACTGCATCGCAAATATTTTCAAGCGGCCTGCCAAAATTTTCACGCCTGTGCGATGTCAAAAGAATGGTCTTTAAATTAGGCTCTAAACCTATATATGAAATGTCGATATCTTTTTTAACCGTGTGCAAAAGTGCGTCTATTACAGTGTTTCCGGTCTTAAAAATGCCGCCATCATTATTTATGCCTGATTTTAACAGGTTTTGAATTGCACCCTCTGTTGGCGCAAAATGCAAGTCGGAAACACTATCAGCCAAAACGCGGTTAATCTCCTCGGGAAAAGGATAATCCTTGTTAAATGTGCGAAGCCCCGCTTCCACATGTCCCACTGGAATTCTAGCATAAAAAGCGCTTAAAGCTGCGCCAAATGCTGTTGTTGTGTCTCCATGAACAAGCACTATATCAGGCCTTATCTTATCAAATATCTTCTTGGTTTCAAGCAAAATTTCAGACGTTAAAGACCATAAATTTTGATTCGGCTTCATTAAATTTAGGTCAAAATCAGGCGTAATGTTAAAAAGCTCCAATACCTGATCGAGCATCTGTCTGTGCTGCGCTGTCACGATTGTAACAGGCTCAATTTCTGTCCTGTTTTTTAATTCTAATACTAAAGGTGCCATCTTAATGGCTTCGGGTCTTGTTCCAAAAACAACGGCAACCTTAATCTTATCTTTCTTATCCATACAAAAATTGTATATAAACCTGACTAAAAATACAAGCCCAAAACAAAGCTGCTTGCCAAAAAATGTATTGTCTCTTAAAATCAGCTGTTTAAAAATGCATTTTTAAAATGAATTCCTTAATAAGATATGCAAAAGCTGAAATTTTTAATCAAACTTTTGCATATTTTCATACTTTTTTATAAGAGCCATCAATCTTAAGGCCGTTAACCAGAAGAACACCGAAAACCTAACCTTCTTTATGACCCGCCAAAAATGTTAGCACAAAGCATAAGACCACTTTTTGTTTACATCTGTCAGCTTACGTTAAATGAGGTGCCGTTAGGAAATTTAATATGCACAACCTCATCATCTGTGCCATTATCAGCTGTGTTCTTCTTGCCGTCTACTTTTTGACTATTTTGTATATCCTCAAGTAGAATTTTTTTGCCATCCTCGGTTATCATTCCCCCTTCTTTGGGCACTCTTATTTTTCCGCCGCTAGTAGGAGTTTTGCCCTTCCCGCTGTTGTATTTTTCATAGGGGAAATCTTTATCTCCCATCATGAAGGCGTTTTGGCCGTCCATAATAATCTGGTCTGCCATTGTCTCTTTGCCATTTTTGCTGATATCGGTTATATGGCGCCCCAAAAGCATTCCATCAACATCCTTGGTTATTCTTTCTTTGGTCTTGCTGCCATCATCGTTTGTTTTGCTTCTGTATATGGTCCTTTTTTTTATTTTGCCATCGCCATCAAGCTTTTGTCTTACTTTTTTTGTTGTGCCGTCGGCAAATGTTGTAGTAGCGGTCCTTCTGTTTCCGCTCTTATTGTAATTTGAATAATCCACTGTTTTAATTACTTTGCCATCGCCGTCTTTTACGACCTTCTTTTGAAGCTTTCCACCCTTATTATAAGAATAATCTATATTTTCAGATACTTTACCGTCTTTATCCTTTACTACTTTATTTAAAATCCTGCCATCATCATTGTATTGCTTTATGGTTTCGCCGCTATCATCCTTAACACTTTTTTGTATGACGCCGCCATTGCTGTTATATTTGATATGTTTTGTTTTCTCGTCCCCTGAAACAATTTTCTCTGTTAATTTGTTATTTTTGTTAAAAACTTCTGAAATCTCTTTTCCATTCTTTGTTTTTGACACCACATAGCTGCCATCTTTTCTATATGTAATTTTTTCCTTTGGTCCATCAGCTTTTTTGTTGTACTTATCATATTTTCCCAAAGATTTTCATTGCAGTTTGCCAAAGCCTTTTTTATTGTTTCACCTTGCAAACTCTGCAGTTTGCCCACCCCTGTGCTTTGAATCTTTGTGTCCATTGTATTCCTTTCTTAAAAAATATTATAAACAGTTTAACGGTATATTTTGCGCAATTCTTTAGCAATTGCATCCTTTTGTTACAATTTTTAACCATTTATAAATGCCTGTTTTGTCATGCCCTTTTGTTTGTTGTAAAATATTAATAACCGGCAAAAAGACTTTCAAAGCTTATCTTGTGCCGCACTGCGAAGGAGTTTAGAATTTTGAGTCAAACAAATTTATTTGATCACGGAAAAATTGTACCTATAAATATAAGGGATGAAATGAAGCGCTCATACATTGATTATGCGATGAGCGTTATTGTGGGCCGTGCACTTCCTGATGTAAGAGACGGCTTAAAACCTGTTCACAGGCGTATTTTATTTGCCATGAATGAACTTGGTATGGCGCCAGATAAGCCCTTTAAAAAATGTGCAAGAATCGTCGGTGAAGTTCTCGGTAAATATCACCCTCACGGTGATACAGCCGTATATGAAGCCTTGGTTCGTATGGCGCAGGATTTTTCTACAAGATACCTGACAGTTGATGGCCATGGAAACTTTGGCTCTGTCGATGGCGATTCTGCTGCTGCTATGAGGTATACAGAAGCCAGAATGCACAAAATTACAACCTCAATGCTTGCTGATATTGACTGCGAAACAGTTGAGTTCACGCCAAACTTTGACGGTTCTTTGGTAGAGCCCGCTGTGCTTCCTGTTAGGCTTCCAATGCTTCTTTTAAACGGCGTTTCCGGTATTGCTGTCGGCATGGCAACAAATATCCCGCCACATAATTTATGCGAAATTGTTGATGGTACAATAGCTCTTATTGATAACCCTGAAATCACGACAGATGGCTTAATGCAATACATTAAAGGACCTGATTTTCCTACCGCTGCAACAATTATTGGCACATCTGAAATCAAAAAAGCCTATGAAACAGGCCGCGGCTCAATTAAAATGTCAGCAGTTTCCACCATTGAAGAAATTCAGGGGGGCGGCGGCAGACAGTCAAGAACCGCAATAATTGTGACGGAAATTCCATATCAGGTAAATAAAGCCGCTCTGATTGAAAAAATCGCAGAGCTTGTAAAAGATGGCAAAGTTACGGGTATTTCTGACTTACGTGACGAATCAGACAGAGACGGTATGCGCATTGTTATTGAATTAAAGCGTGATGCAAAGCCCGATGTTGTTCGTAACAATCTTTACAAACAAACTGCCCTTATGACCTCCTTCGGTGTAAATATGGTTGCCCTTGTAGGCCAACAGCCAAGGCTTTTAAACCTTTATGAGGTGCTTAATGAATTTGTTGAGCACAGGGTTGAGGTTATCACAAGGAGAACTTTATATTTCTTAAAGAAAGCAAAAGCAAGAGCCCATATCTTAGAAGGCTTGATGATAGCTCTAAATGCTCTGGATGAAGTTATTGAGCTCATTAAAAAATCTAAAAATACCGAAGAAGCAAGAGAAGGTTTAATGAATCGCTTCGGCCTTGATGTTGACCAGGCAAATGCAATCCTTGAAATGCAGTTAAGAAGGTTAACCGGCCTTGAGCAGGATAAAATAAGGGCTGAATATGATGAATTAATGAAGAAAATCGCTGAATATGAAGCTATTCTTGCTGACAGACAAAAAATCCTGAACCTTATTAAACAGGAGCTTTTAGAGGATAAAGAAAAATACGGCGATGACAGAAAAACTCAAATTTTGCCGGAGCAGGGCGAATTAAATATTGAAGATTTAACCCCGAATACCGCCATGGCCGTGTTTATTACCCGTCAGGGCTATATCAAGAGGATTTCACTTGATACCTTTGAAAGACAAAACCGCGCCACAAGGGGCAAGGGCGGTATGAAAACCAAAGAAGATGATGATGTCGATCATTTCTTCACAGCAATGATGCACGATAAGGTATTATTCTTCTCATCAAAAGGTGTAGTCTATAGCCTTAATGTCTACGATTTCCCTGAAGGCTCAAGACAATCAAAGGGTCTGCCTATTATTAACGTTCTTCCTATCGAACAAAACGAAACAATTACAGCGGTTGTGCCTGTAAGTAATTTTGACCCGAAAACAAACCTTATAATGCTCACAAAAGCAGGCTATATCAAGCGTATCAGCCTTGATAACTTTGCAAATATTAGAAGAAACGGTATTATTGCAATAGGTTTAGAAGAAAATGACACATTGAATTGGGTAAAACTCGCTCAGGATAATGATGAAATCATAATCGGAACAAGCTGTGGTATGGCAATAAGGTTTGCAATCTCTGACTTAAGACCTCTGGGCAGGTCTGCGCGCGGTGTAAACTCAATGAAATTAAGGACAGGCGACACTATAGTTGGTTGCGATGTTGTACCGAGAGACTATGACGCTGATTTGCTTGTCATGACAAGTGATGGTTTTGGAAAACGTTCAAAACTGTCAGAATTCAGAGCCCAAAATAGAGGCGGCTTAGGCTTAATTGCAACTAAATTTAAATCACAAGCTTCAAGGCTTGTTGCACTAACAATCGTAGAAGATAAAGATGAGATTATGGTAGTAAGCGCAAATGGTGTTGTAACAAGGGTTAGCGCTTCATCTATTTCAAGGCAGGGACGCCCTGCAACAGGTGTAAAGGTTCAAAACCTTTCAGAAAATGACACTGTTGTTTCAGTAAATAAAATAGTTGAGCCGGATGAAGACGCTGTTAAAAAAGCACTCCCGCAGGATATTCAAGGTGAATTATCAGATAAAGCTGATGATGTTTCCCAAACAAATTTAAACTTAGAATAAAAAAGCGTAAAATACTGTGGTTTAGGGCAAAATAAAATCTTAAACCACAGTATTTATATATAATATAATTGGATTCTTGGTTTAAAAATTAATCATACTGCACTATTTTACACGTTTTAAGCACTTTGCTGTAAATAATTTTTGATTTCATTAATCTTATTTTTATCAAGCACAACATCGCTAAATTCTAATCCTTTCTCGATATAATAATTTTCAGGATTCATACCGCGCTTTTTTAAATTTTGAATGGCTGTTTGCTCCAAATATTCTATCCTGTCTTTGTAAACGTCTTTATACTTTGCCTTTGCTTCGGGCACAGTTGATACAAAATCAAGCCAGGGGTCAATAACTATGCGCTTTTCCATCTTTTCTAAATTTTTATTATTCATACTGCTTGTAATAAAAACATGATCAAGCTTTTTTGCGCCCATCCAGGACTCATTGCCGTTCTTGCTAAGACAATTTGTTTTGTATACGACACCTGTCATTGCAGTGTCATCATATCCTCTGGAGAATAACTCTGCCATAACAGCCAGCGCTTTTTCATAGCAATGCCCAAGCCCGTAAAACTTGGCTGAATCTAAATTTTCCTTTGGGGTGTCTATTGTTAAGTTTCTGACACCAAAGAGTACTCTGTCTCTAAGCATATCACAGAGCCTGTTTGCCCTGTTTTGAACTTTGGATTCCGCTTTTGTGGATTTATAAAAACGTTGCGCATAATTTGGTGAAAACATTGGCACATCAAGCCTTGCAGCCCGCATAATATCTGAAGCCAGCCTTATATCAGGGTTTTTGCCGCAAAATGAGATCCCGGCTCTTTTTTCATCCTTGCTTGCAGCCGTTTTCCAGTTATTTATAAGTTTATTTAAAAATACATTGTTCTGAAAGTTGATTTTCATACCATCTTAACGTTTCTAAATATAAAATCTTGCTAAAATATACAGATTTTCTTAATATATTTTAATATTTATCCGGATAGATAAATATAAAATCCCTTAAACCCCTGGCAGCCTGTTTTTACCGTGTGTGTTGGCTAAATATCCTTATTATGCCTGCTTCTTAATTTTATATAAAAGCTAATACTCTTATTTATCAATAATTTTTGTGTCCGCAATCTTTTTAATGTACTGTTTTCCCTCCTTATACCTGCTTTTTCACCATTTTATTATAATGTTTTTTCTATCAAAATCTGCACGGTATATTTTTATTGGGCTGAAAATTATTGTTTTATTTACTTTACAAGGATTTTATGGCGTTGAAAAATAATCCTGATAATCTTTTTGCCTGTTTAAAATCTTAAAAACCTCTATTAATGCTCATTTTGCTGATTTTTTATATAATTTGCCCAAAAATCCTTATACTGATAGCATAACAGCCGCGAAAAAACTCTGAAATACCGATATGATAAGCTTTTTGCCAATTTTAAAAATATATTAAATATATCTAAACCCTTTGTAAAATCTTATTTGCCCTTTCCCTACAATCTTTTAGCGGATTAACTGGCGTGTGCCCTGTTTGTTTATTGCTTTTTAGCCCGATATTTTTTATAAACCCTTGTCGTTAGAGCTTTTTAAACGTGTAGAATGGCTATATGTGTTATCTATTCTGCATTTGCGCCATTTTTAAAACAAACTGTAATAATAAATATTAAATTATCGTGCTTATAAAAATGCACGTGTACAGTTCTAAAATTAAAATATAAATCCTTAAAAAGCCTTATCCTGTTGCTCTTAAACTGTATTATAGGCCTAAAAGCCTTTCTATTTAATAGTTTTAGCCACAAAATCATCTAAACCCTTTTATAATAAAGTTTTAGATGATTTTCTTAAATAAATCCTATTTTTAAAAGTCTTAAAGCCCTTGCTATACGCAGATTTTCAGCTCTATAGCATATCTCCCATACCAAATGTGAAGAATCCGCTGCTCCTTGAACCTTTTGTATTTGTAAGCGGAATGCCGTAATCAAGATTTATAGAGCCTAAGCCGGGGATAAAGATTCTGGCGCCAACGCCCGCAGACACTGCATATCCGGGCCTATCATATAATCTATCCGTAAGTGTAGTACCGAAAACCTTTCCGGCATCAACGAATCCGGCTATTCTTATGTTATTAAGAAATGAATTTGTTGTAATTCTGTCCATAAACGGAATTGGAATTCTAAGCTCTGCACTGCCTGACATAAAGCCTTTTCCAGAGCCCACATCAGCCAAATTGAAGCCCCTCAATGAATACGGCCCGCCAAGCGTATATGAGGCAAATTCAGGCAAATCGCCGTTGATTTTCCCGCCGCCCCTTGCTGTCAATACTAAAGAGGATTTTCTTCCTACCGGCACGAATTTTTTCAAAACGCCGTTTAATTTTCCGTAACTGTCCGCGTCAGAGAAGCTTAAAGCCTCTTCCAGACTGATTTTTGCCAATACACCATGCCTTGTATTTATAACATTATCCCTGGTGTCATAAATCAAAGAAGGTATGGCTCTAAAGTAAAATCCGCCCTCTAACTGCTTATCGCGCTCTGCAAGAGAAACACCGCTGGCGTTAAATAAATTTTCAATCTCTGTTCTATCGCCTTCTTTTAAGTGAATATCCTCAACTCCAAGACTGAAGCTAGCTGACAGGTTTTTTGATTTCTCAAACGCCCGTGATATGGTAATATCGCCGCCGTATCTTTCCTCAATTGCAAGCGGAACCTGATAACTGCCGAAATTTCTGACAAATGCCCTAAAACCTAATGACTGGTTTTCTGATTTAAAATGCGGTTCTAAAAATGATAATTCAGCCTGTAGGTTTGCGCGCCTTACAACGCTGGAATCATGCATTAAAACGCCCGTTCCTGCCATGACATTCAGGTTTAATTTTTGCCCTAATCCTCTAAAATTATTCTCTCCAAAACCAACAGAGCCAAAAAAGCCTGAGCCCGAATCTACGCCTACGCCAAGGGAAATTCTTCCGGTTCTCTGCTCGTCAAGATTTACAATAACATCATAAAGGCCGGTTTCTTCGTTTAATTTTATGTCTCTTTGAACATCCTTGAAAGCCTGGGTACCCATAAGGCGCATAATATCGGCCCTCATAAGGTTTTCATTATACACTTCGCCGGGTGTTTGCAAAATATTTCTTTTTACAATAAAATCTTTGGTTTTATGGTTGCCCTCAACCTTGATATCACCTATTATTCCTTCATTTATCCTAATTGTGATAAAATTATCAGGATCATCAGTGAGGCCTGTGACTTTGGCTAAAATATAGCCTTTGCTGGCATACAGCTCTTGTATGTTTTCAATTGCGGCATTTAATGCTAAGATATTCTGCGGTTTTCCTTCAAGGTCTTTAAGTATATTCATAATTTCAAACGTACTTAAAGAATCGTTACCTATAATGAAAAACCCCTCTACGGGCGGGTTTTCATCCACAATAATCCTTAACTTTACATTCCCGTCATCAAGCTTAATAGGCAGGGCTCTTATTTTTTGTGTAAAATATCCTGTTTTATATAATTTTGTTAAATCGTTGGCAACGTTGCTTCTAATAAAGGGATAGCCGTCTTTTGAGCTTATCTGCCCTTTAATAAAACTTGTTTCAATAAGATTGTTGCCAAAAATCTCAACTTCCTTGATATGAACCGCATTAGATTCATCATCCTCATCAGAAGAGTCATGCATATATACTGCAGTTTGTTCTTTCGTCTCTTCTTCTGTCTTGTTTTCAGTATTCAAGGGCGTTTCCGTCTTTACCTTATTTTTTTTGAACGGATTTTTAAACTGAAAGGCAGAAGCCTCACCCTCATTCAAAACAAAGGCACAGCTTAATAACAATGTTAGTGCGGTTTTATAAAAATTTCTCATTAAATTCCAATTTAACTCTCGTTAATAATAATTATACAGTCAAAAAAACCAAGTTACAACCTAAAATCAAAAGTTTACATTATTTTTTCTTGCGTGCAAATTTGCCTGTAACAAAACTTAATAATAAACATAATTTTTTATCCTCTCCCTTGTTTGCAGCGGTTGCCGACATCTTGTTTGATATTTTCACCTGTTTTTATGCTGCCTACTTTTAATAAAAAACTTTTTCTACGGGCAGCTTTTTTGCACTCTACCTTTTTTTATTGTCCTTCTCTGCTGTTTTCACCTTTGTCTCCCTTGTTATATCGCCGTTTTCTTTGTTTTATAATTTGAATATTTTGCCATCTTTACCGTCTTAAGACAATCTTTTTTTCTGTGACCTGCCCTTTGTCATCTATTTTACAGCAAGGTTTAAAACTCTTAATTGTACGGCGTTTAGCTCGTTATATACCTGGAGCACAAAATTAAAAATATTTAATCGGTAAGTGTAAAATTGTATATAATTATACATATTTACTTAGGAAAAATTTTTACATCTTTGTTTGTTATGCTAAAAAACTCTGTCCATTGCCTATTTTAGACTGCATTTCATCAAGCATATATTTTTCTAATTCAAAAGAAAAGCCGGGATGTCTGGTTTCATTTTGCGATAAACCTCTAATTTGGGCTTTTAAATTTTGTGCAGCACTGCTTTGCCCGGCATCTTTAATTTGGGCCTTTAAATCAGCAGGCTTATATATTGAAACCTCATATTCTTCCGGCAGAGGCTCTACGGTGCGCAACGGCTCTACGGTGCGCAACGGCTCTACCACTCTTGATTCCTGCTTTTTGCCATTCTGTTTTACCGGTTTTTTATTGGGGACATTCCCGCTTTTGCCAGATGTTGTGCGGGTTTCATCTGTGGCAGTTTTGCCGCCCTTTAGAGCCTTTTTCTTATTGGTGCGCGGTGATGGAGTATTGCTGTCTGCCACAGGGGTTCTGTAGCCCTGGTTATTATAGTAATAGCTTGAATTAGGAGCTAAAGTATCCGCAGACGCCCCTCTGTTGTTTGCATAAGCTTTGCTGTTTTGCTTTTTGCTATTTGAAACACCATTAGTATTATATGGCGGTGTATAGCTTGTACCTCTGTTCCCTTTTGGCGTTGTTTTTGAGTTACCTTTTGCTGTTGATTGTGCTTTATCAAAAATCGAAATACCGCTGCCAGTCGTAGTTTGGGTTTGCGGTTTTTTTGTTGGAGGTTTTACTACCGGCACTAATGAGCGGCCTATTCTGCTTGGTTTTGCCATTTTTACAATCCTTTAAATTTTTACACCGTACTTGTTTTATCGTTTTTTTTTTTTTTGAAAACTTTAACATTCCGCTTTAAATATTAAGAAAAATTTACAAAATTTAATAAAATAGTATCCGAATTTTATAAAAAGACTTATTAGTGCTGAATTGGACACTATTTTTATGTATAGAGACTTCCGGCGTAAAAATAGAACAAATGTTTTTTTGTAAAATTATATGTTTGCCATAATTATTTTGCTTGGCAAAACTTGCCATTTGTTTACAAAAATTTATAAAATTTAGGAAAACTTATAAATTATAAACTTAGATTAATTTTGTGCTTTAATATTATTATAAATAAATTCGGTTGGAGTTTTGGTTTTGGATTTAGCTAAGAACCATAGAAAGCTTATAGAAGAAACAATTAAAGCTAATGATAGATATTACGGAAATGCTGATTTGCTGGAGGCATTCTGTTCTGATGTATATAAAAAATCTTACCTTTTACTTGATTCGGTCACAAATATTGATAACTTAAAAAGCTATTTAGAAAAGGTTGTAGACACTTCTCTTTCAAGTGTTTTAAGACAATACGGAAGAGATGACACTCCAAAAGCAAGGCCTGATAAATCAAAGATTCATATTGATATCCTTGAAGATCCGGATGTTAAAGAAAAAATTATTAAAGAAACAAATATAAAGCCCGCTGATTTAGAGCTTGCAAATAAGATAAATAAGGAAAACCGCCGCATTTATCCTCTTAAGGAAGATAAAATTATATCCCTTAAACTTGATAATCAAAATATTAGGGAATTAGGCCGTGATGTCTTTGCAGATATTGATGATCCTAAGAGTGAATATCAGGATGCAGCTATAAAAGAAACCGTGATAAACCGCATTATGTCTATTGTTTACGAGGCTCATTCAAGAAACCCTGAAAAAGGTTATTTTCAGATATTTTACTCAAGGCATGCCCGCCTTAAAAAACAGGCAAGCATCGCAAATGAACTAAAAATCACCCAGGGTGAATTAAGCAAAAGATACTATGAGCTAATAAGAATGGTTAAAGAAAGGCTGCAGATGTAGTAAGTCTAAGTGTGCTTAAACTATGCCGCATAGAATATTATTTCTCTTGTGAAAAATATGCCTTGGGTTGTTTATTTAAAGTGCTACATGGCTTTTTGAATAGGCTGTATTTTATTTATGACATCAGAGATTTTATGTTTAGCTATTCTTAATTCGTAATCTTCCTGATATCGCAAAAAATAACCCTGTGAAAGCCCAAAGTATTTGGTTAGCCTTAAATCCGTATCAGCTGTAATCCTTCTTTGGTTATTAACGATTTGATGAATTCTGTTTGGCGGGACGAATATAGCATTGGCAAGGGTGTTTTGGGAAAGATTGAAAGCTTCAATAAATTCTTCCTTTAACATTTCGCCTACCGTTGTAAGCTCAATATATTCAACCATAAGCTATACTCCTGTATCATTTGTTAGTTATATCTATTTATATTATATGGTACGTACCGCATAATTTCAATACATTGTTAATTTTATATACACTTGTAAAAATGTTCAAATGGAAATATTAATGATAATCTATGATTTCAACGTCAAACGAATGATTATCCAGCCATCTGAAACATACCCTGTATTGATTGTTTATACGGATTGAATATTGCCCCTGTCTGTTGCCGGTTAACGCTTCAAGATGATTACTCGGAGGAATTTTTAAATCATCAAGTACATATGCCGAATTTAACATCCTTAATTTTTGCAAGGCGCGTTTTTGAATATCATGGGGTAGCTTTTTGCTAAATATTTCAGCCCATATTTTTTCTGCCTCCTTGCACTTAAATGTTTTAATCATTATTTTATCTTATCATAATAATCAAAGAGCATGAATATGTTTTAATGAGCTTATCTACACCCTCATTCCGGTATTTCGGTAATTATTTTGATATGGCTTTGTTTGCACTGCTGCGTGGGGGTTTGAATTATTAGAGTATAAATATCCTTTTGCAAAATATGGCTGTGTTCTGGATGGGTAAATGTCGCCATCGCCTCCTATCGGGCCTTGTGCATTGTTAATAACAGCCTGACTTGGTTTATCGGGCGCGTTTTTGTCTGCTCTCTTTTTCATATAAGCGCCGAAGGCATTTCTTATAATCGGGGTTAAAATACAGGTTGAAATAACGCCGCCAAGTATTGCTGCACCAGTCTTTAGGTTTCTTCCCATCTTGGTATACAGTTTTTGGTTTTCAGCGTAGCTTAAAATATCCCCCGCTTCATTTTTCAGGTTTATTATGGTTTTACCGTTTTTCCCGGGTTTAGTCAGTTTTTCGGCGCCCTTCATTAGGTTTGTGGTAACTAGTGCATACAACCCTATGTTTGCTGCGCCGTCCGCTATTTCCTGTGGAATTAAAAACCTCTTATCTTCTTTGGATATTTCTTTATTGCCCGCAAGGCCTATAGTTTGCGCCAAAGAAGCTAGTGCCCAGCCAAGAGCTGCTGTTATAAAAAGGAAATTTGCATTATTGTCTTTGTCAAACCAGCCGGTAAATCCTTGCTGTATTTTATTTAAGATGCCCATTGTCTAATCACCTCCGCATTTGCCTGTGATAGATGGGAATTTTCGCCTGCATTCTGCTTTGGCGCAGTGTTTTTGTCAAAAGGCCTTGAAATCTTGCCTTGCGCGGGCCCGCTAATTTTTTTCATAGCCTCGCTTGCGCCTGCTAATTTGGGCGGCGGCGTTTTTATTTCTTTATCCTGCTGCAATTCCGGATTCTGTTTTTTGTGTTTTTTTGCTGTGATAAAGTTTGTAAATTTATTTGTCAAAGGTGCGTCAATTAAAAAGTTTGTAAACACCATAACTCCAAGCCCCATAAGAGTGCCTATTACCCCTGCAGAGTGAGCTTTATCCTTTGTTACAAATTCAGGCAGTTTTGAAGCAAATTTTTTGCCGTTTAACAGTGCATTTGTGCCTAAAATACAGGCTTCTCTTATAATTACACCGGTTGTTGTACATACTATTGCCTTTGCAATGCTTCTGTTGGCGGAAGCCTGTCTTGTTTCATCATCTACCCAGGGGTTATGCCTGTCTATCGCAGGCTGAATAGCAAGAGCCGCAGCGCCAAATATCAGCCTTTGGCCGGGAGACTGCAAACCTCCTATTTTATTTAGAACATTTTGGCTTTTTGGCCCCAATGTAAGCCCTCTGAACGAAGGGCTGTTATTAATGTTGTTGTTAATTTTTAGCATAGTTTTTTAAATTAAATTTCCACAAGTCCCTTAACACATGTAAAGAAAAAAAATTGCGTATTTTTTAAGTTTTATTAATAAAATTTAATATTATAATTGTAGTATTTAATTGCAAAAAATGTTTATGATACAATCATTATAGCACAATATTTTATTTTGGGAATAGCCTTTATGAGTATTTTAAAACAACCTTTTTTCTATGATATTACCCTAAGAGATGGAAACCAGTCTCTAAAAAAGCCTTGGCAGCTTTCAGAAAAAGAAGTTATTTTCAATAAACTGCTTGATTTGAATGTGCAGGCAATAGAGGTAGGTTTTCCTCATTCATCTGAAATGGATTTTGAAGCGTGTAGATATTTAGCATCTATTGCCCCTGAAAAGCTTGTTGTATCTGCTCTTGCAAGGTGCACAGAGGCTGATATTTTAAGTGCTGTTGATTCAATTAGCCATGCTAAAAAACCAAGAATTCACGTATTTTTAACCTTTAGTCCTTTTCATATGAAATATGTCTTAAATAAAGACCCTATGGAGGTTCGAAAAACAGCCATAGAGGCGGTTTCTTTTGCTGCGGATAAAATCAAAAAGGCAAATAAAAACGGTGAAGTAGAGTTTTCAGTAGAGCACTTTGGCGACTGCGGCGAAAATCTTGATTTTGTGATTGACACCCTTAAAGAGGTTGTAAAAGCGGGTGCTACAACGATAAACCTGCCAAATACGGTTGAAAGAACAAGGATTAAAACCTTTGTTGATATGATAGAAAAGGTTTACACGGCACTTCCAAAAGATATAACTATCTCGGCGCATAATCATAACGACCTTGGAATGGCAACTGCTGCAACGGTTGAAAGCTATTTTGCAGGTGCGATTCAGCTTGAATGCGCCCTAAATGGCCTGGGTGAGCGCTCCGGCAATACTAATTTTTATGAAGTTGCTGTTGCACTGCATAATTCAGGCGTTGATGTGCCTGTAGATTTATCAAAAATTTATGAAACCGCCCTGATTGTAGCTCAGATGTCAAAGGTTGAAATATACGAGAAAGCCCCTCTGATAGGCCCTGATGCCCTTGCACACAGAAGCGGAATTCATCAGGATGGCGCACTTAAGACAAAGGATATGGAAAAAGGCGCCTATAGGCCTATTCATCCATCGCTTATAGGCAGAAAAGATGATGAAAAAATCGGTCTCACAAGCCAGTCCGGTAAAACTGCCGTATTTGAAATAATCACAAAAGCAGGCTATCCTATCACAATTCAGGAGGCTATAAGGCTTACTCCGTTTGTAAAAGAGGCAGCCGAAAAGGTAGGCGAGCTTCCTACAAGAAACATTATTGATATTTATTTTAGGGAAATTTGCAACGTTGAAGGCCCGTTCAAGCTTGTAAAATTTGACCATATTGCTGACAACAAATTTATTGTAGAATTCAATTACAAAGATAAAAAGTTTGAAATGACTGGAAGCGGCAACGGCCCTGTAGATGCGTGTATGGATGCACTTAAGCAGGCTGGTTTCGAGCGCAAATTTTTGTATTATAAGCAAATGGCGATGGATGAAGAGTTATTAGGCTCTGGTGCTATAGCTATGAGTGTTATCCATATCGAAGGTGATGATGGCTCAAAAGTAATAGGACGTGCCATCCATAAAAACACTGCTGTTGCAAACGTTAAGGCTATATTTAATGCTTATAATCTAATCTATAAGCATAATAACTAAATTTTGATGACAAATATTATGCCGCATTTAAATTTTTGATGTGGTTTTTCTTTTAAGGAATTTTTTGCCTTCATTTGCCATGCTCGCGTTGTTATAAAATTGCTTTATAAAAGTTTACAATACCATTGTTTTTCTAAAGTACCATCAAATTTTGCCGTTAATTATAATATTGTACCAAACTAACAAGGAGAAATTAAATGGTCCAAATTAGAAAAACGGCTCCTGCGGCAAATACTGCAGGTGTAAAATCTCTCGGGGGGGGGGGGGTAAAATAAACTCGGCTAGAAGCAGTGTTTCGTTGTTTGGAAGTAAAACATCAGGCAACACTGTGGGAGACTCTTTTAACTCTATTGCTAAAAGTTCAAGGGCATCAAAAGGTACAGAAGATATAATAACAAGCGCTGGAAAAAAGGCAGAATCTAAATCTGCAGATATCAGCTCGGAAATGAAAGCTAAAAAGCTTGCTAAAGCAAAAGAACAGGCTAAGCTAAAGGCTGGAAAACTCCTCAAAAAAGGATATTCAATGGTTAGTGTGAGTGGAAACACCGTAACATATGGTAAGGATGGAAAATCAATTTCTCTAAAATATGGCAGCAAGGGATTAAAATCTAAAACAGTCTTAACCCCGGGCAAAAACGGGGAAGATGATAAGATTGTAAAAACCAAATACAAAAATGGTGAAGTTGTAAGTAAAACTATGACAAAAAGACACTGGATATCTGAAAATGAAAGTGTTGATTCAAACCCGGTTGATCTTTTAGCTAAGGAATCCAAACAAGCTGCAAACCAGGCAAAAAGAAAGGCCGGAATATTAGAAAAACAGTTTAAAGGCAAGGCTGATGTATCTGTAAATGGCGATACTGTGACGCTGAAGCATAAGGACGGCAAGACGGTTAAAATAAAATATAATGCCAAAGGCGAGCGTGCAGAGAGAACAGCGCGCCTGCCGGAAACGGATAGTGATTTAGCACGCGTTATTCACACCAAATATAAAGATGGAAAGCCTATTGATAAATCATCAAAGCAGGAAGACGATTGGGTGCTTCCAGGCGATGGCGGCCTTGTATATGATGATAATAAAACAAGTGTGCAAAATAAAGATGATGAATGGATTTTGCCTGGTGATGGCGGGCTTGTTTATGATGACACAAAGGTTAAAAAGCCAAAAAAGGATGACGACTGGACAATACCAGGGAACACTATTATTTATGATTAAAATTATTCACAGTGTTTAAATAATTTTTAATAGGCGGACATAAGTAATATTGTCCGCCTTGTATATAAATGTTAAACAATTTAACGATTGAGATTAAATCGCATTCCTTGCCTCGTTTACGGCCTCTTTTGCGCTTTGAATAATTTCAGTGATACTTTTGTTGCTATAAAGCTCTCTGCCAAGGCCTACAGCAACAGCACCTTTTTTTAGATATTCCTTGATATCGGAAATTTTAATTGAGCCTGTTGGCATAACATTTAAAAATTTCATAGGCCTTAATAATTCTTCAACATAAGTTGGGCCGCCAAGGTCTTTTATGGGGTATATTTTTATAACGGGAACTCTTGCTTTCCAGGCCGTATAGGCTTCATTTGGGGTAGTTGCAGTAAGCATAAGGGGAATCTTGTGCCCGGATGATAATTTGACTAAATTCATCTGCAAAATTGGTGATACAAGGAGCTTTGCGCCTGCTTCAATCCCCTCTAAGGCCTGCAGTGAAGTAATTACTCCTCCTTGTGCTACATAAACATCAGGGTTTTTTGAAATTTCTCTTATAGCCTCAATTCCTGAATTTATCTCTATAACCCTTATTCCGCCCTTTATGTAGGCATTTGCTATCTCTATTGCTCTATTTGTGTCGTCTTCTCTAATAATTCCGTAAATTTTGTTTTCTTTAATTGCTTGAATAATGTTTGTCATTTTATGTGCCGCTTCCTGTCTTTTTTAGATAAATATTTTTGTATGTTCTTCCTTTTGTGGTTTTTTCATTAAGGTTAACACTAACAGTAGTATTTTTCAATTTTCTTGGTGTAATAATATTTAACACTTGCTTATCTTTAACCAGGCAGCTGATTTTTGATTTTGTGTTTTTGCGCATAATTTCGCTTGAAATTAACAAGGTAATCCTGCTTGCATCAATAAGATTCATATTCCTTAAATCAAGTTCAAATTCAGGACACACTCTGTTTTTAAGCGCGTCTTTAATGACATTAAATTTCGGCTCATTATCTTTTGTATTAAACTTTATTTTGATTTTATCCATAAAAATATTTTTCTTTTTATTTAAAATTTCGGCCCTCAAATCTTAAACTTTATTAACTTTTTATTAAATTTAAACTGTTTGATGTATAATTTTAAGGAAACTGTATAAAATCTATGGGGGTTTTGCTTTATGCAGGCTGTTATGATAAAGGAAGATGAATTAATTAAAAGCGCCAAGGATGTTTTTGATATCGAAGCAAACTCTATTCTTAAATTAAAAGACAGGCTTTCAAAATCATTCATTGATGCTATAAACATCCTTTATCAGTCAAAAGGCAAAGTTGTTGTAACCGGTATGGGTAAATCAGGCCTTATAGGAAGAAAAATTGCTTCCACATTGTGCTCAACCGGTACTCCTGCTGTGTTTTTGCACCCCGCAGAATCCACCCATGGAGATTCAGGTATTATTACAAGGGATGATGTTGTTATCGGTATTTCAAACAGCGGCGAAACGGCCGAATTATTAAACCTTTTGCCTCTGGTAAAAAGATTTGGTGTGCCCTTAATCGGAATTACAGGTAAAATTGAGTCTACTCTTGCAAAAAGGAGTGATGTTGTGTTGGATATTTCGGTTGAAAGAGAGGCATGCCCTTTAAATAAGGCACCCACTGCAAGCACAACAGTTACCCTCGCACTTGGTGATGCGCTTGCAGTATGCCTTTTAAAGAAACGCGGTTTTTCGTATGAAGATTTTCTTGTGTTTCACCCCTCAGGCACACTTGGCAAGGGAATTCTCTATAAAGTTTCTGATTTAATGCTCTCAGGCGATAAAGTACCGCTTTTGGACGAAAATTCCTGTTTTGTTGATGCCATAAAGCTTATTTCAGATAAAAAACTGGGCTGCGCATTTATTATTAATCCCGATAAAACCTTAAAAGGTGTAATAACCGATGGTGATATCAGAAGAATTATTATAAAACATGGAAATATTGAAAAATTAAAAGTTAAGGATGTAATGGTTTTAAACCCTAAACGTGCCAATGCTGATGATTTAGCAGCAAAAGCTCTTTCAATTATGGAAAAATATTCAATCACATCTCTTGCAGTTGTAGAAAATGAAAAATTAATTGGCGTTCTTCATATTCATGACCTTTTAAAGGCGGGAGTGGCCTAATATGACAGGTTTCATGGATGATGTAAATTTAAGATTGAAAGCAAAAAAAATAAAACTGGTTGCTTTTGATGTGGATGGCGTTATGACCGATGGCTCTCTAACTTTTTTGGAAGATGGCAGAGAAATAAAAACCTATAATGCAAAGGACGGCCAGGGTGTTGTAATGTTAAACAGAGCCGGCTTTAAAACTGCAATAATAACAGCAAGGGATAATGGTACTGTTGTTCACAGGGCAGAGGTTCTCGGCATAACAAAGCTTTTTAAAGGACAAAAAAATAAACTAAAGGCACTTGATGAATTGTGCAGCGAGTTTAAACTAAGCTATGATGAAATTGCCTATATGGGAGATGATTTCCCGGACCTTTGCGTCATAGAAAAAGTGGGTCTTTCCTGCGCCCCGAATGATGCTATTGATGAAATCAAAGAAGCGGCTTCGTGTGTGTCAACATATGGCGGCGGCAGGGGTGCAGTCCGCGAATTTTGTAATTTTATCTTAAAATCAAATAATTTAACTTGGCATGATATTGTAAAAAACTGTGAAACACTAAAACAATAATTATTTAAATTTAAAATTTTTCCGTTTCCCTTTAGCTGCAGACAGCAGGCCTATTTGCGTTGGCACTGTTTAATAATCCATTATCACAAATGTAAAGTTATATAACAATTTTGTTAAATTAACGCAATATTTATTGAAAAAAATACTTTATTAATATACATGGATTATGACATTTCTTAAAATGAGAGTTTACTTATGAACGAACGAGAATTAAATACGTTGTTTAACATCGTAACAGAACCTGAAAAAAATGCTTACACTTTAAACAGTATTGAAAAAGTATCAGAGATTCAAAGAATTGTAAGAATTTTTGAAATCTCAAGAGAACAAAAACAAAGTTTTAAGCAAATTTCAGCAAGAGGCCTTGTTGCATTTAAAATGCTCGTTAGCAATAATTAAAGATAGGATTTATATTCATTAATAAGCCCATCTAATGTGATAGAAAGCTTATGAAAGCTGTATTCAGTTAAATTCAGGCTGAATGAATTATACCCTTTTCTTTCATTGCCAAAAAATATCTCTGTTACAATGTCAACCTTTGAAAACCCGGGGTAATTAACAGTGAGCCTCATCATCCTGTCATCTTTTGTAAGTTCAAAATATGACTGATTAAAGTCAATCTTTTTATCAACGTTGATAAATAAACGTTGATTTTCAACCTGCAGTTTAAATTTATCAAACACGGGTTTTGTAACAAGTTCGCACTTTTTCTTAAACGCTTGTCTGAATAGACTTGCGTTTCTTTCTTCTTCTTCGCTGAAATCAGCCTTTTTAATATCAGGTAAAGCAGGATTAGGTTTGTTTTGAAGCACAACCTCGGCTTCTTCTTTAACTGCAGGCAAAACAGGCTCTTCCTTTGCTGTTTCTTGCACAGGTTCAGTTTCTTTGGCGTTGTATTCTAAATTTAAAAATGTATCATTTATAAAATCTGTTTTATTATCCGCCTTTTTAAATAAATTTTGCGCATGAGACACTTTTTCTTTAATGCTTAATCTTTTCTCTATTATATTAGGCCCATGTTCTTTTATTCTGCTGTTTTCTTTTGGGCTGTTAAATTCTGATAATATATCATGTGCTACAAGAAGAGTATTTGTGTTATTTTCGGTATTTTTGAATGTCCTCTCAAGCATTAACTTAATCGTATCGAATCCTTCCACCTTGATTTCTGCAACACTTGCATTTACGCTCAAATCAAGCCCCAGATTATTATTAATCCTCTCAAACACAGCATATGCTCCGTTTAATTTTGTTTTGGGCAGAAATATATAATATTTGCCGTCTTTTCTTATTCCAACAGAATCATTCAGCCTGATTGATTTTTTAATTGTTTCATTAAGTGAAGCCTGATTTTTAAATGGCGGAAATTTTTTATCAGGCCCAACAAGCATCATGCAAGCATTGTTTTTATATTTTACAGCTGAGTCGATTTCATTCTTTAAAAATTGTTCAGCATATTCTTCTGTATAAAATCCTGTCTTATCTTGAATTATGCCAAGATTTATAAGGAAATTATTCCTTGATGTTATATTTAATGTTGTTTCATTCTTCTGTATGCACCAGATAACTCTTATTAGAAGTTCCCAATCGGCAACGGGTGCTTTAATAATATCTGAAATTCCGCAGTCAAAAGCATCAATCAAAAATTCTTTTGTGCAGTCTTCACTGTATAAAAGAATTGGAATGTTTTGGAGAAGCTCGGTGTGTTTGATTTTTTTAATTGCATTCAGACTGTCTTCGCTGTCGCCTTTGGCATGGAGGATAATAACATTTGGCATTGCCTGGCTTAAAAATGCCGGTGCGTTTTCAAGATTTGCATCTATTATTTTATCTAAATCTCTTAATAATACAAGTTTTGACGAGATTAAATTTATAGCATCAAATTTATCACCAACAATTGCTATAATGTTATTAAAACCCATAAAATCCACACTCCGCTTTCAATTATGTTATTTCTTTAATAAAGAATACTATTAATTTACAAAAATGACAAATCTATAAAGTTTTGATAAGCTGTCATTTATGAACAAGAAAAATTTTTTATATCTGGTATTGATTTTATTAGCCGCAACTCTTCTTAGGCTATGGCATATAGACAAGCCTGAGGGGATGTGGAACGATGAGTATTTGACCTGGAAAATTGCAAATGCCAAATTGGGCACAGATTTTTTTGTCGCGCTTAAGACAAATTGTCATGCCCCGCTTCATTATTTGTATCTTAAGTTGTGGATGTTTATTTTTCATGATTCAGATAAGGCGCTTAGACTCTCATCTCTTGTACCCGGGGTTCTCGGTATAATTGTTATGTATTTTGCAGCACTTGAATATAAGAAAAAAGAGGGCATTAATACGGCCCTTGCAGTGGCTCTTATCTGTGCAATAAGTTCGTTTTTAATATACTTTTCCCAAGAAATCAGGATTTATTCCTTAACATTTTTTATAACAACTCTAATGTTATTGTATGCATTTAAAATATTTAATAATCCATCCAAAAAGAACTTTGCGCTTTATTCTATATTCTCTTTGTGCTTAATTTTAACCCACACAATAGGTTTTGTGTTTGTGTTCTTTTCAACAGCTGCACTTCTAGTTTTCGCTGTGCCAAAGAAGAAAGCAAAAGATTTTCTTTTATTAAGTATTTTGGGTGTTATCATTCTCGCTTTGCCGTTTGTGCCGTTAATTGCAAAAATTTTATTTAAAACCGGTTACTTTAGCCAATGGTGGGCGCCGTTTAATTTTTCACGTACATTATTTTTATTTACAGATGTTTATTCACCCGTATTAAATGATACAGCACACGTCTATAATACATTTTCTGATGCATTCTATAAAAACGGGATAGTAAACGTAGGGTATTTTATTTTTGCTATAATTCCAACGTTAATTGGCCTGACCTGCTTTATAAAAGGTATTTTAAATCCTAAAAAAATGCAGGGATACTTGCTTATGACTCTTCTTTGCACCCTTTTAACTGTTCTTATTGCAGCAATGGCAGGGAAAATTGTTTTTGTAACAAAATATATGATAGAAATTGTGCCTATTTTCCTTCTTTTTGCAGCCGATGGCTTTGTTTCATTTAAATCAAAAGGCTTCAAGATAACAATAGCTACCATATTTGTTGTTATAAGCCTTTTTTATACGGCGGTTTCTGCTACCTCTGCTGTCAGAATGGTAAGAGAGGAAGGCCAGAGACTTCCTGTTGTAAAGCTTTCTGAAATGGGTCTAAAAAAAAACGACAAAATACTCTTTCTTTATTACCCAAAAGACTGGTATTATAAGTATGTAGACTTTAATAACCCTGTAAGTGAAGCATATTTGAATGCTGAATATATTACAAAACATAACTTTTCATATTTTTTAAAGACCGGCATGTCAACCACACAAGCATATAAGGACGGCAAAAATATTTTAAGGCCTGTTTTTGCCTCCAGCTATAATCAAACACTTGAGGAATGGCTTAATTTATTTGTTACATACACCTTAAAACCCGGCGATAGCCTTTTTGTTGTTGATTTAACATCTGTAAGTTTCTTTCCTATGGACGTCATTAATAATATAGCAAAGGATGAAAATGCTTATAAAAATACCCCGCTTCTATATCTTGTAATGTCTTATATAAAGAATTATTCGCTTGAAAAACTGTATAGCACCCTTGTTTATAAAGGCTATCAAGACACAGGCAGCTGGAGAATTTATAAGTTTACAAAAGGGTGATTATTATAATTGCAACATTTTTTTAACAGAAATAGCGATTACTGATACACTAACTTCCATAATACCTGCATTTAATTTGGCTTGAAGTTTTATTAAAACGCGTGTTTTGCAAAAATCCTCCTGTTGATTCCTTTAAAACAGGAGGATTGAAACTTTGTTTACTAAAAATATAATAAGCTTAATTATTCTCATCCCTTGTTACAATTTTATCAATCAAGCCGTATTCAAGGGCTTCCTGGGCTGTCATAAAGTTATCTCTTTCTGTATCTTTTTTAATTTTTTCAACCTTTTGGCCTGTATGCTCTGCTAATAAGTCATTCAGCATCTTTTTCATCCTGAGGATTTCTTTAGCCTCGATTTCGATATCCGTTGCTTGTCCTTTTGCTCCGCCTAATGGCTGGTGAATCATAATTCTTGAATTTGGAAGCGCAAGTCTTTTGCCTTTTGTGCCGCCGGATAACAAGAATGCGCCCATTGAAGCAGCATCCCCAAGACATATTGTTGAAACATCGGATTTAATTAATTTCATTGTGTCGTAAATTGCCATGCCAGCAGTTATAACGCCTCCCGGACTATTAATATAGAGCATGATATCTTTTTCTGAATTTTCTGAATCCAATAATAGAAGCTGCGCCACTATGGAATTAGCTACATCGTCATCAATTTCACTCCCTAAGAATATTATTCTTTCCCTTAAAAGCCTTGAAAATATATCAAATGACCTCTCGCCCTTTGATGAAGCCTCAATAACTGTCGGCACATAGCTTAGAATCTGGTATGTATTCATAAAAATTATATCCTTTATCTCAATATTATTTTGTAATTATTATAAATGAAATTGTCGTATTTTTATTAAATTTTACTAAATTTTAATACAAAAATACATCAAAATGTTTAAAATTATGAATGTTTGTATTACAATTTGAAATGGACTTAATGAATTTAATTATAAGGAAGAATGTTATGTACAATGCAGCGATAGTTGGGGCAGGGCCTGCGGGTATTTTTACCGCACTTGAATTAATAAAACTTAAACCCGATTGGAAAATTATATTAATTGAAAAAGGAAATAAAATTGAAAAAAGAGTTTGTCTTTTAAGAAACGGGCATAAAACCTGCCCGTCCTGCAAAACATGCGGCCTTTTATGCGGATGGGGCGGTGCTGGTGCATTTTCTGACGGTAAATTAACCTTGACACCGGAGGTTGGCGGCCATTTGCCTGAATATATGCCATACAAAGATGTTGAAGATTTAATAAAATATTGTGACGATATTTATTTAGAGCATGGCGCAACGGATGTTGTATACGGTGTAAACAGACATGAATTTGCAGACATTGAGCGCGCAGCCTCTCTTGCAGAATTAAAACTTGTGCATTCTCCTGTTAGGCATTTGGGTACAGAACGTTCACTTGACGTGTTAAAACATATGCAGGATTATCTTGCGGATAAGATTGAAATTGTAAACAATGTATCTGTTGACAGCCTGATAGTTGAAAATAATACAATTAAGGGTTTAAAACTTTCAGATGGTAAAACAATAATGGCAAACTATGTTGTTGTTGCACCCGGAAGAGAAGGCGCAGACTGGCTGACGCAGGAATTTGAAAAAAACAATATTTCAATGGTAAATAATGCAGTAGACATTGGTGTTCGTGTTGAATTGCCGGCAGATGTTATGGAGCCCATTACATCCCGTCTGTATGAATCAAAATTAATATATTATTCTCCAACATTCGGGGATGAAGTTAGAACATTCTGCATGAATCCTAACGGTGAAGTAGTTTCGGAAAATTACAACGGCATACAGACTGTAAACGGCCACAGCTATGCTAATAAGAAAACTCCAAACACAAACTTTGCACTTTTGGTGTCCAAAAAATTCACAGAACCGTTTAAGGAACCTATTAAATACGGCCAGCACGTTGCAAGCCTTGCAAATATGCTCGCAGGAGGTGTTCTTGTTCAAAGATTTGGAGACTTGCTTGATGGTAAAAGATCTACTCCTCAAAGAATAAGGGAAAGCATTATAAAACCTACCCTTGAATGTGCTACACCCGGCGATTTAAGCCTTGTTCTTCCATATAGGCAATTGTTATCAATCATCGAGATGCTTTATGCGCTTGATAAAATTGCACCCGGTGTAGCTTCAAGGTACACTCTTCTTTACGGTGTTGAAGTTAAATTCTATTCTGCAAGGGTAAAATTAACAAACGAGCTTGAAACAGAAGGTGTTAAAAATTTATTCACAATCGGTGATGGCGCCGGTGTTACAAGAGGTTTAATGCAGGCTTCAGCCTCAGGCGTATACTGTGCAAGGGTTATTGGAAACCGTTAATAAGTCTCTGGAGCCCTCACTATAAAATTATTAAAATTATTAAACACTTGGGTAATTATTTAAGACTCAAGTGTTTAATTTTGTTAAAAAATGTTTAGAAATATTATGTTGACATGCTATTCTAAAACGCTTAGGATAAATACATAAGGCATTTATGCATTTGCAGGATGAGGTTTTATATATGGGAAACTGGGAAATTTGGCAAATATGGGCCGTGGTTGGCTTTATATTCCTTTTGATAGAGATGATGACGCCCGTTACTTTTTATTTGTCACTTGCTGGCGCTTCTTTTTTTGCAGGTATTGCTGCATATCTTTATCCTGATAACACAGGTGTTCAGGTTGGTGCATTCGTCGTATTCCTTCCCATATTTTATCTTGCCATAAAACCTTTTATAGATAAAAAAGACAAAGAGCCGCAAAGCACCGGCCTTGACGCTAAATATATAGGTCAAAGTGCAATTGTGTCAAAGCCTGTAGGTACACCTGACACAAACGGAATTGGTGAAATTAAGATTTATGGCGAAGTTTGGCAGGCAAAAAGCTGTGATGGTTCAGAAATACCGCAAAATACAATGGTAAAAATAATAAAAAACGAAAGCCTTATAATGTTCGTCGAAAAATGTGATAAACAGTAATTAGTTTTATGGAGTATAAATAAATGTTTTTCTTCTTTTTGGTAATTTTAGTTGTTGCAGTGGTCTTTGCTGTTACAGGGTTTAAGATAGTTAACCAGGCCCAGGTTATGATAATTGAAAGGCTTGGCCGTTTTAACCGTATTCTAAACCCGGGTTTACAGTTTATTGTTCCGTTTATTGATATTCCAAGAGGCATTCATTCTAAAAAAGCTGTAAGAACGGCATCTGGAGAGGTTTTTTCAGTTTATTCCATTGTTGATAAGATAGATTTAAGAGAAAGTGTATTTGATTTTCCAAGGCAAAATGTTATTACAAAAGATAACGTTACAATTTCAATTAATGCTCTTTTGTATTTTCAAATAGTTGACCCAAAAAGCGCTGTTTATGAAATCGAGAACCTTCCAGAAGCCATAGAAAAACTTACCCAAACTACGTTAAGAAACGTAATTGGTGAGATGGATTTAGATACTACATTTACATCGCGTGATATCATTAATGAAAAATTAAGAACAATTCTAGATGAAGCAACGAATAAATGGGGTGTAAAAATCAACAGGGTTGAACTACAAGACATTATCCCGCCAAGAGAAATCCAAAATGCGATGGAAAAACAGATGAAGGCTGAGCGCGACAGACGTGCCGCAATTCTTGAAGCAGAAGGCTTAAAAAGGGCAGCCATTCTTGAAGCAGAAGGTGTAAAAGAATCCCAAATTAATAAGGCAGAAGGCGAAAGGCAAGCAGCAGTTCTTGTTGCAGAAGGTAATAGGGAGGCAAGGATTAAAGAGGCAAACGGTGAAGCAGAAGCAATAAGATTAATTATTGAAGCACTTGCAAATTCTGGTGCGCCTGATAAATATTTAATCGCAATGAAATATCTTGAAACCTTAAAAACAATGACTGAAGGTAAGGATAATAAAGTTGTTTATATGCCTTATGAGGCAACCGGAATATTATCTTCAGTTGATGGTATCAAACAAATGCTTGATGCTTCAAAAAGATAAATAAAGTAAAGTGCAGTCCAAGGCAGTGTAATTTTGACCGCCTTGGACCCTGCTTTTAGAATATACTGGCAACAAGGCACATATTAGGACACACAAATATCTACTAGGTAATGATGAATAAGACGAATAAGCGTTTATTAATTGTTGATGATGAGGAAGAAATAAGAGAACTCCTTGTTTATGATATCCAATCTTCCGGCTATTTGGTTGATTTTGCATCCGATGGCGAAGAAGGTCTAAAAAAGGCTGTTGAAAACAATTATGACCTTATTCTTCTTGATGTTATGATGCCAAAAATGAATGGTTATGATGTCTGTAAAAATATTCGCCTTGTAAAGCCAAAAGTGCCTATCTTAATGCTAACGGCAAAAGGAACAATAGCTGATAAAACAGAGGGGTTTGATGTTGGAGCGGATGATTACCTTGTAAAACCTTTTGATATTCAGGAAGTTTTGCTTAGAATAAGAGCTCTGTTAAGGCGAAATGATGATAATGAAAGTCATGATACAAAAGAAGTTTTAAGAGCAGGTGACATTGAAATTCTTCCGGATTCACTTGAGGCTATTATTATTGACAAGAAGGTAAAATTAACCCCGACGGAATTTGAAATTTTATATTGTCTTTTGCAGCATCTAAATAAAGCTGTTACTCTTGCAACACTCTTGTATGAAGTTTGGGGCTATGACAGTGACGAAGATGTAAGGATGGTAAGGGTGCATGTTGGCGGTTTAAGGCAAAAGATAGAAACTGATACAAGAAGGCCAAAATATCTGCACACTGTAACAAATATTGGTTATAAATTAACGCCCTTTGGGAGGCTTGAAGAAAATTGAAAAGATTAAGAATTGCACAACAAATTGTTATAGTATTATTATTTGCGGTTTTAATTCCATTTATTACAATTGGCCTTATAATTTCAAACATATCACAGCAATCAGTAAGGCGGGAACTTGTTTATTCTTCTAAAATGATTTCAGGTCTTATTGGAGAGAATGTACAAAACCATATAAAAAATTCAAATGAAGAATTAAAACAAATAGCGTCCGCAATAGGCTTTTTCTACTATGAAGATGATAAAAACGACTACCTTCTTGAAATTCAGCAAAAATACGGTAAATTTAGTAACTTTAAGATACTTGATTCTGAAACCTTAAAAAACAGAGAACCACTTTTTAATCCTCAGAATTTAACTATAAAATTATACGCAAATATTGATGAAGCCGATGTTTTAAGTGCAGACTTAAAGATGTCAATCCTACAGGATGCTCTTGATAACAAGCTTTCTGATATTAAAAATGATGTCTATATCTTAGATGACAGAGGAAATATTGTCGCAACAAATGACCATGATAACAGTGGCTATAATATTATTACGGAAAATCTTCCAAAAAACAGAAAGCCACATACCCCGGTATTATTTTCAAAAGTTAAAAATCAGCCCTTGGCCTATTACCAGATTGAAAATCCTGATTGGACAATAGTTGCTAAAACCGTGCCAAGTGTTACACAAAAAAATATAATAACTCCAAGGTACAGAATAATTTTATCTCTTGTTTTGGCGGCCTTATTTATATTTATTGTTGTGGGGATGTATACATATTATCTGTATTTAAATATAAGACAACTGTTTAAAGGCATAATAGCCATATCAAAGGGAAGCTATAACAGAAAGATAAGACTTTTAAAAAGCGTATTTACGCCGCATGAAATTGTATTCCTTGAAAAAGAATTTAATTATATGACAAAAAAGGTTGCAACTTCTTATGCTGAATTATCTGAAAAAAATATTGAACTAAAACGCCTGGATGAATTTAGATCAAGCCTTGTTTCTGCCATAAGCCATGAATTTAGAACCCCTTTAACAAGTATAATAGGCTATTCAAGCAGACTTTTAAGGTCTGACATAGAAATTGACGAAGCTACAAAGACCAAAAGCCTCAAGGTAATTAAACAGCAAGCACAAAGGTTGTCAAATATGGTGGATGATTTGCTTGTTATACCTGATATTGAAAGTTTCAGGCTGCAGTTAAATACAGAAGAGCTTGATTTAACAAAACTGCTTGAATTAAGTATTACATACGCTAATACTAACAATTCTAAGTTTGAAGTTAATGCAGCTTCTGATTTACTTCCGGTTAAAGCAGATAAAGACAGGCTTATACAAATACTTATAAACCTATGTGATAATGCAATTAAATATAATAAGGATAATGCTCCGATAATAATTTCTGCAGCCAATGTTGAAGATAAACCCTGTCTTTCAATATTAAATAAGTCTGATATTATTCCAAAAGAAATGTTAAATAAACTTTTTGATAAATTCATCCGGCTTGATTCGGAACTTACAAGAACAACAAGGGGAACGGGCCTTGGCCTTTATATTGTTAAAGGTTTGTGCGAAGCTATGAATATTACAATAGATATTTCAAGTACAGATAATGGTTTTGAAGTTATACTTGTTTTTAACAATGAACCTTTTAAGAATCAAAACACTCACAACCCTTCTGATGAAATCATTGACAAGCACTCTGAAAATAATATTGAAAATAATCTGTCTGACGCAAGAAGTGAAATTGTAAATGCTTTATTTTCCTAAAATAAAATGACGATAAATTTTTATATGAAAAAATGTATTGAGATAGCAAGGCAATCCGGAAGAGATATTCCTGTTGGCTGTCTTATTGTAAAAAAAAATGAAATAATTTCCTCAGCCTCTAATAAAAGAGAAATCTTGAATTCTATCTCTTCTCATGCTGAAATTCTTGCACTGGAGCTTGCTGCAAAAAAACTAAACAATTGGCGTCTCGATGAATGTGATTTATACGTTACATTAGAACCCTGTCCCATGTGTGCCTGGGCAATATTAAATTCCAGAATCAGGAATATATATTTTGGTGCATATGATATTAAATATGGCGCGTTTGGCAGTGCTGTAAATTTGTGTAATTTTAGCACATTTAAAAATAATATTTTTGGCGGTATTATGGAAAAAGAGTGCGAAGAATTAATTTTAGATTATTTTAAGAAAATAAGAAAATGATTACAAAAGAAAGTTTAAAAGAAAAACTTGATACTCTTCAAAAGAGATATGAAACTGTAGAATTTATAAAAGATGACCCGGTTCAGTTTATCCATCTTTTTAAAAATAAGGAGGATATTGAAATTGCCGGCTTTATTGCTGCTTTATTTGCCTTTGGAAAAAGGGAAGTTTTTATAAAAAAATTGTTTTCTCTGTTTAATTTTATGCAGATGAAACCTCTCGATTTTGTTATTAATTTTAACAAGGAAGAATTTAACAGTGAGTTAAACTACAGGTTTATAAAGCCCTGCGATTTAATAAGCTTTTTTAGTGTGTTAAAAAAGCTTTATACTCAAGATAAAATGACACTTCAAGAATTGTTCGCTACATCCTACCTAAAAAATAAAGATATTTTCATTATGTTTCAATCTGTCTGTGACTATTTTTATGATATTGAAAAAGATTCTCCCGGATATAAATTTATGCTCTCAAACCCAAAAAATAAAGGTGCAATGAAGAGAATGAATATGTTTTTGAGGTGGATGGTAAGAAAGAATTCTCCTGTTGATATTGGCATTTGGAATTTTATGTCTCCTTCTGAATTATTAATCCCGTTAGATGTCCATGTTGGCAATATTTCCCGCGCACATGGTTTATTATCAAGGAAGCAAAATGATTATAAATCTGTTATCGAGTTAACATCAAAATTAAAAGAATTTGACAAAAATGACCCCGCTAAATATGATTTTGCACTTTTTGGCCTTGGCGTAAATTCAAAATAAAGCACATAAATAATATAAAAAATGAGCCTGCAAACTTAAAACTGAAAAAAGAAAATTAGTGCCATATATAATAACTTAAAATAAATTGTATATCCGTGATAAATATTGTAAAAACCCTTTTTTGTATTAAAATTGTATTGTGTCTTAAAATTACCGGCTTACCAGTGCAGCTTAGCCGTTAATCTATAAAGACACTTAAAATCTAAGGAAAATTTAGTGAAGCATTCAAAATATTCAGTAGTAATAATTGGCTCAGGTGCAGCAGGGCTTTATCTGGCTCTTTCGGTTGCTAAAAAATGCCATCTAAAGGATGGTATACTTGTTGTAACCAAAACGCACCTGAATGAATGCAATTCTCGTCTTGCTCAGGGCGGTATAGTTTCAGTTATGCCCGAAATAAATTCTGGTGATACCGTAACTTCTCATGTTATGGATACTATTAAAGCAGGCTGCGGACTTAATGATTTTAATGTTGTAAAATTTATCTCTGAAAATTCATCTTTAGTAATTGATAACCTCATTAGTCTTGGTGTTGAATTTGATAGAAAAGAAAACGGTGAACTTTCCTTTACTCTTGAGGCTGCTCATTCTATGCCAAGAATACTCCATGCTGGTGGTGATTCAACGGGGAGGGTTATCGAAGATAAGCTTGCAGAACTTGTAAGAAAATCTGACGCTATTGAAGTTTATGAAGAATCTATTGCGGTTGAGTTATTATGCGACAACAAGAAAATCTGCCGCGGCGCCCTGATTTATAATACTGCTCTTAATTCTTATGAAGCTGTTTATTCAAATGCAGTTGTTCTTGCAACAGGAGGCATAGGCCAGGTTTATGAATATACTACAAATCCAAATGTTGCAACGGCAGATGGTATTGCGCTTGCATATCTTGCTGGAGCCGAAGTTTCAGATATGGAATTTGTCCAGTTTCATCCGACAGCATTAAGAATTAGCCCGAAAATTACATCAAATAAGAATATGCCTTTGATATCCGAGGCTGTTCGCGGTGAGGGCGCCAAATTATTAAATATAAATAAAGAGCCATTTATGGAAAAATATCATAAGAGGGCTGAGCTTGCACCAAGGGATATAGTTGCAAGGGCAATTTTTACTGAGATGGAAAAGACGAACGCTAAAAACGTCTTTCTTGATATTTCTGGCATTGGGCTTGAAAAGTTTAAAAAAAGATTTCCGTCAATAACATCTATCTGCATAGAAGCGGGTGTTGATTTAAATGAAGGGCTTATTCCTGTTTCTCCTGCTGCGCATTATTTTATGGGCGGTGTTAAGGTGAATTTAAATATGGAAACTTCTATAGAAAATCTTTACGCCATCGGTGAAGTTTCAAGAACGGGCCTTCATGGAGCAAACAGGCTTGCATCAAATTCACTTCTTGAGTGTGTTGTTTGTGCGTACAAACTTTCAAATACTCTTGTGCTAAAAAAATTAGATGCTCCGAAAAGTTTCGACGGCAAAGTAAAATCTATGTTGGAGCTGTATGATTCTGATATGCTTAACGATATTATTGAAACAGGAATACTGAGACGGATGCTCAAAAAAACAATGTGGGAGAATGCTGGTATTATAAGAACTCAATCTGGTCTCAACAATGCACTTAGAATTATTGATGACATACAATTGATTACAAGGAATTCACGGGTTTTTACAGCAAAAGACGGCTATGAACTTAGAAATTCTATAATTGCATCGAAATTAATAGTTGAAGCAGCTCTAAGGCGAAATAATTCAATTGGTGCTCACTATAGAGAAGATGCGCCAGAATTGCCGGAAGTCTGTCAAAATAATTCGTCCCAGCAAAAAGTTACTTTATAGGAGAATATAAAATGGCTCAATACCTGCTTAATGATTTTATGATAAAAGATTATATAGTTGCTGCCCTGAAAGAAGACATTGGCTATGGCGACATTTCAACAGATTTTATTTGTGCTGGTATTGATAAAAATAAAAAGTTTGAAATTCTCCTTAAAACACGTGAAGAAGGTGTTTTGTGCGGTTGTGACCCTTTTAGGCTTGTCTTTGAAGTTCTTGCAAAAAATGATGTAAAAATTGAATTTTATAAACAAGATGGCGATAAAATAACCCCTAATGAGCCTGTTGCAAAAATTACCGGCATGCCAAGATATATTTTGACAGGCGAAAGACTTTCTTTAAATTTTATCCAAAGAATGTCAGGTATTGCAACATTCACTAAAAAATTTCAAGATATAGCAGCACCTTATGGTGCCAGGGTTGTTGATACAAGAAAAAACACACCGAATTTCAGAATTTTTGAAAAATATGCAGTAAAGGTTGGCGGTGGATATCTCCACAGATTTAATTTGTGTGACTGCGTTATGTTAAAAGATAATCACATTGCATTAATGGGCGGTTCAATTGAGGAAGCCGTAAAAAAAGTCAAAGAACATATTTCCCACGCTCATAAAATTGAAGTTGAATGCGATACCATTGATCAGGTTAAAAAATGTCTTAATGCAGGTGTTGATATTATAATGCTTGATAATATGACATTTGATATGATTAAAGAGTCTGTTTCTTTAATTAACAAACAAGCTATGATTGAAGTTAGCGGCAGTGTTAATTTGAATAATCTTGAAGAAATTGCAAAAACAGGTGTTGATATAATTTCAACAAGCGCAATAGTAGCAAAAGCGCCAACTCTTGATTTGGCATTCGATTATGCAGGGTAGTTTAAAATTATCGGTCTATTTCTTCCTTTAATTTGTATGCAGCAGTTAAAAGCGGGTCAATCGTTGAAGAAAATGCCGGAGAATATGTTAAATCAAGGTGTAAAAATTCTTGCACGGTCAAATTCGCTCTTAATGCTGATGTTACAGTGTAAATCCTCTTATCGGCATCGCCAACGCCGACTGCCTGTGCACCTAAAAGCTCGCCTGTTCTTTTGTCTGCTACAAGTTTTACCGTGATACTGTTTGAGTCCGGCATATACCCGGGTTTATCTCTTTTTGTTATGGTTGCTGCAATTGGTTCTATATTTGTATGTTTTGCATACAACTTGGCCTTTGTTTCAGTAAGGCCTGTTGTTGACATTGAAAAATCAAAATAACTTGTCACAGCAGAGCCTAAAATCCCGTCAAATGCTTCATAGACCCCTGTCGTATCAGTATTTAGATTTATTCCTACAACCCTTCCCTGCTTATTTGCAATTGTGCCAAGCGCTGCAAACATGGGTTTTTTGGTAATGAGGCAATTTTCTTCAGTACAGTCTCCTGCTGCCCAAATATGTTCAATATTTGTGCGCATTCTATTATCTGTCTTAATGGCACCCGTTATCCCGATTTCAACCCCAGCTTCTTTAGCAAGTTCCGTATTTGGAATAACTCCTGCTGCGATGACGCAAAAGTCCGCATGTAATACCTTTCCTGTGCCTGTTACAGCCCCTTCAAATTCTTTTGTGCCAATGAATTCTATGATTTCATCATTCATTACAAAATCAACCAGATTTCCATCCCTCTGTGTTATGTAATCCTTAATCATAGTGCTGATTTCAGGGTCAAACTGCGACATTATATCTTTGTTTCTTTCAACTACAGTTACCTTTAGTCCGTTTTTCACAAAGGCTTCAAGTATTTCTATTGCAATATATCCGCCTCCAAGAATAATGACACTTTTGGAATTTTCCATCTTTTCTCTGATTTTTATTCCATCTTCAAGCACCTTTAATTGAAAAATATTTTCAAGATTAATATTTTTTATTTTTGGTATATATGGTCTAGAGCCAACGCATAAAACTAATTCATCATACTCCACCCTTTTTGTTTCACCAATTCCATTGTTTATTGTATTAAAAACAACCACCTTTTCATCAGGTAAAATCTGTGTGCATTTATGGTTTAAAAACACATCTATTCCCTGTTTTTTAAAATCCTCAGGAGTTCTTACAATCAGGTTTTGATAGGATGGAACAGCTCCTTTAATGTAATATGGCATACCGCATGCAGAATATGAGACCATATTCTCCATCGTATATAGTTCAATCTTATTTTCAGGGTTTACTCTTTTTGCCTTTGCTGCGGTTTTTGGCCCTGCAGCACAGCCGCCTACAATAACAATTTTTTTCATGATAAATTTAGGATAATAAAGGAGAAAACATTTTGCATGTGACAGGCGGGCAATTTAAAGGAAGAATAATAAAAACCCCATCAGGCTATGGCTCTATGCCAAGGCCCACGCTTTCTGTTGTAAGAGAAAGTGTTTTTAATATTTTGGGCTCTTATTTTAAAGATTTTTCTTCCCTTTCTTTTCTTGATATGTTTGCAGGCTCCGGCATTATGGCTCTTGAGGCGTATTCTAGAAGTTTTAAAAAAGTTTTTGCAATAGAAAAAGATGCAAAAGTTTTTTATAGTATTAAAGAAATATATTCAGGACTTGAGGCGGATATAAACCTTGTAAAAGCAGATTCCCTGAAAATAACCGCCAAGCTTGATGAAGATTTTGATGTAATTTATATTGACCCGCCCTGGAATTTTGACTATGAGCCAATTTTAAATTGTGCAGTTAAAAAACTTAAAAAAGACGGTATTCTTATTGTTGAATCAGACAAAACTCGCATTAAAAAAGGGGCAAAAATATCCTGTCAAATTAATGACACAGAAATTTTGCCCTTTAAAGAAAAGATTTATGGTCGTTGCAAGTTAGATTTTATAAAGTTTTCATAGGCCCGCAGGTAAAATAAATATTATTCTATAGGTCGTTACTTAGTATTTAATTTAAGAAATATTAAGATTCTTTTTCAATCTCTTTATCGGCAGATGTCTCATAGAAAATGCTTAAACCCTTTACCGTATGTTTTGGAAAATTATCCTTCATTTCATCAATTTCTTGGTCTATTCCAAATGCAGCAATTTCCTGATTTGTCACCTTCCCATCGCCATTGGTGTCAATTTCTGAAAAATTATTCAACACAGTCTCTAAAAGACTTGTGGATGAGCCGTATGAAGTATAGCAGAGCTCGCACAATTGCTGATAAGTTAAACCGCCGTTTGACATATTTGTAGTGTATGCCTGAAGCTCTTCTTTGGAAATTATCCCGTCGCCGTCTTTATCTATTTTGCCAAAATTTGTTGTTAAATAATTTGTAAATGCGTAGTTTAATTTTGTTTTATCAACATCCTCTGACGGATTTGTTATATTTTCAAGCGTAAGCCCTTTACCTGTGTTTCCTGTCATTAAATAAGCATAGTTGCTAACCAGGCCGTTTATTGCCTGTGTAAAAAGTGATGCACCGTTTAATCTGTTTGCCATTTTGAAATTTCCTAAAATCTAACCTGAATGATAACCTGATATTAGTTTAATGATTAATCTAAAAAAGCAACACATATAAATAAATGATTATATTTTCTAAAATTTTTCCTTTTTATATTAAAATAACTCTTGTTAATAAACACGGATATATGCAGTATCTAAAAAATGTAAAAACAAAACATCGGGAAATTATTGGTGAAATATACATTGCAAATAAATAACAACATACTTGGCGGTCATATTGCTGCCCTTGTTACAATACTCATATGGGGATTAACATTTGTTTCAACAAAAATCCTGCTTCAATACTTTATGCCTGTTGAGATTTTGTTTATCCGCTTTATTATTGGCTATTTAGCACTTTGCGCTATTTGTCCTAAATATTTTAAATTCTTCCCACCAAAAAGAGAAAAATTCTTTGCATTAGCAGGTTTTCTTGGAATTTGCCTTTATTATCTTCTTGAAAACATTGCACTAAAATATACCCTTGCCTCAAATTGCGGTGTCATAATGTCTGTCACCCCTTTTGTTACGGCAATTTTAAGCAGACTTTTTACTAAAACAAAAGAAAAATTAACAAAATATTTTATAATAGGTTTTATCATTGCAATGATTGGGATTTCGCTCATTTGCCTTAATGGTGCAAAGTTCGAACTAAACCCTTTAGGTGATATACTGGCACTTTGCGCCACAGTTGTATGGGGTTTATATTCTATTGTCTCCAAAAAAAATTGCAAGCTATCACTACCCCTTAATTGTCTCCATTAGAAAAACTTTCTTTTATGGTATTTTGTTTATTATCCCTGCCATTTTCTTGTTCAATGCAGGTTTGAATCTTTCCCCACTTGCAAGCCCGCTTGTTTTGGGTAATATTTTGTTCCTTGGGCTTGGGGCATCGGCACTTTGCTTTGTCACCTGGAATTATGCGCTAAAAAACATAGGTATTGTTAAAACAAGCGTTTATCTCTATCTTGTTCCTGTTCTAACAGTAGTTTCTGCAAGCATTATTTTAAGAGAACCGTTTACATCCTATATTGTCTTTGGAACATTCTTAACAATTCTGGGATTATTTATATCTAAAAAATAAATAATCCCAAACATTTAAATATTTAATTTATAGCAACGATTACAATTCTGCTAGTTTTTTATTAAATCCCGTCTCTTTTTCAAAATTGTACGCGCTTCTTAACAATGGTTCTTCCTGTAATACCTGGCTTATAAGCTGCATTCCGATAGGCATTCCATCCTTATCAAAGCCTGACGGTATACTTATTGCGGGCGCTCCTGTTAAGTTAGCGCAAATTGTACCTATGTCTGTTAAATACATTTTTAACGGGTCTTCGTTTCTGGAACCTATATCAAATGCCGTTGTGGGGCAGGTTGGGCTGATTAAAACATCAACATCCTTAAACACTCTGTCAAAATCATCCTTAATTAAGCGTCTTAACTGTTGTGCTTTTTTATAATATGCATCATAATAACCGCTTGATAAAGCGTATGTGCCAAGCATTATGCGCCTTTTAACTTCATCGCCGAAACCTTCTTTTCTGGTTTTTGTATACATTTCCATCAGGTTTTTAGCGTCACTTGTTCTGTGTCCGTATTTTACGCCGTCGAACCTTGCAAGGTTTGAGCTTGCCTCTGCTGTTGCAATGATATAATAAACGCCTATTGAATGTTTTAAGAGCGGTAATGAAACCTCTTTTACTGTTGCGCCAAGCTTTTCATAGATTTTAACGGCATTTTCGATTGATTTTTTAACGCAGTCTTCAACGCCATCTGCCATTAATTCTTTAATGACGCCAAATTTCATCCCTTTAATATCATTCTTAAAAGTTTTTGAAATATCACCAACCGGCATATTTAAAGATGTTGAATCTTTTTCATCATACCCTGCAATTGTTTCATACAGATTAACAACATCTTCAATGCACCTTCCAAAGGGGCCTATTTGGTCTAATGATGAAGCAAAAGCGATTAAACCATACCTTGAAACCCTTCCATATGTGGGTTTAAAGCCTGATATGCCGCAAAAACTGGCTGGAAGCCTGATAGAACCTCCTGTATCAGAGCCAAGCGAAACACAGGCTTCAAGTGCTGCAACAGAAGCTGCAGACCCGCCTGAGGAGCCGCCCGGCACCTTGTTTAAATTATAAGGGTTATGCACCTCTTTAAATGCAGAGTTTTCATTTGAAGAGCCCATTGCAAATTCATCTAAATTTGCCTTTCCTATAACAGGAACAAGGTTTTCCCTTAATTTCTTGCTAACAGTTGCATCATATGGAGAAGTAAAATTTTCTAAAATTTTACTTGATGCTGTTGTTTTATATCCTTTTAAATTAATATTATCTTTTAATGCTAAAGGAATGCCAGCCATCTTTGGCAGTTCTTCATTATTTGCAATCTTTTTATCAACATTTTTAGCGCATTCAATTGCATAGTCTTTTGTTAAAGAATTAAATGCACCGATTTTATTTTCAACTTCATCTATTCTTTTATATGCTGCCTCTGTAATTTCAACCGCTGAAACCTCTTTTGATAAAAGTGCTTTTCTTATTTCAACAGCTGTCTTTTTCAATAATTCCATTTAATTAAAACTCCCGTTTGAAACCTAATTATTTTCTTGGTGTAAAATTATTCTATGTCAAACAAAATTAAAGGTAAATATGGAGAAGATATTGCCGTAAAATATCTTATTAAAAACGGTTGTAAAATCATTGAAAGAAACTATCATTTTTCAAGATACGGAGAAATTGATATAATAGCCCTTGATAAAAGCACTCTTTGTTTTATAGAAGTAAAAACAAGAAGTACTGAAAAATTTGGCACAGGCTTTGAAGCTGTTGATAAAACAAAGCTTTCTAAAATATTTAAATGTGCTCTTTCTTATCTTCCTGTGGCAAAAATACCTTACAAAAATTATAGAATAGATGCAATATCTATACTTTTAACAACAAACAAAGATGCAAAAGAACCTAAAATAACACACATAAAAAATGTTGAGTTTTTGTAACAATTTTTAACAATAAATATAGGCAAATTTTTTATTTTTTGTGTTTTATATAAAGACCAAGATATAAATCCATCTATCATTAAAATAATGTTTCAAGCGCATCCTCTAAAAGGCTTTTACCTATGATAACTTTTCCAAAATTTAATATTTATATTAAAAATAATTTTACAAAAATTAATAATACTAAAACTCATTCAGATTCTTTAAATTTCAATAATACAAATCTTGCGCCCTTGGCAATGGATACAGTAACATTTACCGGAAGACATAAGCGCAATCCTAACCCTTCTGCTTTTGACTTAGCAGATTCTGTTCTTGCTATGGTGCCATTGCGCGGAAAGACTAATGAGCAAATTAGAGCTGATAAAGCAATCTCTGATTATTCAGACAAGGCCAGCTTTAAGGTTGCAAAATCTTTGTATGATGACTTGGAATTTGCACACAACAGATTCAAAAGTGATATAAGCCAAATCTTTAGCGGTATTCCGGTTTTAGAGGTTGGAAGCAGTCAGTTTTCAAACTTGTATGGACAAAATATTATAGATAATCTGGAGGCAGGCAAACCTATTTTGGCAATAACGGCCAGAAGAAAAAGCCCTGAATCAATAGCTGAAAAAATGAACGCCAAGGGTATTAAAAGCAAAAAGGCCGCAAAAGAGCGAATTACCGATTTTTCGGGAATCAGAATTATTCTGCCTGGCAAAAATAAAAACGAAGGTAATTATGTGCTTGATAAATTGGCTAATGCCATTCGAAAAGGATGGATAAGTATTTCAGAGATTGAAGTTTTCCATAACCCTGAGCTTAGGCCTGTATATAGATATGCGTATGCAAACGAGGCAAATCTTCATAAAGTTGAAACGGTCGCCAGAAAGCAAGGTGTAAAAGATTTTCGCCTTATTACAAAATCAACCGAATCCGGCTATCCCACAATTCATATGCTTGTTAATCTTCCCGGTAATATCAAAGGTGAATTGCAGATTATCAGTTTAAACGTGCTTGAACTAAAAGATATTGAGGATATGTGCTATAAGGTCTTAACAAATAAAAAACTTGATTCAAGATATTCTGATATAGAAGCACTACTCACGCAGGTGCGTGAAGATACACAGGAATATGCAGATTTTATGGAATATACAAGGCAGGCTTATGCTCTCGAACGCAAAAAAGAACTTGGTATGACTAAACAAGACACAACATTTTTAAATCTGCCAAAAGACAACCAAATACCAAAAGAACTTGATTTTAATAGTATTGCTCTTATGAAGAAAAATGCTAATGCTATATTCAGGTCACAAAAGTTTCGGGAGATGTTTAGTAAATATGTCGATGACAAATCAGTTGATTGCAATAGTTTATTTGAGGATATTACAGTTCAAGAAGTTCAGCGTTTGTTAAACGAAGAATGCTATGGCTGGGTGCGCTGACATTTTTACTTGAATATTCATTATCTTTGTAGTACAAACTTATTGTACTTAGTTCACAAAGTAAGGAATTAATAATGGTTAAAAAACTTATCACAGAAGACACAAGGATGTTCTTAACCGGAAATGAAACCATTGCCTACGCTGCAAATGCTGCAGAAGCTGAGTTTATGTACGGTTATCCAATTACACCGCAAAACGAAATCATGCACACATGGTGCAAATTGCTTCCAAAAACAGAAGCTGGTTTCCTTCAAACTGAAGATGAAATCTCAGCCGGTTTTTCTACAATTGGCGGTATTTTAGCCGGTAAAAGAGCTTTTACTGCAACAGCAGGCCCGGGTAATGTAATCATGCAGGATGCACAAAGCATGGCTGAAATGATGAGAATACCTTTTGTTTGCGCTGTAATGCAAAGAGGCGGACCTTCAACTGCTACAGTTATTTATGCTCAGCAGGAAACAAGATTAACATGTTTTGGCGGAAACGGTGAAGGCTTTAGAATAGTATATTCTACCGCAGGGCATCAGGATTTGTATGATTATATGATTAAATCATTCAATACAGCATGGAAATACAGATTCCCAACCTTTATGCTTGCTGATGGCTACCAAGGTAAAATGAGAGAGCCTGTAACCCTTTACGACCCAGCATCTCGTGGTATTAAAATGGAGCCAACCCCTGCTATTCTTAGAGCACCGGGCAAAATTGATGTTGATAGAAAAGCAAATCATATCAGAAACACATTTAACCTTGAAGAAGAACTTATGGAAGTTCTTGATGGTTATCAGGCTGAATTTGACAGAATTGCTCCTGAAATTGAAGAATACCTTGAATATAAAGCAGAGGATGCTGAAATATTAATCATTGCTCACGGTATCGTTGCAAGGTCTGCAATGACAGCTGTTGATGAATTAAGAGCAAAAGGCATTAAGGCTGGCTTATTTAGGCCTATTACCTTAAGACCGCTTGCTGTTAAACCTTTAAGAGCTGCTGTTAGCCGCGCTAAACAGGTATTATTCACTGAATCTGCAAACGGACAGCTTGCCCAGATGGTTCTTGAAAAAATTTATGGTTTAACTACTCCATACTCAACATTATTCAAAATGGGTGTTGGTGTTACCGGTGATGATATTGTTCAAAAAGTTGAATCAATGATTAAAACCCCTGCTGCTGTTTAATTTTGCAGGCCTAGTTTAAGTAATTAAAAAAAGATAAAAGAGGATAAATTAATGGTACAAACACTTGATGTTACTCCGGATATAGCAAAGGCTCAGAATGCTGAAGCCGGCGCAAGCAAATTCTGTCCGGGTTGCGGTCATGGTATGATTTTGAAAACCTTAGCACATACTATTGATGATTTAAATCTTCAGGAAAAGGCTGTTTTTGGCTGTGATATCGGCTGTTCGCTTCTTTCCTGGAATTATATGAACGTTGATACTGTTCAAACTCACCACGGCAGAACAACACCTGTTATTTACGGTGTTACAAGGGCAAACCCCGGTACGGTTGGTATTGCATATATGGGTGATGGCGGCGGCCTTGCAATTGGTTCTCAGCACCTTGTAAATGCTGCAGTGCGCTGTGAAAATATGCTTATCGTACTTGCAAACAATACAAACTATGGTATGACAGGCGGCCAAATGGCTCCTACTACAATGCCCGGCCAAAAAACTGAAACAACTCCATACGGAAGAGACTGCGAAGTAACAGGAAAACCTGCAAAAGGTGCTGAAATGGTTGCTTCAATAGTTGATCCTAACAAGGCTTATGTTGCAAGAGCTTCTGTTTCTAACTTAAGAAAATTGCGTCAAACATTTACAAAAGCACTAAAAAATGTTGAAAAAGGCGGATTTTCATTTGTTGAAGTTCTTTCCGTATGCCCTCTAAACTGGAGAACTAATAACGAAGGTACTTGGGACAGACTTAAAACCATGGAAGAATTCTTTGATGTTAAAGAGTTTGTTCAAAGAGAAGGATTGGAGTAAAAATTATGGCAAGAACAAGAATAGTATTAGCCGGTGAAGGCGGACAAGGTGTTCAATCAATCGCAAAAATCCTTGTTGAAGCCGGATATGAAGCTGGTAAAGAAATTTTATACATACCAAACTTTGGCGTAGAGCAACGTGGCGGTGTTTCAATCGCATTCTGTCAGGTTGCAGATGAAAAAATCGGTGAGCCGAGATTTTCAAAAGGCGACATCGTAATTATGCTCTCAGACAGAGCAATTGACAGATGTTCGGCTTATGTAAATGAAAACTCAACTGTAATCTATGATTCATCTGTATGTTCAACAAAGCCAACCTGCAAAGCCAAAGAAATCATTGCAGTAGAAGCAAATAGAATTGCTAACGAGCAGTTAAGCGCAAGAGTATTTAACATCATTGTTCTTGGTGTATTGTTAAGTGCTACAAATGTTCTAAAACTTGATGATATCAAGAATGCTATGGAAATGGCATTAGGCAAGAAGTTTGACGCTAAACCGGAACTTCGCGAATTGAACTACAAAGCGCTTGAAATGGGTATGAATATGATACAGAAAGCGGGTGTATAATGACAACAGTTGAACATAAAGGCTTTAAAGTAGAAAACGTTGCCAAAGGAAAAGCAGACTGGTACTGCTTTACAGACCTTTGCAAGGGCTGCGGTCTTTGTATCGTTAAGTGCCCTAAAAAATGTCTGGATTGGTCAAAAGAAGTTGGTATCTACCAAACTCCTGCAGTTGAACCAAAGGCCGAAGATTGTATCGCTTGCGGTATGTGTGCTTTGGTTTGCCCTGACAGCGCAATTAAGGTAAACAAAAAATAGGCCTTAAAATAAAATTCAATTTAAAAAACCGGACGTTGCTTTAAGACATCCGGTTTTTTGTATAAAATTTTGTATAAAATTCATTCCATAGAGCCCAAAAATACAAAAATCCCTCTCATCCATCCTCTAATCTGGTAATTATTCTAAAAACAGCGGCACTGTTGTTTATCTCTGTTTTCCATGACTCAAGTAAAAGAATAAATAAGTTTAATCCACTTGCTTTGTTAATTAATGCGATTTAACACTTTGATTACCCCAAAATAATATAATTGAATATTGAAAACACCTGCGTCGTTTGTGCACAGGTGTTTATCATAAAATATTTAAGCTTTAAAATCTAAGCAAATCCTCACTTTTTTTATTGGCTTCTTCAGCTGCCTTTTTTGCCTCATCAATCATGGCCTGTGTTTTCCACTCACCTCCGCTTTTTATAAGTTTTTCACCCTCCTTTGTGAAATACTTAAAATCGCCGTTACCATCAGCTATTCTGTATCTTCCGTCTTTGCATTCTGGCATTTTAAATCCAAATGCAGGCTCCCATGATAATTCTCTTACCTCTTTTTTGCCATCTCTTGAAATTAGTATTATCTTTTTGATTCTTCCATTGGAATCCTGCACCTCAATATTTCTGGAGCCATCCTCAAATTTGGTTTCGATAGATTTCGACTGAACTTTACCATCCTTCATCTTGGTTCTGATAACAGCGTTGTTTTTCTTAGTCTTTGTCTTTGTAATCACCCCGGGCTCCTTTTTATAGGATTCAAATTTGAATCCTTTACCTGTTTTGGCATCCCTTGTTATTATTCCTTGGCTGTAGATTTCGTATTGTCTAACTGTTCCTGAAAACGTTCCGTCAGGATTTTTTATCGCATGCCTTTCTATTGGCCCGAAAGCACTAAAAGCTGTATGTGACGCGGTTTTATCAGGATTGATTACCGTCTCTGACACCTTAAATGTTTTATCAGGATTGCTGATATTGGTTGCTGTAATTGTTTTGGTGCCATCATCAGCATATGCATATGTCTTTTCAATAACGTTTCTTTCTGCAAAATTTAGTGCAGTCCGATGTTCATTGACCTTTGAAATTGTGGATTTGACAATTCTTCCATCTTTGTATTCAAGCGTATATTCTGCACCGTTTTCTGTTGCATGCTTTATTGTGCCTGTATATTTTTTACCCTTATATTTGGCCTCGCCTTTATTAAATCCGCCTTTTTTCTTAAAAGCATCCAGGGTTAATTCGCTTGGCATCTTCTTTTTAGAGAATAGCGCTATTCCGCCTGCAATGGCTCCTAATAATAATGCACCGCCTCCGATTAATGCAGTTGATTTTTTCACCTCTTTATTAAGCAACGGAATGGTTATCGTATCACCGTTTTTTGTTGCCTTGTTATCTACCGCATTATCATTTACCTGCTTTGTATTTGAAGGTTTACCCCCCCGAAGGAAATCTTTGCAGTGCTTGCAATGAGGCTATTTTGTACATTTAAATTCGGCATAGTTTCTCCTTGCCCATAAATAACTTGTTACTATTATTAAAACCGAAAAACTTTAATATTTGCTAATAAAAACACCTTGAAATCTAAATTGTTACAAAACTTTATACTACGAATATTTCTCGCCACTTAAGAGTTTTGACCCCTGAAACTGTACTCTTAAACATGTATAAATCCTCTCAATAAAATTTTTCACTGCTGTATTTCTTTTATCATTACCTTAAAACATCTGCAGACGCGCTATTTTAAAGATATATGTAAACTTTTGTAACAAAAATATCTAAACTTGAAATTATACAAAGTATATCGTTTTTATATATGTACGAGGACAAATTAAAGAACTTGAAAAAGAACAAAGGAGTAGTAAAATATGAGCGATTTTGGTAGTTTAACAGGAATTTCATCATCATCTTCATCATCAATTGGCGCTATAAGCCACAACAAAGAAAAAGATTTACAGGATACAACAGGTATTGCAGCACGTAACGACAACCCATTTGCAGCAAGTAATATTGACCTTCAAAAGGGACAAATCCCGGAAGGCTGCAGAGAATTAGGCTGGGGCTAAAAACTAAGCGCCTGCTTAAAAATGTTAAATAACAGCATTGACAAAAAACATTGTTAAATCTTAAATTTTTACCTCTCTCTTAAAAATTTAAGGTTAAGCTAAAAAGAGTAAAAGAAAGATGGAGTTTTATGAGCGAAGCAAAAGTGGTAAACTTTCTTCTCGCAGGCTTGCTGATTATGACAATTATAATGTTTGCATGGACATTCATTTATATTAATAACACCGTATCCCAAAATAGTATTAATGCCCCGATTGTATCAGCATTCAGTGCATAGAATTAAGAAGAATTAATCGATATCCCTGCCCTTCACCCTTGGGCGGGGATTGTTATATTTAAATGTTTTTACCGTAATATTTATTATATTAAGCGCTGTTTCTTTTAAATAATAATTTAAACGTAAATATTGGCACCCGCATTGTTTCTGTAATTATCCAAAATAAAGCCTTTATGCACCTGATTGTAAATTACATAAAATTTTATTTTAAGCCTTTTTGAGCGCTATTTTTGCTGCAGGCACCTATATCTAAAACTGTCATCTCGCAATTTTTGCAATCAAAATTCAAAGCGTATTTTACACCTTTTTCATCTGTAAGAAATAAACGTTTCCGATAATCTTTGCCGCGGCCAATGCCACTGTCAGAAATTTTTTTGCTTTCTAAATCAGCTTGTTTTTTGAGGCACATATTAAGCGCATATCTTATACAGTGCTTTGTGCGCATAAGCTCCTTGCCTTGTGAATTTATACCTGATTCAAGCGAATATTCTTTCACCTTGCAATTGCACTCGTTATAAAATTTTTCCGCCTCCCTGTTGTGAACATTCAGCCTCCAATCACCTGATTTTTCAGGATATTCAGCCGGTGTAATTTTGCCCTGCCCCTCCAATTTGTAATTTTGTACCCTAAATTCTGATAATTTTTCTAAAATTTTCCGTCTTAGTGCATTAATCTTTGACTGCGGAAGAAAACATACAGAGTTTATATCTCTTCCATCAATGTTTTCAACACCTTTGTAGTCTTGTTCCTTACAAGGGGTCGTATACTTTGTGCAGTGCGGCATTTGCGCAAAATCCTCTTCTGAATATTCGCTATTTTTGCCAGGTTTATCTTGCATAGCCTCAGTAGGCGCGTCTGCTTTATTTTCTACGGTTTTACAAGGTTTAATGGGCTTTGCTGTGCCTAAAAATTTTACACCCGTTACATAAAAATCAGATGTGCCGGTTTTACTAAGGCAATTAACCCACGTTTTTCTTGCCATATCCTGATTTTTAGCCTCTTCCCCATTTCCAAAATTAACACTAATGATATTATTATCTTCATCAATACATTCTATAAAACCATTGTAAATTCTAAACTCTACCCCTATCTGCCGTCTGATGGCAGCCTTTTGTAAGTTATTCTCGAAATTAGAATCCTTATTTCTGTATATTTTTGCGCCTTTTGAAAATTTTGGCATATTGTTTGGAAAAATTTTATTACCATCGACAGAGTTTACTAAAAACCCTTTCAAGGCACCGTTTTCAAGGTAACATAAGCCATCCTGCGGATGAATATCTGGTGTTCCTTTTAAATTAACGCAGGAGTCTTTGCGCCCTCTGTCGCATAAATCTGTTTTTCCCCCTATGCATCCATCACGGCCGCTTTTAAATGACTCTTTCATCCCCTCCTTTTTAATTGTAAAGAAATCTTTACAAACTTTATCAACTGTTCCAAGGTACTCGCCCTTTGAGTTTGGCGCATCGAAATTATAAATGTTGTTTTTTCTGCCATCTAAAAAATATTGACAAAAATCCCTGTTAAAGCTTTTATTTAAATCCGGCTTAAAATCGCTAAAAACCTTCCCCGATGAGGCTTTTACAATATCATTCCGCCTTAAGATAATTTCATCTAAAAACCTCCTGTAAAATAAAACCGTATTTTTTATATAATTTTCATCCTTCAGTCTTCCCTCGATCTTAAACGATATTACACCCGCATTGATTAACTCCTCAAGGTGTTCTGCTGCCATAAAATCCTTTAGGCTTAATAAATATTTATCCTTGGCTAAAATTTTTCCATCTTCACTAATCAATGTATATTTTTTTCTGCATGCCTGTGCGCATTCCCCTCTGTTGGAGCTCCTTTTGCCTATTCTATAGCTTAAATAACACTGTCCTGAATACGAAACACAAAGTGCCCCGTGAATAAATGTTTCAATTTCAATATTTGTCGAATCGCAAATTTTTTTAATAACATCAAGGCTTAATTCCCTTGCTAAAATAACCCGTTTTACTCCGGTTTTTTCAAAAAATTTTACCTTGTCAATATCTCTGTTGTCACACTGCGTGCTCGCAATTAGCTTTATATCGGGAAGTTTGCCGTCATATGCCAGTTTTAAAATTCCCATATCCTGGAAAATTATCCCATCAGCCTTTATTTTATGCAGCCTTTTAATGATTTTTTCTGCCTCCAAAAGCTCTTTATCATCAAGAATTGTATTCAGCGTAATGTAAACTTTTGTATTAAATTTATGCGCATAATTTATAACCTCTTCAATGTCTTCAATCGAATTTGACGCATTTTGCCTTGCGCCATAAAGGTTTGCCCCCATATAAATGCTGTCAGCCCCGCAATCTATCGCAGTTTTGGCACATTTTTTATTTTGTGCCGGCGCCAAAAGTTCAATTTTTCTTTTTTCTTTCATTTTTTCCTTCAAACAGATTAGATTAAAAACTTGCACATTCTAAAGTTTCTAATTAAAATATTAATATGTCAATTTTAGATTTTAAATCAGATACAGAAGTTTTATTTGACCCTGGCTATTCCGCCTCCGTTGCAAGGGTTTCGGGTAATATTGAATACATGTATTCTGCTTTTCAGACAATAATTTCCCTAAAGCAGAAAAAATTTCAGTTTTCAATGCTCTATCCCAAGTTTTTAAAAGCCATAGACTCTAACACTGCTTTTTACCTTGGCTGTATGCTCTGGGGCGTATATTTAAAGTCACTGGATAATAAAACAATAATAAACAATCCTTGCCTCGGCACAGAATTTGGTGATGATTGCTTTGAAGAAATTGATTTTTTGATAAATTTTGTAAAAAATGGTCTAAACCGCGATGCAAAGTATTATTTAAACAAAACCTATACCTCAAACCCTTTATATTTGACCATTCTTGAAACTTATAAGGAATTTCTTAAAATAAACAAAGGTTTTGTTAATGTAAAAACAACTGATGATATTTTGCTTCCAAAAAATCTAAAAACCCCATCCCCTGCAGATTTAGAAGAAATTTTCAACAAAATATCCGAGGCTGTTAAAAAAGAAGATATAGAAATTTTATTTCAAATATCAGCAAAAATATTGTAAATTATGTATAAAAATAAAAAACCAAAAAAGAAATTCACCATAAATATTGAAAATATGGGTGTTGATATTGATAAAAACGAATACAAAGAAATTGTTTTATCAAACTCAAATCGTCCCGAAACCAGCTTTATGAAGGAATATTTAAAGAAAAATGCCAAGTAAAAAAGAACAATTTGAAATGCTGTCAAAAGAATTATTAGGCAGAATGGGCGACGTAAACCGCCAAATGGAGCTCTTTTTTCCGTTTGGTTATGTTTTAGATAAAGACCTAGAGGAAAAATACTTTAAAAAAGGCTCTATTCAGCGCGCCATCATAATAAGAAATATGATTGTTATTGATAATTCCTTTAAAAAATTTCAGATTTTTCCAACCGACGATATTAAAAAAGTCTATATTGAAACCCAGAAAGATCTTCTTGAAGCTTGGCAAAAAGAGGCTGTTGAAAGCTTTATGGAGACAATGGAAATTAAAGAGGGCGATGAGCTCGACGAATTTAAACAGGTTGTCTATAAAATCGCCGCAGAAATTGACAAAATTTCTATGCCGCAAATTAATAAAATTGCTGATTCTGAGGAAGCAAAAATGCTGGAAAATCAGTATAATGGCTCCCCTTCAAAGATTACAGACATTATCCAAAATACAATTTCAAACTTTTTTAAATAATCTAGAAAAACACTGTCTGCGAGGTTTTTGGTACTGTCTGCCTCTTTAACCTTGGCTTTTATGCTATTTTTATCACCATGCTGATTCTGCTTGTGGTTTTGTTTTCTCTTCTGTATGAAAACAAAAATTCATTATCTTTATATGTCTTAAATTGGCATATATCAATGTTTTTCACCCCGCAATCTTTGAGTTGCGCTGCATTAATTTTTGCCAAATCGCAAAAAACCTTGTTTCCCTTAAATTTAAAGCATTCTTCATGGCTTAAAATGCCTCTGGCTGTTGATTTTAGAGCTTCATACACCTCTATTCCGCACTCAAAGTCATCTTGTCCAATACAAGGCCCAATTGCGGCAAGAATTTTTTTAGGGTCAGAATTAAAATTTTTTTTCATCGATTCAACCCCAAGCTTTGAAATGCAGCCTGCGGTGCCTCTCCAGCCCGCATGAAGCCCTGCCATAACCTTATTTTCCGGGTCATATAAAATTATTGGTGTACAGTCTGCAAAGTTTAAAATCGTTGCAGTACCAGGCTTATAGAGTATTATGCCATCCGTATCATCGTAAAATCCAGCTTTTTTAGGGATTTTTATATTTATGCTGTGCGTTTGCTTTATTTCAATCAAGCTCTCATGGCTAATCCCTAAAGCGTCTAAAATCAGTTCTCTGTTTGATTTTGCAGTATCTTTTATATTTTTTTCTTCTGATTTTATAACGCTTTCCCTTGTTGTAAAAATGTGGGAAAAATCAGGCTCAAACTCTCTAAGCAAGCTGCTTTTTAATATTTTTTTATCATTTATTTTATCGAAGTAAAACATACTCTAAATCACAACATATCCCTTAAAACGCTTCTGTAACAATAATTTTACCCCCTCCTGATATTTCAAATAATCGGTTTTTAACATTTTAAGAATCGGAAATTGTACATCTATTTACTTGTGAGCGTATCAAAAACCTTTAAAAATCCTGGAAACGAGGTCTCTACCCATTCAAAATCATTGATTTTACAAGGTTTTTCGCTAATTAAACCTGCAATATATCCCATCATGGCAATTCTGTGGTCATGATAGCATTCAACCTCCGTATCTCCCATAAACAGGCCCTTTTGGCTGTTTTTACCCTCTATAATGAAGCCGTCATCAGTGGGTTCAATATTTGCGCCAAATTTCCTTAATTCCCTTGTAACGCTTGCAATTCGGTCGGATTCCTTATTCTTTAAATCTCCGGCATCCTTAATTGTTGTAATCCCTTCTGCCTGGGTTGAAAGCAGCGCTATAATTGGGATTTCATCAATCAACCTTGGTATAATTTCTCCTGAAATCTCAACCCCTTTTAAATCGGGCGAATATTTAACCCTGATATCGCCGATTTCTTCATTACAACGTAAAGTTTTGTTAAGAATTTCAATTTCGGCATTCATTTTTTGCATCACTTCAATGATTCCAACCCGGGTCGGATTTAGTCCAACCCCCCTCAAAATGACGTCTGAATTTTTTATTATAGAGGCCGCAACCATAATAAAGGCGGCGCTTGAGATGTCTCCTGTCACGTGCAAATCTTTTGGAATCAAGGGTGTATGGCTTATCGTTGAGGCAAAAAACCCGTCTTTTCGGTATGTTTGCACGTTAGAACCGAAAAATTTCAACATTCTCTCTGAATGGTCCCTGGAAAGATGGGGTTCAAGCACTGTTGTAGCGGATTTCGAGATTTGTGCCCCCGCGAGAAGCAGAGCAGACTTGACTTGAGCTGATGCTATAGGGCTAGTATATTCTATTCCATTGAGTTCCGCCTGCTCGATAACAAGTGGAGCCTTGCCGTCATTGCTTTTTATCCTTGCGCCCATCCTTGTGAGCGGTTCTATAATTCTTTTCATCGGCCTCTTTGACAGGCTAATATCCCCTGATAGTGTGCATTTTAGATTTTGCGCAGACAACAATCCAGCCAAAAGCCTCATCGTTGTGCCGGAATTGCCGCAGTATAAATCCTTTTTTGGCGCTATATAAGTATTTCGGGCGTCAAGTTCAAGCGTGTTTTCATCCAAAAAATGAATTTTGCATCCAAGCGTCTTTAAAATTTCAAGCGTGGCAAGGCAATCGGCGCTTTTTAAAAAGTTTGAAATCTTAATGTTACCTTTTGTTAAGGAGCCGATTATTAAACTTCTGTGTGACACTGATTTATCAGGCGGCACAAGGGTTTCGCCTTTTAGCGGTCCTGAAAATCCTTTAGTTGTAATACTTTCACGCATCTTTAACTATCTCTTTTACAAAATTTGGCACACAAAATACTGCTTTGTGTAATTCTGTGTTATAAAGTTTTGAATTTTTTTCAATCTCTTTAGAGCGCTCAATATCCTGTATTTCAGGTATATCAAGGCTTTCAGAGCAAAATGCCCAGCTCCAGTATCCGCCGGGATAGGTCGGAATCGGCCCTGCATAAGGTTTTACATGCTTAAATACCTTATTTAAAAGTTTATACATCATCTTCATTTCTCTTGGGTTTGCAAACGGTGATTCTGACTGCGCTGCAAGGATTCCGCCCTCTTTTAGGCTGTTTTTAACGTTCGTATAAAATTCCTCGGTAAAAAGTCCTTCTCCTGGGCCCATTGGGTCTGTTGAATCAACCAAAACCACGTCGTAGCAGGCTTTTTTATCTTTTATGAATTCTATTGCATCTTCAACATATACCTTAACCCGCTCGTCATCAAGTTTTCCGGCTATTGTTGGCAAATATTTTTTGCTCGCTTCAATTACAAGCCCGTCAATCTCGCACAGTTCAACACTTTTTACTGTTTTGTGGCGTAAAACCTCTCTGACAGTGCCGCCGTCACCCCCACCGATAACCAAAACCCTTTCAGGGCAAGGATGAGAACACAAGGGGATGTGTGAAATCATCTCATGATAGAAAAATTCATCTTCCACTGTTGTCATCATAAGCCCATCAAGTGTTAAAATATTTCCCAATCCTCTTGAAGAGAGGATTTCCACCTTTTGAAATTCGCTTTGCCTGCTGTATAAGGGCTTTTCATCTGTTTCTATTGCTATTCCGTAGCCGTTCGGTGTTATTTCTTTGTACATATCATCCTCTAAAACTCACTGTTTATGCTGTTTTTAGCCGAAACATTCTTTTTTAAAAACTTTTGTAAATTTCGCCTAAAAATATTATACAAAAAATTTTATTTTTTGCTATAATTTAGTAGAATTTTAGGAAATTATAATGAGAAATATAATTTTAAAATCGTTTGAAACCTTTATAGCACAGCCTCTTTCACTATTGAAAAACAAAATTGTGAGAATTACAAATCTTAAAAATGATTTTTTAACCTCAAACGCTATAAATGTCAACATTTTTGATGATGCTGTGCAGATTGATGTTGTGAATTCGGAAAAAGCCTACAACCTTCTCTCCGCCGTGGTTTACAAGCGAAAAATGAATGAATTAAGACAAGTTAAGAAAGATGAAAATATTAAAACCCCAATTCTTAATTAGTTCCCCAAACCTTGCCCAGTGCCCGACTTTAGGCTTGCCTGAGTTTGCTCTTTTAGGGCGTTCAAACGTTGGAAAATCTACATTCATAAATACGCTTGCCAATAATTTAAAATTGGCTAAAACCTCTAATACGCCTGGAAAAACCCGTCTTATCAACCTTTTTAGCATATCAACCGATAAAGGCGATTTTACTATAGCTGACCTCCCTGGATACGGCTATGCCAAGGTTTCTAAGGCTGAACAAGCCAAATGGCAGAAAAATCTTGAAGAATATATCCTAAAGCGTCCGGAACTCAGGTGCTGTCTGCAATTTATAGATGCACGGCATGATATACAAAAAAATGATTTTCAAATGCATGATTGGCTAAAAATCAATGATATTGCCTCTGTTGCCGTTTTAAACAAATGTGATTATATTTCAAGGAATGAAGTTTTTAACAAAACTAAAGAAATCGAAAGAATTTTTAAGGTTCCTGTGTTTCCTTTCTCTTCAAAGGTTTCAGCCTATAAAGACGGAATTATGAAGTTTTTTGAAGAAAATATAAGTTAACATTTTGCCATATATCAAGCGAAATGTTAGAATTCTTCATATGAAATTTTTAAGTCCTGTACAAAATGATTTTATAGATATGGAATTTGGCCCAATAATCAAGCAGGCAAAGGATTATCAGCTTGATTATTCAATTGCTAAAATAAAAGAATTCAGCTTTTTGGATGATGATATCATTAATGAAATTTTACCCGAAGACACTCCTGAAATCATTCTAAAAAAGCGTCATAAGATAAAAAATATAAAAAATGCAAGAAAACGAATTTAGGTACCAGCTAAAGCTTACAAAGCTTAATGAATTAAAATTTTTGTCTCATCTTGATTGGCAAAATCTTATTTTAAAGTCCTTAAGGCGCTCCTGCGTGCATTTTGCACTATCAGAAGGTTTTAATAAAGTGCCGAAAATCTCATTTTCCCCGGCGCTTCCGCTTTTTGTTGAATCAGAGTGCGAGCTTGTGAATTTTGTAACAACTGCGCCCTTGGCTGCGGATTTTGAAGCTATTTTTAAAAAAGCAGCTTCTGATAATCTTAAAATACTTGAAATAAAAAATCTTCCAAACGACGGCAGGAGAATGCTTTCTCTGGATAATCTTATCCAGTGGGCAGAGTATGAAGCAAAAATTCCTGACGATGTTATAGTAAACAAAACGTTGGGTATTTCAAATTTTCAGGATTTAATATATACTATAGAAAAATGTTTATCTTCTAATGAATTATTCATAGAGAAGAAGACAAAAAAAGGTATTACAAAACTTGTCAATTACAGGAATTCACTTAAAAATGCCAATGTTTGTGACGGCAAATTTATTTTTATACTAAAAGCAGGCCAAAATGATACTATACCTGCTTTTCGTGCTGATGAGTTTTTAAAATATCTATTCGGCAATGAAGCAATATTTGAAATTAAGAGACTGTCATTTTTTGATAAAAATTTACAAAAAATTTGACAGAAAAAATTAAAAGTTTAAAGGAAAAGTTTATGACAAAAAAAATAGTAATATCCGAAAAAGACAATATCGGAGCGCTTATTGAGGATAACAAGGTTAGCGAATTTTTTGTTTCAAAGGGCGATGTTTTATTGGGTGATGTTTATCTTTCAGTGGTTGATAATATTCTCCCAAGTATTGATGCGGCCTTTGTTGATGTCGGCATGCCTGATAAAATGGGCTTTATACATACTGATGATATTATCGGGAAAGGCGCCCTCAAGGAAAAGGTTAAGCCTAAGCAAAAACTTATTGTACAGGTTGTAAAAGAGCCCACAGGTCATAAAGGGCCTAGGGTGACAACTGCACTCAGCCTGCCTGGTAGGTTTTTAGTACTTTTGCCGGATGAAAAAGGCGTAAATGTTTCAAGAAAAATTGTTTCAAGCAAAGAAAGGGCAAGGTTAAAATCAATAGTAAGTCTTCTAAAGCCTGTTGGCGTTGGGGTTATAGTTAGAACTGAGGCTGAAAACCAGTCAGAGGCTGAAATTCAGGAAGATTTAGAGATTTTGCTTGAAAAGTGGAATTCAATTGTAAATGCTGCAGATACTGCAAACCCGCCCTGTTTGTTACATAGAGACCAAGAGCTTTTATATAAGGTAATTCGTGAAGCCTGCACTGAGGATGTGGATGAAATAGTTGTAGATACTGCTTTTGCGCTTCATCGTACAACCCAGCTTTTGCAGCACTGGAATATGAAGGTAAAAGTTACAATGCACAAAGGCATGGAGCCCCTCCTTGTTGCAACAGGCATTAATAAAGAGATTCAAAATGCTCTTCAAACAAGAGTTAACCTTCCCCTTGGCGGATATTTATTTATCCAGCAGACAGAGGCTCTGACGGTTGTTGATGTAAACTCCGGTAAATTCACAAGTTCAGCTTCTCAGGCTGAAACTATCCTAAAAACTAATCTGGAAGCTGCAGATGAGATTGCAAGGCAATTAAAGCTTAGAAACATAGGCGGCATGGTGATTGTCGATTTTATCGATATGATTACAAGGATGGATAAGCTAAAGGTGCTTGAATATTTTGAGCTTGCACTTGAAAAAGATAAAGCAAAGCCGCAAATAGGCCAGCTGTCTGATTTGGGGCTTGTTGAATTAACCCGCCACAGGCAAGGCCAGAGTTTATCTGAAATATTTACAAAAAAATGTGATAAATGCCAAGGACAAGGTTTTGTTATTGAAGATTTAAGGCTTTTAAGCTCTAATGCACAGGGCGAAGTCCGCGCAAAAATAAATAAAATTAAAGGCCCGTTTGGAAATACCCTTGTCCATAATAATTATAATAAACAGGCGCAAAGCACTGAGGGACAAAATAATCAACAGCCCAGAGGCAAATTTAAAGACAAGGGCAGAAAATTTAACAGAAATGAAAATTATCAAAATAATTTCGAACCAAAAGAAAATGTTATACCTCAAACTCTCTCTGAAAACGAGGCAGCTAAACAGGCTGCTCAGGATGCTGAGGCTATGGCTGCCATTTCAAATGATGCAGTGAAAAATATTGATGTTCAGCCAAAAAATACAGAAGAATTGGTGGATAATATTGTAAGTAATCTTTTTGATAAGCAGGAAGAAAATAAAGAAGCTCCAGAGCAAAAAGCTGATGAGGCCGCAGTTGCCGCCCCTGATGAAAGGGCTGATGAAAAACAAAAGCCAAAGAAGGTTTCAAGGAAGACTAAAAAAACGCTGAAAAAACTTGAGGCAGAGGCAAAGCTTGAGGCTCAGGAAACCCCTGCTCTAGAAGTGTCTGTTCAAAAAGAAGAACCAGCCCCTGTTTTAGAAGCGCAAAATGTAGAGACACCTGAAAGTGTCGCTAATGTTGAACAAGAAGCTGAAACCAAGCCAAAAAGAAGGGGTAGGAAACCATCGGCAGCAGCTGCTGCCAAGACATCAAGGGCAGCAAAGACCGCAAAAACTGCTTCAAGCGCAGTTGAGGAGTAGAATATGAAAACAATTTGTTCTAATAATTTTGCTAAAATATCTCTGTTAATTTTAGTGGTGTTTTTTGGGCTTAATATACAGGTTTTTGCGGATAATCCGCCAATTCCTCCGGCAAATGAAATTCAGGCTGAAACTAACAAAGATGCTTCAAAGAAAGTACAGCTTAAAGCCCCTATCCATGAGGAATTAAGCGAAGAGGAGGCTCAGCAGGCAGCCGAACAAGCAAAGATAAGAGAAGAGCTTGCTAATGAACAAAGGCAACTGGGCGAGGCCCCAACCCTCAAGATTGAAGACAAAGATTTTGACCCGAATGCCAATGAGGAACTCACAAAAGAGGTTATTCCTGATACGACAAATGAACTTATAAAACTTATTTCAATGTTTGCAAAGGTTATGCTTGGTGTCATTGTGGCATCGTTTATAATCTATTTTCTTTTAATTTTTACAAGAAAATTTTTCCATCCGCCTTTGCCGAAACTTAGCGAGGAAGATTTCGATGTAAGAGATTTGAATTCTCCAAAAAATACGGACGAAGCATTGAAATCATTTCTAGACAGGACCGGCAGATAATTTTTTGTATTATAGATTGCATTATGGATAAATTAAGCAATCATAGACACTTTTGCCTGTTCCTTAATTAGTTTTAAATCCGGCTCTCCTTGTTTTTTCAGGAGAGCTTTTATAATTTTTGGCATCTGACAGATAAATGAATAATGCCCTTTATTTATTGAACATTTTTTACAATCGCAATTGATTGAATAACATTCATAAGCCTGTAGTGTCCAATTTTGTACAATCGAATCAGAGATTTCGCCATTTGTCTGCGGCAGAAAAATTTCTGAAACTCTGCTTATAGATTTCTCATCTGCAGCTGATACCCTTTTTTTAAACATTCCCTAATCCTCATAAAATCTTTCCTATAATAATATTTTAAGGTTGCCTTTTTGCTTTTTCTATCCATTAAAAGTATTAAATGCATTAAATATATGAGGACAAATTTTTTGTTTTTTATATAATTTCCTTTACAAAATTTTATTTTTACACCAGCATTTTTCGTTTTGTTATCTTCGTTAAATACATTTATGCAGGCTGTGGTGGATTTTTGACCAGCCTGTTCTTATCTATCAAGATATATAGTATTCTTCATCAAACTTGTGAATTTTAAGTTATATTTCTTAACCTTTTTATTTTTTTGGCTAATTTATGCTAATATTATCTATAATGGTGAATGCACTGACTTTGGCGTATTCCAAAGTATATTAAAGGCTTGAGGAGAGACTTAAAAGAGGAATTAATGAAAGATAGAATTTCGCTGGTTTTAATAATAAGTTTTTTGCTTGCTTTTTTGGTAATTTTCCAAAATTATTTTGATACTTTTTGGGCCATAATATTTCTTATCGTGTTTATGTCCCTTTATATGCTTTATATGTATGTCGCAATTAAGCACCAAAAAAGAAAATTAAGGAAAAACCCGCCGCCATCTGACACTTGTTATAAACCTTTTATTTCAATAATGATTCCCTGTCACAATGAAGAGGATGTTATTGAAGATACGGTTAAAAACATTATGCAGTCTGAATATACAAATTATGAACTTATTTTGATTGATGACCGCTCTTCTGATAACACGCCTCTGATAATTAAAAAACTCGAATCAGAGAATGAAAAAATCAAAGTTTTATTAAGGGGTGAAGATGATTTTCCGGGAAAATCTGCCGTATTAAATGACGCTATGAAAATAGCCAAGGGTGAAGCCATACTTGTATTTGATGCTGATGCTAAAATTAAGCCCGATTTTATAAAAAAACTTATTGTAAAGCTTGAACCCAAAGATGTTGGCGCTGTTCAGGCCAGAAAAAATATAATAAATGCAAAACAAAATTTTTTAACAGCATGTCAGTATAATGAGTATGTGATGGACACACACCTGCAGGTGGGAAGAGATGCTGTAAGGGGTGCTGTTGAATTAAGGGGAAATGGCGAGATTATTAAAAGAGAAGCACTTGAAGATATAAACGGCTGGAATAATTTAACCATAACGGATGATTTGGATATGTCAACAAGGCTTCACATAAAGGGCTGGGATATAAGATTTTGCCCGGATGCTGTTGTTTACGAAGAAGGTGTAGTCACATTTCCTGCCCTTATTCGCCAAAGAAGGCGTTGGGTAGAAGGCTCAATCCGCCGCTATCTTGAATACGCAAAGGATGTACTTTGCACAAAGGATATGAATTTAAGGGTTGGTTTTGATTTAATAGCCTATATTTCTGAATTCCTTCTTCCTTTTTGGCTTGTGGCTGAAATTTTAATTCAGGCCTTTAGGTTTGTAAAAGGATATTCAAATGATATTTTATCATCTCTGATTTTGGTTGTGTGTACGGCAGTCTTTTTTGCATCAGGTCTGATTTACAGCCTTAGAAAATACAGCCACTACGGGTGTTTTAGGGCTATATACGAAGCTCTTATAACGGCAATTTATGTTGTTACAATCTGGTTTCCTATAGTTCTTTTTATAATATTGAAAATAGTTTTTACAAAGAAAACAATGGATTGGGGAAAAACCCAACATGGTGTTTCAAACGTAAATACTCTTGGGGAGGCTGTTTAGATGGTTTGTAATTTATTCAAACGGATGTTTAAACAAAACACACATACCTGTAAAAGAACATTTGATGGTTTAAAAAAAGGAGATAGATTTCATTTTATAGCAATTGGTGGTGTTGGCCAGAGTGCGCTTGCAAAAATCTTAATTAAAACAGGTTATTCTGTTTCAGGTTCCGATATCCATGAATCAAAGTATACAAATGAATTGAAATCTTTAGGCGCAAATATCTTCATAGGACACAAGGAAGAAAATGTGCCGGAAGATTGTTTTGTTGTTGTATCCTCAGCAATTAAACAAGATAATCCCGAATTAATCAGGGCAAAAGAACTGGGTCTTACTATCCTTCACCGCTCCGATGTTTTGCTTCAAATTTCTTATGAATTTGGATTGACAATCGGTTTTGCAGGAACCCACGGAAAAACTACAACATCCGGCCTGATGTCATATGTTATGTCTAAAATGGGTGCTGCGCCTAATTTTGCCGTTGGCGGAATCATTCCTGAACTCAATACAAATGCTGATGCAACCGATGACTCATATGTTTTCATTGCAGAGCTTGATGAAAGCGACGGTACAATTTCAAAATATTCACCTGATATCCTTGTCATTAATAATCTTGAGGCTGATCATTTAGATTTTTATAAAAACGGTCTGGATGATGTATTAGACACATTTAAAAACTTAATCTTAAACCTTCCTGATGATGCTAAAATAATCGTTAATATTGATGATGATGGCGTTCTGGAACTTTTAAAATTAATTGGGCCTACGGATAAAGATATAATTAAATTTTCAGTTAAGGATTCAAATCTTCAAAATAATATATCGTGCAACATTCTGGCAGATGTTTACGCCTTGAATGTGGAATTTAGCTCTGTCGGGTCTAAATTTGACGTTGTATACAATAATAAAAAACTCGGAAGAATTTTAACCCCGCTCAAGGGAATGCATAATGTTTATAACGCCCTGGCTGTAGTTTGCGCTTTAATTGAGACTAATCCTGAAGAATTTGATTTTAAAGATTTTGCACCGTATTTTAAAGAATTCACCGGCATGGGGCGCAGATTTCAAACAGTTTACAGGACTGAAAAAATAGAAATTATTGATGACTATGCCCATCATCCAAGTGAAATTAAGGCAACCTTAAAAGCAGCAAAAGAATATAAGGAAAAAACACAAAAATTAAGGACTGTGGCCATTTTTCAGCCGCATAGGTATACAAGATTAAAAGCCTTGTTTAATGAATTTTTAGAATCTTTTGACGATGCTGATTTTCTGATTGTTTTGGATGCATACTCAGCAGGCGACAAATTTGACCCTGAGTTTAATTCAAAAACCTTTGAAGAAAAATTTGCAAAAAAATATAAAGAAAAATCCTGCTATATTAAAGGCCCCGTGGATGAAGTTTCTAATGAGCTATTAGGGTTAATAAAAGATGAAGATGTTGTTTTAACGCTTGGTGCCGGCGATGTTACAAAACTGGGCAAAATTTTAGGAGAAAGCTATGAAAGATAAGGAAATTGAGCATAGAATAAATTATAACCTGAAACCCTTTAATACACTTAGAATTTCATCTGTTGCAGATGATGTCTACCTGCCAAAAACTATAGATGAAATGACCCTTCTTCTTGCTAATTTAGATAATCCTGTCATTGTGGGCAGCGGCTCCAATATATTATTTTCTTCTGAAGGCGTCAAAAGACCTGTAATTATTACCAAAAATCTTGATAAAGTTACGGTAGACCCCCCCGTTATTGAGGCTCAGGCAGGTGTTTCTACCATAAAGCTTTCTAATATGGCCTTTGAATTAAGGCTGTCAGGTTTTGAGTTTTTAATCGGTCTTCCTGCAACCTTAGGAGGAGCTGTCAGCATGAATGCCGGCGCTAATGCCCAGGCTATTTCTGACTATTTTGTGAGCGCCAAGGCCTATGATACAAAAGAAGACAAAATTGTTGAATTAACACCTGCTGATATGGAATTTGGCTACAGAACGTCAATAATCAGGAAAAATCCCGGCAGATTCATTATTTTGTCTGCAAAGTTTGAACTTTTGCGCTCTGATAGCTACATCGCAATTAAGGAAGCAATGGACAAGGCTTCTGAAAAACGAAAATTATCTCAGCCTACATTAAAAGAGCCTAACTTAGGGTGTGCTTTTAAAAACCCTATAGATAAAGACGGGCACACGCTCTCTGCCGGTAAACTTCTTGACGAAGCTGGCTTGAAAGGGTATTTATCAGGTGGTGCAATGGTATACTTTAACCATGCGAATTTTATCATTAATTTTAATGAGGCAACAAGTCTTGATTATATAAATGTTATGCGTGAAATGCAAAGACTTGTTTTTGATGAGTTTAACATTATGCTGGAGCCTGAGGTTATTTATGTGGGCTCTGACAAGAAGGAGTTGGAATTATGGAATACACTGTTGAAGGGCTGATTAACAAGGATTCAAAAATTGCAGTATTGTGCGGCGGAATGTCTAACGAGAGAGAAGTTTCACTAAGAAGCGGAAAAAATGTACTCAAGGCATTGCATAATCTCGGCTATATTAATGCAAAAATTGTTGATGTAGACAGAAATGCGGCAGAAATTCTTAAAGACGGCAAATTTGAGTATGCATACAATACACTCCACGGTAAATACGGTGAAGATGGTTGTATACAAGGGCTTTTAGAAATATTAGGTATAAAATATACCGGCTGCAAAGTAAAATCCAGTGCTATCTGTATGGATAAAGAAATGACGAAGAATCTCCTTAAAGCTAATGGTTTGAACGTCATAAAATCAACCTGTGTCAGATATAATGAAAATTTAGATATAAAAGAAGCCATTAAAGGTCTTAAATTTCCAATTATGGTAAAACCCTCTGGCGAAGGTTCAAGTATTGGTATGAGTAAGGTTGATAACATCGATGAATTAAAATCTGCTCTTGAGGTTGCCCAAAAATCGGATAAAAAAATTCTTCTTGAAGAATACCTAAATGGCACAAGTATTACAGTCGGAGTCCTTGAAGATGTAAATAAAAAACAAACCTTTGCAACACCTATTCTTGAATTCAGAACAAAAACAGCCTGGTATGATTATGAAGCTAAATACACAAAAGGTTTGACCGAGTTTATTCTTCCGGCAGAGCTTGATGACAAATTGACCAATGAAATTAAAGAAATGGCAATAAAAGCTCATAAAGCTTGTGATTGCACAGGTGTTTCAAGGGTAGACTTTTTAGTGTATGATAATATTCCATACGTGCTTGAAATTAACACAAACCCTGGCATGACAGACACTTCAGACCTTCCTGCGCAGGCAAATGCAATGGGAATAAACTATGACAGCCTTGTTCAAATGGTTCTAAATACCGCTCTGATTAATCTTGATTAATAAATGATAAATGATAATCAACAACAGCAATATTACCATAGACGCAGACTTAAGGCGAATAAAATGCGCCGAAGAATTATTGCTGCAAAAAATTCTATTAGAAATTTAAGAGCCCTGATTCGTGTCGGGCTGATTTTTGCCATAGTTTATTTTGGTATATGGACTCTTAAACTTCCTCAATGGTTTATAAACAAAGAATTACTTGCAACGGTTGATTCTTCTGTGGTTAAGATTGAAGGAAATTTAATTACACCCCAATATAAAATTATTGATTTAATAAAACAGACGGAACTGCCCCACACCCAGGTTTTCAGGCTCGATACAAGGGAGCTTGAAAGAAATATCACACAATTGCAGCCGGTAAAGAAAGTTTATGTGAGGCGCTATTGGTTTCCGGCAAGGCTTAATATACTTGTAGAAGAAAGAGTACCGGTATTTTTAATAGCGCCGAATCTTGAAACAGAGCCGATTTCAGCCATAACAGCAGACGGCGTGTTTATTGATAGAGAATATATGCCGATTCCGCCAAAGTTTCAGGCTACAAAAATTTTAACTTACGGCATTGGCGGCGATGATTATGAACAGTGGGATAAAAAAAGGGTTGATGAAATCTCTAAATTAATTAAAACCATTGAAGCATACTCAAAGCAGGATGTTAAATATATTGATTTAAGAAACCCTAAAGATGTCTATGTTCAGATAGGCGAAATTATGCTTCGTCTGGGTGAAATTAATGAGTCAATTTATAACAGGACAAAGTGGATTGCAACAATTTTGCCTGAGGCGCAAAGCAAATACGGTAGAAAAATTAAATATATTGACCTAAGATGGGAAGATGCAAGATACATTAAGCTTGATAATAATCAAAAAAGGGTCGAAGGCAATTCAAACAGAGATTTTTCAGACGAAGAAGACGAGGAAGAGAATATTAAACCCGAGGTTGAAGGATAGTTTTGCCTTATCGCATTTTGATTATGTCCTGTAAAACACTAATGTATCTGAAACCTTGTAAATTCAGCCTGATTAAAAGGTGCACTAATAAGCTTATTTAAAATAACTTTCCGTCATTATCCTCAAATTTTCATTTTTGATTTTGTGTAAAATCTCATCTTTATTCACAAGGTTTAATTGCCCAAAAGTCTTTAAAACCCTAATGCTTTCTGAAATGACATCTTCATATGCTGTTGTACTAGCTAACTTTGATACATCAGATGAAAAGTCGCTCCTGCCAAAATTCAAAATTACATTAAGAGCCTCAAGCACTCTTTCTCTCTTGTCTGAATAAAGTTCTTCCTCAAAATGATGAAATAAATCAATCCCGATATTATTAATAAAATTACTTATATTAAAAACCTCTTTTTTTGCATGCTTTGCTAGGTCAAATGTGTAAATATCTTCCTTGGAAAATAGGTTAAACTTATATTTCGCCTTCAATAACACTCTTTTTGTATATGTATCATCATTATTTTTTAGATAATCGGATAAATATTTAATAAAGTTTAAAATTTCAAAATCCACAACCGTCTCAAGCGAAATCTCCTCCGGATATGAATCGAGTATAATATCAAAAATATTTAAAGCATCATAAAAATTTGTCCCGTTATCCGCTAATTCTATCAAACCCGAAATATACAAGATGGATTCTGCAATAAAACCTTTTAAACCGGTATATTTTAAATAATCAAAAAGAATACCCAGTGCTGCCTTGTCATTATAAGCAGTTAAAAAATTTATATATTTTATTTTTTCAAAATCATCAACTTCATTGTTTTTAATAATTTCGATTGACTTATTGTATAGTTTTTTATCGTTAAATTTTTTAAGCGTTTTTGCGCAGTTTTGAGAAAGAAGTTCAAAATCGGAAAATGCGTATTTTTCTAAGTATTCTAGAGCTAATGGGTCATTTATATAATAAAAATACAAAGCAGCGTAAGCTTTTTGCTCATCTGTTCCTTCTTCAAATGTTTCAAGAATTTTATCCGTTAAATCTTCATCTGCAAAGTTTACAAAAGATAACACAATAAAGTTTTCAAAATCAGAATTGTAAACTTTTGTAAATTCAAAAATATTTCCAATATTGTTGCCATTAACAGCGCTAATCAGCTTATTTGTTATTTTTTCCTTAATAAAGTCAAATATAAATTCAGATTTTTCACAAAGGCATTTAAAGCTTTTAATATCTTTCGAATTTACAATAGCCTCTGCAGCAGCCTTTGAAACCTGCTCATTTTTTGATATTAAATCGTTAGCATTTTTTGTACCTAAATCCATAATAATATTATTATACAAAAGAATAGGCATGCCCGCCATTTTTTAGTATAATAGATTTTAACGAGTGCTATAAAGTGTAACATATGAATAAAGATTTAAAATATAAAAAGGTTCTGTTAAAAATTAGCGGCGAAGCCCTTCTTGGGGAGCAGGAATTTGGAATTGACCCAAAACCCGTTGAAATGATAGCGAATGAAATTAAAAAAGCTCATGATTTAGGGGTTCAGATTGCAGTTGTTGTTGGGGGCGGCAATATCTTTAGGGGGATGAAAAATTCCTCAAAACTTGGTATGGATAGAGCAAGCGGCGATTATGTCGGTATGCTTGCAACCGTTATGAATGCTATAGCTCTCCAGTCAGAACTTAGAAAAATCGGCGTCTCCTGCCGTGTGCAGTCCGCTATTACTATGAATAAAATAGCAGAGCCCTATATAAGGTTTAAAGCCATACGCCACCTTGAAAAAAACCGTGTTGTAATATTTGCGGCAGGCACCGGAAACCCATTCTTCACAACGGATACAGCAGCAGCTCTTCGCGCAGCTGAAATCGGGGCTGAGGCTATGCTTATGGCAAAAAACGGGGTTGACGGCGTTTATTCGGATGACCCGAGAATTAATCCAGAGGCCGTTAAATATGATAAAATTTCATATGATGATGTTATAATTAAAGGCCTTAAAGTGATGGATCAAACCAGCTGCTCTTTGTGCAAGCAAAACAAAATCCCTATTGTAGTCTTTGATTTTGCCCTGAATGACAGCCTTATAAAGATTTTAAATAATGAAGATGTAGGAACCCTTGTAGGAGATTTATAAAAATGAGTACAGAAGAAATTAAAAAATCAGGCAATGAAAAAATGGAAAAATGTGTTGCCCAGCTTAAAAAAGAACTTTCAACAATTAGAACAGGAAGAGCAAACCCGCTTATCTTAGAAAAAGTTCTGATTGATTATTACGGAACTCCTACAAAATTAAGACAGTTGTCTCAGGTAACTGTTCAGGATGGTACAACACTTGTGATTACTCCTTTTGATAAAACCATAGTAAAAGAGGTTGAAAAAGCTCTTATCAAGGCTGATTTAGGAATTACGCCAAGTTCTGACGGCATCGTGGTAAGGCTTGTATTCCCCCCTTTAACAGCAGACAGAAGAAAAGAATTATCTAAAGAAGTAAAAGCAGTCGGCGAAACTGCAAAGGTTGCAATCAGAAACGTAAGACGCGACTTGACTGATGAAATCAAAAAAGTTGAAAAAGCTGAAAATCTTCCCGAGGATACTGTTAGGGATATTCAGGATGGCGTACAAAAATTGACCGATAAATATATTAAAATTGTTGATGAAACTGTTTCAGAAAAAGAAAAAGAGGTAATGACCGTTTAATGGAGCAGCCTTCTGAAGAATTTAATAAAAAAACAAGACTGACAAGGTTTATTACAGGCTTTATTATTTCAATGATTGCCCTGTTTTGTTTCTTATCAGGAGGTGTAGCCCTATTCTGTTTCTTAATGGTGACATTATTCCTCGCAACAAGGGAATATGTGCACATATTAAGGAACAAAGGCTTTCATCCAAGCTTGTCTTTAATTTGTGCTACAAGTTTTGTCTTTGGCCTTCTTATATTCTTTAGAAGATTCGACTTGGTGCCTTGTGTTTTAGCATTTGCAATAATCTCTTCTTTTCTTGTAGTCCTATTTATGGGCAGACAGCCCTATATTGCAAATGTTGCAACAACGTCTCTTGGGTTTATGTATGGAGGCTGGCTTCCTTGCCATATCCTTTTAATACGTCAGATGGGCTCAAACAGCGTTAATTTTTTTACACCCGGTCTGAATGACGGCCTCTATTATCTTCTTTATACTTTCTTAATTGTGGTTGCAACAGATATTGGCGCATATTATTTTGGCTCTAAATTCGGCAAAAGACAATTATCAAAGGTAATTAGCCCTAAAAAAACCATAGAAGGCGCTGTTGGCGGCGGATTGTTTGCAATCATTGTTGCGACATTTGGTGTATTTTATACCAAATTAACCATAATTGAGGCTGTTTTTGGCGGACTTTTAATCACAATTTTTGCCCAGCTTGGCGATTTATCCGAATCTTTAATCAAAAGAGATGCTGGCGTAAAAGATTCAAGCAATATTCTTCCGGGCCATGGCGGTCTTCTTGACAGGACAGACTCTTACGTTTTTGCCTTGCCTGTTGCATATTATTATCTTGCTTGCTTTACGGGCGGAAATAATATAATAATTGATTTATTAACTTATCTTCAAAGTGTGTATTATGGATATTTCGGCTGATAGAAAAAAAGAATTAAGTAATTTTGTGCAAAAATTCGGTTTAGATTTTCAGGATTTTGAACTTCTAAACCAGGCCTTTGTGCACTCATCCTATACAAATGAAAACAATATTGATGTGATGGAATCATACGAAAGACTTGAATTCCTTGGCGATGCGGTTCTAAAAATTGCAATAAGCGATTTTTTATTTAAAAAATTTCCTGATTTAAGAGAAGGCGGCCTTACAAAGCACCGTTCCTGGGTTGTGTCTGATAAGGAACTCGCCGTCTTTGCCCAAAGAATAGGTATGGCAGATTTAATTCTTTTGGGCAAAAACGAAGAAAATCTTGGCGGAAGGGAAAAATCTTCCATCCTTGCCTGTTCGTTCGAGGCTTTTCTTGGCGCCATTTATCTTGAATATAAACAGCTTGGTTTAAAGGCAGCGTTTGATTTTTTGATTGACAACTTTGAAAATGACATCTTAAATTCAAAACTTCATAATTATAAAGCAATTTTGCAGGAATACACCCAGGGGCAAAATCATAAACTCCCTGTTTATAAGGTTTTGGATGAATTTGGCCTTGCTCACAATAAAACTTATGTTGTAGGTGTTTATTATAATGACGTTTTAATTGCCCAAGGTGAGGGAAAATCAAAAAAAGATGCTGAACAGTTTGCAGCAAAACTTGCAATAGAATTCTTGAAAATCGAGGTTGTATAAAGGTGGATGATTCTTTAAAAAACGTTTTGCTAAACAATACAAGGTGTAAAAATATTGTTTCGCCCTCAATTTTATCGGCTGATTTTGCAAATCTTCAATCTGAAATCAAAAAAACAGAAATTTTTGGCGCCTCCTGGTGCCACATTGATGTTATGGACGGTCATTTTGTGCCAAATATTACAATCGGCGTCCCGGTTGTAAAATCGCTTAATAATAAGGTAAAATCAAAACTTGATGTTCATCTTATGATAGAAAATCCTGATAAATATATCCCTGATTTTATTAGTGCCGGTGCTGATATAATAACATTCCATATTGAAGCAGCGGATGATAAGGCTAAACAATGTATTGAAATAATAAAAGAGGCAAATATTCTTGCAGGAATTGCAATTAAGCCAAAAACCCCGGTGTCTGCTGTAGAAAAATATATTAATCTTGTTGATATGATTCTTGTAATGACTGTTGAACCCGGCTTTTCAGGGCAAAAATTTATGCCGGATGCTGCAGAAAAAATAAAAGAAGTTCGTGCCATTGCCTCTGGTAATCTGATTATTCAGGTAGATGGCGGCATTAATAACGAAACTGCAAAAATTTGTGCTGATTACGGGGCCAACTGTTTTGTTGCAGGAAATTATGTTTATAAAAATCCCGATATGAAATCTGCCATAGAATCCTTGCTTTCAGCCTAACAAAATTGTTTAAGCCAGTCTCGTATTATGATGCAAATAATTTCAGGCCAAATGCCACAAGCGCAGGGATGGGGAATGTGTAATAAAATTCTACTTCCTTATTGAGAATTCACATCCGCAATAGTTTTGTTTGTACATATTATTAAAGTTTGCAATCTTTTGTGTAATATTAAAACCGTTATTTTTCTTAAAATCAAACGGCATAAATTCTACACCCTCTTCTTTTTCAACCTTTGCACCCTCTGTGAATACATTTTCTGAAACCTTATGCGGGCTCACGCTCAATGTGGTTGTAAACCTTTCAATATTTAATTCCTTAGCTTTTTGTGCAGCTTTTTTAAGTCTTAAATTAAAGCATAAATTACACCTAGAGCCTTTCTCAGGCTCATTTTCATACCCTTTTACAGTGTTATAAAAAAGTTCCGGCTCAAATTTTTCATAATAAAATTCAAAACCATATTTTTTACAGTAATTTTTCAATTCTTCAAGCCGCCTGTTGTGCTCTGCCTCAGGGTATATGTTCGGGTTGAAAAAATAAGCCGTTGGAATATATCCAAGCATCTTTAAAAATTGTGAAGGATATCCAAAACACACAGCGCAGCAGCAATGCACGAGAATTTTTCTATCCTCTTCTTTAAGGTCTTTTTTATCGTATAAACTTTTTATTTTTTTATAAAATTCGCCCATACTTATTTTTGTCCATACTTATTTTTCTTGCCTGTGTCTTGCTCTTGCCTGGTGTACAAAAGTTTTTAATTTGTAATAAGGAAGTGCGCTCTTGTGTTCTATGCCGTCAATTACGATAGTTGGTGTACCCTTTATTTCAAAATTTATAGCCTTTTCTATCTGTTTTGAAAGGTCATCTGCAACATCATTCGAATGAGCATCCCTTTGAAGTTGTTCCTTGTTTATATTAATGACATCTGCAAGGTTTAAAATTTCATCTTCTGTCATAGGAAGTTTATCATATATAGCACTTGCCATATCCCAATAAGCACCCTGTCTTTCAGCAGCCAGCGCATATTTTGCCAAAAGACAAGCTCCCGGGTGCACGCTTTGCTTTAATATAGGGTTACATTCGCTGTCAAGCGGGAAGTTGATATGATACACAACCACATCCTTCTCTTCCTTTGCAAGCTTGTGTATCATTGTGTTTGCAATTTTGCAGAAAGGACACATAAAGTCACTGTAAATATATATTATAATCTCGCCATCAGGGTTTCCTAAGGTGTTTCCTTTTATTGCATAAATATTAGTTTTTAAATCCTGAAATTCCTTAAAAGACTTCATATCTCTGAGGTTTGGCGACATAACAAGGCTTGTTGCCATATAATATAAAAACCCGATTCCTCCAATACATACGATTAAGAATAATATAAAATATTTTTTTGCGCCGTTAAAAAAGTCTACAGCCGTGTTTTTAATATCCTCAATAAAAAACCCTTTTGATTTTGCGCAAAATGCGATTATTAAATCTAAGAAATATGTAACAAAACAGAGTATGCATATTTTTTTAATTTCAAATATAGAAATACATGCTAAAACCATAGAGCAGCAAAATGAAAACAGTCCTAGTGTTGCAATATAGCTTGTCGGGTTTTTAAAGACTTTTAATATTTCAAGGTTTAGTTTTGCATTGATTTTATCCACATACGTTAAGAAAAGTAAAATTGTGTATAAAATTACTCCCCAAATTGCAAGCGGAATGCCCAAAAATATAGAATAGTTTGTTTTTGCAACCCCATCGCAGTCTATCAGGTTGCTTACAGAACAAAAACTAGGGTTAAAATCACCATTGCTGAAATTAACCTTAAAATATACCTGCACAAGCTCTGCTGTTACAATTAAGCCGATTATTAAAAGTATTGTTAATATTATTCTTTTATTCTTTGTCATATTTGTATACTCCATAATGCTTTAAAATATCACTCTGTAGCATCTTTATCATTGTATAACTAAACATTTTAGAGGGCAATTTGTATACGATTTTTTAGTTTTGTTAACTATTGTAAATTTATTTTGCCAAATTCTAAAGTTCTCTTTTTTATAAACCGATATAGTTGATGTAGTTATCTTAAATGAAATAAAAACTAAGTTAAGAAATGTAACAATATATACTTTTTATGAAATTAGTATATAAAAAATGTTTTTATTAATATGTAGATAGTAATTCTAAAACTAGAAAAAAGAACACAAAGGTGGTATAAAAAATGGGACTAGCAGCAAGCCAAGGTAGATTATTGTTATTGACAGCGCGCAAGAGTGATCTTGAATTACAAGCACAGGCAATTTCTCAAGACCGTTTGCTCCTCTCTATCCAGCAGGAACAGATTGCGACTGAATATTCCGATAAGCAGAATAACCAGATTTATGAAATCAAGCCCGCTGGTGATACTGAATATGTTGCCTTGTCAATAAAAGCTTTGAATAAGCACTATAATTCAGGTGAAGCGAAATATAAGCCGGATGGCAAGACATACAGCAACTACCGTATCTGGGATACAAGAACAAATAAAACTGTTGATCCTGCTACAATAGCAAGTTCTGATGGCTCAAGCTCTACCCCGGACAGCTCGCTGCAGCAGAACATTGCAAACGGTTTCTGGATTATACAGACTGTTGATAAAAATGAATCAACGCAGACGGATAAAAAAGATGCTCTTGGAAACCCAATATATGTTTCAATGTCCCTCTCAGGCGATTCATCATTCCGCCAAACCTATTATACAAACGACGATGCTGGCGCAAAAGCAAAATATGACTCTGCTATGGCCCGTGTTCAAAGGCTTGATAAGCAGCTTGAAACAAAATTAAACCAGGTTGAAACACAGCATAAATCAATCGAAACCGAAGTTGAATCTGTTGATAAGATTATTTCTAACAACGTTGAAGCTTCATTCAAATATTTTAGCTAGTCCTAATATTACAATGTACAAAAAACCGGCCTTTAACCACTGGGCCGGTTTTTTAGTATGTTTTTCACTGCTGGATATTTTGTGCACTCATTTCTGGACGCTGCAAGTCTCCCCCCGCTGCAAGTCTCCCCCGCTGCAAGTCTCCCCCGCTGCAAGTCTCCCCCGCTGCAAGTCTCCCCCGCTTGCGCATTTGTAGAGCCCAAGTCTTCAAAATGCCGTTAGTCAAAGCAAAGAGCGGTATTTAAATCTCCCTTGTTTTAATTCCTGCGCCCAAGAGCTCTTCCTTGAGTTTTTTAATCGGCAAAGTATTAAAATGAAAAATTGAAGCTGCAAGTGCTGCATCCACTTGTGTTTTTTCAAAAACTTCCACAAAATGTTCGCTCTTTGGCCCCGCCCCGCCTGATGCTATAACAGGAATATTAACATTCTTTGACACTAAATTATTCATATCAATATCAAACCCTTTTTGTGTGCCGTCAAAATCCATAGATGTTAAAAGAATTTCCCCGGCCCCTCTCTCCTCTGCTTCCTTTGCCCAGTCAAGCAGCTTTTTGCCGGTATTTTTTTGTCCTGCATTAATGTGCACATAATATTCGCCATCAATTTTTTTGGCGTCAATCGCAACCACAATGCACTGGGAGCCGAAATAATTCACACAATCTGTTATGATTTGAGGATTTTTTACCGCACTTGAATTAAAAGAAATTTTATCAGCCCCCGCAGCAAGAATCTGCCTTATATCCTCAATATCAGATATTCCGCCGCCCACAGTAAAAGGTATAAAAACCTCTCTTCCAACCTTTTCCACCAATTCTACTATGGTTTTCCTTTTTTCATTCGTAGCCGTTATATCAAGAAATACAAGCTCATCCGCCCCCTCGTCAGAATATTTTTTTGCAAGTGAAACAGGGTCGCCCGCATATTTCAGGTTTTGAAAATTAACACCCTTTACGGTTTGCCCGTCTTTAACATCAAGACATGGAATAATTCTTTTTGTAAGCATTAAAATATGCTCCCATTTTAATTAATGTTACGAAATTTTGCTATCCATAGGGCCTAAAAGGAAAATCCTTCCAAAACTTCCTAAAAAACAGCACAAAAAATACTTTGTCTAAAAATTAATTTTTAAAAATCTAAATTCATCTTGGAAAACTGCACAATCTGGTTTTTGCCGCGTTTTTTGGCGCTATAGAGTGCATGTTCAGCATACCTTATTATTGTGTTTGAATTTTCTTCAACATTTTCAAGGAAAGGATAGGCCGAAATGCCGCCGGAAATTGTAATTGGATGTCTTTCTTCTTCGGATGCCGGTATGAATTCCATCCTTTCAATATCACGCCTGAACCTTTCTGCAAAAACAAATGCCTGATCTTCGGTTGTGTTTGGAAGGACAAGGATAAATTCTTCATCACCGTATCTTGTTAAAATATCCTCTTTTCTAATCAGCGCTTCAAGCATTTGGGCGATTTTCTTCAACAGCACATCACCCCAATCATAGCCGTACATATCATTTACAGTCTTAAAGAAATCAATATCAATTAAAACACAGGAAAGGCTTGTTCCATACCTTTTTGCACGGGAAATTTCAGCATCAAGCCTTGAGTGAAGATACTTTCTGTTATACAAACCGGTTAATTCATCAGTAATTGCAATAGTTTTAAGATTATGCTTGTACTTCATAACCTTCCCCAGGGCATTTACCCTTGTTATTAATTCTGTTGAATTTATTGGTTTTTTAATATAATCAAAACTCTCAGCCCTTACTGTCATATTCTCGGGGATTTCATCTGTGCAGATTAAAAGTCCGGCGTCAAATTTTGTAACAGCACATGCCTCTTTTACCTTTTCTAATGGCATATCAAATATCATAACAGAGGGATTTACCTCTTTATAATTCATAATTTCATTCGAAGTAAAACTTCTAACTGAATATTCACCCTGATTTTCAAGGATTTGTCCTAACTCCTGCCCTTCGTTATCACTATAAATAATTACATTCATATTATGTTCCTTATCTTATATTAATTTCCAAATTTTTTACCCGATATCTTGGAATTTCGACCATATTTTCATTCGGCGTCTTAAATTTCACAACAAAGGTATCAAGAAAAACAACCCTGCAGGATGTACTTTCTTGCTTTTTTGCAAATGCCGAGCCTGAATATATTATATAGTCAGGATATTTATTTAGAGAATCCTCTTTTCTTATATAACTTTTTCTTACCCCGTTTTGCAGAGTAACAATCAACCCGTCGCTTATTGTGTCTAATTTTACAACGTTTGATTCAACCCCGAGGTTTAATATTTCATTGCAAAAGCCGGGTGCTTGCAAGAATAATCCAAAAATTAAAACTAAAATTGTAAAGATTTTGTAATTTTTTTTCATATTTCTTAATATTTATCACTATATTATTGGTTAAGTTTTAGTATATCATATTTTCCACCAAAAAGCCTATTTTATTTCACCCCTTTTCATACATTTATATTATTAAATTATAAACATTTTTTAATAAACTATAAATATATAGGAGTTTTTAATCGTTGCCCCAGCCATATAGTAATAACAACTTTTATAACAATAATTATAATGCGATGAGAAATCACCGCCCCATGCCTCACCACTATTCTTATGGTGCGTACAGGCCTGCATACGGCGGCGCTTATGCTTATCCTGCTGCACCGGTAAAAATACCTCCTTCTAAAATTAAAAGAAAACCTGTCCCAAAAAGAAAGCCAAAGGTGAAAATCAACCCCTTAAGAATTTTATTTAGCCTTTGTTTTTTTACAGCAGTTGTATATTATGTTATACCTTATAATTTTGCTGCATATTTTGAGCCTATGGTCTTAAACCGGTTTTTAAACAGAAACATTGCATTTGACGCTAAAAAATATGTTATGCCGGCATCTAAAAAATTCTCAAATGCCACAGTAGCTGGCGAAAAAGTTTTTGTGCCCGTAAGGCTTGAAAAAAAGCAAATGACAGCACTCACTCCTTCGGGCAGAATGCACAATTTAGAGTCTGATTTAATAGCACTTGCAGCAAAATATCCAAATTTAAGCCCCTCTGTTTATGTTTGGGATTTTGTACACTCAAAAAGCGCAGAAATCAATGCTGATGCAGTTTTTCCCTCTGCAAGTATTATAAAACTTCCAATCCTTGTAGAACTCTTTAGAAAATCTGAATCACTTAAAAAGGCCGGTGAAGAGCCTATTGACCTGAATTCCAAACTGCTTTTTGATGAAATCCACAGAACATCAGGCTCTGGCTCTCTTCAATACAAAAAAGGCGATACGCCCTACACTATAGGCCATCTTGCAAAAATTATGATTCAGGAATCCGATAATTCAGCCACAAATATGCTCTTAGAACAAATAGGCGGAATGGAGGCCCTGAACGCTGCTTCAAGAAAATGGGGTTTGCCCTCTACGCAAATATCAAACTGGCTTCCTGACCTTAAGGGTACAAACACAGTGAGCGCAAAGGATATGGCGACCCTTCTTTATAACTTGGATAATCCCAAATTTTTAGATGACCGCTCAAGATATTTTATAAAAGAATATATGTCAAACGTGCACAACACAACGCTTTTAAAGGCTGGTATTCCAAAAAATGCCGAAATTTTGCACAAAACCGGCGATATAGGTACTATGCTTGGCGATGCAGGCATTATATATGCGCCTGACGGGAAAAAATATATTGCTGTAATCCTTGTTAAACGCCCGCACAACGACTATTCTGCCAAAACTTTTATTCAGGAATCCTCAAAGATTATATATAATTCTATAGTAAATAATGCCTCAGTATACTAAAATCCTTGCCAAGTGCACTATTCAGCCTATTGATTAGACTAAAATGCACAATAGGACTTTAATTTCACTATTTATATGCCTTAACTGTTGATTTAACAATACTATACAAGATTATGCCTCCTTAAAAGACCCTTATTTATTGTATTGGCGCAAAGTTGCAATATGTAAAAGCCTTGATATATAGGGGTTTTACGCGTGAATATACTTGTATAGCCCGCAAGTGCAATTAAAAACCTAAATACCCTAAGTTTACGGGTATATATATTTTCTCTTATACTTCCTGAAAACCTTTCCTAGTGTGCCTAATAACCTTATGTATGCGCGCAATGCCTGCTATAAAAGCTTATACGGGATTTAAAAATAAAAAAACCCTTAAAAATAGGGCGTTTAGCTGTTATTTTTTATATTCAGACGCAAAGTTTTCCGCAAAACTTGTCAAAACCAAGAATACGTCTGCATTACAGCGTTTTATATTGCGTAAAATACTCTTTCTGCAAGCCTTTTAGTGTATGTATATTCTATTTTTCCTTACCACTCTTGTCTTATAGCCGTAATACATCATCAAAAACACTGATTTTGCTTGCTTTGGGGCTAAACTTTTTAAAAAATCCACTAAATAAAACTATAAATTTTACACCTTTTTTAGTATTTAAAAATATTCTTTTTGCACGCGCAAAAACTGACCAGAATCCTCTTATAATACCTATTTTGCCCATTTATTCATAATTCTTAACCAAATTTTACACAATTCATCTTTATAAAACTTAACAAACATATGGCACGATTTTTAATCTATTAAATTTTACGATTTTATCTTTGGGACAAAAATGTAAATAAAAACAGAAATTTTATCCTGCAAAAAACCAGCTATAATAATAAATAGCTGGTTTTTTAAATTATATTTTCTCCTAAAACGCAGGAATACTAAACCTTTACAGGGTTTCTTAGTCTTATATGAAGCTCCCTTAGCTGTTCTTCGCTTGCAATGCCCGGCGCATTTGTCATAAGGTCCTTTGCCTGTGAGTTTTTCGGGAATGCAATAACGTCTCTTATTGAGTTTGAGCGGGTTAGAAGCGCTATAAGCCTATCTAAACCTAGTGCCAGGCCGCCATGCGGAGGTGTGCCATATTGGAAAGCATTCACAAGAAATTCAAATTTTTCTTTAATATCCTCTTCGCTCAGCCCCAGCGCCTTAAAGATTTTTTCCTGTATTTCAGCGTCATGAATCCTTATAGAGCCGCCGCCAAGCTCGTTTCCGTTATACACAACATCATAAGCTATTGATTTTACATTGCCCTTATCGTTTTCTAATTTGTCCACATCCTCTAAAGCAGGCATTGTGAAAGGATGATGCACTGAAACAAATCTTTCATCCTCGTCTGAGTATTCAAATAGTGGGAAATCAACCACCCACAAAAGGTCATGCTTGTCTTTGTCAATCAGGTTGAGTCTTTCGCCAAAATATAATCTAAATCTGCCTAAAACATCAAATACGACTTTTGGTTTGTCGGCTACAAAGAAGACTATATCGCCCTTTTCAGCGTTTGCCCTTGTTTGAATTTCATTTATCTGCTCTTCGTTTAAGAACTTAAATACAGGCGATTTTACGCTTCCATCCTCAAGATAAGTCACCCAGGCAAGGCCTTTTGCGCCAAATTTTATTGCAAGATTTCTGACATCATCCATTTCTTTTCTTGAATATCCTGCAATTCCGGGTATTTTAATCGCCCTTACTGTGCCGCCATTGTTTATAACGTTTTTGAATGCTTCAAAAGTTGAAGCCTCCATAATGTCCGTCACATCAAATAATTCCAGCCCAAACCTTGTATCAGGCTTGTCTGAGCCGTATTTTTCCATAGCTTCTTTCCAGGTAAGCCTCTTAAACGGAGTCTGAATCTCAACTCCTGCAGCCTTAAAGGCGTCTTTCAAAAGGCCTTCTGTCATTTTTAAAACATCTTCCTGTTCTACAAAGCTCATTTCAATATCCACCTGTGTGAATTCAGGTTGTCTGTCAGACCTTAAATCCTCGTCCCTAAAGCATTTTGCGATTTGATAATATTTTTCAATTCCGCCAACCATTAATAATTGCTTGAATATTTGCGGAGACTGCGGCAGCGCAAAGAATTTGCCGTCAAAAACCCTGCTTGGAACAAGATAATCCCTTGCACCCTCGGGTGTAGTCTTTATTAATACCGGTGTTTCAACCTCTAAAAAATCCAATCCGTTAAGGTAGTTTCTGATTGCCGTAACCACTTTGTGCCTTAACTGCAGGTTTTTAAGCATTTTTTCGCTTCTAAGGTCCAGGTATCTGTATTTTAGCCTTATATCCTCTGAAACGGTTTCATCATCAAGCACAAACGGTAGGGCTTTTGATGATGATAAAATTTTAATTTCATTTGGATAAATTTCTATGGTGCCTGTTTTTAATCTGTCATTAATAGTGTCATCAGGCCTTTTTGAGACAATTCCCTTAACCTGTACAACAAACTCGCTCCTTAATTTACCGAATGTTTCATAAACGTTGCCGTTTACCTTGGGGTCTGCCACTACCTGAAACAAGCCGCTTCTATCTCTTATTTCAACAAAGATAATGCCGCCAAGGTCTCTTACTGTTGAAACCCAGCCTGCAAGCAAGCATTCTTTCCCGATAAAATCTTCCGTTATTTCTGTGCAATTCTGTTTTTTATAGGTTAATTCCATAAAATTTTCCTCTTGTATATTAATATTTGTGCTAATTATAAAATAAAAATAATAATTTAGCCAAATTTATTTTAGCCGATTTATTAATATTTTTTGTTTGAATATTTGCCCCATTTCTTGATACCATTAAATCTTGCACTGTTGTCTTTTTAACAAGAAAATGCTGATAATCCGGTCTTATGGGCCTTTATTCAAGATTCATTATTACGATTGATTTATTTTATTATACTCATTGTGCTATATTTGCATCTGGATGGTAAAAATTAGAAACTGAAAGGAAAAAATCATGGATGAAAAAGCCCTTGGAATTTTCGGCACAATAGCGGTAATTATTCTCGGTGTAATAGGAAGTCTTGTTGCCTGGTTTCTTGGCGGAAAAAATTTAGAAGGCAATAAAAGAGAAATAATAAGGCAAATGCTAAATTTTGAAATCAGTCTTATTATTGTAAGTTTCTTGGGACTTATCCCTTTTGTTGGAATAATTGTAGGCCTTGGCATTTTAATTGCAAACATTGTGTATGCAGTAAAATCATTTAAGGCATATAATAATGATACGGAATTTAAAGCCCCGGGCTTTGATTTTGTAAAATAATTATCCTTTGATAATCTTTATAAAAATATGCAGTCATGGTTATAATGGCTGCATATTTTTATGTTTTGGCTGACTGGTAAAGGTGCGTCAGTAAAATAATTTTTTAAACCCATTTTTATGTGCCATAATTTTATACCTAAAAAACAAAGCATACAGCAGTTTTTTGAGCGGTAAATTTTAGTTTATTGTCACATAAAACTTAATATTTCTTGTTTTCTTCTAACTTTGTAATAGAATGTTGTTAATAGAAATATATTTTTTGCCGGGTCGGAATTAAAAACCTTACCGGCTGAATAGAAATTAAGGAGAGAAAAATGTCACTAAAAAACTTTTTATTCACATCTGAGTCTGTTACAGAGGGGCATCCTGACAAGGTTTGCGACCAAATTTCAGACGCCATTCTTGATGAATTTTTAACCCGTGACCCTAATTCAAGGGTTGCTGCAGAAACTACTGTAACAACGGGCATGGCGCTTGTTTGCGGTGAAATTTCATCAAATTGCTATGTGGATATTCCCTCAGTTGTTAGAAATACAATTAAATCAATAGGATACAAAGGCGAAGAAGGCGGCGGATTTGACTATAAAACCTGCGCTGTTCTGACAAGTATTGATGAACAGTCAACTGATATCGCAGGCGGTGTAAATAAGGCTCTTGAAACAAGGAGCGATAATTCTGATACCTCAAACCTTGAAACAGAAGATATTGGCGCAGGTGATCAGGGTATTATGTTTGGTTATGCTTGCAATGAAACCCCTGAATTAATGCCGCTTCCTATATCTTTAGCTCACAGGCTTTCACATAGGCTTGCTGAAATCAGAAAAAACCATACTGTTAATTATTTAAGACCTGATGGCAAATCTCAGGTGACAGTGGAATACAGAGATGGAAAACCCTTTAGAATTGATACAATTGTCCTCTCAACCCAGCATGACCCTGAAATAAACGGCATTTCCGATAATAAAAAAATTCAGGAAATAATAAGGACTGATTTAATCAAGCATGTTATAGAGCCTGTTTTTGCAAACGATACAATTAAGCCGGATTCTAATACAAAATATTTAATTAACCCCTCAGGCAGGTTTGTAATCGGCGGCCCTCAGGGTGATGCAGGCCTTACAGGAAGAAAAATAATTGTTGATACATACGGTGGCTATGCCCGTCATGGCGGCGGCGCATTTTCAGGCAAAGACCCCACCAAAGTAGACAGATCAGCTGCATATGCTGCAAGATGGGTTGCAAAAAACATCGTAGCTGCTGGCCTTGCAGAAAAATGCGAAATCGAATTAGCCTACGCTATCGGCGTAAGCAGACCGGTTTCTGTGTTAGTTGATACCTTTGGCACAGGCAAAGTTTCTGATGAAATGTTAAGTGAAATTGTTACAAGAAACTTTGATTTAAGGCCGAATGCCATAATAAAGCAGTTTGATTTAAGAAATCTGCCGGCGAAAAACGGTGGTAAATTCTACCAAAAACTTGCTGCCTACGGCCACATTGGAAGAGTTGATTTTCCTGTGCCGTGGGAAGAAGTGCAGATGGCAGAAAAGCTTCAAAATGAAGCCTTGGCGCTTCGGGCATGAAAAGAACAATATGAAAAATAATAATTTTTCAAAAATTTCTGATATTTTAAACGAGTCTGTCCTTACTAATCAAAAGTTTGGACAGGCTTTTGATAAATGTATGCTTTTTGATTTCTGGAAAACAGTTGTAGGAAAACGCTTTGAAAAATTTTCTATTCCCTATGACCTTAAAGGCACAGTACTTTTTGTTTCAGCGCAAAGCCCTGCAATAATTCAGGAATTAAGTTTTTACAAAGCTGACATTATAAAAAAATACACTCCATATGCCCAAGGGTTGAATTTTAAAATTACTGATATCAGGTTTGACTATAAAAATTGGGGAAATATTAAGAAAAGTAAACAAAAATCAGACGCTTTTGACGTTGATAATCCCGATATTTATACTGAGGATGATTTTGAGGCTGTAATTTTAGATGATACAGAGGAAATTGAATTCAATGAATTGCAAAAAAAAATATCAAACATTGATTTTTTGTCTGACAGCCTCAAAGAAAAAATATATACAAATGCCAGAAATTCATACAAAGCTCAAAAACTTAGAAAAGACTGGAAAAAATAATAAAAATTTATTACAATAATTTTAAGTACAATAAAAAAATGGAGCATTACAAAGTTGTCAGACGATAAAAAAGTTATTTCATTTGGAAAAAAGCATAATAAACACGAAAAAGAGGAGCTGAATAATTTAGAATATTGCAGCTTCTGCAAGCGTCCAAATACGGAAGTGCCAAAAATGGTAAAGGGCCCGGATGTTAATATATGTTCTGAATGTGTCCTCATTGCTGTTCAGTACTTAATTTTGCAGGATGGTATTTTATCAGGACAGGCTCAGAAAATTTTAAATCTTCTTTGGGATATTAAAGATAAATAATCTATGCAGGAATCTAAAATACAACAAAGAGCATATATTTTGCAGGAAATTTCAAAGCTGAAACGTTTGCCTGCAGTTTCTGATTCTGATGTTAAGGCGAGCATTGAAAATCTTTCTGTTATTGATGATAAGGCTTTTTTATGTACAACGCTCCTAAGAGAGATTAACGGCTCTGTAACGTATTTTGATGGTGTACTTTCTATTTTGGCCATTAATCTTGCATCCGATGTTCTTGGAAAGACTATTTTTGATTTTCTTGAAAAACCATCGGTTTCAGAAGAAAAGAAATTGTTTTTGATAAACCTTTTAAGGCAGGCAGGATACGCTGTTGAGCCTGATTTAATTCATCTATATGTAAAAAATGCAGATGAACTTGTTGATATTGAAACTGAAAAATTTTTGCAGCTTGCCGAGGTTAATCCTGAGGCGCAGATTGATTTTCTGGATTTTTATTTTGGAATTAATGACGCTGATAAAAACATATTGCTTGATTCAATCATTGAAAGCTACTCCGGCGATATGCTTGCAAATATCCTTGCGCCGTTGATTTATTCTCTTAAAAATGATGCCTCGCTTGCAATCTGCATTAATGGGCTATTAAATTCTAAATCATATCTTGCCTTTGCCCCACTGGAGTGGGTGATAAATACATCTAAAAATCCATCCCTTGTATCTCTGTCAAAAAAGATTAAAAATGAACTTAAAATTTCAGGAATGAGAAAAGATTTTGAACCTCTTGAATATTATTCAAAACTTTTTTCTGAATCAAAACCCCTTGGCTTCTATGTTTCGCCGATTGACGGATCGTCAAATTTTTCTCTTGTCTTTGCAAGGGAAAATAATGGCGCCGTCTCAACATTTTTTGCCGTCCTTAACCTTAACCATGGGCCTCTTTCCTGTTTTGGCTTGTCAAATATCTCAAAAAATGAATATGAAAATGTTCTTTCAAGATTTTTTAAGGATACTGATAAAATTCCTCTGGATAACGAGGCTGGCAGACTTTTAATTGATGAGTCCATTGAGCTTGCATTCAAAAATAATGAAACTGTTCCCTATGAAATCCTCTGCTGGCGCCAGCTAACCTATGATATTAAGCCTGTTTATACAGCTTTGTCTGATTTTATTAAAACCTCTCTTTCTGATAGAAATATTTTTAAGGTTAATGATATAGATATAAAAAGAACCACAAATTGCGATTATGTTCAAAAATGGTTCTTTCCTTATTCGGTTAATTATCCCGAATTTATGACCTTAATTGATAAAATTTGCGCACTGGATGAAAAAGATTTTGAAAATTTTGATATATTGACCAAAGAATTTTTGTCAAATTCTCGCACACAACTGTTTTTAGAACTTAAACAAAGGTTCTTATATCAGGCATATTTTCTAAAATGCCAGCAATTTAAAAATTTATCGTCGCTTTTTTATTCACTTTATCTTGATGATACTGCCCTAAAAAAGGTTTATGATTTTTCTATTAAAAAAAGCGTGTATGAATTTTTCTTAAATTTGCAAAATTTAAAGGATATGACTGATAAAAATAATGTTTTTGCAAAACAAAGAAAAGTTAAATTTTTTGATTTTAATTCAGAATTAATGTTAAAATTGATTGAGAAAAAATGGATAAGTTAAATCGTATTATGGCACTTGACATTGGCGATAAACGAATCGGCGCAGCATTCAGCGACCCGTTTGGCCTTTTTGTGTCTCAAACTGCATTAATTTTAAGAAATAATGATAAAAAAGCACTTGATGAAATTGAAGATTATTGTAAAAAATATAATGTTGTAAAAATTCTTGTTGGCGTGCCTTATAATATGGACGGTACACTTGGCTTTCAGGCGCAGAAAAATTTAGATTTCATCTCGCCTCTCAAAGAAAAATATAACCTGATTTACCGTGATGAAAGGCTTACTTCGTTTCAGGCAGAAGAGCTATTGAAAAAACAACATGTAAAATATACTAAGAATAAAGGACTTGTAGATATTAAAAGTGCGTGTATAATTTTAGAAGATTATTTAGGAGAATAAAATGGGCAGATTCGACGATATGGAAAAAAGAGAATTACAGATAATTCAAACAATAGGTGAAGACGGCGAAGAGGTGAGCCTGAAACTTCTTGATGTTGTAACGGTTGGCGATTTTGACTACGCTCTTCTTTTACCTGTTGATGAAGACCTTGACAATGAAGAGTGCGAAGTTATCCTTATGCGCCTGAAGCAAAACACCTCTGAGTATGTTTTTGAAACCATTGAGGATGATGAAGAATTTAATATGGTCTCAGAAGCCATTCTTGAAGAAGAAGGCTATGAAGATATTGAGGAAGAATAAATAAGTTTTTTTTCTTCCAAAATATTCTTTGAATTAATGGCGCGTTTTTTCCTGTAAAGCATATCACAGAAAGCTTCAAGTCTTGTTACAAACCCCGCTTCACCTGTATGTTCATCAATCGTAAGGTTTAAGAGGGGTTTATTAAAGTTTCTTGATTTTCTTTTTATATCTTCAATCATTAAAGAATCAGGCCCGCAGCCAAAGGCAGTAATAGTGATAAGCCCGTCTATTGAATCGCTTTTTAAATAATGCCCTGCTGCACCTGTCATCTCAAGCTGGTTTGCCCAGTACATTTCAGCCTCAAGCGTGTTTATTCCATCCTTTAGCTGCTCGTCTGTTAGCTGAAGCGCGCTATATACCCTGACGCCAAGGTCTTTAAGTTTTTTAAATACATCCATGCATATTCTTTTATCATAGATATTATATCCATGCGCAACAAGCGCAACGTTTATGCCATCATTTGCCTCGTCTTCGGAATTTATTACAACCTTGCCCTCTTTTGCATTCTTTAGAGCTTTTTCAAATGCCAGATTGTGCTGCATCATAACCCTGAAATTATTATGCAATACAAAACCGGCCTTGAGCGCTGCCTTAATTTTGTCTTTGTCTAATATGCCAAAGGGTTTCACTGCCTGTTCTAAAAATTCCATAAGCCCGAGATTTTTTTCAGATTTATCAAGGGTTGCCTCTATCAGGTTGTAATCGCCCTTAACGACGTTTCTTATTAAATCAGGAAGACCTCTTATTTTTGAACAATTGTAAATTTTTGGCGCAACAGACTGAATTGACGGTGTGAAGATATTTTTAACCCCTTTTTCAATTAGATTTATAACATGCCCCACATAAACCTTAATGGGAAGACAAGTTTCCGTTACAACAAGGGAAGCGCCATCTACCAGTGTTTTTTTAGTTGTTGGGTCTGATAATATAATTTCAAAACCCAGATTTGTAAAAAAACCGCACAAAAACGGGAAGTAATTATAAAATGTAAGTGCTCTTGGAATTCCGATTATTTTTTCTTTTAATGTCATCTCTGCCTCCGCCCCGTTGATTTTTATCAACAGTCTTAATCTATAATACTTTAAACATTAAAAAAATGCATTATTAATATAAATTTACTTTCTTAACAAAACTTAATAATTTATATGCTTTTATGCAATATTTTTTCATTTTTGGTTTTAATAAATAAGTATAGCTATTGTAAAATTAACTTATGTTGAATTCGCTTCAAAATATTCAAAATATAAAAACCTATGGAGCACAAGCTTCTCCGGGAAATTCTGTAATAAATTTATTTGCGCAGCTTGCGGCAAAACAAATCCTCGAGCAGAACAATCACTATTATTTAGATAATTCTAATTCTCCAAAAGCCGGCAATGCTAATCCTGCTCTTGGCTTGTATAATAATTTTGTAAACCCCAATATTCCGACAGGATACAGCTATCTTGGTGTTGAAAAAACGCCAAACGGTGATGATATACATCTTTTTATGCTTCAAAATGGCCAAAGGGTTGCAATAATGCCAAAAAAAGGCACCACAATTGTTAAAACTTTTGTTGATTCGGGCTCTATGAATGAAACCGATAGGATAAGAGGCATTAGCCATTTTATAGAACACAATCTTTTTAACGGCAGTAAAACCTTGCCGCCGGGCAGCTTTTTTAATGAAACCGCAAAAATGGGTGCAAACACTAATGCCTCAACTGATTATGCCCAAACGGATTATTATATAGAATCTGCAATTATGTCTGACTCTGATTTAGCGAAAACAATTTCTATGCATGCTGATATGTTAACAAACCCGCTTTTTCCAGCTGATATGATTGAAAAAGAAAAAGGCCCTGTAACCTCTGAAATCAGCATGGTAAATGATGATATGATATCTGTTGCAGCAAATGATGCGATTAAAAATCTTTTCCAGATAAATTCTAAATCTGATAATTTGGTCGCAGGCTCTATTCAAACCGTGAATTCTCTAAACAGGAGTGATGTTGTTGATTACTGGCAAAGGCACTATACGCCGGATAACCTTTATACAGTTGTTGTAGGGGATGTTGATGTTCAAAAAACAATGGAGTTAATTTCAAAAAATTTCACCCAAAAAGCCATGCCGGATGCAGGCTTAAACAGGCAGTCCGAAACCCTGACGCCGATAAATTCTCCTGTGAGAGTAGATTATAAATCTCCGACTGATAATGGCGCCTCAATTATTGCTGCATTCTCTGGCCCGGCTGCTGGCGATTTTAAATCAAATATAAAGGTTCAGGCTCTTGGTACATTTTTAACGGGCAGTATACATTCAAGGCTAACAAATGCCCTTGATAATGTTAATTCATATGCTGATTTCCAGATTCAAAAAGTGGGTCTTAAAAAAGATGACCCGCAGGCATTTTTATTCCAGCTCTCCTCGCCAAAAGGAAAGGAGCAGGAGGTTTTGGATGTTTTTTATTCAACAATAGAAGAACTTGCATATACTCCTCCGACAGAACTTGAAATGAAGGTATTAAAAAATAATCTTTATAAAAGTATTGCGGCAAGTTTTCAGGATTCAATATCTATGTGCGATATTATAGGCACAAGTATGCTTGATGGTGATTTTGATTCAATTTCTGAATATAAAAATGCCATAGAAGAACTAACCCCCTATGATATTCAAATGGCGGCAAAACAGTTTATAGACCTGAATAAGGCTTCAATTGCGGTGGTGCACCCCATGGATGCCACAGATGATGAGATTATGGAAAATTATAAAAAAAGCTCTTATTCACTGCATCAAAAAAATGCTGATACAAACAATAGGGCTGCAATGTACAATAGTCATATTTTTTATAATATGCCGTTTGATTTATCATTCAAAAATAATATTAAGCCTCGGAATATCTATCTTTCAAATAATGCAAATACAGCGCTGGCAAAAGAAAGTACACAGAAAATCATTCCATTCCAACAGCCTTCCCTGGCAAAAGATGCAGATGAAGCCGTATTGCCGGATAATACACATGTTGTAATGAATAACTATCCGACAGAGCCCTGCTATATGGAGTGGAGACTTACATCAAAAGAATCAGTACCTGAAAATCCTGCAGTTCCCTATATTTTATCGGAATTATTAAATAGCGGCAGCATATATAATAACAGAGAACAATTTGCTCTTAATGCTGAAAGCAATGGCATCTCATTTGCGGCGGATACAAATGGTTTTCAGATTTCTTTGTGCGCTGATTGTCTTGAAGATGGCATAGGAAAATCTATTGACACAATGAAAGAAGCTTTATTCAGCCCTAATTTTAGCAGGGAAAATTTTGATAAAGCTAAAGCTGATTTAATAGCATATTTTGAATCACTAAGCAAAGACGCTTCGGATAACATTCTGGATGAATTATTCGGAAAATATTTTGCAAAGCCTGATTTGATTTTAGAGGGTTTAAAATCAGTTACTCTTGATGATGTGATTAAACATTATGATGATATGATGGCAAATTCGACATCAGCCTTTGTAATAAGTGCGCCTTTTGAAAAAAATCCCGCGCTCAAAGATGAGGTGTTTGCAAAAATAAATACAAAAAACAAGCAGTTTAAACACTTGGCTCCTGCTTATATGCCAATATATAATAAGTTCAAGGCTAATCAAACATCTAAAGTTTTAATTGATTCCGAGGAAAGAAATCAGGCTCAGATAGCTAAAACATATTCTTTTAAAATGAGCGGTAATATTGACGATGAAGTTAAGTTTGAACTTTTAAATACTATCCTTGGCGGCACACCATCATCAAGACTTTTCCAGGATTTAAGGGAAAAGCAGAAGCTTGCCTATAGAGTATCAAGCAGCATAAGGTCTTTTGAAGATACTGGCATTCTAACCATGTCTATTTTATCTACAACTGATGATAAAAAACAAAACGACATCAAGTATGATAATCTTCAAAAATCCCTTGAAGGATTTACTTCTCATTCAGAAAAGCTTTTAAATGAACTCGTAAGCAAAGAAGAGCTTGACAGCGCTAAAAAAATATTAAAACAAAAATATGCAAGACAGACAGAACTTCCTGATTCGAAGACAGGTATCCTTGCTATGAGCCTGCACCAGCCCTATGGAATTAAAAGAATGGATGAATATATAAAGGCTATAGATAAAATCACCCCGGAAGATATTCAATCTGCAGCGCAGCATATTTTTTCAAATAAACCAGTATATTCAATCCTTGCAAGCAAGGATACTATAAATAATCAGGCAGATTATTTAAACACTTTGGGCGAAGTAAAAAATATGGATGTTTTACAAAAGCCGCCCGCTAAAAATGCTGCCTGATGTTTTTGTACTTGTAGATTTTTCGATTCACTCTTTGTTTGAATCGTTTCTAAAAAATAGCCTTTATTTTCGGCATTATTCTTGCGTATTAGTGGCCGTACTTTTTGTTCCGTCATTTTGGAATTTCAAAGACTTGATAGAGCTTGGCTTTGCAATAGGCCCTAGTATTGTAACCTGAAAGTTTTTACTAGCCTCTGTTTCGCTGCCGTATAATGCAGGTACGTTTGCAATGTCATTTGTTGAAATCACTCCAAATAACGGATTTGTTTTTTCCTTTATTATGCTGGTTAAAACCTGTCCGGCTGTTTTTTGCTCTCCCTGACTCTCATTTTGGTTTGCTGCGGTGTTTTGAGCATTCTTAATTGAGCCAAGGATAGCAAGACCCGTTTGTACAGCCTTATTGTCAGAATATTTTTCGCTTAAATTATTAACTGCCTGATTTATTTTATTTTCTGCCACCGTGGTTACTTTTTCCACTGTTGACTGCATTTTATTAACCCCTAAATTACCAAGAACATTTGCAACCTTTGATGAAACCCTTCCTGTTATCTTAAGGTTGGCGTTATTGTTCATTAAATTATATGTTCCGCTTGCATAAAGGCTCATATTCGGCCCTTGGGATTTAAAGTTTGAAACCCCTGCTATACCTTTATTGAAAGTAAGAATTCCTGTAACATTCTTAAATTCCTGCGTATTAAGTGAACTAACCTTTGATGTTACATTGTTTAGTATTGTATTAAACGTGCCAAGGTTTAATACATTTGCAGCATTTATAAATTTTGCAAAACTGATATTTTCTCCATACTCTCCGTCCTTAACCTCAAAAGTTACTGTTCCGTTAAGGGTTCTTAATTGTTCCTCAAGTGTTGCGCCTGAAAGACTCACCTTTGCGCTGCCGCCTAAGGTTCCACTCCTTACAATGTCAATGCCTATAAATGCCTTTGAAGCATCGCGCATAGCAATGTTTTCAGCCTGCATATCAACACCTATTTTTCCATTTAAGACATTGTAGGAGCACTTTCCGCTTGCAGTTCCTTGTGCAAACTTTGCATTTAAATTATTTAAATTATAAACATTTTTTAAGAGATTATGTGTATAATTAATATCCTCAATAATCAGCCCGCCTGATTTTAGTTTTGCAATTTTTGCTTCACCGCCGTTTATAATAACGCCTAAATCCTGCGGCTGTGTATTTTTTGAAGCACTGGTGCTTTGCGCGGGTGCTGGCATGGTTTTCATAATTTTATCGGCAAGTTTAATTAAGGCATCTGTGTCGATATAAGATGAATTATAATTTAAATTATTTATGGTAATTCCTTTGCTAAAGTTTGTTGAAATATTAGCATTGCCTGAAAAATCAGAATTTGCAACCTTTGCATTGTTTAATTTTGCACTCATTATGCTTTTATTAAAGTCCATAACGAGGCTTTCAAGCGTAAGTCCATAATCAGGATAATTCAGAGTGTCTATATTAAAATTGCCGCTTATGTTCGGCGAAAATGCTCTGCCTGAAAGGATAACATCTCCAATGACATTCATACTTGCCTTTCCAAGCATTGGAATGGTTATTTTTGTTTTGTTCGGGATGTTTATATCTATATTGGATAAAACTGGCTCTTTTGCATAAATATTCTTTACTTGTCCTTTGATTTCGGCAAGTTTTCCGTTTGTTGACTTTGCACAAATGGTATTAATATCAAGCGTATCATTTTTTAGTGCAATATCTAAATTCAAGGTGTTCTCTAAGCCGTTTACAGTCGGAATTTCAACAATGCTGATATAATTAGCGGGACTTGATGTTAAGGTGCCGTTAATTTTTATATTATCAACTAAGCCTGTAACAGAAGCATTGTATGGCATACTTCCTTTGTATGCGACAGAATTTCTGAATTCCTTTGGAATGAAGGCTAAAATGGTTGCCGGGTGCACGCTTCCGTTGGCTTTAATATTTAGTTCCGGTTTTTGCATATAGTTTTTAACATCACCCGAGATATTTATTTTTGTCCCTTCAAGGGTTGAATTAAACGGCTCTATGGTAATGTTTGACATATCAGCTGTAATTTTTGCAGCTGGTGCAATATAGGTAATTTTAGGTTCCTTTAATGAAGCATTAACATTTTTTACATTTATAATTGCGTCAATATCATTCTTATCCTTTGGCCTTGCAACTATATTAATATTCTCAATGCTTAATGGCATCTGTGCGCTTTTTACAAGCATTTGAAAATTATCCAAATTAATATCGGCCTTTGGCTGTATGTTTTTAAAATCTCCTAAAACATTTACAAGAACAGTTAAAGCGCCGTTATTAAACTGAAAATCAGCTATATCCTTTTTGTTTACAAGTTTAAATTCTGTTGCAATATTAACTAAATCCTTAATCTTAAGCGGGTCTGATTTTATGGTTAAGTTTATATCGGAATTTGAAGCAATTTCGCCGTTTATGCTAAACTTTGCTCCGTTAACCAAAGCGCTTGTATCCTTAATATTTAGTGCATTGTTTGAAAAATCCAAAAATGCGCGCATTTGGTTTATAAAAAGACCTGCTTTGCTATAAGATATGTTGCCATCAACAAGTTTTAACTCGCCGTCAGATTTTATTGTTTTTAAATCTGTATCCAAATTAAAACCGCCCTTAATGTAGCCTGCGGCAGTCATATTTTTAATATCATTATCAATACAGCAGATATCAAGCAGTGCAGCTGTAATATCAACCAAACTCTTTAAGGTGATTTTATCAGTCTTAATATCTAAATCAAGCTTCGGTTTTTTCCCTGTCTTAAAGCCGCTTCTTGTTTCAACAAATTCTTCTTTGGATATAAAAAGTTTTGAATCAACATCTACATTCCTATCCTTAAAGTCAAGGTTCAAATAACTTTCTGGCAGCTGAATGTCGCTTAATTTAAGACTGAAATTTTGTATACCAATATTGCCTTTGGCCCTAAAATCTTCAATATTTTTTATATCAAGTTTAGCGGCAATATTTGTTCTTAAATTAAAATCTTCCAGGGTTTTAAACGGATTAAAGTTAAACTCCGGTATTTCTTCATTGGTTTGCCCATCATCAGCCGCCTCTTTGTCAGCAGCTATTTTTGGAAGCTTTGTCTTGAAATCTATGTCAAAATTGGCAAATTTAACATCGCTGTCCTCAATCCCCACAAAACCTTTTGTTTTAAGGGATAATGGCCCTTCCAACGATTTCATTGATAAAAGAGAATCGTTTAGCTGTGTTATATAGGTTTTATTCTCGTTCTCATCAATTAGATGCAGTGCAATTTTTCCGGCTTTTATATTTATATTCTGAACCTTAATCGGGAAATTAAAGTTTTGGTTGTTTTGCTCTGTATTTTGTCCGTCATTATTTTCTGTAGCTTTTGTAATGTTATCAACATATTCTAACAAAGAATATTTTTTATCCTTTGTAAAAACAAGGTAACAGTCGGCATTGTCTGCTTTAATTTTATCAAGGTTTATATGACCAATCAAAAGGGTTGGAAGATTCAATTCTATTTCAGGATTTTTAAGATTAAACAAAGGTGTATTGTCTTTATAATTTATTCCAAAATTGTCAGCCTGCAGTTTTACGCCAAATTTAAATGTGGTTCTAAGCTTTACATTATTACCAGCTAGTTTTAGGCCGCTGATTTTTTCAACCTCACTTGAGACCATTGGCATAAAATTGTTAAGATTTATAAAGTATGGTGCAATTAAAAATAAGAGGTAAACAGCTGCAAAAATACCCCCTGCTATAGCGGAAGTAATTTTGAGTTTTTTCTTTGTTTCGTCATTTATATTTATACTTTTAAAGCTCTTAAAATCCATATTCACTTCTTCATCTTCCTCATCTCAGTGTTTTGTTGTTAAATTTCTGTTATTGAAATGCTGTTAATTCCTGTATTTCTTGCAGTGTCCATTAATTTTACCACCGCCCCATGGTCGCTGTTGCCGTCAGCCTCAATCATAAGACCGCCATTTAATTCTCTTGATTTTTCCTTTAATGTAGATGCCAGAGCTTTTTCAGGCACTTCGACATCATCTATAATATACCTGTTATCATCTGTCACACTAACGGTTAATATCTTATTTTCCTTTGGTGTATCATCAGTTTTTTCAACATAATCAGGTATTGCGAGGTTCAGCCCTTGCTGGTCAAGCATTGGCGCTATAACCATCATAATGATAAGTAATACTAAGAAAATATCAGTTAATGGTGTTATGTTTATTTCATTAAAGGTCTGTCTTTTCATCGTCTTTCCTATTGAATCTTCTCTGGTTCTTCATTATCCTGTCTTAACTTGTCCTGCTCTTTTTTACTTAAAGGCTCGCCAGCCACAATAAGTTTTTCAAATCCTGCAGCTTGTGCAGCTCTCATTATCTTCATAATTTCAGAACTTTTAGCCTTTTCATCGGCCTTTACAACCACTTCTTTTTTATCTTCTGCGCTGGCAGCACCTGAGGCTATTTCGGTTAATTTTTCTTCAAGAGTGGTTTCATCTGCCATTTTTTCTCCGTTGAGGAAAAATTCACCCTCTTTTGTTAGTGAAACAGTAGCATTTTTTTCTTCAACGCTTAAGCCTGAATTAATCTCCGGCATTTTAATATTATTATCCATAGACTGAAAACTTGGCGCTATAACCATCATAATGATAAGTAATACTAAGAAAATATCAGTTAATGGTGTTATGTTTATTTCATTAAAGGTTGAACGTTTTCCGTCTTTAGCTGTTGTTCTGATTGCCATTTTATATCCTTTTGATTAATTATAGAGATAAACTGCTGGTATCTGTGTATTTTGCCTCTTCATCAGAATCAATAAAACTTAAGAATACAAGCTTGATTAATTTAAAGTCTGATTCAAAGCGCGTAACCACACTTTGGAAATAGTTAAACAATACAACGGCAACAATGGCAACGCCAAGACCAAATGCTGTAGCAATAAGTGCTGAGGCAATACCGGTTGCAACAGCTGCTGATTGGTTTCCTTGTACAGCTAAATCCTGGAACGTATAAAGAATTCTTACAACTGTACCAAACAAGCCGAGGAATGGGGCCACACCGCCGATTGTACCTAATATATTTAAGCCTTTTTCAAGTTTTCTTGTTGCAAGTGATGAAGAGATATCATACGCCCTTGAAAACCCTGATCTTTGCTCGGTATAAATCCTAAGACCTTCATCCACCATTTCTGCAATTATTCCGCCAAGCTGGGCAGAAATTCTCTGTGCTGCGCCAATGTTGTTTTTTGCAAGAGCTTTTTGAAGGCTTTGAATGAATTCGCCAATATTACGCTCATTTTGCTTATAGTAGATTAATTTGTTTATGGCAACTGCGATAACTAAAACCGAACAAACGAATATCGGCGTTAGAACGGGCCAATCCATCTTAATTGATTCAAATAGTAAATCCATAATTTTATCCTTTATTTTCTCTTGTTATCGTTATCTATAGCTTGCACCAAGCACGTTGTAGTCAAATGTGAACTCGATATCTATACTGCTTCCTTTAAATTCAGGGGGAAGCGGCTTAAATGGTGCTGTTAATTCAATTGCTGCCTTTGCGGCTTCATCATTGGCGACTGAACCTGAGCTCTTTCCTACCCTTATTGACAGCAGTCTGCCGTCTCTGCCTATTTTGAATAGCACCACTACGCGCTTTGAAGCATCTCCCTTTGGCGGGTTCCAGTTGCGTTTTATCCTTCTTTCAAGCTCGCGCATATATGGTCCCCAATCGGGTGATTTTATTGCGTCTATACCTGGAGGCCCTGATGGGTTGCCGGGGCCTGGATTGCCCATATTTCCTCTGCCGTAGCCGGTTCCTCTGGAGCCTGTACCGCCGGTTGTTCCCCTGCCTGCTGATGTACCTCTTGAGGTTGAAAGCTGCGGAGATGGCATTGAAGTCCCGCTTCCTCTGCCGCTTGATGAACTTCCGCCGCCTGCTGACGGGCTGCCGCTTGATGTACCCGTGCCTGCGGATGGTCTTGGGCCGACTGGTGCATTAGTTTTTGGCACAGCTATACTAAAAGGACTCTTTGGTGCTGTTGCAAGCTTTGGCATAGCAGGTTTTGGCGGCTGTGTCGATGGTTTATAAACAGGCCTTTGAACAGGCGCTGTGGTTTGCGATGGTTTTTGCGGTGCAGGTTTTTGCTGCACTGGCGCCTGAGTTTGGACGGGTTGTCGGACTGGTCTTTGTACAGGTTTTTGTACCGGTTTTGCCTGCTGCTGTACTTTTTGCGGAGTTTGAGCTGCAGGTTTATTTTGTCTGGGCGCCGGCTGTGGTGCCGGGCTTGGAGCAGGTGACGGTGAAGGCGATGGCTCTGACACGCGTTTATTTGGGTCATGGATACCGCCAGCCCTTGAATTTCTGTCTGACCTGTACTTTGTATTTTTATCAATAGGTTCGGCCTCGTTTGTTACGATAACAAACTCAAGGTCTTTCTTTTTCCAGTCAGGCCTGTCAGCCTTTGGCACAACAAGTCCGAGTAAAGTAAGACCTATTATAATAAGCCAGATTAAAAATACACACAAAGGGTGCAATATTAAAGATATTACTAAGGATTTGGCCAGAGACATCTCATCTTCCGTATTTGTAAAAGAATTTGGAAGAGTTTTTAATTCACTCTGCGCCGGTTCATTTAAATCCTCAAAATCAAATTTACTTCTTAACTGTGTCATATTTTTCCGTTGTTTTTGTCTTTGTTTATTATTTATTACATATTGTTAATAAATAAAATAGCCAAACTAACTAATCTATTTTGACAGTATAAACAAAATTAAACTAATAATTGTAAATATTTGGTGCTGAAACGGTTATAGGCTGGGTAAAATAAACATCCAGCATAACATTTGCAGGTATTTCAACATTTTCTCCCTTTTGTCTTGCTGCATTTGCAACGCCAATACCGGCACCTACAGCTGTTCCGTATATTGCGCCTCTGCCGACTGACCCCCCTGAAAGAGCACCCATAGCTGTGCCAAGTGCAGCGCCTGCGCCTGCTCCTGCAATTGTATTTTTGCTGTAATCTTTTGCACTATCAAGCTTTGTGCCGCCCTTTAAAATTCCGGTATTATCATCTGTCTTAAAAACGGCATTTATTGCAATATTATAGCCCTGGGGTGTTCTTAAATTGTTGAAAATTACCTTTATTTGTCCGTTTCTGTTTGCAAAACCAGCCTTTTTACATTTTACTACAGTACCAAGAAGCGTGCTGCCTTCCCGTGCAACTGTTACGCCGTTATATGTAATAGCATTTGGCAAAGTCACCATAACGGATGAGCCAAGAGATGTTGTCTTGGAGTTTAATGGCGCAGCCAGAATAGCTGGTGCTGTAATTCCGGCAGGAACATACACAACCTGCCCTTGTAGAGTTCCTGAATTAGAATAAGAACCGCTTTGTGTGTATGAATAATTTGATGCACTAAAGGCTGTGCTAAAAATGCCTGACATCAAGCATAATCCAACTGTAAGCATTCCAAATGTTCTTATTATATTCTTCATAATCTTTGTCATCCTCCTCTTAATGTAATTGCATTATACTATATCAATACAGACAGGTAAAACTTTTTAAGAAAAATTTAACACTTTATTGATACAACTCAATTTTTTCAATACTATTAGGCAAGGAATCATAATCTTCATCAAGCATTATAAAAACCATATCACTGGTAGGAAGTGTTAAATGTATGCCCATCTCGTAATCTCCGCTTGGTACATATTGCAATACCCCTGCTCTTTTCCAATACATGCCCTCTCTTGGATGGACTGTCTTATTATAAGATGCAGGCGGTGTCAGGTCTCCGCCAAGCTGTGTTTTTCCGTTTTGAACTACCGTTCCGTTTATTCTGTTAATGGTGCCGTCAGGAAGGATGACTTCTGTTATTTTTATTATCATTGCTGCATTTGTGCCCTTTATTGGCATCTTAAGCATCTCAATATAGCCTCTAAAATATGCATTTTTTGGAAGTACATTAACCTCATTCACCCAAAGGTCAGCAGGGTTTATAAAATAAACAGTGTCGCCTTCATTTAGCGCTGCTGTTGATATTGTTTTTGCAGGATATGCCTGCAGCATGACGCCTTTTGAAATTATTGAACTATTCTGAAAACCGCTTGTTGAGCCGGCAGATACTGTAATAAAAAAATTGCCTGCTCCTAATATAAGACAAACTATAATAAGAATAAAAATTTTAATTACAATCTTTTTTGCCATAGTATATATTTTAAGCTATTTTTCATTTTTTGCAAAAAACTACCTTTGTGTTCTATAATTTTTTTATGAAGCATGATGACAAAGAAAAAAGTAATAATATAACAAAGGCAGGTTTGATTTTTCGTCTGCTTAATATATTTATATGTATTATTACAGTGCTTTCTCTCTGTTTGTATGCTAATACAGGAAAAATTGCCCGATATTTGATAAGTCCTGAAACTATAAAAAACGCTGTCAATCAAAATACAGGGTTAATCCTTGATTTATCCGAACCAAAAATCACATCTACAAAGGATTTATGCTTAAAAATAACAGCGCCCCTTATAAAGCTTTCTGAGCCTGACAATAAGGCTTCATCTTTACTGGATATTCAAAATGCTGAAGTGGATATAAAAATTATCCCTTTAATTTTTAAGAAAGTTGAATTTAAAAAGATTTCAGCGGATGATTTTAATATAAATATAGTTCGCACAAAAGATGGTAAATTTAATTTTCAAAAATACCTTAAAAATAATACCAAAGTGCCATTTAAAATTGCAGCAAAAAATACAACTATTCTTATAGATAATTATTCTGTGCATTTTACAGATGCAATTGCTTTGACGAATCTGCATATTACGGGTGAAAATCTTGTATCAACCGAGTTTAATCTTGACAGCTATGCAGACATAAAAACCAAGGGTATAATAAAAATTACCACTAAAAATAAGTCTCAGACTTCACCTTTTGCGCTTGATATTAAATTAAAATTTCCTTTGGATAAAAATCTTGGTTTTAATGATTCTAAGCTTATAGCAAGTGTTCAAAATATAGATTTTTCCCTTCTTAAACCATATATTACAGAATTTATATCCAAAGATATTAGAGACTTTAAAGGGCATGGCACCTTGTTTATTTTGCCTGCCGATAATGACTTAAATTCTATTGTTTTTAAATTGAATACTACAAATTTATTTGTAAATATTTATAAAAATAATCACAATAATTATATTGATATAAAAGATAAAGCCGATATTCTTCTTGCTGCCCGCTTTAAGAAAAAAGAAATAATAGTTGATGATTTCAAATTTAAAAAAAATAAGCTCGATATTACAGCCAAGGGAAATATTAAGAATATTAACAAAAATATTAACACTGTAAACCCCGACATAACCTTTAAAATAAAAAATTCATCCCTTAGCGAAGGCCTAAAGGCTGCTCCTGACTATCTTTTTAAGATGCAGCAGGATTATATTCCTCTATTAAAAAAACATAAAGCAAACGGCATTATTAACGGGGAATTTAAAGTAAAAGAGCGTGTTAGATTTCCGAATATGTACGGCTATATAAAGCTTGATGATGTATATCTTCTTGAAAGGCCAAAGAATGCAAAAACATCCTCGGGTGAAGTTTTATTTGACGGCTCTGATGTTACAATAAATGTAACTGCAAATTGTCCAAATAATCAAAAAGTTATTGTAAAAGGAAAGACTGAAATAAAAGAATTTCCTTTTGCTAAGTTTGATATTCAATCTACACCTGCTATTGATATTGAATTTGCCCATAAAATCTTAATCCCTATCCATGAGATTTTTGGATTCCAGCTTGGACCGCTTCCCTTTATGAAGGTTTCAGGCACGGGGCAGATCTCCCTTAAAACAGAAGGCACAAGAGAAAGCGCTAAATTAAACGGTTTCTTTAGGACAAAAAACGGCAAAGCTTCCCTCCAGGGCTTAAATACAACTTTATATAACGGCAACTTAAATCTTTTATTCAACGGAAAAAAGATTGTTTTTGATAATACAACAGGGCTAGCCGAGGGCGCAAAGGTAAAGATTGACGGCAATTCTGATGTTGATGGCAATCTTGATTTGTACGTTAAAATATTTGATGTTGAAGCTAAAAAGGCCCTTAATGTCGTAAGAACAAGCGAAATGATTTTAGGCCTTTTAAATGGCGGCGCCTTCCTTGATTCATATGCTAATCCTAAAGGAAATATTGATTTTAATATGCGCCTTTGGGGAAAAGCTGAAGAATTTGGCGACTCTATGAATTTTGAGCCCAATGACAACCTTAAAGCCAAGGGGGCAATATTATTTAAAAACAATTCAATTGATATTTTTCCTGAAATCAAAGCCTCAAAAGTTAATGGTACACTCGATTTTACAGACTTTGTTACCCTTAATTTGAATGCAAATATTTATAATTCGCCATTTAATATCACAGGAACGATTAAACCTGATACAAAAGCATCAAAAATAAGGTCTGAGCAGCCTCAAATTGTAGATTTAAAATTTAAATCAAAATCAGCTTCATCATATGATTTATACAAATTTTTCTACGACAATCAAGATGGTTTTCAAGCTAAAAACAAAATAAGCGATGAATTGTATAAGTTTTTAAATAAGATTAATTTTAAATTTGCAGCCGATATAAGAGCAAAAGGAAAAGTTAATCCGACGGATACGATTCTTGATATGAAGAAGTTTACGCTTGATGGTTGGGCTGTCGGTTTGAATAATAAAAATTCAGATGTTTTGTTTAATTCTGGCATGGTTAAATTTAAAGACCAGAAACTATTGTTTAATAATTTGAATACAACCCTCTGGAACGCAAATATAATAACAAACGGCGAGGTCGATAAAATTTTTGACGATATTTTTATTCCGGATTTAAAGTTTAATCTTGTCTCATTCCCCTTTTCAAAAATAACTGATTTAACCTCTGTAATTCAGGAAGAAAAGATAAAAAAAATATTTGATAATTATGCAAATTTATCAGGAAACATAAACGGCCAGTTTTTCTATAATAAAAAAGGTTTTAGTGGAAACACAAACCTTGATAAAATTTCTCTCCATGATAAAAAACGAGATATGTCTGTAAACTTAAACAGCGGCGATTTAAGATTTTCAAATAACGAAGTCAGGTTGAATGCTCTAAATATGACATATGGCGCCACACCCGTCTATCTTGATGCTGTAATTAATGATATAAACTTCTCTTCTCCAAAATTTAATGTTTATGTCTCCACAAACTTAAATGAAGAAAGCCTTGATAAACTTTTAAACCCCATGCTGCAGTTTCCGCTTAAAACAAAGGGGGAGTTAACCCTAAAAGGCAGGCTTAGAGGACAGTTTGATGATTATACAGCATTCGCTATGGTAATTTTAAATCCTGAAACCGATTTATACTTTATGGGTGCAAACCTTGGCGATACCCAAAACAAGAGAGAAATAAATACGAGGATTGATTTCAGAAACGATACAATTAATATCGGGCATTTAAGATATCAAAAGTATATCCTCTCGCAAAATCATAAAGAAACACCTTATGAAATGCTTAATGTTTATGGGGGTATAAAAACAAAAGGTGATAATGTTTTATTGAATAAACTTCGGGTAAAAACTCCAAACCCGGCACCTGCAAGGCTTTTAAATCCTGTGTTTAAAAAATCTGTCTTAAAAAAAGGCACATTTAATGCAGATATTATATTTAACGGCCCCGTACAAAGGCCTGTTGTAAATGGCACAGCAAAGCTTTCCAATGTTGATATACCCCTGTATGAAACCCAGATAAGGGATGTTGATTTAACACTAGATGAAAAGTTTATAAATGCTGTGTTTGAAGGCCAGGGTTTGGGCTCTGATGTTAAATTCAAGGCTCAAATTGTAAATAGTTCATCTTTACCTGTTGTTGTAAACAAGGCAGAAATAACTTCAAAGACACTGAATTTAAATAAATTTATAAACAGCTTAACAAATATTTCAAAATCACAAAAAACCACCGACCCTCTTAATAAACAGCAGTTATTTTTACCTACTGATTTTGAAATTAAAAATGGCAAATTTAATATTGATGAAGTTTATTATAACAATGTCAAGGCCTCAAATCTGTCAGGCACCTTTAAACACACACCGCAAGGAGTATTTGTATTTAATGATATCCTTTTTGATATAGCGGGCGGTAAAATAAAAACAAACGGCAGTTATGAATTTGCTACAACAAAGTTTACAATAAATTCTGAAATATCTGATTGTGACGCAAATACTCTGGTCTCAGACATTCTTGGCGCCAAAAATCAGGTTTTTGGCAAGACAAACGGCAGAATATACTTTACAGGAACAGAATTAAATACCGCAGGCAGCATAAATAAGGTAAAAGCCAATGTTGATTTTGCAATATATGATGGCAAAATGCCAAAACTAGGCTCCCTTGAATACCTTTTAAGAGCGGGTAATCTTGTTAAGAGCGGCATTCTTGGATTTACCATAAATAATGTAATAGAGGTATTAATTCCTTATAAAACAGGGGAATTTAAAAAGATATCCGGAGATTTTGTCATTGAGGATGGCAGAATTGACAAACTTAACATATATTCAAAAGGTGATAATTTGAGTATTTATACAAACGGCAGCTATGATATTACAACAAAAAACGGTAATTTTAATGTATTTGGAAAATTATCCACCAAAATTTCAAATCTGCTGGGCCCTGTGGGTAATGCTTCTCTTAATTCATTTCTGAACCTTTTTGCTGATGATAAAATTGACAAAAAAACAAAAGAAAGTATAACAAGAGAAGTTGAAAAAATACCTGATATTGCAGGTTCTTCTCCTGAGTTCAGGCTTTTTGCGGTTAAAATTCTTGGAGACTTAAATGCGGATAACTTTGTAAGAAGTTTCAACTGGCTAAACTAGCGTTATTATCTTTTTGGCAGTTGTACTTATTTTAAATTTAATGTATTATAATACACAAGACTTGAGGTTTATATTTTAGGGAGACACTCTTATTATTATGAAAAAACTACTGGTTTTTTTAGCTATATTAATCGTAAGCGTTATGTCTAGCGCTTGTATAAACAATTTTGCAATTCAGGAATTAAATACTAAGGCTAAAGAATATCTTGATAAAGGTGATTATGATGAAGCAATTAAACGCCTTGAATCAAGCGTTGATTTAGATGGTTCAATATATGAAGCAAGATATAATCTTGCAGTTGCTTACGTTCATAAGGAAGAATTTGCAAAAGCAGTTGTCCAATTAAATGAAGCAATAAAATTAAATGCACAAAATCCTGATGCGTATTATACGCTTGGTGTAGCGCTTGAGGGTCTTGCTAATTCTAAGCTCACAGATAAAGTTGAAACCTGTGAAGAATCACCATCAGGCTGCGAACAAAAAATATCAGAAGAAGACCCAATGGCAGGCTCATTTATGTCAGCTGATGATGCCAAATATACGATTGATAAAATTGATGAAGCAATTGAAGCATATAAAAAATATTTAAATGTCGCAGGAATTCCCGAAGATGCTGAAAAAGTGAACGCTCACATTTTGGAACTAGAGGAAGATAAAGCCCTTTATGTTAAGGAATACGAAGCAATGACAATTTCTGACGATTTAAATTCTAACCAAGATAATGCGGATTCAAACTAATGTTTAGAGCGCCATCAAGTGTTGCATTTACCGCCTTTGGCCATGATATAAAATATTATGGCATAATGCTTTTTTTTGCAATGCTTATAGGTATTACGGCAACATTTTTTATCTCAAAAAAATATTACAAAAACATTGACTTGGATACCCTGTTGGATTTTTTTCCCTGGCTTATTATTATTTCAATAATTTCAGCACGCTTATATTACGTTTTGTTAAGCTTGGATTTTTACCTGAAATACCCTAATGAAATACCGGCTGTCTGGCATGGCGGTCTTGCTATCCATGGCGCCATCCTCGGCGGATTAATATTTGGAATTATATATTTTAAATTCATTAAAAAACTTCCGGTTCTCCCTTATGCTGATGTTATATCATACGGCTTGGCGCTTGGTCAGGCTGTTGGCAGATGGGGAAACTTCTTTAACTCTGAAGCCTTTGGCCTACCTTGCAATCTTCCATGGAAACTTTATATAGAGCCCGTAAACAGGCCTCTTGAATATATCTCAAGTGAATATTTTCATCCAACATTTTTGTATGAATCGATTTGGGATATTTTTGTATTTATCATCCTCTTTTTTGTTGTCAGAAAATACGCCAAAAATATCCCGGGCTTAATATTTTTTACATATCTTTCCCTCTATTCCATTGGCAGAATATTTATTGAAAATATTAGAGTAGACAGTGTTTTAAACATAATGGGTATTCCTGTTGCGCTTTTTGTAAGTTTTATTGTTCTGATAATTTCAATAACAGCACTTATTTATCAATATAAAAAACTTTCTAAAAGCGCTAAAACACTCTAATTTAATGGCTTTATACTATTTGCAATATTACAAAAAACAATAAAGTTCAAATAAAGTTCTTTAAAATTGCCTATTTGCTGCATTTTTTAAGCCGCAGCCCCCAAATTTCCGTTTTCGCTTACCTTGTTCCATAATTCATTCAAGGCCTTTAATTCCTCTATTGCTGCAGGGTTATTAAGTATCTCTTCATAAACTTCCTTGTTTACATCCGTAAGTTTATATGAAAATTTCATACTTTTGTCTCCGCTAAATTTGTGGCAAAGCTCATGCAGTGCAGTTTCAAGTACATTACCAAAGCTTCCTTTGTTTAGATAATCTCTGTCTATTTAAAACCCTTTTGATTCAAAGATGTCTGTAATTGCTTCGGCAAGCGTATTCTCTGTTGAATTACCTCACCTTCTCCTGCTGTATCAAAAAGATATATTTTAGTATCTAGTTCGTTTTTGTCAAAACTTGCGTTCTTCTTGGTGTTTCCTTATATCAATAAACACTTTATAAATAATAAAATTACCTGTTTTGTAAAGAAATGTTTCAAAACAGGTAATTTATATTTATATTTTAGGCTGCAGCGAATTAAAAGAATGATTAATGCTCTATCATTGATTTTCCGCTCATTTCATCCGGTTTTTGTATTCCCATTAAATCAAGCACGGTTGGTGCAATGTCACACAGAGCGCCGGTTTCCCTTAATTTATACTGTTTGTTATCTACAATAATAAATGGCACAATGTTTGTGGTGTGTGCTGTTTGCGGCGCCTGGGTTTTTTCATTAAACATGCTCTCGGCATTTCCATGGTCTGCTGTTATTATCATCTTAACACCATTTTCAAGCGCCTTCTTTGAAATTTTTCCAATGCAAGTATCCACTGCCTCAATTGCCTTAATAGCGGCGTCCATCACTCCTGTGTGCCCCACCATATCAGGGTTTGCAAAGTTTACAAGAATAAAACCGTAATCCTTATCATCAAGCGCACAAAGAACATTATCACAAACTTCATAAGCACTCATTTCAGGCTTCATATCATATGTTGCAACCTTTGGAGATGCTACAAGCTTACGTACTTCAAGTTTTCCAGGCTCTTCCACGCCGCCGTTAAAGAAAAATGTAATATGTGCGTATTTTTCTGTCTCCGCGGTTCTAAACTGCTTAACATTATTCTTATCAAGCACATCACCCAAAATATTGGTTAAATGCTGGGGCCTGAAAGCAACAGCCAGGTCAAAACTTTCATCATACTGTGTCATACACACATAAAATATATTTTTTAAAACCTTTTTGCGCTTAAATCCGTCAAAATCCGCAAATGTCAAGGCTTTTGTAATTTCTCTTGCCCTGTCCGGCCTGTAATTAAAGAATATGATTGAATCCCCGTCATTTATCCTTTCGCCTCCGATAACAGCAGGCTCAACGAATTCATCACTTATATCCTTTGCATAAGATTCTTTAATAGCATCAACTGCGGTTTTTGCCTTGTTACCTTCGCCTAAAACCAGGCAGTCATAGGCTTTTTCAACCCTTTCCCACCTGTTATCCCTGTCCATAACATAATATCTGCCAATAACGCTTACAACGGACGGTAAATTGTATTTTTTTAGCGTTTCCTCAACCTCTGACACAAAGGTTTCAGCGCTTCTTGGCGGAGTATCTCTCCCGTCAAGGAAGGTATGAACGTAAACTTTTTTTAGGGAATTTTTTGCAGCAAGCTTTATTAAGGCTTCAAGATGTTTCATAGAGCTGTGAACGCCTCCTGATGAGGTTAAACCCATAATGTGAAGCGCTCCGCCTGTTTTTTTAACATGTTCTACGGCGCGTAAAAATTCTTCATTTTTGAAAAATTCACCTTCATCTATCGCCTTGTTAATCCTTGTTAATTCTTGATATACAACCCTTCCGGCCCCGATATTTAAGTGCCCTACCTCTGAATTTCCCATCTGGCCCTCAGGAAGTCCTACATTTAATCCGTCAGCATGGATTGTGGTATGTGACATATTTTTTAAAAAACTATCGAAATTCGGCGTTTTAGCAGCCTCTATGGCATTATATTTTTTATCTTCGGATATGCCCCAGCCGTCAAGAATGCATAATAAAACTCTGTTGTCCATTTCCTAAATAATTCCTCTTATATTCTAATATAGCCAATATACCATAAAAATGATAGAATAATGTTATGCAAAATCATATCTTTCAGAAAGAATATAAAACTGCTCCGGATTCATCCCTAAAGCCCCTTCTTGACAGTGCAATAGGGATGACAAGCCCCTTTGTGTCAAAAACTGCTCCGGCTTCAAAGTATAATCTTGAAATTTCCCAAAAACAAATAGAGATTCTTGAGGAGGCAATCAAGCACTATGAGAGGCTTGAAGACATCAAAAAGTTTTCGCAGATGGCGCTTGAAGATATTGAAAATGTAACAGAAGAAGACATTAAAAGAGCATTAGAAATTGAAAATATGGTCTCAATTGAGGATGAAAAGGCTGTTTTAAACCTAATTCAAAATGAAGGCTTCCTAAGAGACCTTGAAAGTGCTGATTTTTCTGAACTTTTAGCAAATACACCCAATATATCTGATTCTTCTAATCCGTTTTTTGATGAAGATTTTTCTGACTTTGAACCGTAAAAGCCGCACAGATACCCTTTTTGCCGCTCGCAACTTTTGTCAGGTCAGGCATCAAGATAAATTTTTTTTTAAACAAGCTTTACAAATTTTAATAAAAATTTACAAACCTTAACACTGTAATTTAAATGAAAAAAAATCCTAAAAATCTGCAATATTTATATATATCGCTTATAAAACCACCATTCCGGCTCAAAAAAAATTGTATAAAATTTAAACAAATATTAAGAAAATTTTTTTACAAAAAAATTCTCAAAAGAAAATACTACAGAATGGGTAAATGCAGTCGCTGCGGCCGCTGCTGTAAAAATATCTATGTAAAACATGGAAAAAAAATCATCGATGATGATAAACTTTTTAATACCTTAAAACCCTTACACCCCTTTTATTTTGACCTTGAAATAATCGGAAAAGATGAAGTAGGCCTGCTTTTTGCCTGCAAAAACCTGGATGAAAAAACTAAAATGTGCAAAATTCATAATAAACGCGCTAAAATCTGCCGTGATTATCCTATGGAAGAAATTCTTAAAATGGGCGGAACACTCGCTGAAAACTGTGGTTTCAGGTTTGTACCGATTGATAAATTTAAAGACATACTAAACAAAGAAAGAATAAAGGCTAACACAAAACGCGCCTGAAATCATTCCGTTACCTGTATTTTACACCAGCCTAAAAACAAAAGTATTGCCTGCTGCGCATAAAAAGTTTCGTTAAAATTTTTATGAATATTTACAAATTTTTTTCGCTAAATTAAGCATAACCTTTGTTTTAGCCGCATTGTGCACCCTTATAATATCAATATTTTTAATGCCAAAATACAGGCTGAGGCTTGCAGTCAGACTGTCAAGAGCTTCAAAAGTGCCCTCATCACAAACAGGAAACGCATTTTTATCTAAAATGCTTTTTATAAACCTTTTTCTTGATAACCCCGCAAGCACACGAAAACCCATACTTTTAAACTCTTCAATTCTTGATAAAATCTCAAAATTTTGTTCAATATTTTTTGCAAAACCAAACCCCGGGTCAATTATAATTTTTTCAGGGTTAATTCCGCTATCAATAGCCTTTTGCGCCCTCTCCTGTAATTCAAAATAAACTTCATCCATAACATTTTTATAATCACAAAGCCCATCCATATCTTTTGGTGTGCCTCTTGAGTGCATTATAACAGCCTCAAGCCCTGTCTCTCTAATGGTTTTTGTCATATTTTTGTCATAAGTGAGGCCTGAAACATCATTAATAATATCCGCCCCTAAATCTGCCATTTGTTTTGCTGTGAGTGCATTTCTGGTATCTATACTAATTTTTATGTCTGAATTTTTTTTTAATTCTTTGATAACGGGACTAATTCTTTGAATTTCAATTTCAGATGGCACCGTATCGCTGCCCGGGCGTGTGCTTTCAGCCCCTATATCTATTATTTTGGCCCCTTCCTGTACCATTTTTTTAGCATGCTCTATAGCTTGCCTTGGCTCTAAAAACCTTCCTCCATCTGAAAATGAATCCTCAGTAAGGTTTAAAACCCCCATTATAATTGGCGCAGTCTCGTTTTTTGCACTTTTAAAAATTTCAATCTGTCTTGTAATTTCTGATGAAATTTTTTCCATCGAAAACTGCTGATTTCTTAATTTTTTAGCTATAATCTCCATCTGTGCAAGAGTTGCAGACAAAATAATCTCGCTTTTTTCGCTACTGTGGTTTAAAACCCCAAAATGCACTGCAGCATCAGCATTTGAAGCTAACGCTGTCTGTTTAATTATCGTTGCCTGTATTGGTGAAAGGTCATAAATTTTAATATTTAAAAATGTATGCTTTAGTGCCCCAAAGTCAAGGTATGACGGGCTAAAACCTATATTTTTAATCTCATTTTTAATGTTATTGCTTAAAATTCTTCTTACTTTAAATTGCATTTTACTATTTTACAAATATAATTAACATAGTGCAATGTACTTTTTGTGAAAAAATAATTAAATCTAGGAGATAAAAATGAGCGAACAGACAATTGTAAAAATTACTGCAGAAAACAGAGCAACGGATAAAAATCCGCGCCAATTAAGAAGCGAAGGCCTCCTTCCTGCAACAATTTACGGCAAAGGTATGGATTCAAAAAGTATTCAAATCAATGCCCATGAATTCAATATGGCATACAAAAACGCAAAAGACGCTGTTTATGAAATTGCCCTTGGCAATGAAACTTTTAAAACTGTTGTTCAGGAAGCACAAATTCAATATTCTGACAATAAAATTATGAATGTCGAATTTAAACTTGCATAAAACCCTTTTGCGTTGTGCTTTCAGGGCTTTATAAGCTTAAATGTCTATGCCGAATCTTTATTTTCATCATCAATGCTTGAAGAGTAAAATTCGGCGTATTCGTTTAGCGAATTTATAAAATGGTCATATCTTTCCATCCTAAGCTTTAGCCAGGCCAGCATTGCGTTTGAGCCCATAATTTTTACAATCCTTGTTTGGGCAAAACATTTTCTTGCAGAATAATATCTTTCTTCAAAAAATGTCTGGCACTTGCAGTTTAGTTCATCTGCAAGGTCGTAAAGTGTCTTAAGCCAGGCGCTTTGCACGCTTGCTTCATCAATTCTGAATTCCAGTGTTGCGTTTTTTGCCATATGGCGTACCTCTTCAATAGTATTATTTACTGCTTTTGGGGCTTATTTATAGAATGGCAATGATATAATTGGTGCGGGGAAATTTGCTAAATACGACATTTATAGTATGCTGTTATTATGTCTTAATTATATCAAAGTTTTTGCGTTTTTAAAGGGATAGTGATGAAATTTTGTAAAGTTTTGTTAAATGGCGAAGTGCTTTTTGAAAAGGCCCGCTTGATGAATTCTTTTTCTGAAAGGCTTATGGGGCTTATGTTTCAGGCTGAGCCTAAGGACAAAGTTTTGATTTTTAAGGACTGTGGCTCTATTCATTCATTTTTTTGCTATTTACCCTTTAATGCTTTATTTATCGGCAAAAACGGCAAAATCTTGAACCATTTTACAAATATTAAAAAAAATAAAATTCTCCCTCCTGTTTTCGGTGCAAAATATACAGTAGAATACCTTGAAAAACCTTATAATTTCGGCTTAAATGATATAATGGAAATCATTGAAATTTAGAATTTTAGTCTTAACATTACTTAATAAATAAAAATGCCAAAAGAAAATGTCTCAAAATTTGTCCTTGAACAAGTAAAAATGATGCCCAAACTGCCTGGGTGTTATCAATATTATGATGCCAAAAATGAGGTGATATATGTTGGAAAGGCAAAAAACCTCTACAACAGGGTAAAAAGCTATTTTGTAAATAATGACTCAATCAAAGTAAATGTCATGGTGCCAAAAATTGCCCGAATCGAGTGCATTGTGGTGGATAGCGAGGTTGAGGCGCTGATTCTTGAAGCGGAGCTCATAAAAAAGTACAAACCCAGGTACAACGTGCTTTTGAAGGATGATAAAAAATTTCCATATTTTTTAATAACCGATGAAGAATACCCAAGAATTACCGTAGTTAGAAAAGCAAACAAAAATCCCCAAAAAGGCAAGTATTTTGGCCCATACACCGATTCAAGGGCAATGTGGGCAACGCTTGAATTGTTGGGAAAAATTTTTCCTCTAAAAAAATGCAAAACTCCAAAATTCGCCTCCCGCCCTTGTCTTTACTATGATATAGGCCAGTGCACGGCACCTTGCCAAAAAATGATTTCACCAGCAGAATATAAAAAAATTTTGAAAGAGGCTCAAATGTTCCTCTCTGGCAGGCAAAACGAGCTTTTAAATGCGCTTGAATCAGAGATGAAAAAATATGCCAAAAATCTTGAATTTGAGAAGGCTGCGAGGTATCGAAACTCTTACCTTGACATAAAAAAAACGATGGAAAAACAAAAAATCGTTTCCGAAAATACCAAGCTAAATCAGGATTTTATCGGCATTGTGAAGCAAAATAACCTCTATTCCGTTAGTATACTTGAAATTCGCGAAGGCAGGCTGATAAATAAAAAAGATTTTGATTTTTCAAAATATTCAGGTGAAATCAGTGATGATTTAAGTGAGGTTTCAAAGGCTGTAATGCGTGAATATTACTCGATTTTAGGCGATTCTGATATCCCAAAGTCAATAATTTTAACAGCCTTGCCTGAGGAGAAAAACATCTATGAAGCCTGGCTTTCAGGCAGGTCGGATAAAAAAGTCACACTTTCTCTTCCAAAAAATAAAAAAGAGGAGGAAATCCTTGCTCTGGCGCAGAAAAACGCCGAATTTAATGTCCAACAGCTGCGCTTGAAGGAGTTTGCGGCGCTTCAAAACGACTATAATGAAGTCGGGGCGTATATTCAGGACAAATTGTCACTTTCAAAATTTCCACATACGGTGGAATGCTATGATATATCTCATATTCAGGGCACCAATACGGTCGCAAGCCGCGTGGTGTTTGAAAATGGGATGCCTAAAAAATCTCAATACAGACGTTATAAGCTTCGCACGATTAAAAAAGGCGAAGTTGACGATTTTAAGAGCATGAGAGAGGTTTTATCCAGGCGCTTTAAGCGAATTGTGTCAGGGGAAGACACTGCGCCGGATTTAATTATTATAGATGGTGGAAAAGGGCAACTGTCAAGTGTTTATGCCATAATGAAAGAATTTGATTTGAAGATTGACCTTGTTTCTCTTGCAAAGCGCGAAGAGGAGGTATTCAAGCCTAATCAGTCTGAGCCGGTTATCTTTCCTCTGAAATCCCCTGCCCTACATATGTTTCAGCGTATAAGAGATGAAGCACACCGCTTCGCAGTCACATACCACAAGCAATTGCGCAGTAAAAATATGCTAAAATAACCCTAAATTCCGGCATATTTTTCTCACGCAGGAATTTTAATACCCTCTAAGCCCTTTGTTTGCAAGATTTATAGCTATATTTTTGTGTGAAAAACCTTTTATAACAGCTTTTTTACCATATTAATTGCACTAAAATGCCTTTGTATTCTATGTCTCTCCTTTTTTTATACTTTAATTTCCATAAAAGCCTGCAGCTATGGTATTTTGATGCGTGTAAAAGTCTGAAAAACCTTGCTAATCACTGTTTAACGTGATATCTGTTTTGCTATGTTTTGGACACATGGGACATATTGGCCCTAAAATTCAATATAAACCTCTTATTTGGCCTGTATTATTTCGTGAAATTCTTCACTAGCCTTTATTTCCCACATTTTAATTTTCATAAAACCTTACCACAACTGTTTTTTGAATGTCACATACCCTGCAAAAAACTTGCACAGCATAATTTTTGGCTGATTTTTATCATAAAATATTTTGCGTCTTGCCTTTTTGCTGTCTATGGTTTTTTGCACGCGTTTGTAATATTTTTAAAATAATTTTTAGATATTTGTGTAAATTTACTTAACAAAATAACGAAACCGGTATTTTGTTAAACTTTTGTAACAATTTT
>CAJTXZ010000006.1 GCA_910583725.1 uncultured Vampirovibrio sp.
TTGCAGTTTTCTTTTTTATTTCCTTGCCTGCTATTATTATGGTATCAGAGGAGGGTTGTGGAGTAAGTGATGGGGCAAGCATGGCATTATTTTGGGCTGCAGTTTGAGTATATTGTGTCTGCTTTGAATTATCTGCAGATGGGGTTTGCTGTGCTATATTTTGTTTATTATAATTATTCATCTGGGCAAAGGTTTTTAGTTCGCCAAAATTCAGATTATTGTTATTCTTTATATCCATTTCTGTTAATGCTCCTAAATAGCGGATTCTCTCTTTTTTAACTTATATTATTATAAAAACCCCGACATAATATTTTTTGCTCATTTTGTAAAAAATGTTACGACGGATTTTACATAATTAAAATCTCGCACCAGAGGAGATTTGAGCATACAAAAGGTATTTTTCAGGGTAAAATAAATAGGGAGGAAAATTATGGGAATCCTTGAAGTTTTTCTTATAGCCTTAGGGCTTTCAATGGATGCTTTTGCTGTATCAATATGTCTTGGTTTATTTTGCAGGAAGGCTCGTTATGAAAGTCGCAGTACGACCTCTGATTCTGATTTATCAAAGCCGGATTTAAAGAAAAACTGCACTTTAGATAATTTTCTTTTACCGGGGTTTTATTTTGGTATTTTTCAGGCTTTAATGCCTGTTATTGGCTATTTTTCAGGAAAGTGTTTTTATAATTTTATAAAAGATTATGCTCATTGGGCGGCATTTATTTTGTTATTTTTAATAGGTTTTAATATGATAAGAGAATCAGGGGAGTGTACGTCGGATGGTGATATCGGGCATGATTTTTCAAACAAACGTCTTTTTGTTCTTGCCGTTGCAACAAGTATAGATGCATTAGCTGTCGGGGTTGCGTTTGCATTCTTAAACACTGATATTATCTTGCCTTCTTTAATCATAGGGCTTGTGACATTTTTTGTCTCTGTTTTTGGTGTTAAAATAGGGCAAATTTTCGGGGGAAGGTTTAAAACCGGTGCAGAGCTTTTTGGCGGTGTGATATTGATTTTAATCGGCATTAAAATAGTTTTAGAGGGGCTTTCAAGCTAAGGCTTGGGAATGCTTAATACAGAATTTTACTATTGCTATAAATTTGAATTATTCATGCTGCGATGATTTAATTTTATATTAATTTTTGTAAATTTTTTTAAGAAATGGCAAAAAAAATAGTGTCTCTGTTTTGTATAAGTATAATTGTTGGATTCATTAAAGGCGTAATATGGCTGTAAAATTTAACATCGCAAAATCAAATAATATACCGGCATCAAATACTTCTGATTCAAAAAATAAGGGAGCAGTAAGGGCTTATGCTGCATCAAAACTATTTAGGGCGCCTACAATGATGTTAAGTGCCGCTGGTTTATATGCTTTTAAAAAGTTTAATGATTACAAGCCAAATGACACGGTGGAGCTTAATGGTGCCATAGACGAAGCTTTGAAGCAGACAGGTTTATATGACAAGGGTGTCAGGGTCTTGCAGATGGAAGAAAAAAGTCTTGAAGGCGGGATTTCCGGCGTAATAAAATCATTGAAAAATCCTCCATTTACAGCTAAAGACAAGCCTGTTTTAGATATAATCAAAAATAATGTTGGAAAGTGTGGTCCTGTAAAAAGAATATTGAATTCGCAAAATAAAACAATTGCTAATGTTGGCAAGAATTTTGTGGATTTCAGCGTAAATACCCTGGGAGGCATTTTTAAATTCGGCTTAAATGCTTGTTATATGCAAGGCGAGAACAAGGTTATTATACCTGATAAAACCTTTCAGACATCCGTTTTTCATGAAATGGGCCATGCGATGAATTTTAATGACAAAGGCATATTTAAGAAGCTAAGTAAATCAAGAGCGCTTGGAAAGCTTGCTCCTTTGGTGCTTTTAGTCTCATTGTTAAATAAAAGAAAGACAACCGATGAGATATCTTCAAATGATTCTAAGGTGCAAAAAGGTGCTGATTTTATAAAAAGAAATGCCGGAAAATTAACTGCTCTGGCTCTTTTGCCAAAACTTTTGGAGGAAGGGGTAGCAAGCCTGAGGGGCGGGAAAGTTGCCAAGGGACTCATGGAAGATGGCAAGCTTTCAAAAGAATTACTTAGTAAAGTCAAACGAATAAATGCATATGGCTTTTCTACATATTTAATTGGAATGTTTGCTTCCGTTGCTGCTATAAAAACAGCTATTCATATCAAGGATAAAATTCAGGCCAAAGACGAACTTAAAACAACTCAGGGCTAGACTTTTTTCTGTTAATTCCCGTGGTTGATTCTTTAACTTAACTATTTTTTAATTGGAATAACGCAGGGCAATTTTTATTTTTCCTGGCTGTTATGCTTGTTGCTGCAGATATTTTGTGCTTGAATTTTTTTTAGATTAAAAATGAACAATTTTAATTTTAAATCGTTTTATATGGTGTAAGGAATAAAAAAATGAAAAATAAATGCAGAAAATATGAAGAATTGTTTGTATCAGATGATACAGAGGCTTTTTTAGAACATATAAAATTTTGTCCTGAATGCAGACAGGAATATGAAAATATGCAGAAGGTTTCAGGGCTTATTAAAGAAGTTTCATTTGCGTACAAAAGAAGGAAGATGACTAAAAAAAATGTGCTTTCAATGGCTGCTGGATTTTTTATGGTGTTTCTGGCATTTTTTGCAATTCAGCTCTCAACCCCTAAGTCTTTTGTAAATGAAACTATTGCATCAATATCTGAGGAAGAATTTACATATGAACAGATGGGCCTTCCTGTGGATGAATACGGGCTTATAATGGTTGATTATGGTGAATAATTAATTGAAGCTCAAGCGTGCAGATATTTTATAGATAGAGAAGTTATGAATTTTAGGGAAATATTTACAAAGGACAGACAAAAGGTTAAAAACATTATAAAGCTTGTGACAAAGGAAGAAAATGAAGATTTGGAACAGGAAGTGTTTTTAAAGGCGTACAAAAATAAGGAAAAATATAAGGAACAAGGCAAATTTACAAACTGGCTTACAACAATTACTTATAACGTTTCAAGGGATTATTTAAAAAGTGCTAAAAAACGCTATGAAGTGCCTAATGAAGATGAAAATGTTGTAATTAATATAAGAGATAGAAAAAGAAACCCTGAGGAGGCTTTTCTTCAAAGAGAAAGACAGATAAGAATAACTGCTGCCATTAATGCTTTAAATAAGAAGTATAGGGAGGTAATTATATTATCTGAGATTGAGAATATGAGCTATGAAGATATTTCAAAAAAACTAGGGTGTCCTGTTGGCACAGTAAAATCAAGGATTTACAATGCAAAGAAAGAGCTTTTTAATATATTAAAAGATTTGATACAAGACTAGAATTTAGAAAGGATATTTTTATGAAGAAACAATTTATGACGATTGCACTTGCTGTAACCATTATTTTTGGTGGATTTTTGAGTGCTGAGGCTGTACCCTGCAAGGTTGGCGCAGCTGATAAGATGCCTGTAAAATGTGAAAAGCCTCAAAAACCAACGCCTGAGGAGATGAAAGCCAGAATGGAAAAGAGGGTGGAAGAGTTTAATAAAGCTCTTGGACTAACTGATGAGCAGGTAGCAAAGGCAAAGCAGATAAGAGAAGACGGTCACGCTAAGATGAAACCTTTAATTGAAAAAAAGAGAGCAAAGCTTGATGAAATAAGGGCTGTGATGGATAATGACGACCTTTCGGTTAAGGTGCAGGATAAAAAGGTTGAAGATTTAAGGCTGCAATTAAAAAGTATTGATCAGGACATCCGCCAGGCAAGGCGCGATAATCAAAAAGAATTTGAGGCTATCTTAACACCTGAACAGAAGGTGAAATTAAACCAAATAAAGGAGGAGGGCAAAAGACATTTTAGGAAAAACGGAATGCCCATGGGCCCTGAAAAATTCAGACCGGGATATGGTGCTCCTATGATGCCAAAACCAAAATATGAAAAATAGAAAATTAAAATGTACATTAGCTTTTTTTCGAGCCTGCAAAAAAACAACTTTGCAGGCTTTTCTATAAAGATTACAAAATGGCTTGGTTTAAGCAGCCTTTGAATTTTTTAGTGCTCATAAAAACAACCCTTCCTGGGTTCGCTAAGTAGAAAGCGAAGGCAGAAAGGGCAAAAAGCAATCAGAAGAGTTGAGGATTTATATTGTTATTATAGTAAACGACGCATTTCTTTAAATTGTCGTAAACTACAATATTTTGTGTGTTTTTACTATACTTTTATGCTATAATTGTGGAAATTTTATGAGCGTAAAAGGGGCTATGAGTATGCGCAATGACGGACGTGAAAATTTACAGATAAGAAGGGTGAAATTTACAAAGGGTTTTACAAAATATGCTGCAGGTTCTGTTTTGGTTGAATTTGGCGATACTAAGGTAATAGTGTGTGCAAGTGTAGAAAATGTGAAGCCAAAATGGATGCCAAAGGATGAAGTTTCGGGCTGGATAAGTGCTGAGTATTCTTTGCTTCCAAGCTCTACAAGTGTAAGATGCCAAAGGGAAAGAACAAAGCTTTCAGGAAGGACGCAGGAAATTCAAAGACTTATAGGAAGAAGTTTAAGAGCTTGTGTAAATCTTGAAAAATTAGGAGAAAAAACTATAACAATAGATGCTGATGTAATTCAGGCAGACGGCGGCACGAGAGTAGCTTCCATTTGCGGTGCTTATATTGCACTCAAAGAATTGGTTGATAAAATGCTAAAAAACAGTGAGCTTGAAGAAAACCCTATAATAGAACCTATTGCCGCGATTTCTGTAGGGATTAAAAATGGAGTTGTACTTACTGATTTATGTTATGAAGAAGATTCAACAACGGATGTGGATGCAAACATCGTTATGACAGAAAGCGGCAAAATTATTGAGTTTCAGGCAACGGCCGAAGGAGAAACATTCTCTAAGGATGAATTAGATAAAATGTATGATGCAGCTAAAAATGCCATAAAGCAAATAATCAGGCTTTATTAGTATTTTTCTTCTCCAGAGCTGGTTTTCCGGGCGGCGTATCTATATTTATGGTAAAGCTGAAACTTGTTCCGCCGTCTTTTAGGCGGGAAGCTTTTATTGTGCCTCCGTGGGCATTTACAATAGCACGGCAGATATAAAGCCCGAGGCCTGTTCCTACTTTTCTATAATCCTTAGAATTTGTTGCATATTTTTGGAATAATGTATCAATGTTATTTGGCTGTATGCCAAGCCCCGTATCGGATACGGTTATTTTAAAATTATCAGTGCAATTTTCAACAAGAATATTGATTACAGAATTGTCAAAACTGTATTCTGAGGCGTTTACAATTAGGTTAGACAACACTCTTTTGATTTCGATGTCATCATAATATGCTATTGTATTTTTAATATTTTTGTATGAAACCTTTATGGATTGATTCTTTTGTGAAATTATGAATTTCAGGTTTTCAAGAGTATTTTCTATGGTTAATTTTATGTCATTTTTTGTTTTTTGAATTTTTAGTTTGCCGTTTTCTGTTTTGTAGTTTGTAAGGACATTTTCTGCCATATTTTGCATATATTTGTTTGAGGCCATAATTTCATTTACAATTTCTCTTTGTCTTGGATTTAATTCGCCAAAATAATCTTTTAAGAGTAAATCAAGAGCCTGAATTTGCGCTCTTATTGGAGTTTTAAGGTCATGGGTTAACATTGCAATGAAATTTTCCTTTTCAAAAAGGAGCTGGCTGTTTAATTTTTTAACTTTTAATATTCCATAAACTTGTGCTATAACTGTTTGCGGGTCAATAGGTTTTTCTATATAGGCAAGCGAGCCAAGGTTAAAACCTTCAATTTTATTTTGTTTTTCACCGGAGGCACTAATAAATACAATTGGCGTCTGCGCATTGGCTTCAGAGTTTCTTATTTCACCTGCAAGCTGGAAACCATCCATTTCCGGCATGATTACATCAAGAAGTATTAAATCGTATCTTGTATCGTCAATATTATCAAGAGCAGATTTTGGATTTGTATAGCTTGTAAATTCAAATTTAAACGGCGCAAGGACATCTTCTAAGAGCCTTATGTTTTCAACAATGTCATCTACTATTAAAATCTTTGTGCCTGCAAATTCATCCGTTATTTTGATTTCATTTTCTTTATCTGTGGTTTTAAGGAGTTCTTCATCAATGTCTGACAATTTGTTTATAGAGGCGGATGCACCTATAGCACTTGCATTTATAAGTGCTTTTTTTGTTGAATTTTTTAGGTAGGCAAAGATTTTTACTTCTTTGCTGTTTTTTATAAACTCTTTTGCCCTTGCGCATTCTGTTTTGTTTTCAAAGTCAATAAATAATACGCAAAATGCTGTTTCTGCTTGATTTTTTTTGCTTGTATCCAAATTTTCAACACAAACACGGAAATTATGCTTGTTAAAAAATTCTTCAATTTCTCTGATATCATTTGAGCCTTTTTGGGCCGTTGTTTTTAATAAGACATTTCTCATACCTTTATTAGGATAATAAAAGTATATCTTATTTGATATTAGACATGTGTCTAATATTTGAAATTAAATAATCTCATAAGAGGGTGCAGAAGAATTATCAATGCTTTTTGCGCCTTGAAGCATAAGACCGTAGAAAATACTGTCTACAATTGCCATATAGGAGGCTTCAATAACGTTTTCGCTGACACCAACTGTATCCCATTTTCTGATACCGTCAGAACTTTCGATTGTTACTCTTACCTCGGCTGCAGTTGCATCTTTTGAATCAAGGATACGAACCTTAAAGTCATCAAGTTTAAATTGCAGAACCTCCGGGTATTTTTCAACTATGGCTTTTCTTAAAGCCTTATCTAGCGCGTTAACAGGGCCATCGCCTTCTGAAACCGTGTGAATGATTTCATTTTCAATTTCAATTTTAACAGAGGCTTCGCTTATTGTTTTTCTGTTAACTTCTGAAAGGGTGATGGTGTCGCCAATTACTCTAAAACCTAGTATATTAAAGAAATTTGGCTGTTTGTTTAAAACTTTCATAACAAGGATTTCAAAGCTTGCATCCGCTCCTTCAAATGCAAAGCCCTTCCATTCAAGTTTTTTTATTTCTTCTATTATTTTTTTTACGTCTTCATCTGAAACGTTTTGAATGAATTTTAAACTGTTGAGCCTTTCTTTTATTGAAGCGCTTCCAGCTTGGTCAGACACAAGGAATCTTCTCATATTTCCTACAATGGAGGGGTCTATGTGTTCGTAAGTTTGGGAATTTTTTCTGACACCGCTTGCATGAACACCTGCCTTGTGTGCAAATGCGCTTCGTCCGACAAACGGCATGGAGGAATGAAGGGATTTATTTGAAATTTCGGCTATTTGCCTTGCTGTATCTGATAATTTTGAAATATTTTCTCCAATTACATCAAATTCTTTTTTAAGCTGTAAGTTAGGGATGATTGAACAAATATTTGTGTTTCCGCATCTTTCCCCGTAGCCGTTAATACAGCCCTGCACTTGGCTTGCGCCAGCATCAACACTTGCAATCGAATTTGCAATGGCAAGGTCTGAGTCATTGTGGGCATGAATTCCAATCAGTGCTGATGGGATTTCACTCACAACGCTTTTTGTTATTTTATATATTTCATTGTTAATACAGCCGCCATTGGTGTCGCAGAGTATTATCCTCTTTGCCCCTGCCTGATGAGCTGCTTTTGCAACAGCAATGGCGTATTTAGGGTTTGCCTTATAGCCGTCAAAAAAATGCTCGCAGTCAAAAAATACTTCTTTATTGTTCTTTATTAAATAAGAAATGCTGCCCTCTATCATATTAAGGTTTTCTTCTAATGTTGTATTTAGGGCTTCTGTTACCTGAAAATCCCAGCTTTTGCCAAAAATTGTAATAATTCTTGCCTTGGAATTTACAAGCATTTTTAAAACATTATCATCAGCTTCGTTTGTATTTGGCTTTCTTGTGCAGCCAAAGGCTGTTATTTGCGCATTCTTTAAACCGTCATAGTTAATTTGGTTAAAAACCTCATTATCGACGGGGTTTGCACCGGGCCATCCAGCTTCAATATAGTGTACGCCAAGGTTATCAAGTTTTTTAATTATTTTTAATTTGTCTGAAACGGAATAGTTTATCCCTTCTGATTGGGCGCCGTCTCTAAGTGTTGTATCGTAAATTTCAATATGTCTCATAGTTTCATTATTAACATAAAATTAAATATTTGTAAAAAATTAAAATTTTTAGGCAATTTTTCTTTTCAATTTGTTTTTATTAATACATAAAGTGTGTGAAAAATTTAATAGGTTAAGTGAAATGGACGTAATTAATTATTTTAAACTTGTGTTCAAAAATTTAACTGCGCTTGAAAACAAGATGCAGACAGGCTTTAGGTTTTCGCAAAGTGAAATTAATGAGATTATTTCAACATCAAAAAAGGAGAATTTGCAGTTTTTTGAAAATTTAGCCAGAATGCCAGAACTCACAGCATTTGATGTCAGCTACTTGATGTCGTCTGTAAATTTATCAAAAGAGAAGATTGATTTACTTAAAAAAGCCTCATCTCTTTATAAAGAGGACGAATTCAAAGGCCAGGGGCAGACGTTTTCTGACTTTGTTTTTAGAATCGGGGCTAATATTGATAATTTAAATATGGAGAATTTGGAAGTTTTTAAAGATTTAGTTCAGTGCAAAAATGAAATCTATGATTTTACAAGAGCTTTGCAAAACCCCGTAAGATATAAAAGCTCAAAAACAAAAGAGCTGCAGTTTGCTTTCGAGAATGTGTTTGCTGAGTAAAGCAAAAAATATAATTTGATTGAATTTTATGCAAAATTTTATAGGCTATTTGTAGATATCTTACGGTCTGTTAGAGTATATGCCTTCTAAAGCTGCACAAAGAATGCGGACTATTATTATGCTGAAAAATTAGTGCAATGTGTACAGTTTAGCAAAATCTTAACTCAATACTTCCTTATGAATGTTATGAGGCTAGAGTTTGGGACTTTTGGTATGGATAGCTATGTGATTTTTTGTACATAAAAATTAGATTAGATTTTTATCCGGCGAAATATTATTGCGTATCAGCGTTCGGCAATGTTAGGATTTCTTTTTTGATTTCGGATAATCTTTCATCTGTTATTGCAAGTCTTTTTTCAAATCTTTTATCTTCTTCTTTTTTAATTTCAATTTTATCAGGTGAAATTTTTTGTATTATTTCTTTTAGTTTTGGAATTGAATCGTTATTGTCGTTATAGCCTTTTAAGATTGTTATTTCAAGAATAAATTTTCCTTTGTATTGGCTTTTAAAAAATGCCATATTGTTTATATATTCATTCAGCGTGTAATCTTTATAAGGTCTTTGAACTTTTTGAAAATCATCTTCATTTATCGTTTTTATTTCACCAATTACTTCATCACAAAGGTTTGCAATTTTTGTGTACTCTTCTTTTCCAAGTAAATAACCGTTTGATAGTAATTTCACTTTACAATTTTTCATTTTAATGAAATTAATAATCTTTGTTATATCTTTATTTAAGAGCGCTTCTCCTTTGGAATTTATAAATATAACATTAGGATTAGCGTCTTGAATTTTCTTGTCTAAAACTTCCAATGAACTGTCCAATCCTTCAAATTTCCGCTGTTTGTTTATTTTTATATTTCTTCCAATGGGGCAGAAAATGCAGTCAAAATTACAAATTTTTTCAGGCAGAATGTTTATTTCAAGGATTTTTTTATTATCCTCTATATAGATATCTTTGTATGTAAAATAATTCATCATGGCTTGTTTCTTTTTAGTTTGCTAATAATTTTAATCCAGCTATTCCTGATATTATAAGTGTTATAAAGATAAATTTTGCAAGGGTTGCAGGCTCTTTAAATAATATTATTCCAAAAATTACAGTTCCTATTATTCCAATTCCTGTCCAGACTGCATATGCGGTTCCGAGCGGCAGATTTTTTAAAGACAGAGATAAAAAATAAAAACTTAAAAGCATGCATATAACCGTGAAAACAGATGGTGTTATCTTGCTAAAAGCACTTGAGTATTTTAAACAAACTGCCCAGCTAATTTCAAATATTCCCGCTATTAATAGATATATCCAATGCATTGATTTTTTCCTTTATATACTAAAACAGCCCGGTAAAGATATTTTAGATATCTCCCGGGCTTTTATCCTTCCGTGTACACAGAAACTGCGTTTACTCTGTGTGTTTTCTCTTGGACCAGACCGGTTTTACCGCGGAACCCTAGAAAACTTTTTATTTAAATTTTTATCGTTTTTATAATATAATTAAAACTTTTTCTTGTCAAAATATTTTGCGATTCTATGATTTTTTGATATATTCAGTTTATGAAAGCGGTTGATGAACTTTTAGCACTAAAAGATGAAGAGCAGGCGGCGCATTTGATGTACTTTTTTAAGACAGGCAAGGGTGAATATGGCGAAGGGGATGAGTTTCTTGGGATACGCGTGCCTAAAACAAGGGAGATTGCAAAAAAATATTATAAAACTGTCTTGTTTGATGAGATTCAGGAAATGCTTAATAGTAAATACCATGAAATCAGGCTTTGTGCTTTATTAATGATGGTTTTAATTTATGAAAAAACTGATGATGAAAATTTGAAGGACAGGATTGTAAAACTTTATGTAAAGAATGTAAAGAATATTAATAATTGGGATTTGGTTGATTTGACTGCTCCAAAGATTATTGGTGCACAATACCTTAAGACGAGGGATGATTCAATTATAAAAATGCTGGCCAATTCAAAACATTTATGGTCTGAAAGAATTGCTGTTGTAGCTCAATGGAGTATTATAAGGGTCGGGCAATATGATTTGCTTATTAAGCTTTGCGAAAAATTTTTATATCACAAGCATGATTTAATGCACAAAGCTGCGGGGTGGATGTTAAGAGAGGCTGGCAAGAAAGATAAAACTGTACTTACTGGTTTTCTGGATAAGTATTCAAAAAATATGCCAAGAACTATGCTTAGATATTCAATTGAAAAATTATCTTCTGACGAGAAGAAATTTTATATGAAAAAATGAGGTATTAAGTATAGTTCAATGCTTATTCTTTTTGTTATATGAAAAAACAGATTTTTTATTGTTTTTATAAATCCTGATTTTGATTATATATTAAAATCCTTAAAATTAATTAAAGTACTTTCTAGCTTCACTGGCTGAAATTCTATCGGTTGTTATGGCTTTACAGCCAAGGGAGTCTAGATCATTAAGTATATCCTTGTTATTCACTGTCCAGGCTTCAAATTCAAAACCTGCCCCTTTTAATAATTTTGCTGATTCGGGCGAAATTTTAGATACCTTTATATCAAGGAAAACTTCATTTTCGCCACTTTGCAAGTTTTTTAATATGTTGATGGTTTTTTCTGTCGGTGTCTTTTTTGAAAGAAATCCGAGCCTGGCATGGGGCATAATCTGCCTCATTATCTTAAGATAATCTTCATTAAAGCTTATCCAGGTGATTTTATCCTCAAGGTCTGCTTTGTGAATTAAATCTGCCAGGGTTTGAGCTTTTTTATTATCGAAATTTAATGTTTCTTTTAATTCGAGATAAATGCTGAGTTTGTGTTCTTTTGCGCATTTTAAGAGTTCTTTAAGTGAAGGTATTTTTGTGCCTTTGTATTTATCACTAAACCATAAACCAAAATCATATTCTAAAAGTTCTTTATAATTCAGGCTGGAACATTTTTTCGGCCAAAACAGGTGTGAGCCGTCTTTTCTTCTTGCTGTTCTGTTTATTGTTTTATCATGTAAAATTACTGGTATATTATCTTTTGTCCATTCAATATCGCATTCTATTGTTTTGCAGCCGTTTTTTGCTGCTTCAATAAAGGCAGGAATTGTGTTTTCTGGTGCAATTGAACTATAACCTCTGTGAGCTATTGCTTTCGATTTATCTTCCTGTTTTATAAATGTGTCTTCGGCAGTGCTCAAAAATGGATTTCCTATAAGCGGACTGCGCGTTTCATATAATTTTTCAATATCCGAAACGTGTTCAGGTATTGTAAAATTTTGACTATATTGTACTGGAAAATTGTTTATTAACATTAACGCCTTTATTGATTTTTAATTTTAATTAATCGGTTTTTATTATTGTAATCATTTTGCCGTTGTTATTAAACACGGTTTTTATTTTACCTGTGCCATAGCTGAAATAGGCAATAAATTTGTTGTCAATTTTTGACTTTTCAATTTTTTCAGGCATTTTATTGTATATTGTTTTGAAAAGATTTTGCATTTTAATTTTAGTTTCTTCTGAATATAAATGCTTAATGTTTCCTTTTTCATTAAGTGCAAATCTTTCAATTGCTCTTAATTTTGCATGAAGCGTGAGGTTTGGCTGAATTGAAGCATCGCGTGTAAAGTTTGTCCAATCGTCTGAATTAATGAATGATACAAATTCTTCACTTAGCGCATTAGCGAGGGCATACATGTATTCTGATTGGTTATTAATATTTATCTCGTTAATTCCTAAATCTTTCTTTGAAAGCTTTAATTCTCTTATGATATTTGTATATGGTCCATCATTTTTATCTGGCTTTGCTATTTCGCGCGCTATTTCTCTTGGGGTAATATTATGTGTTTTATTTGTAAATGCGCTGTTTAAACCGGATATAAAGTTTTTGTCTTTTTTATTTGATAGCTGTGCTGCAAGCTTGATTAATTGGGAAGACTGACCTTTTTTGTATGTCATTACGTCTTTTGGATTTAAAAGGCAAATGCTATCACCTGTTATTTTTATCGGAATTCCAGCGCTATTTAATGATGTTTGTATTTGATTAATTTGTTCCATGAATTCTTCAAAACTTATATCTGAAGGCAGATTTTTAAGGTACCCTAAAATTTCTTTAAAATTACCCGTCTTTTCATCTGAATAGCTTTGTAAAATTGTTGTCAATGTTTTTGCTGATTCGAGTTTTTTATCAACGGCTAATCTTAATACTGCCCTAAGGCCCGGTTCTCTTTCGGCGATTTTAATCAGTGTTCCGATATTTGACTTTGAATTTCGTATAAATCCTGATTTTGTAAGTTGTTTTATACTATCAGTATAAGATTTTGGATTATCCTCGTCTTTAAGTGCGGCCAGAATTTTTCCCACGCAATTTCTATGCGCCCTACTTCTTTTTGATGAATCCAGTTTTATTCCATTTTCAATGATAAAATCTTTAGCTGTTATTCTGTCAGGAAAATATTCTAAAAGTTTGTTAAATGCCTCTTCCCTTTTTGTATAATCATCTTTATCGTCAGGCTTCAAAAGGGCTGCATAGTTAAATGCTTCAATAACGCCTTTTTTGTTTTTTTGAAGCAAATCCTGATTTTCCATAAAAACTTCAAAAGCACTCTGTCCTGCAAAATAGACAGAATCAGTATTGGCGAGATACTCTTCTAATTCAGGCTTGATTTTTTCGAATCTTTGTTTTTTCTCCAAAAGTGCTTGTTTAATATGGGCAACATTGCCTCTTTTGTATTCTGCTACAGTATTTTTATCTGCAAATAATAATAAGTCTACAAATTCTTTAATGTCATTCTTTATGATTTTATTTTTTGAGTTATTCGATTTTTTCTGTTTCTTTTTGGCATTTGTTTTTGGATCCTGAGGATTATTTATAGCTTTAAATAATGAAATAAACTGGCTATCGTTTTTAATATCAAACTCATCAATGATTTTTAATGTATCCTGAAGTCTTTTTTGTGAAGTTTCATCGTTTGTATCAAATACACAACTAATGGTTTCAACAAAATCCATATAGAAAGCTTCTGCATCTTCTTTACTCAAGCTTTTATATTCAATTATATTTTGCACTGCCGCATTCTTATTTAAGATGCTGTTAATTATCGGATTACTGCCTTGTATTAAGTTACATTTTGAGATGTTATTTAAGGTTTGGGGAGATATTTTGCTCACTTAGGGCGCAAAAGAGCTCTATTCTTCCTTCGGTTGTTTTTATATCAAAAAATTCCGACAATTTTGCTTTTGTTGTCGCATTCAAAGAATCAAAAGCCATCGCTGTCTGCAAAAGTTCATTTCTTTTTTCATCAGAATAATCGTAGTTTGTGTCATGAAAGTAATCAAAAATTCTTGGAATCCTACAATATAACGTAACAGGATTAATATCTTGATATTCAGGATATGTTTCAATAAACGAATTAATGTCATCTTCACATTTTGCTGCATTCTCGGATAAGTAATCAATAAGGTATAATACTTCATATGGATTTTTAAAATCATTAAAACTATCTTTTAAATGAATATTTTTTGAAATCATTGTTCTTTCTGATTCAAATCCAAGCTCTTTAATTGCCTCAACCAGTTCATTTATATCACTGTCAGCCTCATCTGAGTACATAATAGAATTTTCGCCTGTAGCAATTGAATTTGGAAATCTTGCTAAATCTCTCTTGTCATTTAATTTATTAAAAACATTTACAAAATGGAGAGCATATCTTTTGAGTTCCGGAAACTCTTTGATTATGCCATCATACATTTTTGAGAGTTCAAAAAATTCTCTACAGTTTGTAATGCCGGCATTTTTTAAGATTCTTTCAATATTTGATTTAGCATACAAAGCCTTTGGGTTATCTTTAAATACAATATCACCATACTGCGCAATGCTTATATTTGGTGGTATTTTTCTATCGCGTTTGTTTGTAACTACATCTCTCATAAATCTGTCAAGATAAGCACACCATTCAACATAATCTTTTTTAAATTCAGGGTTAACGCATTTTGTGGCTTCATCTTTTTCAAGGTTTTCTATCTCAAGCATTTCGCCTTTAAAAGAAGGCGAGAATGAAGTACTTTTGACAAAAGTGTCAGCGGCAAGATTATTTAATTTATTAAATGAACTCTGATTTTGTCTTTTATTTGGATTATTTAGATGAAAATTATTATAATTAAAGATATTACTTATGTTTAAATTCATATTTTTCCTTTCCGGGGTGGCGATTTATACAAAACTCCAAAAGGAAAAAGTTTGCCAATTAATGATTAAAGTTTTGTAAATTTTTCACACCAGCAACTTGTTGTTTTATGTATAATAGGAAACGCGCTTGTTGTTATACTGTATAAGGTGATGATAAAAAATGGATAAAGTATATTCAAATAAGGTGAATCTTTTAAAGGCGCTTGCCATAATGCTTGTGGTATCCGGCCATTTAGAATTTTCGTTAATTCCAATGTTTCCGCCGTATTCTTTTCAGCTTGCCTTGTTTTTCTTTATATCCGGTATGCTTTTTAAAGATAAACATTTATCTGATTTTAAGACGTATTTTATAAAAAGGGTCAAATCTCTTCTAGTGCCTTATTTTGTGTATGCTGTTGTTTATCTTGTAATAACGTTTATATTCTTAAAATTAACAGGTAAATTTTGGGCTATGCCAATCACCTTAAAAAATGAACTTTTGATGCCGTTTTTAACGGGACATCAGATTGATTTAATTTCTCCTATGTGGTTTGTGCCGCAGCTTTTTATTTCTCTTATGACTTTTTTTGTTTTTATGAAATTAATAAAATCAAAATATCTTGCATTATTTACGGGCTTTACTTTAGCTATATTTGCCATTTACCTTTCAAAATATTCCGGAAATTTATATATTCTTTTATTGTTAAGAACTTTATTTTCATTATTTTTTATTTATCTTGGATATTTTTATAAAAATTGTATAGATGGTAAATATAATATATTAACAATGAATTGGATATTGCCGCTTATTTTGCTTCAATCTTTTTTGTGGCTTACAAATAAGGATTTTACACCGATGGATGGAATTGGCCTTAGTTATATACTTGTGTGGGGACAATTTGATAATTGGATAGTTCCAATAATTACAAGCATTACAGGTATTTGGATATCTTTATTTTTAATAGAGGTGTTTTATGATTTTATTAAAGATAATTCTTTTTTGAAGGCTGTCGGGCAAAATACTTATCATATAATGGCGAATCATCTTCTTGTATTTAATGTTATTACGTATTCTGTACTTTTTATTAAGGGAATTCCTTTTGATATTAAAAATGCGGCTGATATCTACTGGTTTTATTTCCCGATTAAAACGACATATTTTTATTTTGCAATTGGAATGATAATAACAACATACATTGGGGTGCTCTTAAAAAATATCAAGGCAACGCTTACGAAGACTGTAAACTAAGCTATTCTTCAAACTCTATATTTATTTTACAGCCTATTATTTTGCATAAAATCTTCATTTCTTTGTAGTTAATGATTTCGTTATTTATGCGCCTTGAAAGATAGGCACAGTAGTACTTTTTGCCTGTAATTTTTGTCATTTCGTTGGCAACATCTGTCAGGGTCCAGCCCTGCTTTTTAATTATTGACTTTATCTCATCTTTTAATGCCATTTATTCATCTTGACACAGTACAAGTTTTTATGTATTATTTAATGATAATAATAAAAAATTATGATTATCATTAATATAAAATTACAAAAATTAACATAAATATAGAGATTTTTTTGGAGGTTTTAAAATACAAATATTAAATTAGCTGTTTGATAAACAAATAAAGCGTGAGAAGTTTTTCATTATTGTCTTTAATAAAATCTATGCCTTCGTTTATTTCTTTTAAAAGTTCTTCTTTATTATTTATATCTTTAAAATTAAATAAATCATGAACTTGTACGCCAAGAGCTTTTGCAATTTTTTCGACATTTTCGGGTGCCGGGTAAAATTTTCCGGTTTCAAGGTAGCCAAGAGACGAGGTTGCCATACCTATTTTTTCAGCAAATTTTTCCTGCGTGTATCCTTTTTGTTTTCTAAGTTCTTTGATTCTTTTACCTAATTTATTTTTTAATTTTGCCATAACAACTCCAAATATTATGTTAGCCTTATGGTTTAATTAAATTAATAAGGTATTGTCTGTTGACAAATAGGGTAATGTCTTATAAAATTAAATTAATTCACAATGCAATTCAGATTTAACTATTTCTGGCAGGAAAATCCGGGCTTATTTTTTAATTACCTTGTAAACTTGCCCAATGCATTCAAATTTCCTGCCGTTCTATTTTTTCAAACTAAAGTTTAATTCAGCGAGACCAGCGTTTCTGCTGGTCTTTTTTTGCTTTTTCCGTTCTTGAACCAAATAATGTGTCGCTGTGTACAATTATATTGTCTTTGCGTGGTTATGGCCTATATTTTTTTGGTATATTTCTTCTTTTCTTTTTCTGTGGACTTTTTTTGTCCAGCTGAGGCTTTTGAATCTTAATATTAGCAATGCACCCCTTATACACTCATCCATCGCCATTCCTATCCATATGCCAACAAGGCCTAAATCCATAATGACGCCAAAAATATAACCAAAGCCTACTCCAAAGGTCCAGGCTGAAAATATGCACATATAGGCGGGAAATTTTACATCTTCTACAGCAATAAGGCATCTTACCATCACGATATTAATCGAGCGTCCTATCTCCAAAAAGAATTCCACAAATATTATTTTTTTGCCCAATGTGAGGATTTCAGGATTTTTTGTAAATACCCCAAAAATGTTGTCACTAAAAACGTATAATAACAGCGTTATTGATAAAGAGATTGTCATTGAGACAAAAAGACTTGCCCAAACCCTTTTATTTGCAAGCTTTAAGTTAAATGAGCCAATGAGATAACTTATTACAATTTGAGATGCTTGCGATATTGCAATAGAATAAATATATGCAAAATTTGCCAGAATACTGCAGTATACTTTTGTTGTTATAACCATAGTGCCAAAAATATTAACAAACCTCATGATGACAGTTTGGGAGAGGTTATAAGATAATTCTTCCAGTGCTGAGGGGACTCCTATGTGAAGAAGGTTTTTCATTGTTTGTTTTGGAGGGTTTTTAAGATATTTTTTAGAAATTTTGATACCTGTCTTTTGCCTAAAAATATATACAACAATGGCAAGGCCAGCTATTTTGCTTATTATTGTTGAAATAGCGGCGCCTGTTGTGCCAAGTGGTGAAATAAAATAAAAACCGTTAATTAAAATGAAGTTTCCTATGATGTTTATAATATTCATTATAAGGCTTGCTGTTACCACATCTTTCATTAACGCATAGCTTCTAAGAGCTGCTGCAAACGTCATATAAAGCCCTAAGACAATCGTAAATGAGCCTACAATTAAAAGATAAATTTTTGTTTCGCCAAATATAATTTCCGGCACCTGCATCCAGTGCAGTATTGGGCCCGATAAGAAAAGTATGAAGGTGGTTATTATGATACTTGTAAATACAAGCATAATAATTGAGGCATTAAAAACTTCTGAAATTTTGTCTGTATTTTTGGCACCAAGATATCTTGAAATAAGTACTGTGCTTGAAACACTCATAACGCTTAAGATAATAATAACAAGGTTGATTATAAGATTCGCATTGCCTATTGCGCCAACCGATGCTTCATTAAAATGACTTATCATAATCTGGTCAATGTTTCCGACAAGCATTTGTAAAATAAGCTCAATAAAAATTGGCACAGACATTTTAAAAACTATAGAGTTAGAGTTTTTCGCGTCATTAATATTCATTTTGTTAATACCGGTATTTATAATGCGATGATTAAATATTTTATTACAAAACAAAAAACTTATAAAAAATATTTTGATTAAATTTTGTTTGAAATATAATTATATTAGCTATGGAAATTTTGCATTTTAAAGAGATAGAATCTACGAGTGTTTGGGCAAGAAAAAACCTTAAAGATTTAGAAAATTTTAAGGTTGTAAGTGCTGATGTTCAAACAGAAGGTCATGGACAATTTGAAAGAAAATGGTATTCAACATCTGAAAATGGCGGCAATATATATATTTCCATTGTCTTAAAGCCCCAAAATATTGCCCACTTGAATGAATTAACAAGATACGCAAGCTATATTGGCGCAAAAACAATTGAAGAATATGGTATTGATGCGCATTTTAAGTTTCCAAATGATATCTTAATAAAAGGTAAAAAAATAGCAGGAATTCTTGCTGAATCTGTTTTTATAGGACAGGAATTTAAAGGGGTGATTGTCGGCATTGGCATTAACCTCAATTTAAATGCAGATGATGTTAAAAATATCGATATTCCAGCAACATCTTTATTTATTGAAACAGGTAAAAATGTCAATAAGGATGAATTTTTAGAAAGCTTGCTCAAAAATTTTGAGGATGAATATGAAAATTTTCTTGAGTACGGCCTTAAGGATACAGTGGCAGAACGGCTTAACAAAGAGGCACAAGAAATATTAAAGATTTAAACATTGCGTGATACAAAATAAGAGGATAAAAAAATGTCAAAAAAACAAATCAAAGTTATGGATACCTCGTTTAGAGACGGTTTTCAATCTGTTTACGGGGCAAGGGTTTTTACAAAAGATTTTCTTCCTGCTTTAGAATCAGCTGTTGCAGCAGGTTTAAGGCATTTTGAAGTAGGCGGCGGAGCAAGATTTCAGTCTCCAATTTTCTACTGCAATGAAAATGCTTTTGATATGATGGATACAATAAGAAAAACAGTTGGTCCTGATATTAATTTGCAAACTTTAGCCCGCGGTGTAAACGTTGTGGGGCTTGATTCTCAGCCAAGAGATATCATTAATCTCCATGCTAAAATGTTTAAAAAACACGGCATGACAACAATTAGAAACTTCGATGCTTTGAATGATGTTAATAACTTAATTTATTCCGGTCAATGTATTAAAGATAACGGCTTAAGGCATGAAGTAACAATTACTATGATGGAACTTCCTATTGGCTGTACCGGTGCTCATGATGTTGCATTTTATGAAAGGGTTTTAAGAAGCATATTAGATGCGGGTATTCCTTTTGATTCTTTGGCATTTAAGGATGCATCCGGCACGTCTGCCCCAAGAAAGGTGTTTGAGACAATCAAGAGAACAAGAGAGATTTTAGGGCCTGATATGCATATCAGATTCCACAGCCACGAGACTGCAGGAACTGGTCTTGCAGCTTATCTTGCGGCGCTTGATGGCGGTGCCGATGGCATTGACCTTTCTATGAAGCCCGTATCAGGCGGAACAGCACAGCCTGACATTGTTTCAATGTGGCATGCTCTTAAAGGCACTGAATATGACCTTGGAATTGATGTTGAAAAGATTTTAGAAACAGAAGAAATATTTAAGGAAGCAATGAAAGATTACTTCCTGCCTCCTGAAGCTATGGCAGTAAATCCTGTAATTATATCTTCACCTCTTCCTGGCGGTGCATTAACTGCTAATACCCAGATGATGAGGGACAATGGTACTATGGATAAGTTCCCTGAGGTTGTTGCTGCTATGAAGGAAGTTGTTGAAAAGGGCGGTTTTGCAACAAGTGTTACTCCTGTTTCACAGTTCTATTTCCAACAGGCTTATTCCAATGTTATGTTTGGAAAATGGAATAAAATCACAGAAGGCTACGGCAAGATGGTTCTTGGCTATTTTGGTAAAACTCCATGTGAACCTGATTCCGAGCTTGTAAAAATGGCATCTGAACAATTAGGTTTGCAGCCCACCACTGAGCTTGTTGTAGACCTTAATGACAAAGACCCGAACAAAGGTATTGAAGCCGCTAAAAAGATGCTTAAGGAAGCTAATCTTGAAGAAACGGAAGAGAATATATTTATAGCTGCAGCATGTAAGGAAAAAGGCATTATGTTCCTTCAAGGCAAGGGACAAATTGGCGTTAGAAAGAATGCTGATGTTAAGCAATGTCCTACAACAGGCGAAAAGCCTGAAGGGTACACTGTTTCTGTTAACAATAAAAAATATTCTGTTAGAATTGAAGGTTCCAAGGCTGTTGTTAATGGCAAAACTTATGACATCAACGTTAAAGAAGGTGTAGAGGCAAAGGCTGGCGTTGTAACATCAGACGCTACACCAATAAAAGCCGCGCTTCCTGGTGCCGTATTAAAAATTAACGTTGCAGAAGGCGATAATATTCAAGAAGGCGATGTGTTGCTTGTTCTCGAAGCTATGAAGATGGAAACAGAAATTAAATCTCCAAAATCAGGCGTGATTGCATCTATTGATGTAAGTGTTGGTGACCAGGTTAAAAATGGCCAAGTAATGGTAACTTTGGGTTAATGGGGAGGCTTAGGATATTATGAATTTAATGGAAAGTTTACAAAGCCTCTATTCTTCAACAGGCATAGCCAATATGATATTGCCTCCTAACCCTGAACTTTCAGGTGCTGAGCAGATTTTACATCAGTTTGGCTCGCCAATTATGATTTTAGTGTGCTTATTTCTTCTATGGCTTGGAATCAAAAAGCAGTTTGAACCTCTTTTGCTTGTTCCTATTGCTTTTGGCGGTTTATTGTCAAATATTCCTCTTGCAGGAATTGCAGAGCCAACGGGCTTTTTAGGGATAATATATGAAGCCGGCATTCATCAAGGAATTTTTCCTTTGATAATATTTATGGGCGTTGGCGCTATGACAGACTTTGGTCCGTTAATTGCAAATCCTAAAACTGCATTATTAGGCGGTGCAGCCCAGTTTGGTATCTTTGGTGCATTAATGCTTGCACTTTGCGTGTTCGGTTTTACAATGCCTCAAGCAGCATCAATCGGCATTATTGGCGGTGCAGACGGTCCTACATCAATCTATGTAACTTCTAAACTTGCTCCTGAATTATTAGGTGCAATTGCCGTTGCGGCTTATTCTTATATGGCTCTTGTTCCTGTAATTCAGCCCCCTATAATGAAACTCTTAACTACAAAGGCTGAACGCCAGATTGAAATGACTCAGCTTAGAGAAGTTTCACAACGAGAAAAGATTGTATTCCCGCTTCTTGTTTTAGGACTTTGTATTTTATTGTTGCCTGATGCTTGTCCTCTAATCGGCGCTCTTGCATTTGGTAACTTATGCAAGGAATCTGGCGTTGTTGAAAGATTATCAAAAACCTTGCAGAATGAACTCATTAATATTGTTACAATATTTTTAGGCTTATCAGTGGGTTCAAAACTTTCAGCAAGCCAATTCTTAACAATACAAACGTTATTCATCTTAATCCTTGGCATTGTGGCATTCGGTCTTGCAACTGCAATGGGTGTAATATTTGCTAAGATTATGAATAAATGCTCTAAAACACCAATTAATCCGCTTATTGGTGCAGCTGGCGTTTCTGCCGTTCCAATGGCAGCAAGGGTTGTAAATAAGGTGGGCTTAGAATATAACCAAAATAATTATCTTCTAATGCATGCTATGGGCCCGAATGTTTCTGGTGTAATCGGCTCAGCTGTTGCAGCTGGTGTATTATTGGCCCTTTGCCATTAATATTTAATTAAATTAATTTAAAATGCAGAGCACACATTTTAGTGCTCTGCATTTTTTATGTTTTTAAAATTGGCAATTTTTTATGCTTCCTTGTTTTTATTATAATAGGATAGGAATATGGAAACCAGGGAAGATAATATTAAAATTTATACGGAAAAATCCGGTGTAACGAAGCCTGATTTTGATCTGCCACAGGCAATTAACCATCAGGCAATTAAAACCAACATCAAAAGTGCGCGTTTTACAGATGCCATTCAAAAGAATGACGATTTTACTGCCAGTGCATTTGATAAGGCGTATATTCGGGCTAAAGATTTTGTAATGAAGTCTATAAGGCGCTTAAGGCCCAAAGAAAGCGCAGCTTATATAAAAAATGATAAGATTTTTTACAAGGTGATTGGTGGCAAAACATATTGTACAGTATCAAAGGAGGTGGATGATATTTTAAAGTGCCCCGGTCATTATATTACCATTGTTCACAGCCACCCGAAACATGCTGATGGTGTAACATGTCCTATTTCATTCAGCGACTTTGAAACTCTGAATTCAAGGCCCGGGGTTATAAGGTTTGATGCTATAAATGCTTTTGGCGAGTATTCTTTGTTAAAAAAGAAGAATCCTGATAAGAGTTTGTCAGGCAAAGAAATTGAGGAATTTTCAGACATTTATCAAAAAGAGGCTTTGTTATTTGCAAAAGAACGAGCCGATGTTGATGAAGATTGCAGCGATTTTTTGATGATTAGAAAAATTTTGGCTTCAAGACACACGCTTGGTTTGTCTGATAGAGAAGTTAAAAAAGGGTATAAATATTATGAAGCCCTTCAAAAGAAAATTCTTCCTCTCTATGTGCACAGTTTTTGGAAAAAACATGCATCTGAACTTAATGTAATTTATGAAACAAATTTTAGTAATTTAATTTGAGACTTGGCAGGTTTTATTACTGTGTCATTAGGGTTCTTGTTTAGGCAATAGCCCTGGCTTTTGCAGTATTCTATTTGTCGGAATTTACTATCATAGTATTGCATTTATTATTTTTAAAAAGCAAATTTTTATAAATCATCCACAGGCTTAATGCGGTTATAAATATGCCTGAAATTTCCGAGGTTATGTATGGCAGATTGAGGCCTATTTTGGCGTTTAGGATAAAGGATGACGTTATAAATATGTAAAAAAGTCCAGGAATTAGTGTAATAAAGTAATTTTTGCCGTTTTTATATAAAAAGACTGTCGCATATAAGAAGGTGGGAATTGCAATAAGCTGATTTACAAAATTGAAATAACGCCAGATTATAGAAAAGCTGTTGCTATTGTATTTAGCCCATATTAAAACTGCAACAAGAACAAGGATGACTGGTGCCATAATTTTAAGACGACCTTTTATGGTGGATTGCTTTGTTTTTATTATGTCTGCAATCATAAGCCTTAAAGCCCTAAGAGCTGTATCGCCTGATGTAATTGGCAGTATCACAACAGCAAGGGTTACAATGAATGCAAGGTATGGTGCAACGAATGTGTCTGCTATTATATTAATTACATTGGCTGAACCCACAAGTCCTTCCGGTACAAGGTTGTTTGAATACACATGCATACTTGCTGCTGCCCAAACCATTGCTATAAGGCTTTCTAAGCACATCATCCCATAAAAAATCTTTTTTCCCTGAAATTCGCTTTCCACAGTTCTTGAGATTATTGTTGCCTGTGTTGAGTGAAATCCTGATAAAAGCCCGCAGCTAACCGTCATAAAGAAAACCGGCAAAATGTGTAATTTTTGCGGATGAAAATTTAACCTGGCCAAATTAATTTCTGTTAATGAAACACCTTTTGTTAAGAAGCCAATAACGATAAAGAGCGTGCCAAAAATTAATGTCAAAGCAAACAGCGGATAAAATTTTCCAATAATTTTATCAATAGGAAACATACTTGCCAAAATATAATAAAGCGCAATGGCTGTGTATATTGTAATCATTACCGGGTTTTGGATTGAAAAATCATTTTGCCCAAGGAATCTCTCGGCCATAACATCACCCGCTGTATATATAAAAACAACCGATACAAGCATAAGCATAACGGAGACAAGGATTATGAATATCCGGAAAAAATTTTTTCCAAGGTATTCTCTGATTAATTCTGTTACCTGGGCACCTTTGTGCCGCATTGAAATCATTCCGCAGAAATAATCGTGTACACCACCCATTAATATACAGCCTAATGGTATCAAAATAAATGCAACCGGGCCAAATAAAATTCCCTGTATAACCCCTAAAATCGGCCCAAGGCCCGCAATATTTAATAAATGTATTAAGAGATTTTTATGCATTGGCATAGAAACATAGTCAAGGCCGTCTGCCATCTCGCGTGCCGGGGTTTTTCTATTGTCCGGTGCAAACTGTTTTTCAACATATTTTGAATAAAAAATATATCCAAAAAATAATATTAATAAACCTGCTAACAATGTTATCATCTGATACTCCATCTTATAAGATATTAATAAAAGCCTATCATTTAAAACATATTATGTAAAATTTTGTGACAATTTTTACATTAAAGGGGCAATTTTTTATTTTGATTCACTTATAATTACTAAACGGAATTAACATTATTTAAGGAAAATATATGCATTTATCAGGTATATCCTTTCGTGGTATGAATAATATTATAAGGTGTGCAGACAAAACTCAGGCGCAAAAACTGGCAGCTGCTTTAAGTTCAGCTAAAAAAAGCGCCAAACCGGTAGATTTTACTATTAGAGGCAATGGCAGGGATGTTGTTATAACATCCAAGCCAAATCAGGAAAATTCGAAGTTTATTTCAAGATGTCTTCAGGATGCTGCACCAGATGTTCCAAATGCTGCAAGGGAGCGTGTTCTTGATACCTATAAATTTTTTGCAGCTCAGGCAAAGCCGCCAAAGAATATTTATACTGACACTCAAAATATTCAGACCAGGATTAAAAGGATAACATGAATACCACCCTGGGTTTATCCCCTTCTTTTTTTCTTTTGCATATGACCTTGAATTTTATTGCGCCCGTAATGACTGAATTAATGTATTTTAAGGCAACAGGTTTAAAATGTGCTGATAAGTATCAGTGCTGAGCTTAGAATTTTATAGATGATATTACTGGTTTTTGCAGTGATTTTATTGAATTACGACTTTTGTTTTTAGTGTTCTTATAATGCTCGTTTTTTTAAGGTATTTTCAGGTGTAATGCAAGTGGACAAAGCTTTGTTTTAAAATATGCTAAAATACTAAACTTTTTGTTTTTGTAGTATTATTGATTCTGCTGGGCTTTTTGCCCTATGATTTTTAGAGTAAATAAGCCTAGATATTTGTAAATTCAGATATATGGCTTATTTAGAGGGTTTTTATGGATATTAAAAGAAAATTATATATAGTGGGCATTAGCGGTAATGAGAGGGGGCTTTTATCCATTGTTACTTCTGTTATGAACCATATTATATATGCTGTTTGCACTGGCAAGGTTCCTGTGGTTGACTTAAAATATAGAAAAAGCATATATTTTAAGGATGGCAGGCAGTTTCGGGATAATGTGTGGGAATATTTTTTTAAACAGCCGTTTAAGCTTTCACTGTCAGATATTTCAGAAAACGATGATGTTGAAATTAGCCTGGATTCACATTTTGCGCCGAATACTGATGGAATATCGGCAAAATATATGCCTGTGAGTAATGAATCAAAAATTTTACCCAAAATGGCTGAGGCAAAAGAGAATTATAAGAAATATTTTATTTTCAATGATGAAATGAAAAATTATTTAGAGCACCGATATACTGAGGCTATTGGAGATTGTGGTAATATCTTGGGTGTTTTGTGTCGTGGAACCGATTATTCTAAAAGACGGACATTTGCTGAGTGTATACAACCAAAAATCACTGATGTGATTAAAAAAACCGGAGAAATTTTAAAAAAATATCCTGAAATAACTAAGATTTATTTGGCGACAGAGGATAATGATATTTATGAAACTTTTAAAAAAGAGTTTGGCGCTATATTAATTGAAAACAGGCAGTATAAGTATAGTTATTGCAAGAATGATGGAAAATTGATTTCCGAAATTAAGGTGGATAGGAAAAATCACCATTATAATCTTGCAAAGGAGTATCTGGCATCAATTTATATACTTTCAAAATGTCCGTATTTTATTGGTGGAAGGTGTAACGGGTCATTATTCGTGTGGCTTTTGTCTGAGGCTAAAAAATATTTTTATGTATGGCAACTGGGCAATTATGGCAGAGGGTTTAAGGAAAAAATGTTTTCTGTCACAAGGGTTAATAACAAGCGCCTTTTGAGGATTTTGGGGCTTAAGATAAAATTAAAGGGATGATTTTAACCTTGGTGATTTTTATTTTAGGTTCTGTGAATTTATCATGGCTGTCATACTATAATTAAAGAAGTTTTTATGGTTTAATTTTGCATGCAGAAAGACCGCTAACTTCAAGGAGATTTTATGAAAGTTACTGTTAATGGTAAAGAGGTTGAGCTTAAAAATTCAAGAACTGTTGCGGATTTTATCGTTGAAAGAAACGTCACAGGCAAAATGTTTGTAATAGAGAAAAATCTTGAAATAGTTCAAAAGGAAGATTACAATAAAGTTGAAATTAAAGCAGGTGATGTCATTGAAATTGTGGGGTTTGTTGGCGGGGGCTAAATTTATCTGCCAGACTGGCTGGATGATGTGTCTGTTTCCACCTTTAAATCATGATATTTTAAGTGTTTAAGCAAAAGAAGTTTCTGATTTAAAATTTGCTATTTAAAAGTTTAAACCTTTGTTTTTTTTTTGCTGCATTAATTAATCAGCCGATTAAATTAAAGAGTAATACGAAAGTAGAAAAATGCAACATGCTAATTACTCTGCTTTGAACGGATTGCTTGATTCAGGCTCTTTTTCCTTATATTTTTCAGTTGTTTCAATATAGCTTTTATTAAAGCCCTGCATATAAATTATTCCCATAAGGGATGTATAGAACAATAATTCTGTCATTTCTTCGAGAACGTCAGAGCCTATCTTTTCCCCAAAAATGCCAAATATTATTCCCAATATTGCAAAAATCCAGTTATAGATGGCTAATTTTGCATGGAGAAAATAGTTCCATAATTTTATAAATGATTTTGTTATTAAGAAGTAAAGGCCGGAGGCTGCCATAAAGGCGCCGTATAGGGGATGTGCAAGATATCCGTATTTAATCTGGGTCCAGGGATAGAATGCGTTTTCAACACCTTCTTTTGGAAAAAATACTGTTCTGCCGCAGTTTATCTCTCTTAAAAAGAGGATAACCATAACAAGGGCAAGGGTATTAAAGAATGTTTTATCGACTTTTGTCTTTAGGCATAAAGCAAATGTTATTAAAAGCACCACAAGCTGTATATTTTCAATAAGGTGATTTTCCCATGCGTATCTTTCAGGGAGCCATTTTAGGGCAGGAAAGGTTAAAAGAAGTATTATGAATGGAATAAGGGCTATGGGGTGAAATTTAAAATCAATCCTTTCCCTTAATTCTTTGAAATAATTCTTAATGTTTTCCATATATACTCCCATTTTTATTTTTATGTAAATTATAATACAACAAAAATTTTGTATTAAAAATTAGGTTAAAATCGTTACTGTGCCTTCGAAATAAAGGATTATTGTCCTCTAAAGCCATGCCCTTTTGAGACCATTCTTCCTATTGATTTTATTTTTTCTTCCAGAGAATTTCTGTATTCACGTACGTCTTCATCAGGTGTGGCTTTTCCGGGATAGATTTCGTATTTTTTTCTGCATTCCTTTGTTGTAACATTGGGCATTATAACATTGGCGCCTGACTGCAGGGCTATTGTACGTCCGTTTGGTTTTAGGGTTTCCATTGCGGTTGTTGCGGGAATGTTAATATTTTTTAACATAATTCTTGTAATGGCCATAGCCTTAAGGGCGAGGGTGAAATCGCCATTTTTTGTACCTATAAGCGGTGTATCAGGGTGTGCTATAAAGGGGCCTATGCCAATCATATCAGCATTAAGTTCTTTAAAAAACAAAATATCACAAGCTATAGACTCCAGAGTTTGGTCTGGCAAGCCTATAAGGGAGCCACATCCTGTTTCATAACCCAATTCTTTTAGATTATAGAGGCAGTTTAGCCTGTTTTTAAAATCCATATTGGGGTGCATTTTTTTGTAAAGATTTGTATCAGTTGTTTCAATCCTTAACAAATATCTATCTGCGCCTGCAGCCTTAAAAGCCTTGTAATCTTTAAAGCTTCTTTCGCCGATACTTAGTGTTAATGCGACATCCAGGTTTTTGATTTCTGATATTATTTTGCACATAATATCTTTTGAATAAAAAATATCTTCGCCGGATTGCAATACGATTGTTTTATAACCAGCATTGACAGCATTTTTGGCACATAAAATTATATCATCCGGCGCAAGACGGTATCTTTCAATATTTTTGTTTGCAACCCGAAGCCCGCAGTATTTACAGGTGCAATGACATATGTTAGAAAATTCTATTAAGCCCCTCAGGTGAATTTCATCGCCGACGTTTTCTTGCCGTATCCTATCTGCAAGCCTGAAAAGCTCGGTATTTTGAGTATTGTCTTTGAGTATATCTGTTATTTCTTTTTTTGTGAACATTGGCATTATTCTTTGGCGTATCTTTTGATTATAACATATTTTAGAATGTTTAATCTGCATTGGAGTATACCGCAAAAGGCTGATATAAAGGCATTGCTGGTTATTGATGGTATTTTAATTTATAAGTTGCACCAAAAAATCAACATGGATATTAAAAATCATGTAGTTGTATTAATTTTTATTTAGCTAATGTTTCCATGCTAAAAATTTTTGATAGAATTAATTAAAAGATGAATTAAAGGAAAGCAGGGTGAAAATCCCGCGCTGGTCCGCAGCCGTTACAGCCGGAATGCTTTAGTTTGTTATCACCTCGAGACAGGAAATTGTGCGAAAAAGCACTGCTTAATTTATTATAGTTTTTAAAAGATAGTTTAAGTCGTATTTGATTAGCATACTTTCTGCCTTTTTACAGCACAAAAAGGAGTAATGATGAAGGAATTATTGGAAGAGAAAACAACAGGAGTTAAGGCGCCAAGGTTTGCCCAGTTTGGTGCAAATTCTGCAGTATCAAAGCCTATAGCTGGTGATAGTGCAAATTCAAATAATCCGTTAGGTAAAATTATAGGCCTTGCCTCAAGGTACAAGCTCAACAATATAAAAATTATTAAAAAAGACGGTACAAAGGAAGAGTATGACGTAAAAAAAGTTGTTGCGGCCGTTAAAAAATCAGCAGCAAGGATGTTAATCAGTTTTTCCGATAAGGAATTGGCCGACATTACAGAATTTGTTGACAACAGTGTTTTAAATTTAAATCTTGATGAGATTGAAATTTTTACCATGCATTGTATTGTTGAAAATGCGCTTGAAGTTTTAAATCCAAAGGTGGCTGAAAGCTACAGGAACTACAGAAACTATAAGATTGATTTTGTAAATATGCTGGATAAGGTTTATCAAGAAAGCCAGAAGATAATGTATATAGGAGATAAGGAGAATTCCAATGCTGATTCTGCCCTTGTTTCTACTAAGCGCTCTCTTATATTTAACCAGCTTAACAAAGAATTATACAAGAAATTTTTCCTTACCGTGCCGGAATTGCAGGCAATAAGGGATGGGTATATTTATATTCATGATATGTCTGCAAGGCGTGATACTATGAACTGCTGCCTGTTTGATGTTGCGAACGTATTAAAGGGCGGCTTTGAGATGGGAAACCTTTGGTATAATGAGCCAAAGAGCCTCGAGGTTGCATTTGATGTAATCGGTGACATTGTAATGGCGGCTGCAAGCCAGCAATATGGCGGCTTTACGGTGCCAGAAGTGGATAAAATCCTTGCTCCATATGCTGAAAAGACCTTTGAAATTAAATATCAAAAATATATTGATTTAGGGATTTCAAAGATAAGAGCACAGGAAGAGGCTCTAAAGGATGTTGAAAAAGATTTTCATGACGGCTTTCAGGGGTGGGAATATAAATTTAATACCGTAGCTTCAAGCAGAGGCGATTATCCTTTTATTACTGTAACTATGGGGCTTGGCACAGGCAAATTTGAAAAAATGGCGTCAAGGATGATTCTTGAAGTGAGAAAAGGCGGGCAGGGTAAGAAAGAAAATAAAAAACCCGTACTTTTTCCAAAAGTTGTATTTTTGTATGATGAAAATCTTCACAAAAAAGGTGGAGAGCTTGAAGAAATATTCAATGCCGGCATAGAATGCTCTAAGAAGGCTATGTATCCGGATTGGCTGTCCTTAACGGGGGATGGGTATGTTGCATCTATGTATAAAAAATATAAAAAAGTGATTTCTCCTATGGGCTGTCGCGCTTTTCTTTCTCCCTGGTTTGAAAGAGGCGGCATGAAGCCTGCCGATGAAAATGATACTCCGGTATTTGTCGGAAGATTTAACATTGGTGCTATAAGTTTGCATCTTCCTATGATTTATGCTAAGGCTAAACAGGAAGGAAAAGATTTTTACGAAGTTCTCGATTATTATCTTGAGATGATAAGGCAAATTCATATAAGGACTTATGATTATCTTGGCGAGATGAGGGCGTCTGTTAATCCTCTTGCATTCTGTGAGGGAGGATTTTACGGGGGAAATCTTGGAATTCATGATAAGATTAAGCCGTTATTAAAGTCTGCAACTGCATCTTTTGGAATTACAGCATTGAATGAACTGCAGGAAATTTATAACCAAAAATCTCTTGCAGAGGATGGTGCCTTTGCGCTTGAGGTGATGGAATATATTAATAAAAAGATTAATGAATTTAAGGAAGAGGATGGCAATCTTTATGCTATCTATGGAACGCCCGCTGAGAATCTTTGCGGGCTGCAGGTGAAACAGTTTAGGAAAAAATACGGCTGTGTTAATAATGTTTCAGACAGAGCTTATGTTTCAAACAGTTTTCACTGCCATGTTTCAGAAAATATCGGGCCAATTGAAAAACAGGATTTAGAAAAAAGGTTTTGGGATTTATTAAATGGCGGGAAGATTCAATATGTGAAATATCCTGTTTCATATAATACAAAAGCCATTGAAACATTGGTGACACGCGCTATGGATATGGGTTTTTATGAAGGGGTTAACCTTTCACTTGCATATTGCGATGATTGCGGTCATCAGGAATTATCAATGGATGTGTGTCCTAAGTGCGGAAGCAAGAATTTAACCAAGATTGACAGAATGAACGGCTATTTGTCTTATTCAAGGGTAAAGGGCGATACCCGCCTGAATGAAGCTAAAATGGAAGAAATTAAAGACAGAGTAAGTATGTAATTAGCTTGTCTTAGTGTAGATTTAGGTTTGCGAATACCCTCCGTGCTTTTAGTGTCTGATTTTGCGCTTTGCAACAATGCTGCGTGCGGGCAAAACTAAATTATTTAAAAAAGGTATTCAGCTAGCTAAAAGCTTTTGACTATAAAGGATAGGGATATGAATTATCATAATATTACAAAAGAAGATATGCTAAATGGAGATGGAATCCGTGTTGTATTGTGGGTTTCAGGGTGCGAACATCATTGTAAAAACTGTCAAAATCCAATAACATGGGATAGAAATGATGGTCTTTTGTTTGATGAGGCAGCAGAAAATGAACTTTTTGAAGCGCTTGATAAACCTTTTATAGCCGGTGTTACCTTTTCCGGGGGTGATCCTTTAATGCCATATAACAGGGATGAAATTTTTCGTCTTATAAAAAAATGCAGCAAACTTTATCCGGATAAAACAATCTGGCTGTATACAGGATACAGGTGGGAAGAAATTAGGGATATAAAGGGTATAGAGCTTATTGATGTAATTGCTGAGGGTGAATTTATTGAAGAGTTAAAGGATAATAATCTTCACTGGGTTGGCAGCTCTAATCAAAGAGTTATTAATGTAAAGAAAACTTTACAAAAGGATAAAATTGTTTTGCATGAATAAAATTTGATAAGGTTTTTAGTTGTGCAATTCGGCAAAAAGTTACAATTGTTTTAAATAAAATCTTCGTATTTTGTATATATGTATAAATTAAGCGCTATGGCTTGTTTTTTGGTGTTTTTTATTTTTGTTTTGCTGCTTTGACTTATGGTTTAGTGCCAAAAGGATTTTGTAAATTTTTGTTACAAAATGTTTGATTTTTCTAAAGAACTTGCAACGAGTGACGTTATATACTGCATAGATAAAGTTATTTATAAGGAGTGTATAAAGATGGTAAAGATTTCAAAGTCAGGCGGCTCAAGCAGTTCCAGGAAAAGTTCAAGCTCAAGCAAGAGTTCAAGTTCTAAAAAAAGTTCAAGCTCTAGCTCTAAAAAAAGCACAGGAAAAGTTTCAAGCTCAAGCAAAGCTTCAAGTTCTAAAAAAAGCACAGGCACTAGCAAGGGCTCAAGCTCAACAAGCACTGTAACTGCAACAAGAGCTTCATCTGTAAGTGCTTTTGCCCCCGCAACAATTAGCAGAGCAACAGGGGTGCTTGGCAGTTCTTTGCTTTCTTTTGCATCTTTTGTATCCAGAGGCGGCTCTGATAGTGTAAGTTTTGGAAATACATCAGGCTCAAGAAGTAATAGTGGCTCTTCATCAGGAAGCTCAGGCAGCAGCTCATCTTTGAGCAATCCTTCTGCATATAGTGCTTATACGCCATTAAGCTTTGGCGGATCAAGCCTTTTATCTGGTCTTAGTCTTGGCAGTTCAAGAACTTCAGGAGTTTCTTCTGCTGTGTCATATGTAACCAGCACTGGCACACTTGGAACTGGGAGACTGGGTGGCAGCACATTAGGCACCGGTACATTAAGTTCCAATATAGGCGGCACATCAAGTGCTGGTAAATCTGATGCTACAAAACAAAAGGATAAGACAAAGAAGAAACCAGCAGATTCAAAAACTCAAACAGATTCAACAAAAAAGAAGGGTAAAGCAAAAGATACTGATAAAGCCGGCAAAAAAGGAAAAAGCGGCAAGGCTGATGATACCAAGGGCACAAAAGGAACTTCTGGCAAACAGCAGGCTAAGGAAACCGGAAAACAAAAAGTTAAAACCCTGACTAAAAACGGCTGGGATGATGCCAAAATTAAAAGCACTTCAAAAGACGGAAGCAGCACAGTTACTGCAACAAAAGACGGCGTAACATATGAAATAAATTATGATAAAGATGGTAAAAAAACCGGCAAGAAAATAGTTGGCGGTACACCGCAAGCAATTGCCGAAAAGAAAAAAGGCGTCCTTGAAAAACATGGCTGGACTAATCTTTCAGTTTCTGATGAGGGTGTTCTTATGGGAACAAATGAAAAAGGCGAAACTGTAAGCCTTACATATCATGATAACGGCACAAAATCATCAAAGACCATTACATCCGGAAAGGAAGGTGATGCTAGCTACAGAATGGTTTATGCGGAGTTTGATGATGGTGGCAACAGGCAAAACCGTACAGTTGCAACAGGTGTTAAGGGCACAGACAGCTACAGAGTGGCTTCCGCTGAGTTTAATACTGCTACAGGCCTTAGAACAAACCGCACAATTACAACCGGCACTGAAGGCACAGAAGGATATACTGCAACACGTGTAGAATTTAATGATGCAGGTGCAAAGACAAGACGCGAAGCTACATCCGGTATTCAAGGTACAGACAGCTACAGGCTTGCGGTTACAACTTATCAAACTGATGCTGACGGCAAAAATATAATAGATAAAAACGGCAAACCTATTAAAGCGGAAATGCAAAAAACAAAAGGCACAGAAGGCACTAAATCTTATGAATTTGTTGCAGTTAAATATTATGATGGCACAGGCATAAAACAAGAACAAGCAACAATTAAAGGTGATAAGAACGATGTAAGAAATTATCTTGAAAGCTTAAATCATTACACAGAGAATGGCATCTTAAAAGACAGCACCATAGCAGGTGCAATGCAGATACCAGGCGCTGCTGATGATCAATATTTTACTTCCCAATATTATAGAGAATATGATACTACAAATGACAAAAGGCAAGTATTAAGCGAAAGTACAAAAGTTGATATTGGCAAAGGCCTGGAAGAAGTCTTAACAACGAGCTTTACCTATGATTCCGAAGGCAGGGTTGCAACATCAAAAGAAGTGCGCAGTGATAATTTATCCATAGGTGAAGATGGTACTTTGGCTTGTGAGTCTATTACAACCACTGATTCACAATTTGATTACAGCAGTCAGGATGCTGCTGTAATGAAGACGGCAACAGTTAAAGTTTCAATAGATCGCGGTGATGGCACTCCGGAAGAACATGCGTATATTGAAACATATATTGACAATAGAGACAGAGCAGGTAATGCAACTCAAGATAATCTTGTTGACCATATAACAAGAGAATACACATCAGAAGCACGTTATATGTTAAAATCATACACATATGGCGATGGGCAGATACCAACCGAAGTAAAAATTATGGACGACACATATTCAGATGAATATGCAACCTATGCAGATGCTAAAGCTGCCGGCGCACAGCCAGTACTAACTGCAAAAACTACAGCAACAATTGATGAAAGCACTAAAGATGATATGATTGGTCAAACATATAATATGAATACCATTGTAACAGATGGCAACGGCAACTTTATATGTGAAGATAACGGTGTTTCAATGGGCGATGCGCACAGCTGGTTTAATAAGACATTTGATTATCAGACAAAGAGTGCCAAAGAAATTTTGGATGGTATGATTGCCTCAGGCGCAAGTGAAGAAGAAATAGAAGCATTCCTTAAGAGCATAGGCGAAATGGATGGCAGCTCACAAGGCGCACGTCAGGCTGAAGAATACTATAGGGGCATAGCAAGTGGCGCTGTTGGTGGTGACACAGGCGCTGGTGATGCAGGCGGTGACGCAGCTGGTGCTGGTGATGCCGGTGCTGCTGGTACTCCGACAACCGGCGGTACAAATACTCCTGCAGGTAGTGTGACAACCCCGCCAGCTTCAAGTGTAGCTCCTACGCCTCCAGCATCAAGCGTTGCACCAACAACTCCCGCAAGCTCTGCAGCTCCAACAACTGATACAAATAAACCAACGCTTTCTGATGAACAAAAAGAAGCTTGGAAGCAGCTGATTGATAATATTATGAATGGAAGCTTCTCCGGCAATTTAAGACCTTCTGAAGTTGCCCTGCATGAACAAAATATGGAATTCATTCTTGCCTATATAAATGAAAAATATCCAGGACAGCTTGAAGTGCGCTTAACCGATATGTCTCAAGGCTTTATGGACCAAGGCAGACAAGAAGAAGTCGGCGCTTATGACTTGGTATTCAAAAAATCAACTGGCGAAGTATTTGTATAAAGTTCGCAAAAGCCATTAAATATTAACTATAACACCTGTAGATTTTGAATTCTGCAGGTGTTATTTATTTGTCTAGCTTTTTCCTAATTTCTTCTTTGTAACCTTGAATTTCAAGCATTCTATCAGGCATTGGACTAATTTTGAATTTTGCCCTGCATCTTTTGCTTTAAGTCCTTATATAGAGGAAACTACACTTTCTATTGCTTAGGATACAAGATAAATGCAATATGAGCGCTATTCTTAGAGCCTAATCGGACATTTTTTAAGGCTTAAAAAATTTGACTTCCATATGTTGTCCTGCTAGAATAGCTTATATAGCAGTGGCTTATGCCTTATGCTGTTTTTGAAGAGATTAAATAATGTCAAATTAAGTCCAAATTGATAACTAAATACATTAATTTCAAGAAAAATTGGTAGTGCAAACCTCACAAGCTGCAATGACAATTAAATAGAATAATTTCGGGATGTAGCAGGGACCCCGAGAGGAAAGTTGACTTAATGTCAAGTTTCCGGTGGGGGTACAAACGAAGTTTGTAACGAAGGGTACCAAGCTAAGCCTTGAAAGAGTTGACAATTAAATAGAATAATTTCGGGATGTAGCGCAGCTTGGTAGCGCACCGTGTTCGGGTCGCGGGGGTCGCAGGTTCAAATCCTGTCATCCCGATATTTCTGTTTTGTATAATCAACTATTCGAACATTACGACCCATCAGGGTCTCTTATTTTGCTTCGCGCAAGCGCTCAGTGACGAATCTTGTCATCCCGATATTTTGTAATTTTGGGTAAAATCCAGCATGTGCTGGAATATTGAATGCAGCTCGTAGTGCGGTTTTTTGTCTTTTATAAAAAGATTCGAACACACAATTTTTATAATTTGTCGTTTTTTATCAAGCAATTGCGAAGAATACCATTCTGCAGCATTTTCAGCTAGTTCTAACACGGTTTCACTTATTGTAAAAATTCTTGACTATCTTTTTTGCAATTTATATTTCTTTGTGAAGTTAAGTCTTAAATATGAAAACATAGACCAGAGCTCCGTTTTTTTTGGTTTTGGTCTATGTTTGGTTTTTTATTTAGTTTAGGGGAAATTATTTCCCGTTTGATTATATGTAGTTTTAATCTGTGATGTAGCCTGCTATTGCTGATTTTGCTGCAACATATGGGGATGCAAGGTAGATAAAGCCTTTTGTGTTGCCCATTCTGCCTTGGAAATTTCTATTCTGCGTTGCAAGGCAAACTTCATTGTCGCCAAGTATGCCGCCATGAACTCCCACGCAAGGGCCACAGCCTGATGGCAGGAATGAGGCGCCTGCGTGCACAAAAATATTTAATAACCCTTCTTCTGCAGCCTGTTTGAATATTTTGGGTGAGGCAGGTACTATAATAAGTCTTACATCCGGGTGTTTCTTTTTTCCTTTAAGGACGTTTGCAACAACTCTTAAATCTTCAATTCTTCCGTTTGTGCAGGTTCCTATGAACACCTGGTTTACCTTAACATTATTCAGTTCGCTTGCAGGTTTTGTATTGTCCACAGTGTGCGGGCATGATACGGTTGATGGGATATCTTGGGCGTTAATTTCTATGATTTTTTCATATTTTGCATCTTCATCCATTTTGATTTCTTTGAATGAATTTTCCCGGTCATTATCTTTTAAAAATTCCAATGTTTTTTCATCGGTTTCAAACAGTCCGCATTTTGCCCCTGCTTCAACTGCCATATTGGCAAGAGTAAATCTTTCTGCCATTGACATATTTTTAATTGTTGTGCCTGTAAATTCAAGCGCCTTATATGTTGCGCCGTCTGCCCCTATTTTTCCTATTAAATAAAGCATTAAATCTTTTGAGGTTACATTTTGTCTAAAATTACCGTTTACTACAATTTTATAAGATTCCGGCACTTTAAGCCAGGTTTTGCCTAATGCAAAGGCAACTGCGATGTCTGTTGAGCCCATGCCTGTTGCAAAAGCACCAAGGGCGCCTGATGTACAGGTGTGAGAATCAGCCCCTACAAGGATTTCACCCGGGTTTACAAAGCTTTCAATTAATCTTTGATGGCAAACGCCTTCACCTATGTCTGATAACACAGCGCCATATTCTTTTGCGAATTCTCTTATGACAAGGTGTGAATTAGATAGTTCTTTTCTTGGGCTTGGCGCAGCATGGTCAATAAATAGTATTGTTCTTTTTGGGTTTGCAAGTTTATTTTTGCCAAGTTTTTTAAATTCCTGAATAGTCAGAGGCCCGGTACCATCTTGTACGGCAGCTACATCAACACGCGCTATTACTAATTCGCCCGGCTTTACCTGCTTATCTGTGTGCTGAGATATAATTTTTTGTGCCAATGTCATTGCCATACTGTTTAATCCTCTAATAATATAATTTACATTTATATTATATTGAAAAATAATCATAAAATGCAATATGAACTTAATAAGGGATGTAAATTTTGTTTTTTTGAATATGATAAGGGGATGGAAACTAATCTTTTAAATTATTTTTGCATATTCGGAGGCGGCGGAATCAGGGGTTGCTCTTATATAGGCACATTGAGGGCGATTGAAGAATTAGGCCTTAATATAACAGGCTGGGCAGGCTCTTCAATTGGTGCTGTCGTTGTAACATTGTATGCGTTTGGCTATGGCATAGATGAGATTAATGAAGTTTTCGGGGATATAAGTCTTGATTTTTTTAAGGATTTAAACTTTAGCCTTGGTAAGGACTTTGCACTTTCAAAGGGCGGTTATTTTTATGACTGGATAAAGGATAAGATTGAAAGCAAATTTTATGGCGAGGCTTATGTTAAGGGAAAAATGCCCCCTGTGACTTTTAAGGATTTAGATAAACAAATTGTAATATTTTCTGTAAATTTAAGGTATTTAAATTTTTATGAATTTTCAAAAACAAAGACACCGGATGCTGAAATTGCAAGTGCAGTGAGGGCATCTGTCAGCATGCCGGGGTTGTATAAACCTGTTATGGATGGCAAGGATTGTCTTGTGGATGGAGATTTAGTGAAATCCACCCCACTTTGGAGGATAAGTGATACTATAAAGGAGACAGAGAGCAGAATATTAGAGTTCAGGCTTGAGGATAATGAATCAGAAAAGAATATAACCACTACCGCAGGCTATTTAAATGCTGTCTATAATGCGCTTTCCGGCTTTGCAACGGATTATATTATTGACCTTTATAAGGATAAAGATAAGTTTGATTATATCAAGATAAATTTAGATAACATTTCTGTTGTTGATTTTATGATATCTGCTGATAAAAAAACAAAGATGGTTCAAATTGGCTATGAGACGACAAAAAGGTATTTTGAAGAGTTTTATCCTAAAAAAAGAAAACTTCTTTTTGATACTTATTATGAGATTGAACTTATGCTGATGAAGATAAATACTGAGATATCAGCTGACAGGATTAAGAATGCGTATATAATTCTTATGGAATTAATGTCTTATCTTTGTGAGAACAAAAAATATATTGATATTAAAATTTATGAAAAAATATTAAGTTTTAAGAATGTATTTAAGAAAAACTATAAAATTTCAAAATTCTTGTTCCTAAATGGTTACAGCCTTGGAGATTTAGAATATACAAAGAAAATTAATAAAGAACTTATAGGTATTTTAAATAAAAAGGTTTTAGAATTAAAGGACGATAACCCTGCATGCAAGGTCTAGCTTTTCTTTTGGTCTTGCCGCAGTTGCGATTATATCTTCTAATTTTTGGCATTTGTTTTAATTGAAATGCGGAGAAAATCATTAAATATAGTGTTTTGCTTTGCAGTGCGGGCAGGTGATTTCCATATCTTTGTATATAGATGGAATTTTCAGCCTTGTATTGCATTTGCATTCAATAAAATTATAACCCGCAAGCTTCCACAATAAATCTTCTGTATCACGTTTTCTTTCAAGTTTTTCTTTATATAGTGTCTTTGAATCATTTTTTATATCTGTTTTTTGACTTGATGTGATAACTTCGCCAATAATGGCGCCGGCTGCAGCGGCAGAAATACCGAGAGCTTTACTTGGTGCAGGCATTTCTCTTGTTAATGTCTTTTTACATCTTTGTACATCATTTTTATTAATGACGCCATTTTGTCCTGTAATTTCTGTAAACGCCCTGTTATATGCGGCATAATCTGCCCTGCCTGCCATTGTCTTTAAAATTTTAATTCTTTCTTTTGTCGAGGGATGGGTTGAAAAAAGGCTTGAACCCTCGCCTGAAAGCCTGTTTGGAATGATGCAGGAAGCACTAACAAGTGCATTTTTTGAAATTATTTTGTCATCATCTTCTTCTATGTAAAATAAATTGTTTTGACCTAATGAATAATTTGAAATTTTTTCAAGGGCTCCTGCAAGGCCAGTCGGATACCTTGTAAACTGTGCTGCGCAGGCGTCCGCTAAATATTCACGTTTTCTTGAAAGGCACATATAAAAAAGATAAGAGGCAATTGGTGCAAGTATTATTATAATTAGTGCTAAAATCAATAAAATTAAAGCGCCGCTGTTTTTGCCTGATGAAGATGAGGAAGATGAAGAAGATGAAGAAGAAAACCTATAGCGTCGTGAGCGCGAATGCAGGAAGGCTCTTGAAAGGGTTGAAATAGTGTATACGGCAATTCCTGCGTATAAAAGATAGGTTGTGTCTCTGTTTACAATGTGGGCTATCTCATGGGCGATAACGCCTTGCAATTCATCCCTGTTAAGGATTTCAAGAAGTTTTGATGTGACACAGATTGAGGCCTTATTTGGCGAAACTCCGTATGCAAAAGCATTTGGCGGCCCAAAGTCCATAATATAAATATCTGGAACCCTGGGGAGTCCTGACGCTATGCACATTTCTTCAACAACATTATGGAGTTTCGGGTCTATATTTTTATTGTATAAGTATGAACTATCCGCGAAAAATACTTTTTTGGTGTCGTATAAGGCAAAGATTAGCATAAATAAATAATACGCAAGGACTGCAATAAGCCCTGCAAAGCCAAATTCTACGGATTGCCCTTCTGAGATAAAATATCCAAGAGAAAAGCCAAAGGCTGAGAGCAAAACTGCCATAAATACCAACACCCAGAATGAGCGTCTTTTATTTAATGAAATCTGATGCCACATATTTAGTCAAACTTTACCTGTACGTTTTCTCTTTCTGCCTGGTTTGTTATCTCAAACATTGTAAAATCAGGAAAATTGAACATCCCCACAATCATATTATTTGGAAAAACTTCTTTTTTAGTGTTATATGTCATAACGGAATCATTGTAAAATTGTCTTGCGAAGCTGATTTTATTTTCAGTTGAGGCTATTTCTTCCTGCAATTTTAGGAAATTTTCATTTGCCTTAAGCTCCGGATAATTTTCTGAGACTGCAAATAATGATTTCAAGGCGCCGCTTAGAAGATTTTCATGGGTTGATTGCACCTTAGCGTCCGGTGAAATCTTCATTGCGATATTCCTTGCAAGAGTAACATCTTCAAGGGTTTTTGCCTCATGGTGCATATAGCCTTTTGTTGTTTCAACGAGGTTTGGAATGAGGTCATGCCTTCTTTTTAATTGCACCTCGATTTGCGCCCAAGCATTTTTTACCTGATTTTTTAGTGAAATGAGGCTATTGTATATGCCGGCAAATGCAAAAATTACGACAAGTGCTGCAATTACTATTATTAAGGTGATTGTCATTGTTTTGTTTCCTTTCAGTTTTTATAAAATACTTCGCCAAGAAAATTCACCGGTATACCTTCTTTGCCCCTTGCTGCATTCAATACGTTTGAAATTTCTTTTTTGTCAAACCATATTCCGTGTTTCTTTTTGCACCTGTCGAGGATTGTATCAAAGAGCATAAATTTTTCCATAGGGCCGTTGCAAACAGGGCAGTTTTTTATATTTTCTCCGGTTAAAACTTTTGGTATTGCATAAAGATTTCCCAATGGCTTTTTGTCATTTATATAAAGCCTTTCAGATAAGAGATTCCACTCATTATTGTCAAACCAAAAACCTTCGCAGAACATGCAATAGTCAAGTTCAATTTTTCCTCTTTCAACTACTATTAATTCTTTTTTACAGTTCGGGCAAAGCATTTTTGTGTTTTTTAAAACCTCGTAAACTATTCCAGCGTGTAAATCTCATGGACAATATCATCTTCAAGACCCTTTATTACGGAGGCTCTTGTGGCAAAATTTTGTATTATTATTGCAAAGGCATAGTTTGCACCTGCCTGTGATGTGACAAAGCCTGCAAGAGAGCTTATTCCAAAAATGGTGCCGGTTTTTGCCTTAACGCAACCTTTCAGGTCTCTCATTCTTTTTGTTAGAGTACCTTCATCTGCTGTTATCATATAATCTTTTATTTTGGAATTCTCATTAAGCCAAACAAGCGCATCTGCCATCCAGCCTGTTGAGAGCGTATTATATCTTGATACGCCGGAGGCATCTTTAAGGTTAATTTTGTTATTTTTGAGGCCTGCTTTGTTGTAATAGTCAAAAAACATATTTTTGCCATCTTCAAGTGTACCGGGCTTTATGACTTCTTTGGGGTTGGTTTTTTGCGCCCATTTTGCACCTGCAGCCTTAAAAACCACCTCGCAAACAAAATTATTACTTGTTTTTAGGGCATAAGAAACTACTTCTCTAACAGGTCGTCTAAATGATGCTATTCTTTTAGCATTTGGGGCAACTTTTTTAGGGTAGAAAGGTTTTGCATAGTGTATTCCATTCTTATCAAGCGCTTTTCTTAACCTTCCTGTAAAAAACTGCGCAGTATCTAAGACGGGATATTCTTTAGTAAAATTTGCACCTGCGCCAATGGTGCCTCTTAGGGATACTATGCCTGAATTTTCGCCGTAGTTTAATGATGGCGTTATATCTGTTTTGTTTGAAATCTCAAGCTCATTTATGAAAGAGAACTTATAATCATCATTTTGTGTGATTTTTATGTCATTTTTGGATGCGGCAAAGTTTATATATACCGTATTTTTATCAACGATATAGGGTGAGATTTTTGGTGAATTTGGCCAAAAATCATCTACAGTCCAGCCGTCAGGATAATAAACTTTATCTATTGTTGAATCATCAATGTAAAAATTGTTAATTTTTCCGCCGTACGCTTTTTTTAGCGATTTTATCAGGGTGTCTAAATCTGCAGAGGTTAAAAGCGGGTCGGCGCCAAGTTTTAGATACAGATTCCTCTTGTTGTCGATATAAATTACTGTTTCAAAATTGTAGTTATCGCCAAGTGTATCAATTGCCGCTGCCATTGTAAATATTTTAAGTATGGATGCGGGATTCAGGAAAGTGTCAGCGCGTTTAGAATAAATTGTATCGTTTGTATTTATATCCTTTACAACAACAGATATAACTGAATCGCGATTTAGGGTTGTATTATTTATGGCCTTCACTATACTTGCAAATGCTGAATTTACGCTAAACAGCAGAGAGAGCATTAAGCTTATGGTTATGTTGAAAATTATTTTTACTGCGCTGGTTTTCATATTTATTTGGCCTCTATTTTTACATATTCAGGGTAAAAGCCAAAATCATTTACTTTTCTATTTGAAAGGTTCGGGAAGGTTTCGCGCACATTCTTAACAATATCTGTATCAACTGTTTCAAAGATGAAGCCTTCATCTTCATTAAGTACTGCTATGGTTTCACCAAGCGGGTGAATTAGTTCAGAACATCCTGAATTATAGATGTTGTCTTTAATTAGACCTGTTTGACTTAACGCTAAAAAATAAGACTGATTTTCAACTGCCCTTGATTTTGCCATAGCGTCATACTGTGCCCTTCTTGTTTTTGGCCAGGCTGAAAGGTTTACAAGAAGGTGCGGGATATTTTCAGTTTTTTGCGGTTTTGTTTGATTTTTTGATAAGGTATTGTCATAAGCTGCAGCTTTGCTGCTCTCCGAATATGCCATATAGCTTCTGAATAATTCTGGAAATCTTATATCATAACATATTGAAAGCCCGATTTTTAATCCTTCAATATCAGCAATCAGGGGCGTATTACCTGATTTTACCGCTTTTGCTTCACCATCAGGGGAATAGAGGTGAATTTTATCATAGAATGCTATAGCTTCACCGTTTCTGTTTATGACAGGGCAGGAATTTTTATAGCCATCCTCTGTTTCTCTTATATATGAGCCGCCAATAATATTGACGTTGTAGTTTTTTGCAAGGGTTGATAAAAATTCAAGTGCAGCTTCATTTTTCTTAACATTTTTTTCAAAACACTCAGGCGCCCAGCCAAGTGTCCAAACCTCGGGAAGAAAAACTATATCCGGCAAACCTGCTTTGGTAATTTTATTTGGCTCATTAATGGCGCAATGACTGATTATAGGGCCATTTTGTCCGTTTTTATCCTGGTTTGATTCCTGAAAATCTGTGTCTAATGCGCAATTTTCAAATCCTGCATAAAATTCAGAAAATAATGATGCTATTTTACTTTCATTTGCAGCATAGTCTCCAATTGCCGAATTCATTTGTATTGCAAGGATATTTTTTTTCAAGGAAAGCCGTCCCTTCTTTTATAATTCTTCAGGGGAGGCGATTCTGCCTAGTATTGCACTTGCTGCAGCTATTGCAGGAGAAGCAAGGTACACTTCGCTTTCAGGGTGCCCCATTCTTCCTACAAAGTTTCTGTTTGTTGTAGAAATTGCTCTTTCGCCCTTTGCTAAAATGCCAGCATGGCCTCCAAGACAAGGGCCGCAGGTTGGCGTTGAAACTGCGCCTTCTGCTTCAACTATGGTCTGCACATAGCCTAATTCTATTGCTTTTAAATAAATATCCTGTGTGCCGGGGAATACAATGAGACGCACATTTTTGTGAACTTTTTTACCTCTTAATATGTCTGCTGCAATTTTTAGGTCTGAAAGCCTGCCATTTGTGCAGCTTCCTATTACAACCTGATTTATTTCAACATTTCCCACCTTGCTTATAGGTCTTGTGTTTTCAGGAAGGTGCGGAAAGGCAACTGTGGGTTCAATATCAGCCACATCGTATTTTATAACTCTTTCATATTCAGCATCAGGGTCTGATGTGTAGAATTTATAAGGCCTGATTGAGCGGTTTTTGAGGTATTCTTCCGTGATTTTATCCGGCGGTATTATTCCGTTTTTAGCACCCGCTTCAATTGCCATATTGCATATTGTAAACCTGCCGTCCATCGGCATTTCGTCAATTGCACTTCCTGTAATTTCAAGGGTTTTATATAATGCGCCATCGACACCTATGTCGCCGATTAAGTGTAAAATCAAGTCTTTTGCGCTTACCCATTTATTGAGTTTGCCGTTAAACTCTACCTTTATGGCGCTTGGAACCTTGAACCAAGTTTCACCTGATGCCATTGCACAGGCAAGGTCAGTAGAGCCTACACCAGTTGAAAATGCGCCAAGTGCACCGTATGTGCAGGTGTGTGAATCAGCGCCTATGATTAAATCTCCTGCCGTTACAATTCCTGAATCAGGAAGGAGAGCGTGTTCTATTCCCATTCTGCCTACTTCAAAGAAGAATTTCAGGCCCATTTCACGTGCAAAATTTCTTATTAAATTAACCTGTTCTGCTGATTTTATGTCTTTATTCGGCACGAAATGGTCAGGCACAAAAACCGTTCTTTCGGGGTCAAAAACTTTGCTTACGCCAATTTTTCTAAATTCATTGATTGCAACAGGGCCTGTAATGTCGTTTGCAAGCGTGATATCAACCTTGGCATTAATTAAATCGCCCGGTTTTACTTCATCTTTTCCTGCATGGTGTGCAAAAATTTTTTCTGTTATTGTCATTGGTCTTGGCATTGTTTTATTTCCTCTAAAATTTTCTATACTATTCTGCTTTGCCTGATTGTTTTGCTTTTACATCTAAAAGTGCATTGTGTGCTATTACATACACAGCGCAGGTTTTCAGGTTTTGAATGTACCATGCACAATTTTCCTGTGCGCATACTGAATTTAAATCTTTTCCTGCTGAAATCAACGGACAAATAGGGATATTGCTGCTGTTCGCCATAATTTTTTTACCTCAATTCTAAACTATTTCATACTTTTTTCTAATTCTTTTGCCTGTTTTTGAAGGTTGCAGTTGGTTTCATCGCACCTTTTTTCATATTCTTTGTAGATTCTTGTTCTATTCATCACTTCATCAAAATCAATTAAATGAGCGTCAAAATCAGGGCCGTCAACGCAGGCAAATTTTACTTCATTACCAACCGTAACCCTGCAGGCGCCGCACATGCCGGTGCCATCAACCATAATAGGGTTCATGGATGCTTCTGTTTTTATTCCGGTGCCCCTTGTAAGGTCTGCAACTGCCTTCATCATTGGCATTGGGCCTACTGCAATGGCGTAGTTTACGGTTTCTTTTGCCATAATATCTTTTAGGATGTCAGTAACAAAGCCTTTGTGGCCCAAAGTGCCGTCATCAGTGGTTATAAAGAGCTCGCTGCAGGCATTTTTCATTTTTTCTTGCCAGAAAATAAGGTCTTTGTTCCTTGCGCCCATAATCATATAAACCTTGTTTCCTGCATCCTTAAAGGCTTTTGCAATTAAATAACAGGGAGCAGCGCCGTATCCGCCAGCAAGGCAAACAACCGTGCCATATTTTTCAATGTGTGTTGGCTGGCCTAAGGGCCCTACTATATCTTCAATTTCATCCCCAACTTCAAGTGCTGCAAGCTTTTTGGTGGTATAGCCAACAGCCATATAAACAATTGTTAATTCCTCTGTATCCCTGTTATAGTCAGCGATTGTAAGGGGAATTCTTTCAGAATTTTCGTCAACTCTTAAAATGATAAACTGGCCAGCTTTGGCATTTTTTGTGATAAACGGGGCTTTTACCCTTATTTCAAACTGATTTTTACAAAGTTCGTTTTTATATAAAATCTTGTATCCCAATTTTCTCTCCTTAATTACAGCATGAATATTCAAGTTTATTATACTACAAAAATTTTAAAAGCAAAAAATACAAGGGCGGAAAAATGGCTCTGCCCTTGTGTGTCAGCCGAAAACGGCAAATTTGTATATTTTACAAAAATTTATATAAATTATTTAAATATGCCTAAAATTTGTGAAGTTAATTTAACAACATCCCCCAGAGGGCTTTTGTTTGAGGAGGTTTGCGCGGTATTTGTGCCATTAAGATGATTATTATTTGTGTTTAGTAAATCAGTGCTTAAGCCAAGTGTAGAGAGCATATTGGCGTATACCTGATTTTGATAGTTATTCAAAAATGATAAATAATCATATCTGTTTGAAAGTTCGTTATTTATGAGCTCATCTCGCTTTACGGTGGTGCTTTGGGCTAAATCGCTTATGGCATCTGCTCTTTTAGACTCTATATCCCTCAAATTGTCCATAAATATTGAGTTATCAGTATTTCCAAAGCGGCGGGCAATGTCGTTTTGCATATTTCTTAAAATTGGTGTGTAGGTTGAATTTATGGTGTTTATACCTTGGTTTAAATAGGCTTTAACCTGCTCTGAGAGCGCTTTTTGAGTGTCATCAGAAAAGATGTTAATATTTGGCAGATTCTCGAAAAACGCCTTGTTTGCGTATTCATAGGCTGCTTGTTCATACGGATTCATATTATAGGTTGCGTTTGCGCCGTTTTGGGTGCTTTTTGCGCTGGATTTTAACTGCCCGTTAACAGTAATACTTGAAGATGGGTTGTAAACCACTCTCTCTGGAGCTTTTGACTTTTTTGACATAAAATTTTCCTTTCTTGAATTAAAGGAAAATCAATAAAAAATATGACAGCATCTATATTTTAGCATAAAAATTTAGAATTTTACAGAGTCATAAAAATTTTTGCGTTGGGCGTGCAGAATTGTATAAAAAATATTATGACAGTAAGTTGTGTAAGGGTTTGATGGGAGCGGGTTTGAATGTTTTTTTACGCTGAAATGCTTGCTATTTCAATACATGTGACTGCTTTGGGTTTTTGGCAATTCGCAGAAGATCTGAAAAGGCTTGTTCTATCTATCTTTGAGCGTATTCACGTGCTGCAGCCTTGAAAAGTGCTGCGACAAGCGTGTTTTACCTATTAATAATTAAGATGTTGATAGTTAATGGGCTAGGTAGCTAGCTATCACTATGTTTTCAAGGTTTTCACGGTTAAAAATCTTGTACTGCAAGGGCTACGGCCAAATTTGCGCAAAATTTCCGTATTTTTACGCTTGATATGCTTGATATGACAGGGTATTTGTATTTTTAAAACTTGTAAATTCTTATAAATAGTACATTTGCACGTGATAAAAATTTGAAAAATCTTTTATAGATATTATTTCGACCTCTTTGCTTTTTGTTTAATCTGCTCTATGTATTAATTTTTATCTTTCGGGTAAAATTTATAAATTTATTGTGATTGTTAAATATAAAAGTTTACAAAAATTAACATTATTTTGAAGCAGTTTTATTTTTTTTGGTATTTTTGAATGGTGTGGAAAACAATAAAATCTCCGGCAAGTTTTAATTTTGCCGGAGTATTTTGTATGTTTTGTTTTTTGGCTTCAAGGGCTTCTTAAATGCCTCTATTGGGCATACAGGCCGTACAGGAGGCCTAGTGTGCTAACTTTAGCTTATACAAAGTACGGTTGAAGACATGGGCCTTTGAAAGCCGCGTTTATTCTTATTCTTTAGTGTATTCTGCATCGATAACGTCGTCATTGTTTGTGTTTTCGTTTGATGAGTTATCTGATGATGTGTTATTATCAGTGTTTTGAGCGTCCTGACCTTCTTTTTGAACCTGTGCATAGGCTGCCTGGCTTATGGCATACATTGTTTGTTGAAGGTCTTCTGATAATTTTTTAATTTCATCGTGAGATTTGTTCTCATCAAGTGCCTTTCTAAGAGCGGTTTTTTGCTCTTCAAGTTTTGTCTTATCAGAATCAGAAATTTTGCCTTCAAAATCTTTTACGATTCTCTCAGCTGCTGAAATCATGCTTTCAGCGTTATTTTTGGTTTCAGCTTCTTCTTTTTTCTTCTTATCCTCAGAAGCGTTAGCTTCAGCTTCTTTTACCATTTTGTCAATGTCTGATTCAGAAAGGTTTGAAGAGTTTGTGATTGTAATTTTTTGCTCTTTATTTGTTGCCTTATCTTTTGCTGTAACGTTTACAATGCCGTTAGCGTCAATGTCAAAGGTAACTTCGATTTGAGGCATGCCTTTCATTGCCGGCGGAATACCGTCTAATCTAAACATACCGAGAGACTTGTTGTCTCTTGCCATTGGCCTTTCACCCTGCAAGATGTGGATATCAACGGCTGTCTGGTTGTCATCGGCGGTTGAAAATACCTGTGATTTTGAAACAGGAATAGTTGTGTTTCTTTGAACAAGAGGAGTCATCATACCGCCAAGTGTTTCAATACCAAGGGTTAGAGGGGTTACATCCAAAAGAACGATGTCTTTAACTTCGCCAGCCAAGACACCTGCCTGAACGGCTGCACCAACTGCAACAACTTCATCAGGGTTTACAGATTGGTTTGGTTCTTTTCCTGTGTATTCTTTAACAAGGGCCTGAACAGCAGGAATACGGGTGGAGCCGCCAACGAGTACCACTTCATTGATTTCATTCTTTGTGATGCCGGCGTCTTTAATTGCCTGCTCTACCGGAGTTTTACATCTTTCTAAAAGGCCATGGGATAATTCTTCAAATTTTGCTCTTGATAATGTCATATCAAGGTGTTTCGGGCCGTTTGCATCAGCTGTAATGAACGGGAGGTTGATGTTTGTTTCAACAACGCTTGAAAGTTCGCATTTTGCTTTTTCTGCAGCTTCCTTAAGTCTTTGCATTGCCTGTTTGTCGCCCTTTAGGTCAATACCTTCCTGTCTTTTGAATTCATCAGCAAGCCAGTCCATAACTTTTTGGTCAAAATCATCACCGCCAAGGTGTGTATCGCCTGACGTTGACAATACTTCATGAACGCCATCGCCAATTTCAAGGATTGAAACGTCGAATGTACCGCCGCCAAGGTCAAATACTAAAACTTTTTCTGTTTTGTCTTTTTCAAGGCCGTAGGCAAGTGCTGCAGCTGTCGGTTCGTTTACAATTCTTAAGACATCAAGACCTGCGATTTTTCCGGCATCTTTAGTTGCCTGTCTTTGCGCGTCATTAAAGTATGCAGGAACAGTGATTACCGCTGAGGTTACTTTTTCTCCTAAATAATTTGAAGCATCATCAGCCAGTTTTCTTAAAATCATGGCTGAAATTTCTTGCGGGGTGTAGTCTTTGCCGTCAATGTTTTTCTTAAAATCTTCGCCCATGTGACGTTTGATTGAAATTATTGTCCTGTCAGGGTTTAAGATAGCCTGACGTTTAGCTAATTGCCCTACAAGTCTTTCGCCGTTTTTTGAAAAACCAACGATTGAAGGTGTTGTTCTTGAGCCTTCAGCGTTTGCTATAACTGTCGGTTTTCCGCCTTCCATCACGGCAACTACGGAGTTTGTAGTTCCTAAGTCAATTCCTATTGTTTTTGCCATATGTTTTATCTCCTCAAAATGATATCTTATATGTTTACTTTAAATTTATCACTATAATTAATAAGAGTTAAAAAAATAAACAAAAAATTAATATTTCAAAAATTAGTGTTAAAATTAAGATATGGAATATGATATTGCAAAAGAATATTTAAAGATTATTCAAAATAAAATTAATATGAATGAGTTTGATGCAGCGCTTGAAAATGCTAAAAAACTCACTGCTTATTTTCCTGAGTGTGCTGAGGGGTATTATTATCAGGGCATTTGCTATTATGCTATCGAAGATTATCAACATTCTTTGAACAATTATGAAAAATGCATTGAATTAGACCATAATTTTCCAAAGGCCTATTATAACCTTGGAATTACAAAATATTACCTCGGCCAGTTTAAGGAAGCCTTAAACTATATTGAATATGCCTATAAACTTTTTTTGAAAGCAAATAATGAAGAGGCATATAAAAAATGCCTTGATTCAATTGATTATATAAAAGAAGAGCATGGACTATGATTTTCTTTTTAACGTTAAGCGCTGCAATTATGGGGCTTATCAGCCTTGTATTGTGTTTTGTTATAATTAAGTATATAAAACTATCCGTTGAATTTAAAAATTTAAAATCTTATATAAAAAAAGTTACAAACGTGATAGGCTCTGCGAGGTATGGAAATTTATGCACAAGGCTTGAAGTACGGCATGATTTTGTGCCTGAACTGTCCAAGAATTTAAATAACCTTCTTGAAAGTGTGCTTGATCGGGATATTATGATTAATGAGTATGTAGAGAAGGAAAAAGAGGATTTAAGTCTTAAAGAAGATTTCATTGCAACTTTAACGCATGACCTTAAGGTGCCGATAATAGCGCAGGATAATACTTTTGATTTATTGCTTTCAGAAAAATTTGGCGGGCTTTCTTCTTTGCAAAGAGAGGTTATTAGTAAATTAAAGACATCAAATATTGACTTAAAATATCTTGTGGAGGCTTTGCTTGAAACGTATAAGGCAGAGCATGACGGTATTATTGTAAAAAAGGAAGAGGGTGTTTGCGTTAATAAATTTGTGCTTGGAATTATTGATCAATTATCAAGCATTTTTGAGATACATAATAAGCAGATAATTTTTAAGACGGAAATTGGTGATGATTTTTGCGCTGATATTGATACGTTTCTTGTAAAAAGAGTTGTGAATAATTTAATTTTAAATGCATTAAGCTACAGCGCAAATTCAGACAGGATAGAGGTGTTGATAGATTTTGCTGATGGTTGTGAGAGTGATTCGGTATCAGAAAGTACAGCTTTAGGGGGCAAAAATACGGCCTTGGGGGTGGCGCCAATGTGTCATACAGGGAATACCGGCGGGGTTTTTCCGGATGTAGCTTTTGGTGACAAAGAAGATACGCAATTGGGTATTATGCGGAAATGTTCTTTGAATGGTGTTAAATACGCCGGGGCTTTTTCAATCAGCATAAGGGATTATGGCATAGGGATTGAGAAGGAGGAGATTGATAAGATTTTTAATAAGTATTATTCAGGAAAATCGCGTCTGATAAAATCATCCACGGGGCTTGGGCTCTATCTTTCAAATAAGATTATAAAGGCGATTGGCGGAAAGTGTATCGTTAAAAGTGCCAAAAATGAGGGCTCGACATTTACCGTTGTTTTGCCAAAATGAAGCTATATATAAATTTTGTCTAGAAGATAAATGGCGGTTTTTATAAATTTATGGATTTTTTAAAATTTGTTACAGCGGTGTTTAAATTGCTGCCAAGCTGTTTGGAGGTTTCGTATGTCTTTATGAATCGATAATGCGCCATTCTTCCGCGGGGTGTTATCAGGCTATCTAGCCATTCAACGAGGGCGGATTTAGCTGTTTTTAGTTTGCTATTAATTTTTGTAATGAAATTTTTTGGGTCGTTATGGGAAAATGGTGTATTTTTACTTTTATCAGTTTTATTATTAGTAATAATTTTGTCTTTTGGAAAAGATTTATAGGTTTTTGTATTCAAAATCGTTGCATTTGTGAACTCGGGTGTTTTCATCGGTAAAAAATTAATATTTTTGATATTCATACAAATTCCTATAGTTATTTGTCCCTGATTTTGTTGAATAGAATGCACTGTGCTTATAGTTTTTATATAGTTTAATTATAGATTAAAAAACGGCGTTAATGACTCGCCGTTTTTGTAAAGTTTTGTAAAATTTTGCAGGTTTATTTTTTATTTTGCACTTTTTGCTGCAAGAAGTTTGTTAATCGCGATTGTCAATCTTGATTTTTTTCTTGCTGCTGTATTTTTGTGCAGAATACCTTTGCCTGCAGCTTTGTCGCAAAGTTTGTAAACATTTGAAAGGGCTGATTTTAGTACATCTTCTTCATTGTTCTTTGCTGCAGCTAAAGCTTTTTTAACAGCAGTTTTGATTGATGTTTTAAATGCAGTATTTCTTTCATTGTTTCTTTGTGCAACAAGCACTCTTTTTTTTGCAGATTTAATATTTGCCATATTTGTTCTTCTTTCTTTTTTAAGCTAAAACTGACGTTTATCTGCTTAGAGGTTTAAGTGAGTACCTTAATATTACAAAAAAGAAAAGGATTTTGCAAGTGCGTATGAATTTTTTAAAGAATTTTTTTAAAAGCATAAAGAATAAGTATAAAGAATTTCTAGAATGCAGTTCCCATATAATATTGATAAATTTTATCGCCAAGGATGAAGAATGCGATAATCATGCTTGTGACTGACATTAATAAAACTGCGGCAGCACTTATATCTTTTGCAAACTTTACAAGGCGGGAGTATTTGTTTTTGTAATACGCATCAAGTGCAAACTCAAAGACAGAATTTAATAATTCAAGTGCAAGAACAAGAGAGTTCGTCAAAAGAAGTATACAAAATGCAATGATAGAAACTTTTAAAAGAATTGCGATTGTTAGAACTACAAGTGCTATATATAAATGTTTTCTAAAGTTTCTTTGAGACTTGAATGCAAGAAATAATCCATCAAATGCATGGCTTGCGCTTTTTATAAAACTTGTTGACTGAAATTTTTTCATAAAGGATTAACTTTCTAATAAGTTTTGAATTATCTGATTTTGGATATTTACAATAAAATTGTAATCTTCATCTGTTGTGTGGTCAAATCCTAAAAGGTGTAAAATTCCATGGGTAATCAGGGTTAGAATTTCTTTTATGATATCTTTCTGTGCTTGTTTTTTTGCTGTATCTACAGATATTAAGATTTCACCAAGATAAATATCATTCTCAACAACTATTTTAAAATCATCATCCGCAAATAATGCAAAGGTAATAACATCTGTTGGTTTGTCTTTATTTCGATATTCGGAATTTATTTTTTGGATTTCAGTATCATCAACAAAGACAATATCAAGAGAAATAGTTTTGTATTTTTGGCCAAATAGACATGAAAGTTCTTTAATTTCTTTAATGTTAAATAAATCATCAAGAATTTTTGGAATCAGAGCTTTGATTTCTTCTGTATTAAACCCTAAATCTTTATCATAGCTTGATGTAAGGCCGATAAGGTATTTTGATTTATTTATTGTCATTATCTGTCTCTTTTATTTCGTTTTGGTTTGTTTTTTGTTCTGATTGCGGCTGAAATTTTTCAAAATTGGCAGTGTTTTGTGATATATCTGCGTCATTAGTTTTTTGCTGCAACTTTGTCTGGATTCTCTTTTCCATCTTCTCTTCTTTGCTTGGGCCGAGTTTTATTTTATTTTTATCCTCAAAATCATTCAGCTGCTGATATTTTATTCTATCATGCTGCATTCCTCTTAGGATTCTATTAAATGTTACAGCGATTAATTTTATGTCTCTTAATGTAAGGGGGCTGTCTGATAGTTGACCGTCGTTCAATCTTTCTGTGATTATTCTATTTATCATGTTTTCAATCTCATCCTGGGTTGGATTTTTTAGAGACCTTACAGCGCTCTCAACGGCATCCGCCAGCATAAGGATAGCGGTTTCTTTTATATTTGGCTTTGGCCCGGGGTATCTGAATTGCTCTTCCTGAACATTTTCCTTGCCTTCAAGAGCTACTGCTTGTGTGTAAAAATGCCCTGCAAGTGATTCTCCGTGGTGCTGCTGAATGAAATTAATCACAATCTGCGGGAGTCCGTGCTCTTTTGCAAGTTCTACGCCATCTTTTGTGTGGGATGTGATTACCATTTTTGACAACCTTGGATTGAGCTTATTATGCGGATTTTCAATTCCAAAGTATGACTGGTTTTCTATAAAAAATAACGGGCGTTTTAATTTTCCTATGTCATGATAAAACGCACCAACCCTTGCAAGGATGGGGTTTGCACCGATTGCCTCTGCTGCAGCTTCACATAGGTTTGCAACCATTAACGAGTGGTGGTATGTTCCCGGTGCTTTATATTGCAGGTTTGCAAGCAGTGCCTGGTTATGGTCTGCAAGTTCTATAAGACCATACGGGGTTACTATCTTAAATAAGTTTTCAATCAGAGGAATAACTCCAAGGGCGATAATTCCTGATAAAAGGCCGTTAAAAAGAGCAACCAGTCCATATGAAAATTCAAGATGATCTTCAAGCATTGATGCAATTACTGCTGCAGCAAAGAGGGTAAGTCCTGTTTGAAAACCGCATTTAATTAAATCAAATCTTTTTGTATAACAGATTTTTGAAACACAATAAACACCCGTTATTGTTGCAAGTACAAAGGATGCATAAAGTTGCGGCTCAAGGAAGAGCACAGCACTTATTAAAGCAAGTAGCAGTATAGTTGTTAAAAATGCCAAAACAGGTGTGGTAAATACTGCAACTATTATAGTTAGCGCCGTGAATGGCATCATATAATTAGAGATATTTGACGATGAAATTATTGTGCACAAATATACAAGCACTATTGCAAATGATGCGATAATCGACATATATTGATATGTTAAGTATTGTTTTTCAAATTTCTTAACATAAATTATAAAACATCCTATACAAAGACAGGTTAAAAGAAATATCCCTAAAACCCCGCCTTTGTTTAACTCCAGAGGATTATATCCTGATTTTTTCAGAGCATCTTTTTTTACCTGGGTTAGGGGTTCACCTTGTTTTATTATGGTATCGCCTTTTTTAAATGTTACGGTTATAGGTTTTACCATACTTTTTGCGTTTTTTCTTGCGATTTCTGTTGCGTATTCATCAACAATTAAGTTTGGTAAAAGAACATGCTCAATAATGCCGGAGATTGTTTTTGTCTGGATGGTATTTGAGGCGGTGCCGAGGATGTTTAGAATGCTTGTTTCATTTGAATAATATTCTATTTCACTTTCGGTTACACCGGATTTTAAGTATGCGTCAATTACGGTGTCTGCATTTTGAAAGGCTGTTTCGATGTTATTTTCGCTTGTTGTTAAGAAATATTTAGCGATAACTTTTTCTTTTTGTGCATCGGGTATTTCAAGAAGTTCTGTTAATTCTTTTTCTTTTGCTGTGAAGTCTGCTGTCGAAGCTTTTATTTTAAGAATACTGTCTTTTAGGGAAGCTATGCTTGCTTTTACATAGGCTTCATCAACAGGTATTACAACCGGGCGTATTTTACTTGCAATATCTCTTTTTAAGACTTCGGTTTTTTGTGTGTCAACAACTTTTATTTCTTTTTTTGCCCTTATTACCTTGTTTCCTATGCCGTTTTCTGCAATGTTTTGATAATAGAAATATCTTGATGAGAGGATAATTGTTATAATTAATGCGACAAGAAAAAATGCCAATGCGGCCAGTATATCTGCTGAAACAAACCCTTTTTGCTCTTTGAAGATATTGTTGATAATTTTCATTTGTAATTTACCTCTGAATGTTTTTCATTATTATACAATATATAAGAAATTTTTTGCCCCTGTTTATAATTTGTATTATACTTTAGTCATGAGAAATAAGATTAATTTTACGGGTTTATTTTTGGCACTGATTTTAAGTGCCTTTTGCGCAGAAAGTGCAAATGCTTATCCTTGGATAAATGATTTAAGGACATTGTTTACAAGCAACAAGGCTATTATCTATGGCATAAATATCCGCTCTTTCGGGGCTGAGGATAAGAATGACAATGATATTATTGAGCCATGGCTTGGGGATGTGCCTGGTACTTTTGTAAATGCCAAGGCAAGACTTGATGATATAGTTATATCAGGTGCAAATACTATTCATTTACTACCTATTACAAAGGTGGGCAAATTAAAGGCGCTTGGTACGTCAGGCTCTTTGTATGCTATGGATAGTTTTAATGAACTTAATCCGCAGCTTGATGATGTTAGCGACCCAAGGTCTGTTTTTGAAGAGGCAAAGGATTTTATTAAAGAGGCACACAAAAAGAATTTGAGAGTCATTCTTGATATGCCGAGCTGCGGTTCTTATGATTTGTCTCTTGAAAAACCGGAACTTTTTGTTAAAGACAAGAAAGGTAGTACAGTTGTTCCTGCAGATTGGACAGATGTAAGACTTTTTAAAGTTTATAACGATGATGGCAGCTTGAATAAAAATTTATTAGACCATTATAAAAAATTTGCAGACATGGCTTTAGCGCTCGGTGCTGATGGCATTAGGGCTGATGTTGCAGCTATTAAACCATATGAATTCTGGAATGAGTTTATTACGTATGTAAGAAAATCTGACCCGCAATTTATGTTTTTAGCTGAAGCAGCTATACCTTGGACTAATCCTGTAAAAGAATATGCACCGTATGCTACGGTTGAAGAATTATTAAAGGCCGGGTTTGACGGGTATTATGGCGATTGGGCTAATTTTAAAAATGAAGTTCTAAAGGCCAAGGATTTTTATAAAAAGGTTGATATAGATAGAAAAATAAGCGATAAGTTTGAAGGTAAGAAAACCACTATTGCTGCCTTTGCAACACATGACCAGCAAAGTCCTATTATAACTGGCGGTGAAGATTATTGGAATATGGTGTTGTGGCTAAACACCACTCTTCCTTTAAACAGTTATTTTGTTGACGGGTTTATGTCCGGTGACAGATATGTTTATAAATACGAGAATCAGAAGGCTGAAAAAACTTTTACAGACGATGATCAGTATTTCGTTCATAAGGGTAAACTTGATATATTTAATGCTTCAAGGCGACCAAAAGGTGATAAGGAAAAGCTTACCGAGAATTATATAAATGCTGCGAAATTTAAATATTGGGCAAAGAGGATGATAATTGAAGGCAAGTATGTACCCTTAAGAACATCTAATCCTAGTGTTTTTGCTTTTGCAAGAGCTGATGGCAGTGATGCGGTTGTTGTAATTGGCAATTTGGATACTAAGAATGACATTGAAACAAATGTTTATATTCCAAAGTTAAAATCTAACAGTTTTGTTTCTCCTGTTAAGATGATTGAACCCCCGGCAACAAAGAACGGCAGGCTTGCTGTAACATTGAAACCTTATGAAGTTCAGGTTTTTATGTTAAGTAAAGTTACAATAAAGTAGTTTTTATAGCTTGTTATATTTGAGTAAAATAATGCCTACAAACCCTGTTTTGCGGGCATTATTTTTTTGCTTTTTTTAACGGAGTGGTTTCAAGAGAAATACATCTGCAGTTTCTATTGAAAACTGAAACACTGAATGTTCTATGGCATTTAGGTGTATAAAAAATAAAATTATTTGTATAAACTGTTAAATATTAATAAATTGTCCCATGGTTCTAATATTTAACTTTGATTGCTATTAGCAAAAGGTTCGACCGCTCTTTCCAGTATTCCAAGACATTTTGCAATTGCAATTCCATAGTTTGTGATTGAAACATTGTTTTCAAGTGCAATTTCTATTCTGTTTAATATTTCTTTTCTATTTGTCATGCAGGCGCCGCAATGGATAATTAATGAGTAATTTTGGATATCCTTAGGAAAGTCGTGCCCTGATTTGTGTTTAAAGATTAAGTTTTTGCCAGAATATTTTGTTATCATATTTGGTATTTTAACTCTTCCTATATCATCTTCAATTGGGTGATGAGAGCAACTTTCAAGTATTAAAATTTTATCTTTATCCCTAAGATTATCCAGTTTTTGTACACCTTTTATGAATGTTTTTAAATCGCCCTTTAACCTTGCAAAAAGGATTGAAAAGGATGTAAGCCATATGTTTTCCGGCACAATGGCGTTAACCTGCTTAAAGGCCTGTGAATCAGTTATTACTATTTTTGGCGGTATTTTCATATTTTCTAGCGCATTTTGAAGCTCTGATTCTTTGACAACTACAGAAATTGCATTATTATCAAGCAAATCTCTTATCGTATTTACCTGCGGCAAAATTAGTCTTCCCTTTGGGGCTTCTTTGTCTATTGGAATTACAAGAACAGCTGTTTCGTTTTTTTCTATAATATCTTTAAGGATTGTAGGCTGCTTGATAAAGTCTTCGGGTATGATTCTTATCAGTGCTTCTTTAAATGTGGATACAATATTTGTATCTTTTGCTGCAGAGAGTTTTATTAAGGCGTCTGAAAGTTTTTGTATGGTTTCGATTTCTGATTCTGCAATAAGGCCTTTGTCTATTTTGTTAACAATTGTTAATATTGGCAGTTTTTTTTCTTTAAGAAACCCAAGAAATGTTAGGTCATAGTCTGTAAGTCCTGTGTTATCTAATATAAAAATGGCTACATCTGTTCTATTTAGAGCTTTTTTTGTTTTTTCTATCCTTAGGGTTCCAATTTCTCCCGTATCATCAAAACCTGCCGTATCCATTAATGTCACGGGGCCTATGGGTAAAAGTTCCATTGATTTTTCATTTACGTCGGTTGTTGTACCTTTAATATCGGATACAATTGATAAATCCTGACCAATGATTTTGTTTACTATTGAAGATTTTCCGACGTTTCTTTTTCCAAAAAAACCAATGTGGAGTCTGTTTCCTTTTGTTGTTTGCATAATATTTCTCATTTGTTACAAATATAGAACATGATAATTATAGAACTTTACTGTATAATGTAAATAAGAATGATACAAATATAGATGGGGAGGGTAACAAATGGCAAGAATTCTTGTTTCAATGCCTGATAAATTTTTAGAATCTATTGATAAACTTGCAGACGCTGAACAAAGGTCAAGGAGTGAACTTGTTCGTGAGGCGCTTCGAAATTATATAAGAAAAAGCAATAATGTGCTTCCTAAAAATGCAGTCAATAATGCGCAAATTTTAGAGTCACTCTTAGATTAGAGTTTTTTTATTTCTTCTATAATCTCTTCTATTTCGGGACCAATATTAATTGTATTATTATTTTCAAGGTAATTTGCCACCATTTTGGCGAATTCTGCTTTTTGATATTCTCCAAAACCCTTTTGTTTAAAAAGGTCATGGAGGTTTTTTGTCATTTTTGTTTTGGGTTCAAAGTCATTAATATTGCAGTGCAGGTTGTTTGAAAAATTAAAATTTATTGCGTTTGTGATTAAATCTATTGTTAAAATATCCTCAAATTCACCGGTTTTAATCAAATGGATTCTATCTTTGTTTTTTAGTTTAGGTAAAATTAATTCCTTTGTTTCAATAGCATCTGAATCAAGGAGGATAAAGATTGGAAGTTTTATATTTTCTGCCATTTTGTAATATTTTCTTGCAACCTGATTTTTTCCGCCTGCAGCAATGACCAAAACACCCTCTTTATAGAAATTATAGCCTAATTTGGCCGCAAATTTTGATAGAAGAATTTCTTCTGTTGCGCCTTCTGTTAAAACTATTTTAGTTAATGGATAAAGGAGGGAGTATTTTTTTCTTAATTCAGACGAATCCAATTCTCTGTTTTTTTCAAGCAGCGCAAGCCTTTTTAGGTTTAGGGGAAGGATATTTTCGTCTGAAATATATCTGATTGCTTCTGTTAAATTTAGTTTCGCGTTTAAAAATTTTATATCATCCTGATTTATGTTAAAACAGGCATTTGCCTCTTTTAGAAGTATATCTCGAATAAATGGGTCTTGTGTATTATCTGTATTTGGAATTGAGGCGTTAAAGATTTCACAGGCCTGATTAGAGAGATTATTGATTGATGAATCGCTTTTTTTAATTTTGGGGTCTAGTATTAAGTATTTGTTTAAAATGTCATTAAATACTCTTTCGTATTTTTCATTAACTGTCTTAAACCTTGTCAATCTGTCCAGACAAATTTTTATATAGCATTTTGGAATTTTTTTGTATCTCATAAAATATACAAATTTTACAAAAAAATATGAGTTGGGGCAATTTTTGAAAAAAAGTTAATATTTCTTTATGCTGGTAGCAATTTTTAAAATTTTTGGGTTTTATTATAATATACGGTGAAAGAATACAGGCATGATTAATAATTTAAGCTACAAACCGCCATTAAATAACAATATTCAGACCATACAAGAGAGCATGGCTGTTAACAATGCGCAGCCTGAGGGTTTGAGTGCTCAGCCTGCGACTGCAAATTTATTTACTTTCCCTTCTGGCATTAAGCAAGGCGCTCTTAATTTAAATACAAGGCTTGTTAATCAAAATGATATGGTCATGTACAGTGCCATAAATCAGGTATTGAGCTTATCGCAGTCAGAATCTGTTAGTCCTGTTGATGGTATTTCCAGGCTAAAAAAACTTGATGCACTTCTAAAGAACGGCGCACTTTTGAATAATAAATCAAATGACGGTTCTTCAACGCTTGAAAATTTGTACAAGATTGCAACCACTGCGCGTGCAAATAATTTTGATAATGCAAGAATAATAGGACAGGCTATTGATGCTATTTATAAGCCTGAAATTGTGACGCAAAATTTTGGAGATATTCCAAACTATATTAAGTCACAGATATTAAACAGTCCTTATATTGATTCGGAGATTAAGCAAAACCCTTCGCTTTTAGATGTAAATTTAAATGGTTCGGGTACATGTGTTTCTGCAAGTTTTGAATCGCATCTTGCAAGGAGGCATCCTGCAGAATTTGCAAGATGGGCAAACGAGCTTACATCGCCTGATGAATCAGTTTCTTTTAAGGTAAAATCATCAGCATTAAACTCCAGCTACTTAGAAGCTTATAATATTTTGAACAATATGTTTGAAATTAAGCCGAATGCAGTTGATTTTAATTCTAAGGAATTTATTTTTACTTTAAAACCTGATAATAATGCTAAAACAAGAGCGTTAATCCAAAATTCACATTGGGATAAAGGTGAAAGGAATATTTTGGATGTTTATATGCAGTCTTTAATAATGAATACAAGCTCTGAACAAAGCTATAATTCTTTGACTGATATAAGAACCGGCAAATTTAATGCAAATCCAAACGGACTTGGTGAGTTTGAGAAAATTTTTATGGAAAGTATAATTGAGAATGAAGAAAGACTTTCCATGGTTTATCAAAAGATTGATGAAAACCAGAATTTGGTTGGATGGGGATGTGATTTTGGAACAATACAAAAACATATAACTGATACGATTGATTCAGGCGAAGATGTAATTATAGGGTATGTTTTAACAAATGAAACATCAGGTGATACATTAAGCCCTGATTATGTTAACACGCCTGATAACAGGCCTGAAAAAATAGTGAACGGTCATGAAATTACAATTGTAGATTACAAGTATGATGAAAATGGCAAGCTTATATTTATTTGTAACGATACAGACGATGATTTCGACGGTTTAATTGAGTATTCTGCTGATTATCTGCTTCCAAAAATTCATCATGCGGGATATCCTGCAAAACTTGTTGAAGCTGATTATGAAAGAATTACCAACAATGTATATGGAATTGCACAGCCAGCATAGTTTGGACTTAGTGTAACGCTTAATAAAAGCTATAAGAAGATTTAACCCCTTAAAGCTGGCAAATGATAAGTAACGTATGATTCTACACCGGTTTATTAAATTTTTTGTTTTCTGCTTGTTTTAAAAAACAGAGGTTTAAGTTTTTGGGTTTATTTTAAAACTATTGATACAAGCATTTTTATGTATAAGATATTCTATTATAAAAAAGTTGAATCATCTTTTTTGTGCAGATTAACAAATGCTAAAAATTATTTTGAAAAATTAAGAAAAATAAAAAAGGCGGCACCCAGATTCGAACTGGGGGTAAGAGCTTTGCAGGCTCCTGCCTTACCACTTGGCCATGCCGCCATAAATTTGAATTATAATTATAAATGTTATTAAAGACACGTAATAATGTCAAGTGCATTTTAGATTAAATTGCGGGGATTATTTTGATGATATAAGTATTCTGTATAATATGGCGTCTTTTGTGATTTTTGTATGGGGTAAAAACTTTATTTAATTAAATGACATAAAAAATAATATATAATTATCTAAATTTATTAAAACCTATTGAAATTAAATATTTAGCCTATATAATGATATAACAGATACTGAAACTTTTGAGGAAACTGAAATGAAAGATAATATCCATCCAGATTACAAAAAAACTACAATTAAATGTGTTTGCGGCAATGAGATTGAAACAGGTTCTGTTGAAGAAGATATCACTGTTGAAATTTGCAATGCCTGCCATCCTTTTTATACTGGTAATCAGAAAATTCTTGACTCTGAAGGCAGGGTTGAAAGATTTAAAAAACGTTACGAAAATAAAAAATAATTTTATAAGCAATATTATGCGGATACAAAATTTAGAATGTTTTTGTATCCGCGTTTTTTGTAGCTTATATGAACAGGGAGTGTAGTTTATGGCAGAAAAAAAGCTGCAAGTTGATTTAATATCTAAACCTGAAAATATTTTGAAAACCATTTATACTGCCTGTAAAACATGCTACAGTGCGAAATTGCCAATTGATATTTTTGATGAAGCACCGGATGAGGAGAAAATGCTTTCATTGGTTAAAAAGGTGATATCATCAGGGCATTATTCAACTATTGAACACATACAGTTTTCTTTTGCTATCTCTAATGTTTCAAGGGCATGTACTCATCAATTGGTTAGACACAGACATATGAGCTTTTCGCAAAAATCTCAGCGTTATGTCAGGGAAAAAGGTGAGTTTGATTATATTATTCCTGAGAAAATCAAGAATAATGAAACGTTAAAGAAAAAGTTTGAAGATTTTATAAATACTACATCTCGTTTGTATCAGGAGTTTACTGATGCGGGAATTCCCGCAGAGGATGCAAGAAGTATACTTCCAAATGCTGCTTCAAGTTCATTGGTTGCAAGCCTTAATTTAAGAGAGTTGATTCATCTTGCTAATTTGCGACTGTGTACAAGAGCTCAACTTGAAATAAGGCTTATGGTGAAGGCTATGTGTGATGAGGTTATCAGAATAGAGCCTTGGCTTTCAGATTATCTTGTTCCAAAATGTATAAGACTTGGATATTGCGATGAAGAAAAATCTTGCGGCAGAGTGATGAGCAAAAATGAAATTTTAAAAGAAAGAGTGTAATTTAAAATGAACGATATGCTTGATAAAATTCAAAAGATTGAACAAAGATATAAGGAATTAGGGCTTGTGCTTTCTAATCCTGATGTTATTGCTGATTATGAAAAATTCAGGGATTTATCAAAGCAAAGAAAAGCAATGGAAGAAACTGTTGAAACTTACAATGCTTATAAAGCCGCTAAAGATTCTTTGGATGAAGCAAAAGAACTTTTACATGGTGAAAAAGATGCGTCTATGAGGGAATTTTTGAACAATGAGATTGTATCAAATGAGGCAAAAATTACTGAATATGAAGAAAAAATGAAAGTACTCCTTCTTCCGAAAGACCCTATGGATGATAAGGATATTATGCTTGAAATAAGAGGCTCCGCAGGAGGCGATGAGGCTAATATTTTTGCGGGTGATTTAATGAGAATGTATTTGAAGTTTGCGAACAATAAGGGCTGGCAAACAAAAATTCTTTCAATAAATGAGTGTGAAGCTGGCGGTGTCAGCGAGGTTGTGATTTCTGTTAAGGGTGGTGACGATATTTATTCGCAATTAAAATATGAAAGTGGTGTACATAGGGTACAAAGGGTTCCGCAGACTGAATCTCAAGGCAGGGTGCATACATCTACTGCAACAGTTGCTGTTATGCCCGAGGTGGATGATGTTGAGGTTGAATTGAATCCCAATGATTTAGAGATTTCAACTGCAAGGTCGGGCGGTGCCGGCGGACAGAATGTAAACAAGGTTGAAACCGCTGTAAGAGTTGTGCATAAGCCCACGGGTTTAATGGTATTTTGCACAGAAGAAAGGTCACAATTACAGAATAAAGAAAGAGCACTGCAGATTATCAAGGCTAAACTTTATGATATGGAAGTGCAAAAGCAAATGCAGGAAGTAACTGATTTAAGACGTTCTCAGGTAGGTACGGGTGATAGGTCTGAAAGGATAAGGACTTATAATTTTCCTCAAGGCAGACTTACTGATCATAGAATAGGTCAGAATTTAAATGTTTGGACGGTTATTGAGGGCGAACTTGATGAATTGATTAAGCTTTTAATGGAATATGACCAAAAGTTAAAGCTTGAAAAACTGGCACAGGAATAATTTTTCTCTGTAAAATTTTATTTTTGAATCCTTCTTTCTTTATAAGGAGAGGGAAAACTTTGAATTTAGATTTTGACTTTTTATATATAGTGATAATTTCAGATTTATATAAAAGGGTAAAGGCGCATGCTTTTTTGCTCTTTTGTTATACAGAAGAGGCAAAGCTATATTCAGCTATATCAGGCAAGTAAACATCAACGCATAAGACATTGGCAAATAAACCGGGTGGTTATTATAATTTTCACTGTTTTGTTGGAAATAAGCGTTTTAAAAGGTATTATTATGAATTATTTTTTTTCGTAAATATTCATGTAGCTCCAGTAGGAAGAGTATACCTTTTTAATGTAGTTTGCCGTTTCTGAATATGGCACATTTTCTACAAATTCATCAAAATCAGTACTTTTTGTTGAATTTAGCCAGTTTTTAACAGCGTTAGGACCTGAATTGTATGCTAAAACGCACAATGCTTCGTTTCCATTAAATATTTCCATCAAGTGTGCAAAATATTTTGTTCCAAGTGAAATATTGTATTCTACATCAAACAAGGCCTCACTGTTTTTGAGGTTTGGGTCCATAAGCCTTGCTGTGGATGGCATAAGCTGCATTAGTCCCATAGCGCCGACAGAGCTTTGAGCTCTGCTATTAAAAGCACTTTCTTCCTTCACGAGTGCCAAAATTAAGTATGGACTTAGTTTATATTGCAGAGCATATTTATTAATTGAATTTTCGTAGTATATGGGGTATGCAAGCTTGTATTTAGTGTTTGTAAAAGGTTCTTTTGGGTTTTTTAGTAGTGAATTTTTTGCAAGCAAAACAGAGTATGTCTTATTGCCGTTTCTTGCAGCAAGCCAGCTGTTTAAATAATCATCGTTTAATTTGAAATTTTGTATTGCAACATAGTCATCCAAGGAGGCAAATTTATTTATAAGAGAATACTCTTTGGAATCTTGATTTAATGGTATATTCTCAGGTTTTGAAGTATTATGTACTTTTGTTTTTTTGTCAGCTCTCCAAGGAGCTTTATTCTTTTTTAAGATGGCATTGGCCCGAAACGCATAGTATGAAGCCGGGTAATTGTATATTATATTTTGTAATAAAGATTTTGCAGCTTTTTTATTGTTTGTTTTGATGTGGATTTTGGCTGTCCAGAATATAATTTTTGGCTGTATGTTATAATCAAAATGCACTTTTGTGTGAAGTTTTGAGATTTTAAGAGCATTTTTGAAATCTTTATTTTTGTAATAATGCCAGAAAACAAACCATAAAGCATCCGGCGCAACAATTGAATCCGGATAGGCGGTGAATATTTTTTCGTAATTTTTTATTGAAGAATTATAATCAACATATTTAGAAAAAATAAAGAGACTTAACGGGTAAAGATTATTATTTTTGGTGCTTCTAATTAAATTATAAGCAGCTTCTTTTGTTGATAATCCTGATTTTCTAATATAAAGAAGCATTGTGTCTAATATTTCTTTTTCTTCGTATGCTTGTTTGTCTAAATTATAGCCAGTGCCTCTTAAAACCGTTTCGCAAAAAGCAGCGTTGTTATTCAGTTTATTGTAATTTTTTGCAAGAATAAACCAGGATTTTTCAGTTGGGACATCTTTTAGTGCTGCTGTAGATTCAGTGTATTTGCTGTTTTGATAGAGAGATTCTGCTATGAATATTTTATCTGAATCTGTAAGTTCACTTTCGCTGTAGTTTTTTAGGATATTTATAGCTTCAAGTGAATATCTGCCAGCAGGCGCGTATTCAAGGTATTCAACCAGATATTTTTTGGCCTTTTCGAGGTCATTATGCAAATGGAAAAAATATCCTAACTGATATGACGCTGCTTTTGCAAAATCGCTCTCAGAGTATTTTTCTATGAGTTTATTAAAATATTGGTTTGCTTTTCTTTTATTTTTTTTATCCAGTTCCAGTAATGCCAGCTTCCAGATGGCTTCTGGGGCAAAATTTGTATTTTTAAAAGTGTTTGCAAATTTTGAATATTTATTTACAGCAGTTTTATTGTCCTTTAATTCCCAGGCGCACATTGCCTGCCTATACAAGGCTGGAGCGGAATATGAAGAAAAAATTGAAATTTGTTTAAAATTGTAATAGGCATTTTGATAGTCAGCCTTGTTGTAAAATTCTATACCTTGCTTATAAATTTTATCTGATTGGGTATCGGTATAGAAGCGAAAAAGTCTTAAGCAAAGAAATACAAGACAGCTTATAAAAATAATTATTAATAAAATTAGAAGTTTTTTATTTGTCATGGTTAAACAAAATTATAGCATAAACACATTTTGCTGTTAATTTGTTTAACCGCTTGTAAGAATGATTAGACTTATTTTATAAAATATTCCAAAAAAGCTCCACTTGTTTGCGGAGCTTTTTTAAATTTAAAGATATCTTTATATGAAATGTAATTTAGAAAAGAGCGGGTTTTTTAATAGGTGCAGCGCCAGGAATAGCTTCCCAGTTTGCAGCCATGATTTTTTTGAATGATTTCAATGCGGTATCTTCAAGTTCACCAAGCTCTTCAGCATCAATTATAAGTTTTCTTAATGGAAGAAGTGCTCTTTGGTCGCGAAGAACACCTAGTGCAGCTGCAGCTCCAGCTCTTACCAGGTCGTTTTCTGAAGTGTTTTCCATAACTTCGATTAACGCAGGAACTGCTTTTGTGTCGCCAAGTTTGCCTAAAGAAGTAACTGCATAAATTCTAACGTTTACCCATTCATCTTTCAACATTTTAATGATTTTTTCAACAGCTTTTTTGTTTCCAATTTCGCCCAATGCCCTTGTAGCGTCACATCTAACGTTTACTTTTTCATGGTCTAAAGATTCAATTAAAGCATCTGTTGCAACATCGCCAATTTCAATCAAAGCATCTGTTGCTGTTATGCAAACCTGAGGGTTTTCATCATTAAGGGCGTTAACAAGAGGTTCAACAACAATTTTTCCGCCAAGACGGCCAAGTGCGCGTGCGGCGCGAACGCGAACATCCACATTTCTGTCTTCTTTTAAGGATTCAATTAAGGGGATGGTTGCTTTTGTGTCGCCTAATTCGCCAAGTGCTCTGGCTGCATAAAGACGAACAGAGCCATTTTTGTCGTTTTTTAATACTTCAATAAGAGGTTCTACTGCGCTAAAGTCGCCCATTTCGCCGAGAATTCTGGCAGCGTTATAACGAACTTTTTCAGAATTAGAAGTTTGCAAGTCCTTAATTAATTCTTCAAAAGATTTTTTAGCTTGTTTTTTACGGTTGTTCACACTAATTGTCATTACTTAGCTTCCTCCAAATAACAATTTATCACTTCTATGTTAAATTAAATTCACTTCCTATATTTTATAAAACATTGTCTTGAAAAAAATTGACAAAGATTTTGTATTTGCTTTAAAAATATTTACATTTGGTAATAATTGGGATTTCTAATTTCCTCAAACCCTAAAGGGTAAAAAGAACACTTTATATTAAAATATTACCATTTTTTTTGGCTTTTGTCCTACATTATTTATATTACTTAACAAAAAAAGTCAATTGTTTTTTTAAATATTGGTAACAAAGTGATAAAAACGCTAGGGTTAACTTAACAAAACTTAATACTTTTTATATAAAAATTTCATTTTTTTTGAAAGTTTTACGGATAAAATTTAATTAACTATTTAAATCAAGAAGCTCTTTTGCTTTTTGTGATGCAAATTTGTTTTTATTTCGAATATTCTTATTTATTATCATGTCAGAAAAACCAAGCCAGCCTAATGCAATGACAAGCGGAGCTATGTTATTGTGTTTTTTGGTAAAGTTATTAACGGCCGGGTGGTTATTTTTAAAAGCAGACCATGAATCGCTTATTGTTGCGCTTTTTTGGCCCAATAACGATTTATCTATTTTTTTTGAAGTTGCCATTAACGATTTAGAGATTTTAGAAGCTGTTGGCTGGAATTTTTTTTGTAAATATTGAGAACTTTTAGTTATACCGATGAGTGAACCAGTTAGTAATGCTCCTTTTATTGCAAGGTCGGCAAGGCATGAAATTACAGGGTGTTCTCTTCTTTTTTCTTTAAATTTTGATGAAGTCTGTTCGATATTCTTAATTGTTTTGTCATATTTTTTAAATAAAATATCCGCACCTGTAAATATTAGGGCAGCTGTCATGCCTGTTTTAATTTTTGATGAAAGCGGGCCTTTTTGTGTTGCGCCAAGTAAAATTGGAACAATTGTATTAAATAATGATGGCAGGGTTTTTGTAATTTTCCCTGCCACAGTTTCATCAGATTTTTTTTCAGCATAATTTATACTGTTTTTTATTATTTCATCATAGCTTAAATGTTCATTATCCGCCTTAGGCTTGCTCTGCCTTTTGGTATGGACGGCTGAATACTGTTTTTTAGATGCTCCGTCTGGAGTAAAATTAAAGTGTATAGCGGTTGCCGAAAAATAATCGGGTGACATATTGGCCTTTCAAAAATTAGTAAAACTAATCACATGTATATTATTAACACAAAAATAAAAAAAATTGCCAGTATTTTTTTAGATGTTAAGATATTATTTATCAAAAGATTTTGAAAGTTATTAATTATAAGGTATTTATGGAAGAAAAATTTATTAAATTTGTTGATGTTACAAACAGGGATGGTGTTCAAACTTCCAGATTGGGGCTTGCTAAATTACAAAAAACCATTATCAATATTATGCTCAATGATATGGGTATAAACCAGTCAGAGTTTGGTTTTCCTACAACGGAGCATGAAAAAAATTATTTAAACGGTAATTTAATGCTTGTAGACAGGGGTGCAATCAATAAGACAAAGCTTTCAGGCTGGATGAGGGCGCTTGCCTCTGATGTTAAGAAATCTTTTGAAAACGTTCCAAAACTACAGTATGTTAATTTGTCGCAATCAACGTCAGATCAGATGATTAACGGAAAATATCAAGGCAAAAAAACCAAGGACGATATTTTAAAACAAACCCTTGAAGCTATCAATATGGCGATAGAATATGATGCAAAAATGATTGGAATTAACGCCGAAGATGCCTCAAGGTCTGAGCTTGATTACCTTATAAAATATGCCAATGAGTGTAAAAGATATGGCGCTGTCCGTTTTAGGTACTGCGATACCTTAGGATATGATGATCCGAAAACAGCATATGACAGGATTTTTACTCTTGCTAAAGAAACGCAGATGGATATTGAAATGCATTTTCATAATGATTTAGGTATGGCCGTTGCCTGCTCTGTTATGGGGGCAAGAGCTGCAATTGATGCCGGTGTAAATGCTTGGATTAACACTGCAATAAACGGCATGGGTGAAAGGGCCGGAAATGCTGATTTGGTGTCATGTATACTGGCTATACTGAAATCAAGCGGTTTTCAGGGCAAATATAAAATTGACCCTCAAATTGATATAACAAAGGCATGGAAATTAGCTAAATATACAGCATATGCTTTTGGTGTTCCTATTCCTATGAATCAGGTGGCTGTCGGTGATAATGCATTTGCCCATGAAAGCGGAATCCATGCTGATGGTGCACTCAAGGACAGACGTAATTATGAATTGTATGATTATGAAGAATTAGGAAGAGGCGAGCCGGAAATTATTGAAACCGGCCGTATGATAACAATCGGTGAATATGCCGGAATTAAAGGTTTTAGAAATGTGTATGAAAACCTTGAATTAGAATTTGAAGATGAGGATGAAGCAAGGAATATTCTTGAACTTGCCCGCTATGCAAACGTTCATACGCAAAAACCATTGACGGACAGCGAATTAAAATTTATTTATTTCTATCCAAATATTGCGGCAAAAATTATGACGGTTGAACCTTATTATCTGCCTATTGGCGCATTAAAGGGCCGTATGGAAAGACTTGAAGAGATACAGGCACATAGAATAGTATAAAATATGAAGAATGTATATATTGAAACGCTAGGCTGCCAGATGAATAAGTCTGACACAGAGAGAATCTTAGGGATATTGTCTCATTTTGATTATCAAAAATCCAGTGAGGATGAAGCTGATTTATTTATTGTAAATACTTGCTCTATCAGAAAATTATCAGAGGATAAAGCTTATTCAAAGCTTGGCGTGTGGGGGAAATTAAAGGAGAAACGTCCTGATATTAAGATAGGGATATGCGGGTGTGTGGCGCAGCAGGAAAAAGAAGTGCTTCTTAAAAAATTTCCATATCTTGATTTGATTTTTGGTACACATAATATTTATGAATTACCTGAATTAATCAACAAAATTAAAGAGGGTGAAAGAGTTTGCGCTATCAGAAATACTGCTGTTGATGAAAAAGAATTTAATATTATAAGGGCTGATGGTATAAATGCATGGCTTCCTATTATGGAAGGGTGCAATAATTTTTGCACATACTGTATTGTGCCATATACAAGAGGGAGAGAGCGAAGCAGGACACTTGATACTGTTATTAATGAAGCAAAAAGCATTATCAGACAAGGCTATAAAGAAATAACACTTTTGGGACAGAATGTTGACAGTTATGGTAAGGACCTTCAAGATAAGCCAACATTTGCAAAATTGTTATATGAATTGGATAGGCTTGAAGGAGATTTCAGAATTCGCTTTACAACATCTTACCCAACAGATATTACAGATGAAGTTGTTGAAGTTGTAAAGAATGCAAAAAAAATTTGTGAGTGTTTTCATATACCAATGCAAAGCGGCAATGACAGAATATTGAAAGCTATGAACAGACGCTATGACAGGGCACAGTATTCAAATATTGTAAATAAAATAAGGGATAATATTAAGGATGTCACGATAACTTCTGATTTTATTGCAGGTTTTCCTTCTGAGACTGAGGAAGAATTTATGGATACAATCAGTGCTATAAAAGAATTAGGTCTTGATTATTCAAACACCGCAGCCTATTCGCCAAGGCCAAATACTCCTGCAGGAAAGATGGTTGATAAGTTTATTGCTTTAGATGAAAAGAAAAGAAGGCTTCAAATTTTGAATGATACCGTAAAAGAAGCCTCAAAATTGTCTAATCTGAATTCTGTCGGGAAAACATATGAAGTTTTAGTTGAGAAGATTAAGATGGAAAATGGTATGAGGCTTGCAGAAGGCAGGAGCAGAAACAACAAGGTTGTGCATTTTAAATCAGACACAGCTCAAATTGGCGATTTTATTAATGTTAAGATTAATGAGGCGCTTGTTTGGTGTATTAAGGGCGAAGAAGTTAAGACAGATGCTCCTTTAGGGGTAAGATAGGAATTTGTGCAATGAAACTTCTTTTGAAGAAAATGTTCAGAATGCTTGCAGGTTTTTCTATATTACTTGTCTTGCAGATTTTTTCAGAGAAGCTTTTACATTTTTTAGGGGTAAAATTTCCTGCGACAATTTTTGGAATGATTATTTTTGCTTTGCTTTTACATTTTAAAATCATTCCTATCAGGCTTGTTAAGGATATATGCAGCTTTATGATATCTATTTTACCGGCACTTTTTGTTCCGCTTTTGGTTGGAATTACTGTTTATTATAATTCTATTAAGCAGAACTTTTTAGGCATAGCTGCTGTTATTGTTATTGGTACATTTATTACGATGGTTTCAACGGCAATTTTTGTGGATAAAATGATGGAGTGGACGGGCAAAAAAGATGCTTCATAGTTTTTTTGTTAAAATTTTATATTTTGTCTTAACATTTGCAATGTTTTATCTTGCTAAGGCTGTTAACAGAATTAAAATTTTTAAGAAATTGCCTCCTATTTTGTTATCAAGCGCTGTTATTATATTGTTTTTAAGATTTTTTAATATCGAATTTAGTGAATACAACACGGGGGCAAAATATGTTACGTTTCTTTTAGGGCCTGCAACTATTGCCCTTGCTTATCCTTTGATTAAGAACAGAGAGGTTTTGATTCAAAATAAAAGGGCGATTTATTGCGGTTTTGTTTTTGCGACATTTATTGCGATAATCTCTGTTGTGGTACTTGGAAAATTTTGCCATACAAGTTTATCTGTAATAATTTCCATGCTTCCAAAATCTGTTACAACGCCAATTGCGGTTGAAATTTCGAAAACAACAGGCGGAATACCTGAATTAACGGCCTGTGCTGTTATTTTTACAGGCATTTTTGGTGCAATCTTTGGCAGAAGAATTTTAAAATTATTTAAGGTTCAAAATGATGTAGCAGTTGGGCTTTCTGTCGGTGCAGCTTCTCATGTTATGGGAACATCAAGCCTGGCTCAGGAAAAGCAATTTAAACAGGTTGCAATAAGTACGGTTGCTCTTACTATTGTTGCTGTATTAACTGCGGTGATTGTTCCGCTTTTAATAAAGCTATACTTAAAGTTTGCATTGTTGCTTAGGATATAATAAAAAACGCTAAAATGTGATATTATTGCAAATAATACAATTTTTGCGGAATAACCACTATTAGAAAACAAATTTTAGATAAACGAAATTACAAAACAAAAATTTTGCTTTGCACTGATAATATTGTATGAAATACCTTTGTGCTATATTTAGTTTTAAGATGCTGTATTTGCAAACCAAATTGAGGATAGTTTCTGTGTAAATTTTTGTAACAATTCGCAATCTTTCTCTCTTTGATGACAAACAAAAATTTGTTTTGGTTTTAATAATAATATAGGAAGTTATTAAAATTAAAACCAAGTGGCAAAAATATGACAAATGTTGGCGATATTAACGGCGTACAAAATAGACAGACAGTAAAACCGCTGCAACGAAGTAATTCTACATCAAATGTACAGAATGTATACAATCAGAAGTCTTATGGCGATATTGCCGTTGATAATAAGAATACCAAGGATGGGGACACTATTACCATTCCATTATTGAATAAAAAGGTTAAGAAAACTACCGCGATAATTGGGGGCATTATCACAGGATTAATTATTATGGGTGGAATACTAGCAGGCAAGCATTATTTTGACGCCAGGAAACTGGCTAATAAAAGCAATCTGGGTGCCGGCGGAGGCACCGGGGATACAAAGCATTCTAATGTAAATTCCGGCAGTGCAGGTCGCAGAAGGCCTGGGCCCACAGGGGATGGCGGTGGCAATAACGGCGGTCCTAATGGCGTAGGAGGTGAAAAGCTACATTCTGATGAAAGTACAAGGAGTATGGAAGGCACAAAGTCCGAGAAAACTACAGAGGGTGATGACACCAACAAGGCTAATGAAATCATTGGGACTGGCCAAGGCGCAGGCCACACCGAAGATGTAGCAGGTGAAGCCAGCAAAGGCGGTATAGGAATTGGCGGCAGAAATAATACAGTTGATGATGCTAAGGCAAGCTTGACTATAGGAGATGTTTCAAAAAACAATCTGAAAAACACTGATGTTCCCCTGGAAAAAGAACCATTGCTGAAAGAACAACAATTAAGACAAACAATAACGGATGAAAATCTAAAAGGTGCAGCCGGTACTGATGAACAGTTATTTGGAGAAGGTGAAGGTGCCCAAACGCAGCCTCTGAGGGAAAAACAAGATACAGGAAAAGGAGAAAGTGTACAGCAAGTATACGCAAAAGATGAAGGTGTTCCACAAGCACAAGTGCCAGAAGAAGCGCTAGGAGCAGGCGATTTATATAAAACGGTTACTGATGGCGCTGCTAAACCTGGCAAGAAACCAGAAAGTGAAGGTGCACAGCATATTGTTAAAGATTTAGATTCGCTATCAGAGATTGATCCTGAAACAGGAAATAAAGTTTTAAAATTTAAAACAACTGCAGAATTATCTGATGATTATATAGCAGGGCATGTACAAACCGGCAATGCAGAAAAAGCTAAAGCAGGTGTTACATCTCTAAGTTTAGAGTCAACATCAAACGCACAAAAATTAACAGCACAAACGCTTGCTGAAGCAGAACGAATAGCAAATCCTCTTGAAAGAATTCAAACCAAAATGCGCATTGCACTTGCAGAATTATTGCCAGGAATAGAAACAGATAAGCTGGTAAAAGTAGATGGTGCAATTGAAGATTTTATGACCCATAAAGCCAATCATATTGCATTACAAAATGCTTTAGTAAATAATGCAGGATTGGCCCGAGAAGAACTACCTGAAGTATTTAACAAAGTATTTTCTGGCGAACCAAATTTTACACCAAGGGCAAAAGATAATCCGAGCGGCACAATGTATAGATTTACGGGCAAAGAAGAATTCGATACCCTGTTTCGAGGTGGAAATGTGAAAAGTCTATATCCTGATAATCATGGCGCAATGTTTGATGTAACAAGCAACTCTAATTTAAATATCAATGATTTTGCACGTGTGACATACAGATATGATAAAAATGATTCCAAAGTTACTCTTCATAAACCTGAAGTAGACTATTATCATTTGCAACAAAGCAGCTATAATTGGGATGACGATGTTGTACTTGTTGAAAGAATATTGCCAAACGGATACCTTAAAGTATCCAGAGACAAAAATAATCCAAGTAATCACATTAAACAAAGAAAACGTCAAACTGCAAATGTACAAGAAACATACAGGCAAGCGGCATCACATCATGTATATGTACCCGCAAGCGCACCCAGGCCGCAAGTTGCACACCGGTAAATTCGCCAAAAGTTAGTTATTTTAAAAAATCAATGCCTAGTCTATATAGACTAGGCATTGATTTTTATTATTATATTTTTCTATCTTCCGATTTTGCAGGTCAAGATTTCCCTTGATTCTTCATAGCCTGCTCTTCCCATGAGGGCGTATGTATAATTTTTGGCTTGTTCTACGCCAGGCTGGTTAAAGGTGTTGATATTGTATAATTCACCGGCTATCGCAGTTTGAACTTCTAACATATAGAATAATTGTGACAGATAATAAGCGTTAACTTTTGGAAGTGAAATTGTCAAGTTTGGACGCTTGAAGTCAGCAAGTGCAACAGCTGTAGAATCAGCTTCTGCATTAATTAATTCATTGATTGTTTTGCCGCCAAGATAATTTACACCTGTGCAGTCAAAAATTCTTGGAATTTCAAGCTGTGTATCAAATTCTTCAACACGGATAAAGTTAATGATTTTGTCGTGTTTGCCTTCGTTGTAAAGCTGGATTTGAGAGTGCTGGTCTGTTGCGCCAAGGGCCTTAATTGGTGTGGGGCCTACATTTACAACGTTTCCGTTTTTATCTACTTCTTTACCTAATGACTCTGCCCATAATTGAACATACCAGTCTGAAACGTATTTTAATCTGCTTGAATAGGGCATCATCACTGATAAATAGTGACCTTTTTTTGTATCCATTAAATAATGAATTAAAGCATTTTGGGCTGCAATGTTTTTCCAGATATCAGTATTTTTTAGTGCAAGATCCATAATCTTTACACCCTCAACTATTTCATCGATATCAATACCCACAAGGGCAAATGGAACAAGGCCTACGGCTGAGAATACTGAAAATCTTCCACCTACATCATCAGGCACAACAAAAGTTTTGTATCCTTCTTCGTTTGCAATCTGTCTTAAAATACCTGATTGCTTATCTGTTGTAGCAACGATATTTTTTCTGTAATCATCGCCCAACAATTGCTGCATTCTATCCTTGATTATCATAAACTGAGACATTGTTTCAGCTGTTGAGCCTGATTTTGTGATTACATTTACAAGAGTTCTTCTTAAATCAAGGATATTTAACAGGGCGTTAATTTGGTCGGGGTCAATGTTATCAAGGAAAAATATTCTGGGCTGGTTTCCTCTGTCTGATGCTGAAAGCAGGTTCCAATAGGGCTTCAATAGTGCTTCTGTTACTGCAATTCCTCCAAGGGCCGAACCGCCTATTCCAAGTACAAGAATGTTATCAAAACGTCCTTCAACCATTGCGGCATATTCTTTAACATACCAGACGGTTTCTTCGTTGTATCCTAGGTTCATCCATTGAAGCCACTGGCCGGGTTTGTCCTTTCTTAGGTTTAAATCCATAATAATTGATTGAATTTTAGGGGCATATTCATTGAATTCTTTTTCAATGTTAAGACCGTATTGTTCGCCAATTGCCTGTTCTGTAACATTTTTGTAGTTAAGTTTAATCATTTTATTCCCTTAAATGCATGCTAATACACCAATAATTGTACCTAATCACAATTATATGTAAATAGTAAAAGAAAATTAGTATAAATTACCCGCAAGGACAATGGAAAAACCTTAACGCTTTTGAGATAAAACAGATATGAAAAGCATAGAAGAAAAAAATGAGGAATTTGTTTTAAATATTCTCCATGACATAAGATCGCCTATTGCAGGAATAAATATTGCGCTTGAAAATATGAATACCAAGGATGAAATCATAGATGAGGTTTATAGGGTAAACAGACACAATTTAAATTATATAGAAAATTTGATGGAAAATTATTCACTAAAGATGGGGAAATATATATTAAAAAATGAATATTTTAACCTTATAAATGTGGTAAATGAAGAAATTTATGCGCTGCATTTTTTAATCACTGAAAAAAATCTTAAGCTGAATTTGATATGCAATACTGATAATATAGCTATTAATAGTGATAAACAGCTGGTTCGCCAAGCGTTTTTAAATTTACTAACCAATGCTGTAAAATATTCTCCAAATTCCGGTGAAGTCAAAATTGAGATAACAAAGGCAAAAGGGTGTATTATAATATGCGTTGCAAATTCCCTGAATTCTGGCAGTAAGAAGACAACAGGTTTTGGGCATGAAATTATTAAAGATGCAATGGAAAAACTTGGCGGGAAAATTTATAATTCAAAGAATAAAAATAAAATTTGCTTTTATATGGAATTAAAGGCCGGGTAAGATTCTAAATAATAATGCGCTCTGTGCCTTGATATCTGGTTAAAATTTATTTTTACTTTTTGTATCTGCTATACCGGACAAAATGTAAATAATCTGTCCTTCTAATATCTTTTTATCTACTTGCTTTTTTTGTTGGCTTATAGTTTGCAACATAGAAATTGTCGTCTGATTTAACCAGATGGCTTTTATAAATTATGATTTCATCAATGGGTGATTTAATCTTTATGCTGTTATTATCTTTGATTCTAAAATATTTAAATACTTCTTTGAATGCGGTTTTTTTCCAATAATCGGACTTTTTTTATACAAATTCATTGATGTATAAACTGTAACAAAATTATCGTATACATTTTTGGTTTTTGTATGCTGTTTTTATCCATCTTTATTCCAAACTCAATATTCACAAGCTTTAATTTAAATTGTTGCCCAAATCTACAATTTCCATTTTATGGGACATTTCGGCTATAATTCTTGAAACCTCAAAACCTGAAACTATTACTTCAAGCAGCAATTGCGAATTTATTAATACGGTTTCTGTATATTCCATTGAGTCCATATCAAGTATTTCAAATTCAACAAAATCAGAGCCTACATATTTAAGCTTGCCAAATTGGGCATCGGTTGCCCATCTTAAAAAAACTACAGCTTTCTCTAAAGCTTTTAACTTTTGTATCATCCTCATAATATATATGATATTATTTTTTTTATGAAAGTCAATTTTTGATAAAAATTTGATATTAAGTTGACAGAAAATTATGAAATATTTTCGGAGTATCTGATATGGATAAGAAACAAAGCCTTTCTACTGCAATAATTTACGAGGCTGTATACAATTTAATTGAGGCAGCAAATACTGATTTACCTGTGGATGTGTATAATAAAATTAGCAATTTTGAATGTGATTATAGGGATAAGATACTAAAAAATGCCTATTTAGCTAAGACTAAAAAGCGCCCGCTTTGCCAGGATACAGGACTTGTTGTAATTTTTATTGAAATCGGGCAGGATGCGGTACTTTTTGGCGATTATATTGAGGATGTGATAAATAATGCTGTCAAAGATTGTTACAAAGAAAAATTTTACAGAAAATCAACTGTAAATGATGCAATATTTGACAGAAAAAACAGGGGTGATAATACACCAGCCATTATACATACAAAAATTATTAAGGGTGATGAAATTAATATCCTTCTTGGAATAAAGGGCGGCGGTTCAGAGAATGTTACGACCCTTAAAATGTTTAATCCTACTGTTGAATTTAACGAAATATTAAATTTTGTAAAAGAATGTGCATTTGATGCCGGCGAAAATGCTTGCCCCCCTATGTGTATAGGTATTGGCGCCGGGGGCTGTGCCGAGACTGCGGCTATGCTTGCAAAAAAAGCATTGTTTGTGGGTAAAAATCTTGATGTTAAAATAGCAAATGTGTTTGAGACAAAGATTTTAACAGCACCTGCGCATATTGCTTCTTTGCCTATTTGTGTAAACTTAAGCTGTCATAGCCTAAGACATGCGTCTTGCAAAATAAGAGATAATAAAATAATTTATTTGGATAAAAAACAGGAATATTGCGATGTGGAGCTTAATACGGCTTTAAGCGAAATTAAGACGGATGATTTTGATTCATTATGCAAACTTAGAGCCGGTGAAAAAATATTATTAACCGGAACCATCTATACTGCAAGGGATGCCGCCCATAAGAAATTGTGCGATATGATAAACAATCAAGAGTCCTTACCCTTTGATTTGAACGGAAAAATTATTTTTTATGCCGGGCCATGTCCTGCCAGCCAGGGTGAAGTTATCGGGCCCGTGGGGCCAACAACATCGAAGAGGATGGATAAATTTGCACCACTTTTATATAAAAATGGCGTTATTGCAACAATAGGCAAGGGTGATAGGAATTTATCAGGTCTAAATAAATTATATTTTAAGGCAAATGGCGGTGTAGCCTGTGTTTTGCAGGAGTGTGTTAAAAAATCACGACTTTTATGTTTTGAAGAACTCGGCGCTGAAGCCATATATGAGCTTGAGGTTGAAAAAATGCCCCTGGAGGCTGTTATACTATAGTCTGCCCGAAAAGGTCTTTATTGCATTTTATCTTTGCTTGACAACTTTTTTTGCTTGGAGTATATTTTATTTTGTTAGATAGGTTGGCTGCGTCTAAATGCCATTTATAACTTAATAATGGCTGCAGTTCCTTAAAACCTTAGAAAGGGAAAACGACAAAATGTACGCTATAGTTGAAACAGGCGGAAAACAATACAAGCTTGAAGAAGGCAGATATGTTGATATCGAATTGTTGGATGCCAATAAAGATGACAAAGTTACTTTTGATAAAATAGTTATGCTTGTTAACGGCAAAAAATCAAAAGTTGGACAGCCTTACGTGGACGGTGCTCTTGTAGAAGGCACAATCTTAAAAAATGATAAGGCGAAAAAGATTATTGTTTTTAAGCAGCGTCCTAAAAAAGGATATAGAAAAAAACAAGGTCACAGACAACAATACAGCCGTGTAATGATTAATAAAATTAACACAAAAGCTGGCAAAAAAGCACAAGATGAGGCAGGAGAAGAATAATGGCACATAAGAAAGGTGTAGGTTCATCAAAGAACGGAAGAGATTCAGAAGCACAACGATTAGGTGTCAAAAAATTTGGCAGTGAACATGTGCTTGCTGGTAATATACTTGTAAGACAAAGAGGCACAAAAATTCATCCTGGCAACAATGTTGGCATTGGCAAGGATGATACGTTGTTTGCTCTTATTGACGGTGTGGTTAAATTTGAACCTCACAGGCGCAATAGAAGACAAGTAAGTGTATATGCAAAATAAATTTTCTGGACAATAGAATATTATTTTGTTAAAATAATAAAGCAAATTGAAAATTTAATAAGTCCATAATATATTCTTTGTAATGAATGACAAGGCTTATGACTTTTAAATTTTATTGAAAATTGAATATTGTAATGATGGGGGCGTAGCTCAGCTGGTTAGAGTGCTTGCCTGTCACGCAAGAGGTCGCGGGTTCGATACCCGTCGTCCCCGCCATTTTTAAAATTAGCACCGTAAGGTGCTTTTTTTATGCACTCTGATTGCGTTTCAGTGAGTTCGATAGTTGTTTTATTGAGTTCTTGTTCTTTTGACAGTCTGAACAAGGTATCAAAAGCAGGATGTAGCTCTATGTCTAGTTTTTTATCATAATATGTAGCGTTCGATAGTACAATTTGAGTAATAAATCGTTTATCTTCAACCGTTCCATTTAGGAACATAAGATGTGCATCCTTTGCAAACTTAAGTAACTTTTCGCATGTGTCGTAGAACTTAACATCTGCATCATTGATACGATGCAATCTTTCAATTAGTTCAGCTTTATCAGCATGGTATTCTTGGTTTCTTGTTTTCCAAAAATCCTCATCAATTAAGCCATCGCATTTGTCATTATATGCCTGTTTTATCCGTTTATTAAGCTGTTCTATTTTTTTATTAATATTAGCTTCCGTCTGTTCCTGATAATCATTCTTATCATTATGAATATCCTTTATGAAGCACAATATGTTTTCCATAAGTTCTTTAGATATTTGAAACCCTTTTATAAGTTCAACAAGCATCTTATCTATCTTATCTTGGTTGATATATGATAGTTTCTTACAACCTTTTTTATGAAAATCGTTACAGTGATAATATATATACTGTTTTCCGCTTGGCTTAATCTTTAGCTCTGGAGTTAATAATCCACCACACATGCCACACTTTAATAACCCCTGATATGGAAATTGAATATCATGGGTTCTTGTTCTAACTACACCACCTAAACGTTTTTGTATAGAATTAAAAGTATTAATATCTACAATTGCTTCATGTTGAGCATTTGTACATGTAAATCCTTTAAATTCAAACTGTCCTATATAAAAGATGTTTTTGAACATTCTTTCTATAGTTGACTTAGCTAGTTTGTTTCCATTTCTATTAGTCAATCCCTCTGGATACAGCATATCATTTATAGTTCTAGCAGAATAATCGCCAGTTGCATATAATTCAAAAGCTTTTTTGATAACCTCTCTTTTATCTTCGTCTACTGCAATTATGTGCCTGCCTCTTTTATCCATTGTATTGTAATATCCAGTAGGAGCAATGGAGGGATATACACCGCTTTCAATCTTCTCTATTATTCCCTTTTCAACTTCTTCTTTCATGTTGTCAATATACTGTTTAGAAAGTACAACTCTTAAACCATATAGCATTTTCTCATAGCTTCTGGAATTCTCCGATATAATAGAGTTTTCTTTAATAAAATGAAGTTCTAAACCATATATCTCATCTAAATCAACAACATCTTTAAAGTTTCTAGTAATTCTATCCGTTTTTTCAACAAGTAATTTTCTTACATCCTTGTTTTCTTTAAGATACTTAAGCATTGCATTAAATTGTTTACGACCTGCCTTTTTAGCAGTCATAGCTTCTCTAAAGCACTCAACAATTTCTAGTCCTTGTTGTTCTGCATAATGTCTAAGTAATTTTTCTTGTGCAGAAAGAGAACCACCCTTTTCTTGCTCTTTAGAAGATACACGAATATAAGCAACTGCTTTATTGGTATCTACAATTTCTGCTTTCTTCTTTTTTGTCATATATACCCCTTACTTGAATTGTATCACAAATAAGAGGTACAAAATTACTACAAATATAGCTTAATTAACCCTACTGCCAATTTCCATAAGTCTATAAAGGTATTTTGCTAATTGTTGTTTATTATCTTCTTCGCTTGTTATAATGCTGGGTTTATGAACTTCGACTGTAATATCATCCACCACAAACACTATATTATTATCACTATTAGGGAAATTGTTCAACATTTGTACACCCCTAATAACTCATAGCCTGTAATACTTCGGTCAAATTAGCTACGGTCAGAGGCATGTAGCAGGTGATGTACCGTTGCAGGATGTCTCGCTTTTCTTTGAAATATGTAGAATGAGTCTTACGCTTTGTTTCAACTTCTATGTAGCTACGGACTTTTGATAAATCATAATCATGCAGCTCTAATAATCTTATGAGTCCATGCATGCGTTCAAATTCAGCCTGTGTTGGGTAAGTATCCTCTTCAACCATAGTTATATACTTACCTCTAGCCTCTCTAAGACTTTCGGTAGTTATATTTAAGAGGCTTAACATCTGTATAACAGGTCTCTGCTCGCATGCCAGCAACTCATTAAGAGTTAATGTTCCCTTTTTACGGTCTGGAGCAAGGAATTTTCTTATCGCAGGAAAATTTCTTAAACGCAACTCCATTCTTATGGTGTTGTTGGCAATAGCCATGCCACTTCCGCCGATACGCTTAATGTAGCTACGTTGTCTATGCTCTCTGATTTCTGCACCTTTATTATAGATACAGAATTGATAGTTAGGAGTCTGCTTAGACTGCTTGCCTCTTGCTAGTACCTCATAGCCACTATTACCGTAGTTTAATACGCAATAGCGGTCTGTTCTCAAAGGAAGATAGCTAGAGAAAGCCTTAGTATAGGAATTTATATCTGGTACAAGTAAGTCATTTGTAACATGTAAAGATAACACCTCTGCTCGCTGCCTAAATGCCTCATTGTTAAAGTCCACTAATCTTGTTGTCTTAATTGTATTAAGAGCCTCATCAATATTATTAAGAGCAATGAGTCCTAAGTTACCCTCGTTTGAAACAACTTTACCGCTAATTGATACGATAAAATCGCCATTATGAAAATACATGTGTCCAAGACCTAAGCGTAAGTTGTCTCTATCAAAAAAGGGTTTAGCATTAGGAAATCTTAACTTAGCTTCTCTGAATGGTTGATTTTCGTAGGTGTTAGAGTTTAACTTCTGTTGCTCGTCCTCAGTTAAGAGCATTTGTCTATAATTTCTATTTTCTCCAAATAGTGCTCTTGTTATTCTTTCATCCTCTTTTGCAGGGATATTCGGGTGGCTTGTTCTAAAGAAATTTCCCCTTGTAACTGTAAACCCTACTTCATCAGCATGGATAAGAGGCAAGCACAATTTAATAAAGTCATAGCCGATAACTGGAGATTGCTGTTGAACAGAGTCTATATGCAGTTCTGGTATAGCCCTATTCTCGTCCTCTCTGTAGTAATTATAATTTTGCGTTTCTCTTGAATTGTCATAGGATATAATATCATCTAAGTCGCTAACATCATATTCTTCAAAATTATCATGTAAAATTTCTAGGTCCGATGTATCATAAATGTAATTATCTTCTTTTAAGTTCACCATTATAAATTCCTTGCAGCCGATTTAAGGGGCTGTATTATAATGGTGTCAGGCTTAAAATTACCAAATTACTAATAAGTGGCTAGGTAACCAATAATTGAACAAAACAAACACAATCCCCTTATTCTTAATGGTTAGCAAGGGGATTGTGAACTTTTGTTAAGTTGGTAATTGATAAGTTTTTAAGTAATCATAATACAGGTTTGATGATACTGTATTCTTTGAAATCGTCATCAAATTCTAGTAATTTTCTATCAATGTTATTTTTTAGCATATATTTTTTGTTAAGTTCACATATTGCTTTACTTAAAGCTTTATCTTTGTTTTTATTATTACCTCTTTTACAGAACTTATATAATTCATTTCTGGTAATTGAATTAGAATCTTCAATAGCTTGCTTTACATAGTTATAAATTTCTTTTTGTTGTTTGGTAAAGCTGTTTTTAGTAGTTGTTTTTGTTTCGTTATCATTATCTTTATTGTCATTAATATATTTAGTAAGGTCTAACGAACAAGTCAGACTATAATTTTGGAAGTTATTGTTGATTAGCTCATCTTCAAGGGTTTTACATATAAACGGAGATTTTTCTTCCGTATACATTGTGTCATCAACAGTAATCCTAAATCGCATACCAATTATATCAATAGTTTTATCAAAATACCCCTGCATTATAACGGGTAAATGTTCTACTGTATCAATTTTTACACTTGATAATATTATATCTTTACTAATACTTGTTTTAAAGTTCTTCTCTAGTTTAGACCATTTATAGACATTTTCCAGACAAGAAGTTAGTTTGTTATTCTTGTATTTTGTTAAATATTGCTTTAAAGAGTTTTCAGGAATAGTATTATCAGGTGAAACACTAATTGTAATACAACTTCTACTTCTTGATATTGTACAAATGCTCTGTTTATTCTTACATTCAACATTATTTAAGAGGCTATTTACAACATGATTAGCTAGTCTTAATGCCGTTTGAACACTGGTTTCCGTAAAGTCAATAACAACCCTCTTTTTATAAACAAGAATGGAAGCTATAACAAATATTATATTTGGTAGTTTCGTCACTATGATTGCATTCTCTTTCATAACTTAATCATATAATAAACATTCTGTATCGCTATAACTTAATAATAACAATAAATACAGCAACTAACGGTACAAAGTTTTACATAGTACTATAAAATTTTTCAGACCCTTAATTAGTTTTAGATAGCTTTTAGAAAATACTCCTCTATCTAGCATTTAGTCTTAATTTCAAAATCATAACCTAATACATCCAGTATCCTAAGCATGTCTATATGCCTTAAAGACCCCCTAGCCAGTTTATTTGATATGCCTGTCTTACTGTCTTTAGTTCCATACTTCTCATTTAATTCAAGAGCTAGTTTTTCAAGGGTATACCCCTTAGCAACAACGAGAGACTTTACTTGTCTTTTAAGTTCTTCTGTTGCTTGCATATCAAGAGTTTCAAAATCTGTCATATTCAATTCTCCTTTTGTTTATTACAATACACTATTTCATGGACATAATCAATAGTTATGTAAATAATTATTACGAAAACAGAAACAAAAGCATTGACTTTATTCATGTTTTCATGTACAATGTTCATGTAAACACAAACAAGCGAAAGGAAAACATTATGACAGCTACAGTTATTACAACAAACATTAATCTTGAAGACAATGCAAGAATTATTAAATCACTTGATAGCAAGATAGCAGAACTTAAAGAGTTAAGAGATGAAAAAGCAGCGGAAGTTAAAGACATTATGAATAAAGCTAATGTTATGGAACTTAAAGCAGGGGCTTTCACCTTTACATTAAAAGAAATTACAAGAAACAATGTTGATACTAAGACTTTAAAAACAAAATATGCTGAATTATACAAGGCACTTTTAAAGGTTTCAAGTTATATGAAGTTTGATGTTGTGTAGGGTTTACCCCTACACAATTCAAAAAGAGGTTAAGAAAATGACTAATCAAGACAACATCAAGACAATTCTAAAATTCATGCCACAGAGTCAAGCTCTATGTTTCATACAGGGGTTAAGAGGTAATGAACAAAGCTATTTTAAGGATATAGTAGATAAACTCTCTAATGTTATACAACAAGCCCCCTCAATCTATGAAACAGACGGACAAGGGGATAGCACAAAGCCTGTTCTTCATTACTTCTATAATAATGTCGACATCTACATAACTGAAATAGATAAAAGTGGATACAATGAGCATTTTGGCTATACGAGCTTAGGACTGGGTTATTTTGAAGCAGGATACATCAATCTTGATTACATCTTTAAAGAACTTCCATTGATTAATCTTGATTTTCACTTCACACCTAAAACAATAGCAGAATACAAAAAGATATACGGATAAAGGAAAAGAACATGGAAACATTAGACCTAATCGCATTAATACATAATACCTACGGGCTTGTTATCGCCTTGAAAGACAACATACTAGGCTTAGACAATTCTAGACATGATAAAAGAGAAATAACAGGGCTTTTAGCACTATCAGAAACGATAGAACAGAATTTATACGACATTAAAACAGAGGTTGAAGCACTTATAAACCTACACTAAAAACGACCGTATTTATTATAGAAATTCATACAATAAAAAGGTCTGTCTTTTATTGGTTGAATACATACAAAAAAATTAAAAATAGACCTTTTCATGTTACTGAAGCAGCAAAGATGAAAAATAAGGATGAAATACAATGACTACATACGCATTTTTAAGAGTATCTACACTAGAACAGGACACAGAAAAAAATAAGATTGATATACTACAGTTCGCTAACAGGTTAAAGCTTGGTAATGTTGAATTTACAGAGGAACACTGCTCGGGAAAGATTAACTATAAAGAAAGAAAACTGGGAGTATTACTAGACTCTATGAAATCGGATGATGTTTTGATTGTTCCAGAACTATCTCGTATAGCAAGGTCAATAACGCAAATATTGGAAGTTATTAAAATTACAAAGGATAAAGGAATAATACTCTACTCACTCAAAGAAAATTTTAATAACACTGATGACTCAATCACTGCCACTGTTACAAGTACTATCTTTGCTCTTGTAGCTCAAATTGAAAGAGAGCTTATCAGTCTAAGAACTCGTGAAGCTTTACATGCCAGAAAAATTGCAGGAGTTAAACTCGGAAGACCTAAGGGTAAAGGAAAATCAAAGCTAGACCCATACAAAGAGGATATTTTAAAGCTTTTATCTTTGAAAGTACCCAAAACAATGATTGCTAGACAATATAGCTGTTCAATCGGTAATCTGAATAATTATATAACTAGGATAACCTCATAATGGTATATAGCTGTATATAATTTAAAATTACCTAAAATCCTGTCATAATAAGACATTACGTCAGTTTATACCTATAAATTGTATAAAAGAGCCTTAAAACAGGCTCTTTTAATATTCCGATACATAAAACTATGTCTTAGTTATTTCAACCAGGTTGTTGACCCTTGGAACCAGGTCTCGTTGGATGTTTGATTGATTATCTATCTGTAAGTTAACTCCTTGTTGACTTTTGGGGATAGAAGATAAAAGAGTCCTTAAATTGTTTTAAGCTATATATCCAGTCTTCTCTTATTTGCTGTCATAACTTGTTTGCAGTCGAGTTTATTTACTTTATTATTAATATTTTTAGCTTCGCTTTGTTTACTCATTATAATTATGTCATCAAGGTTATAGACCTTAAATTCGGGTTTATTTTGAACAAATCTTGCACTTGCTGTTGTTAAACCACTGGAAGCCACCATAATGACTTCATCAGCATTAAAATCATCCCTGCAACCCCATAATGCTCTACAAGGTTCTGGCGGTACTGGATTTTGATAATGTTTACATTGAACTATTGCTTTATAATTTCCATTTGTAATGATTATATCTACACCGCCATCACCTGAACCTTTAGTAACATTGGCATTGTAACCTACACTCCTAAAAACTCTTGCTACTTCCTGTTCAAACTGCCACCCGTCAAGAGTCCACCACCATGCCCGCTCTTGCCACATTGATTGATTTAATCTTGTATCAGCATAGGATAATTTTTTATGCCAATGATAACAAAACCAAATTACCCCGCCTATTGACATTATTCCTGCTATTTCTGGGCTTGCTTGAGCGACTCCAGCTATAATTCCAAGAAAAACAAAAGAAATAAGTAATGATTTAACAAATTCACCCCACAACCTCAATCGGTTTACTTCTTTTAAAAATCTGAATAAGACCGTAGTGAGTGCAACAAGGAATACAATAAGAGCTTTGATTGTTGTATAATATGTTCTATAGTTACTTTTCCCAGACATATTATAAATCTAGCTTTCTTGAACCTGAATGTTCTATATAAGATTGATTGTTCCTTATCTCTTGTAAACGTTGATAGTTACTTAATATTAATTCATTAATATCAGCTCCTATTAGTATGTTATCTAGAGGTTTTAGAGCCGTATCGATAATCATGCTATAAAGTGCAGAACACATAACTTCTGGCATACCCACCCATGGGGCAAACTTTCTCATACTTAAATCTAGCTCAGCATATACATCACCACCTTGCTTTTTAACGATAAGAGCAGCTAGTATATAACATACAACTGAAAAAGGAGGAGGTGTTTTTTCTTCATTTTCCATAAGACATGCCATTACCAAACAAATATAATTATCCACGTTTCCTATATATGAGTCTATAGCTTGCCAAAAGTCTTTAATAGCCAATTCTTTATGCTCTAAAATAGCATGGATTAGACCTCTATAGTTATAAAGCACGCTCTTGTGTGAAGCACCTGGGCACACTTCTAGCATTTTATTTGTATAATCTAGTGCTTTTTCAAAATTTTGTTTTTCAAGTTCTTCGGTGGATATATTAAAATAATGTTCAAAAGGTTCAAGACAACTTTTAAGAGTATTTAACTCATCTAAAGCATCTACATTATTTGGGTCAAGTGTTAGAGCTTGATTATAATCAGAAATAGCTTCATCATAGTTACCCAAAGAGCGATATGCACCTCCTCTGTTTTGGTAACATTCGAATGTAGGAAACAACTCCGCTGACTTATTAAAACATTCTATTGCATCGCTATATAACATAACCTGTACAAATTTCATACCCATATTATAGTATTCTTCTGCTTGTCTAATTAAATCTTCATTCATTATGTACCTCTTTCTTAACTATTAATCACATATTTTAAAAACTTATTTTTCTACCACCTCTGGGAGTGTTACTGTCTTCTCTTGCTGTTGCAGATACAGCTCGTTGATTAGCCCATTCTCTAATCTTTTTAATCTGTTCTGCTTGAGTAATAGATAGAGGAACTGTATTGTTCACAGCTCTATACAAGTCTTCTTCTTGCAATGTTCTATCTTCTGAGTAAGCATCAAATACAGCAGATATAATAACTTGCTCAATTTCAGCTCCAACAAACCCCTCTGTCATATCAACCAGTTTAGTAATTAGTTCATCTGTTACAGGAAAGTTTTCAGACACACTTCCTTTTAGCATTCTATTAAGATGAAGCTTAAATATAGACTTTCTTTCGATTGATGTAGGAATGTCAACAAAGAAAATTTCATCAAATCTTCCTTTTCGCATCATCTCTGGGGGTAACATACTAATATTATTTGCGGTAGCTACTACAAATACAGGTTTTGTCTTTTCCTGCATCCAAGTTAAAAATGTTCCGAAAATCCTTTTGCCTATTGAGCCTTCGTTTTGGTCAAAACCTTTTTCTATCTCATCTATCCACAAAATACTAGGAGCTACAGCCTCTGCTGTTTTTATTACTTTTCTAATGTTTTCTTCACTTCCACCTACCCACTTATCAAATATTTTACCTGCATCCAGTCTTAACAACGGAAGTTTCCATAACGCACTCATTGCTTTAGCAGTCATTGATTTTCCACAACCAGGTACACCTGTAATTAATACACCTTTGGGTGCAGGAAGATTATAATTTTTTTTGGCTTTGTCTAACCATGAGTTATTACGCTTCTCTAACCAGTGCTTTAGGTTTTCTAATCCTCCTACATCTTCCATTTTTAGGTCAGATTTAATAAATTCCAGTATCCCTGTCTTTTTGATTACTTGACACTTTTCATCCATAATAATATCAAGTTCTTTTATAGTAAGCTGCTTTCGTTCAACCATAGCTCTGGCAAAGGCATTTTCAGCTTCTTGTAGGGTAAGCCCTTGAGCTGTTTTAGCAAAAATACTTTTATCTTCCTCTGAAAGAAGTTTCTCTTCCCCCAGATTATCTATTATTATTTTGTCAAGCAGAGTTTTAATTTCTTCGGAACTAGGTAGAGCAAAGTCTACAACCGTTACATCTTTTTGTAGTTCTATAGGTAATTCAAGCACAGGAGCTATAATAACAACACTTTTCATATACTTAGAGTTTTTTATAGCATTGGCAGTATCTCTTAGTGTTCTTTTAATGCAACCGCTTCCTGATATGGTTATACTGCCCTTAGATAAATCATCATGAATGTCTTTTAATATTAAGATAGCATTGTCATCAATCCTATTAAATGTTTCAAGAGCATTTATAGCAGAGTGTTCCCTGTCAATAGTTGTCTTGTCGGTTAGTTGTAACAAACCAGTTGTAGAACTCCAACAATATAGAATACGTTGGGTCTTAATTAGCTCTTTATCCTCGCATATTCTTTATATCATCTCAACGATACGATTTTCTTCCCATGTTTCAATGTATATAATAGGAAAGCGTGCTTTAAATAGGTTAGCTAGATGTTGTTCGGTTTGTTTTGTTCCTTGCATTTATCTTCCTCCATTGTTCTTGCGTACAATAGGAGCGATAATCTCATTAGAAAGTCTTATAGCTTCTTCAAGTGTTTTTTCTGGTATCTCGCTTGTATCAATTAATCGATTTATGGTTGTTTCAGTAAAACCATTTTCAACAATCATTTGCACATTAGCTTTATCATCTTTAAGACTTCTAATTATATCTTGTAGCATACTTGTATAGACATTTCCTAAATGCTTTTTGTTTTCTTCTAACCCTTTTCTTAATGTCTGTATTAACTCATCATTCATATTTGCTCGCCATTTAGTAATTAACTACGATATTTTAGTCAAAGCATAACATGAACAAAAAGAAAATACCAGATATCTGATATTTTCTTTTAATACAACTATCATATAACGATGTTATTTTCTGTTCTTATACCTCTTACAATGGTTAGGAGGTCTAAAATGAGCAAAGATAATAGTTTTGGGAAAAAATTACAACAGATAAGAAAGTCAAAAGGACTGACTCAAGAAAAATTAGCTGAGTTAGCAGGAGTTCATGAAAAACATATCTCTAAGTTAGAACTAGGTACATACAAGCCTAGTTTCGATACTTTAAATAAGATTATAACAGCTCTGGGATTAAATATAGATGATGTAGGATTTAACCTAGAAAAAGTATCAGTAAACGATAACCCATTCTATATTAGGTCTATGCAGATATTAAATACTGCAACAGAACAAGAACTGGAATTCTATTATAGTCTACTAAAAGCAGGTCAAAAGGGAGCGGATGTATTTAAGGACTAGGTCTTAGTCATTGCGTTTCATTCATAAAACACAATCATATTCATTGAATACTATATCACCTTGTACTTATGATACACCGCTTAGAGCAAAGCTCTTCGCTGTGTATCGTCTGTACTAGCAATACTGCACCTATTTATATCTTTCAGTCTTATTCACTCACTTATGGGCTTGCTTGTTGTGTCTGTATGGTTAATTTATATGATTTTAAATATTGTTATTGTGTTATTTGTCTCGGTTATACATTAGATAATAATGTGTTAGTTTTCTATGCCACTTTTTGCTCATCCCATTTATTCAACAAGTAAATCAAATTTGTACTATTCTTATCAGCTAATTGTTCTCTCAAAGTCATAATAAACGGTTCGATATAAGAAGCATCAAGTCCGCCATTATAATTTATAATCTAGCACCTTCGGGTGCTTTTTTAATGCGGTATTATTGAATTTTAAATTACGGGTATCAAACCCTTCGCTCTGCTTTTGTCGAGCTTGACGGCTCAACAAGACCCATCTTCTTCGCCATTATAATTTATAATCTAGCACCTTCGGGTGCTGTATTTTTTGAGGCATTTGGATTATGGCGGGTAGTTGTATTATTTGGGAAAGTTAGCTATATATCGGGGTTTGAGGGGTAGGAAATAATCAAACTAAGTGTCAAACAAAACGGTCAAATGCCTCTTTTGATGGTCTGACAGCTAGTTGTATTATTTCGGCAACTTGGGTTTTCTGCAAAGTATAGTCTGTGTTTTAGCCTGTACTGGGCGTTTGACAAATAGTTTGATTATTTCGGTAATGACCGTTTTGAATTTTATCTGAATTTGCTTAATTATCTAAAATTTTATTCAAACACTCGAAAAATTCACTCATACAACAAATCCTAAGTGAATAATAAACATTCATGCCATCTCGTCTGTCCTTGAGTAATCCAACAGATTTGAGCTTTTGCAAGCTCTTAGAAATATGTGCTTGTTGATATTTTTTTAAATTCTCTTGAATTTCACACACACACTTTTCACCTTCCAATAATTGATCTATCACATCCAATCTTGCAGGATTAGCCAATGCTTTAAATATTTCTGCTTTTTTATTGTTTAAATTATTATCCATATTAACCTCTTGACATTATTCCAAAAATGGAATATTATATGTAGCATAAAATATTCCAATTATGGAATAAACCTTGTAAAAAGTCAATGCTTAATAACCTAACGGAGGTAATAAACAATGTTTTTAAAATTTGCAGATTGGTTTGTTTATGGAATTTTAGGCTTGTCGGCTGAAACAAGTTTTGGCGAAGCCTTGCACTTTTTTATGTACGATGTTCTAAAAATATTATTTTTGTTGTTCTCAATAATTTCTGTTATTTCATTTTTGAGAAGTTATATCGATAATGAAAAATTAAAACACTTTATCGAAAAACAACCGAAATTTTTAGCTCATCTTTTTGCTTCATTCTTTGGTGCAATAACTCCGTTTTGTTCTTGTTCTTCAATTCCTGTTTTTATCGGTTTTACAGAAGCAAGTGTTCCCTTTGGTGTTTCAATGAGTTTTTTAATAACTTCACCTATGATAAATGAAATTGCAATTTTAGTTCTTGCAGGGATTATCGGATGGAAGATAACAGTAATTTATATTGCAACAGGAATTGCCATTGGTACATTTGGCGGTATGATTATGGAAAAATTTGGTTGGGGTAAATATTTACAAGATTACTTATTAAAATTAGGTACTAAAGCTGATGATGGTTCTTGTTGCTGCTCTTGCAGTTGCGGTGGCGAAGAAGAAAAATTAACAACTAAAGAAAGAATCAAAGACGCATTTATTTATGCAAAAGACTTAATGAAAAAGATTTGGCTTTTTGTTCTTCTTGGTGTTGGTGTCGGTGCATTTTTACATGGTTATGTTCCACAGGAGTTCTTTATTAAATATATGGGTAACAATAACTTCTTTGCAGTTCCTTTAGCGGTTCTTGCAGGGATTCCTCTGTATGCTGACGCAACAACAATTATACCGATTGCGCAGGTATTGATTGATAAAGGGGCTGCCATCGGAACTGTTTTAGTATTTATGATGGCGATTGTTGCATTATCTTTACCTGAAATGATTATTATTTCAAGAGTAATGAAAAAAGAATTGATTATTAGATTTGTGATTTTTATGTTTATAACTTTTACAATTGTCGGGTATTTTTATAACTTAGTTTTGTAATTACAAAAATCAAGCATAAAATGAAAATTTTTTGTTAATATTGCCTAAAATGGTAAAACCATCTGTCATAAGTAATCAAACCATGTGCCTTTTTACAGGTGCTTTTTTAATGCGGTATTATTGAATTTTAAGACTTTGGGCTTCCCTCAGCGCGCACGCGATTTTTAACGCTTACGCTAAAAAATCAGCTGTCCGCATACCATTCTCGTACGGCTCATTCTTCGCCTACGATAACGGCAGTCCCCGCCATTATAATGCATGGTGCTTTTTTTAGTGCGATTGTATTACCCCAAAGCCAACAGTTGGCATTTCAACGCCATTATTTAATTTTACAGTATTCATTAAATACCCTTGATATAAAGTTTTATTGATACAACCTGTTGTAATCTTATCATAAAATTTGAATGTTTATATAAAACCAAACGAAGCTTATTATTCCCGATGTCATTAAAATTAATGTGATTTTTTCCATTGTTTAATTTGTTCTAATCGCGCTTTGTATTTTGTCTCCATTCCTTGCTCTGTGGGCTTATAATAAACTCTGTCTATTAAAGAATCGGGCAGGCATTGCATATTTGTTAATTTTTCATCTGAATTATGCGCAAACTGGTATCCTTTGCCATAGTTTAAATCTTTCATTAATTTTGTCGGGGCGTTTCTTATATGCAGCGGCACAGGTTCTGCTATCTGCTCTTTTGCATCTTTTCTTGCAAGCATATAAGCAATATCCATGGCGTTTGATTTTGGTGCCATTGACATATAAATCACCGCTTGTGTTAAATGCACCGTGCACTCGGGCATTCCGATAAAATGACATGCCTGATATGCCGCAACAGCTATTTCAAGGGCGTGAGGGTCTGCAAGGCCTATATCTTCGGAGGCAAACCTCGTAACTCTTCTGGCTATATATAAGGGGTCTTCACCCGCTTCAAGCATTCTTGCAAGCCAATAAACAGCAGCGTCAGGGTCTGAATTTCTCATTGATTTATGCAGTGCAGAAATTATATTATAATGTTCTTCGCTATTTTTATCGTATAAAAGAGATTTTTTTGATATGCACTGTTCAAGGTTTTCCTTTGTGACCGTGATTTTACCATCTTTATCTGTGTCTGCGTTTAAAACAACCATTTCGAGTGTTGATAGCGCGCATCTTGCATCGCCGTTAGCGAATTGTGCTATAATGCTCAGGCTCTCATTATCTATGTTTATTTTTTCTTCACCAAACCCTCGTTTGTCAGATATTGCCCGCTTTAAAAGTGTTATCAAATCTTCCGTTTCGAGTGGTTTAAATACAAAAACCCTGCATCTTGATAAAAGGGCTGAATTAATTTCAAATGAGGGGTTTTCAGTTGTTGCGCCAATTAAAATTATACTGCCTTTTTCAACGAATGGTAAAAACGCATCCTGCTGAGCTTTGTTGAAACGGTGAATTTCGTCCACAAAAACTATTGTCTTTTGTCCGAATTTTCTGTTGCTTTCAGCTTGCGCCATAACAGCTTTTATTTCTTTTATGCCGCTTGTGACGGCTGAAAAATCAATAAATTCACAGTTGGTTTTATTTGCTATTATCCTTGCCAGAGTAGTCTTACCAATACCGGGATTTCCCCAGAAAATTATTGATGAAATTGTATCATTTTCAATTAGTTTTCTTAAAACCTTTCCTTCGCCGATTAAATGTTTTTGCCCTACAAATTCATCCAGGTTTTTGGGCCTTAAACGCCAAGCCAGAGGCTGGTTTTTATCATCCTCAAATAGTGATTTTTGTTCCATACCAAATCCTTTAACAGTATATTAGCATGGACTATATCTTTTTTCATTAAGACTTTGTATATGCCCTGTTTAAACATTTAACGTTTTAATGGTGCAAAAGTTTTGATTTTTGCTTTATTCCCCAAAAATTATAAACGCCAGGTCATTTTTTAGTGCATAATCTCTTAAAAAGGCTGTTCTTTCTTTTACGCTATGTTTGTTATCTTCAAGCATAATATACTCATCTTCGCCTTCTGTCAAAGTGTCTCTGTTTAGAAAATCTATCGGGTTTTTGATTTTTTCTTCTTTGTCAATTGAATATGCAAAGACTGCCATTGGCGGATTCGGGTTTGAGATTAATATTTCATTATAACTATCTTCTTCATCGTCACTATTTATATTGAGGTCTGCAAGAGCTTTTGCTACGGCTATTCTTGCACTTTCCGGTGTAATTTCGCTAAGCGATTTGTTTTCATTTTCCTTAACAAAGTTTACATATTCTTCATCATTAAGGTTTAGGGCATTTTTGATTAAATTAGAGATAAACACTCTGTTTGCTTCTTTTTCACCGCCAAAAATATAATGTTTTTTAATATGTTCATCCACATTTTTCTTGTTGCCCGACCCATAGTTGCTGCCGCCTCCTGCGTGTATATTTTTGGTTTCGGACGTAAATAAAACACCCTGAGGCTGGTAGAATCTGGTATTATTTTCAGGCGTTATTGTGTATGTTCCGGATATTACCGCATTAGAGCCTGGCAGTTGAAATGCGCTGAATTTTAAAAGGTTGTCGGCATTATCGCAGCCGTGGGCTATGCTTTTAATGTTTCCGGTGTTGTATTTTCTGCCTGTTTTTGTTGTGCCTTTTATGCCTTTAGAGATACTTCCTTTTGGAAATCCTATTTTTTCCCAGTCTTCAACTTCGTTGAATTTAATTACAATAAGCCCGTCTTTATCTTTGTATATGCCTTTTATATCTGTTGTGCCGTCAGGGTTTGTTGTTTTTATGGCTTTATTTATCCTGCTTGCCTTTGGAAATTCTACACATGGTAATATTGGCTGTGTGGCTTTTAGCTCATAAATATATTTTCGTATTTTATTTGCATGGTAATCTGCTGCTTCGCCAAAACTTCTTGTAACGCCGTTAAAATCGGTTCTTGCAGCTCCTTCTTTAGTGTCATGGAAACTATCGTTATGTTTTATGGCTTTTAGGTCTGCATGGGTAAAAATTAACGCCATTTCAAATAAATTATCATACCTTAAATCATATGCAATAGATTTTTGTCTTTCGGTGCGCTCGTTTTCATTGTCCGCAGTATTTACATAGCCTAGCCACTCATGGTGTTTAATTAAGGCATAAAACTTATCTTCTTCATCTTTTGAAAGGTTAAATTTTTTGGATATAAAATATGCATCAAGGCTGCTTTCCAGCGGATGGTTCGGGTCGATATTACCTTCAAGCTTTGTAATGTCATGAAGAAGGGATGCAAGGAGTATAATTTTTTTATCAGAATTGTTAAGTTTTGTAAACTCAGGGTTTTGGACGATTTTTTGCATAACCTTTAAGGAGTGTTTCAGAACGTCAAATTCATGACTTCCTTTTGTTCCTTGCATTCCGGCTTGCGTTCTTTGAATTATTGTTCTTAGCTCAGGAAGAGCTTGAATGATTTCATTTAAAGAAACTTCAAGAGTTTTATTATTGCAATTAATTTTATTGTTCTGGTTAAATTTTATTACGTTTGTTCTAAAATTTTCTATTGCATTAATTATCCTGGGGTTTGTTGTATTAGGTGTTTCGTCATTGTTTCTTGGGTATTCAGCTATTGTATAGCCTGTTTTATTTATATCATTTTTCTTTAGTGTAAAGCCAAAATAATCAAACACCTTTTGTTTTTCTTCAAAATCAAGTTCCTGTGTGGCTTTTAGGGCATCCAGTATAAATTCTTCCCTTGAATATTCCTGCGTTATTTCAATGTTTGTAAATTCGGTATCTGGTATGTCTTTCAGAGCTATTGCCAGGTTTTTAATATCATTATTGAATTTTTCAATTTTTTTATCAGCCAAAGGCACCACGCTCACACCGATTGAGCCAGCAACCGCCGGCAGAAGGCTGCAGTATTCCTCTTTATTTTTTGGAATTAAGGGGAAAAATTGCTGTATTTCACTTGTGGTGTCAAATGCTTTAGAATTGCCTTTAGTGAGGGCATTTAGGAACTTTCTTTTTTGTATGGGGCTTAATTCTTCAAAATCTTTAATTCCATAAAAATCCCCAAAAAGTACTGCTATACAGGTGTCGTTTAAATTTAGACTGTTAAATTTTTCAGCACCTATTTTCTTTTTTAGTGTTTCAATATCCTGAATATCTGCTGTGTCATTTTGAAATATCAATGCAAGTTTTTGTGTGATATTCAGAGTTTCGTTATTTAGTAGATTTTGTGCGGTTTTTGCTTGTTTGTCATTTCTGATTGCCATCATAAGCTGCGGCATATTTTGAATTAAAGTGCTATCGTTGTATAGATTTTCATTATCAAGGATTGTGTTTATAATCTCTGCCCTGTGCGGGTTTCGCGAGATGGCGGTAATAACGTGTGCGCTTTTTAACCAAGCTTGGTTGTTGTATTTTATTGCATTATCAAGGATTTTTAGCGCTATTTTGGCTTGTTCTGGTGATTTACTTGCTATAACTAAAGGCCCCAATATTCCCATTGCTAACTCATTATTGCGCAAATCTTCACTATCAAGGGCTTTTAATATAATTTCTTTTTGCTCTTCGGTTGCTGCTTCGCGTATAAAACCACCCGCATTTTGTATTATTATTTGATTCTTGTATAATTTTTCATCATCAAGTATTTTTTCGGCAAGTTCAGTCTGCATCGGGGTTTTGGCACTAGCTATCAGACTGTCTGCAAAAAGCATAATATCTTGATTACCGTAAAGATTTTTATTTTCGATAATTCTTTCAACAAGCTTTCTCTGGCTTTCGTTTTCAACGTTTTGAATAATGCAGCCAAAGTTTGTGACATCATCTGTCTTAACTTTAGAGCACAGTTCTTTGTTATCAAGCATTTTCGCTGCAAGCTTGAATTGTTTTTTGTTTTGTATGCAGCTTAAGAGAAAGTCGCAAGATTCAACTATAGCTGTGTTTTTAGAAAGCGATTCATCATTTAAAATTTTGCTTGCAATTTTAAATTGAAATTCGTTTTCCACCGCACTAACTAAATCCATAGTGCGTTCTGTTATTGCGGGGTTATTATTTTGTACAATAAAATCTGCAAGCAGAATATTTGCTTTTGTCAGGCTTAAATAATCCTCTGCATATTCTTTTGTATCGCAAGGAAAGGCTTTTAGTCTTTCATCAAATTTCTTTTTTAAAGCTTTAAACTCTTCATCGGATACAATTTTGTATTCTGAAAATTCTTGATAAGCGCTGTTTTTTGCGTTTCCTTTGAACAAAATGCGTGAAGAGGCCTGATTTTGCAGGTTTTTTGTATTGTTTTGGGCAGAAATTATTTCAGACTGCGCGTTTTTGCCGAGTTTTGAGGTCATTTGCTTATTATAAAGCAGGCTGTTGTAGCTTGAAAGTGCGCTAAGGCCCGTGAATTCTATATTTGCAAAATTTTTTGGTGCTGGTTCTTTGTTTTGAATGGTATTTTGACTGTAACCTTTTTTATTTAATTTTATTAGCGGAAAATTTATTTTCATATATTTATAAAACTTGGGATAGAAAAAAATTGCGCACAAATTGCTAATTTTTGTAAAAAAATATTTTATTATTTTTTATGTGCAAACAGGCTTACTGAGGGCATTATGGCGTTGTATTTGTTTTGAAATCCCTGATAAACAGACCATTTCAGCTGTAAAAAATTTTCTAAAAGGGCTAAAACAAGCTTATGATTTAGGTTTTCAGTACCAAATAAGTTAATTTAGACTTTATATTTTGGATGGAGGGGTTTTTTACGTCTAAGAATGTTGATTTAATTGGCATTTGGCGATTTTTTGCCGTATAAAATGTTATTATTGCAGGCTTTTAGCTGGTTTATTATGGCTAAAGATATTGGTATAGTACATTTTTTGGTTATTATTATGTTGTATTGCACTTAAAGTATTGCGGAGCCTTGTTTTTATCAGTGTGCAAACCTGCAAAGTATTTATATGACTGGGTTTTTGAGGATTATTTTTAACATGCATAAATTGTATAATGATTTAATTTGCGTTAAGAAGCTTATGGGCCTAGTATTAGCGGATATTGCTGCCTGCGAAAGTATATTATGGAGATGCTTTTAGGCTTTTGATATACTGAAAATGTAGGGCAGAGTTAAATACACCTGTTTTTAGGCTGCCAAAATAAGATAGGGAGCTTGCAAGCGGTATATTTCAGGTGTTTTTATTCTGTGAAATAGTTCTTTTGCGGGGATTGCATTTTTGCACGTATTGAATTGTTAAATGTTAAAAAATGTTAAGAGATTTTGTTTTATAACTTGATATTTTATGTTAAAAAGGTTTAGGCGGTTACATACAATTATGCAATTGTCTGCTAAATGTTTTCTTTTTATGTGGTTGCAAAATTCATATTTGCTGTAAAACAATGGTGGTTTAGGTTTCAGGCAGTTAAAATGTTATTTTTCCCATAGGTTTAGCGCTTTTGTGCTTCTCAAAAATTACAGACGGTATATAGAAGCTGAAAATATTCTTATCGTCCGGGGCACTTTCCGCTTTTATACTGCCGTTATGGGCCTCTATGATTCGTTTTGAAAGGTATAAACCAAGGCCCGTACCTGCTTTTGCTCTTTTATTTGAAAAACATGAGTATTCTTTAAAAAGCTGTTTTAGCACGTTATCAGGGATTATTGGGCCTGAATTTTCAATATAAAATCTTAAAAAACCTTTGCTGTTTACAAAACTTATTTTGATAAAATTGTTTCTATAACCGTATTTTAGCGCATTTGAGAGTAAATTCATAATCACCCTTTTAATCTGCATTCTATCGGCTGAAATTGTGTTGTCGCCCCGTGTGTCGTAAAAGATTTTAAACTCTATATTCCTTTCTCTTGCAAGGCTTTTCACCTCGTTTATACATTCATCAACAAGTTTATTTATGTTAAAATTTTCATATTTTAAGGTAACTTTTCCATTCTTGTATTTATAGGTTTCAAGGAGGCTGAAAACCATCTCCCGCACATATTTGCAGGAGTTTAGGGTTCCTTCAATCATTGATTTTTGCGTATCATTCAATGTGCCAAAATTTTCATTTAAAATCATTTCAAGGGTCGTAATTTGTGATATGACGGGCGTTTTCAGGTCATGGCTTAAGGTTGCTACAAATGTTTCTTTTTGCCTTGCTGTTTTGTCATATTCAAATATCGCATAAACACCGCCAAGGTCTTTGTATTCAAGGATTTTCAGCCTCATAAGCCAGAGAACAAATGATATAAAAATAATTGCTGCACGCCATTTGTTATTAAGTTCTATATATGGGCTAAAACACAGTAATAATATGCTTATGCAGAATAAAGCATCTTTTATTGTGCTTGCAAGTATTCTTCCGATAAAAATTTTAAACAACTTTTAAATTCCACAGTTTTGCCTGTTGTTTCAGGCATTTTTAACAGATTTGGTAACCTTTTTTCAAATCTTGTTTATAATTTTAATACTTATTATAATTTTTGACACCCTATTTTAGCATTATTTTACACTGTTTTGTTATTTTTATATTAATATTTTAAAACCTTCTCCTGTGTGCATTTTGGGCACATTTTTACAGAATATTAATTTTTTGTATATTATTTGGGTTTTTTTCTCTAAATGTCTGATAATAAAGCGTATGCAGCAAGAATTGTTTCCATTGCCAAATTTAAATTTTAAAATTTTAAGGCCAAATATTAAGGTTATTCCTGAAAATTTGCTTGTGCCGGTGTTTTGCGGTGATATTCAGTTGTTTGATTTTCTTGAAAAAATAGGTATAACGGGCTTAAAACCTGAAGAATTTGATATTTTAATAATAATTTTTCATTTGTATTTTACGGATAGAAAAGAGGATGGTTTTTTGTACTTTAACACTGATGATATCTTGCTTTTTCGGGGTGTAAAGAGGAATAAAGCATTGGCAGATGGGCATTGTGGGTATAAGAAAACCGTAAGAGAAAGAATAGACGCTCTTTTAAAGCATTTGGCAGGGTTTAAAATCTTTACTGTTGTTGATTATAAGGATTTTAATTATGTTTTGTATTTACATGATGAATTCACCCAAAACATAGATGGCAGTTGCCTTTTGAGCCAAAAATTGCTTACTTTAAATCCGCATTCAAAAGGTTGGCATAAAAGCATAGGAATCCATCTTTCTCTATCTGTGGCATGTAAAAAAGCAACAGACAGAGAGATTATGCCTAAAAAGGATTTTGCACGTAAGATGTATATTACTATACAGGTAAAAAAGCTCTTAAAACTTGTGTCTTTGGGGTCCTTATTTCCGTTTCAGATAAGAAACAGGTTTGAGGATGTGATGGATGAATTGTGTAAAATGGGCATTATAAAAAAATGGTGTTATAAAAATATTGACGAAGAGATGCTTAATTCAAAGAACTGGCTGTTTTTCTGGAAACTTTTGTCGGTTAAAATCGGATTTTAGAGGGATATTTGTTTTTGGGCGTAAAACTTTATAATGCTGTGTTTTTTGTATTTGATTGTATTTGGTGTCCTAAATGGTTGGCATAAGTCTATAGCAAAATATTTTGATTTAAAAACTGTAAGTTAATATGGGAATATAAGGTCTGGTTATTAACTTAGCCTCCAGGATGGGGTTTTACGGGCATTTTATGCCTGAAAACCCTGTCTGTATGGGGGTGTAAAAAGGAAAGAAAGGAAAGGAGAAAATTTTTGTGCCATTTAGTATAAATAAGGAAAATCTTTCTATTAAAGCAAGGAGAGGAGATTCAGGGGTTATTGTTTTTGAATTTAATATGCCTGTGGATAATTTTGCAATTGATTTTTGTATTTCAAAAAGACTCGATTCGACCTCAAAAAAGGATGTAATTATTTCAAAATGTTATAAAAATATAACCGGGAATTTGCTTGAAGTTAATATTTCAAGCGATGAGACTGAAAAACTTAAAATAGGGGAAAATTTTGTCGGGCAATATTTTTGGAGTTTGAAACTACATAACAATGAAGGGTTTAATATGACAGTGATTCCTGATAAATTCAACAAAACCCCGAGATTTTTTGTATACCCGAAGATTGGAGAATGTGAAAATGAATGATATGTATAATGATATCAGAGTTTTGGATGTAAAAACTGCTGTAGATAAACCTTCTGATATTAATGTTCAAATTAAGTATTTGCCCGAAGTTTTACTTGCGGCGCATAATTCAAACCCTGAGGCCCATAAGAACCTTTTAGGAGAATTGATTAATAAAACAGAGGTACTGACGGCTGCTGTCGATGAACTTCAGGATAATTTAGTTTTGGCCTCCGATGTGCCGACAAAAACATCCGACCTTGAAAATGATTCCGGGTTTGTCAGCGAAGAAAGCCTTGTAGAGGCACTTGAAATAAGACAGATAGTAAACCTTGATACGCTTAATCAAAGCCTTAATAACAGAGATAGTATTATTCAGAATAATATAACGCTTAATACAAATACTTTGTCTTCAAGGATTGATGAGATTGAGACAAATATGGCATTTGCAACTGACCCTGAAACCCTAAGCGGGTATTCTATGCCGTCAGGTAAATATATAGCGCTAACAGCAGGGACTTCCGGAGCATCTTATACCATGCCTGCAAACGGTATGATATATTGCCTTGTAAAATGCAATGCTACAAATGCCTGGTTTAATGTAAAGAGGTCTTTAACGGGTTCAAGGCACCAGATTCCAATCGGTGTTGTAAATTCGCATGCTGCAGTAGAAATGCCTGTTTCCAAGGGGGAAATTATTGAAATAACATATACATCAAGTACGATTGCAACACTTGGCTTTTTATATTTAAACGGAAGCGCACCGAAGGATGAAAATGAAGGAGAAAATTAAATGTATATATTAAAGGATAATGATGGGAATATAATGTCTTGTGCCAAGGATTTATCTTCAATAGAGGATGCAAAAATTATTATGAATCTGCCTGAGGGCGAGGTGGCCGAGCTTGATGAGGCTAATGGCGAGGGGGTTATTTTAGAAGAGGGACGTTTTTATTTAAAATCCCAGTGGCAGGAAATTATAAAGAGTGAAGAATACAAGTATAAAAAGGAAAAAGAAAACGTACGCAATGAAATCTTAAGGTTGAAAGAAGAATTATTTAACGGAGATTATAAAATAATTAAACTTATGGAAGCTACTATTAAAAATGAGCCGCTACCTTATGATGTGGATGAGATTATAGCCGTGCGCCGTGCTAAAAGGGATAGAATTAATGAAATAGAACATTTGTTTGTGTGAATTTTTTTCTGTTTACCCCGGGTGTTATTCTCTCTCCCCGGGGTTTATTTGCGCCTGACGGGGGTTTGCGTATTGGTGTGTGCATGACGGTATATTTTTTAGGTTTTTGTGAAATTGCAGCAGGGTAATTTATAAAAGTTTATAAAAAATGCAGCAGGTTGAATAAGATATTTCTGTGTTTATATATAATGCTGTGCAGAAGAGGGTGAAGGTTTGGCTAATATTTTTGCCGGATAGTCAAAATGGTTAAAATCTATTTTTGCCGGCATTTGTCGCAGTCTTTATCTATTGTTTTTCCAAATATCAGCCTTAAGCCTCCAAACCTTTTTTTAAGGGTGCTTGAAACTCCGCAGGTTATTTCATTAAGGTTATTTATGATGGCATTTGTTTCTGTGATACTGGATGTAACGTTTGGCATTGTAGAATTTATACTATTTGTGAGGTCGTTTATTCTTTTTGTGATTACTTCAAGTTCTAATGTTGAATTTTTAACATATCCGGTTGTTTCTTCCAGGTTTGAAACACTGCTATTTAGTCTATCCTGGTCAATTGAATTATTTAATTTTCTTGTGACACTGTTAATGTTTTTTGTGGCGCCAAGCAGATTGTTTACGGCAGCATTAATGTTTTGCCTGTTTTCTGAAACTGTTTCATTCAGGGATGTGAATAAATCTTTAAGGGCGCTTATTGCTTCGTATAATTCTTCTATGGTTTTATTTAGGTTTTCTTTTATTTTATCAAGGGATTCAGGCTCCTGGCTTGATAAGTATGTTTCAATATCGACAGTGGATGTACCTTTTATTAAATCTCCGTTTTGAAGATAGGTGTTTGAGGGGTTTTCTGGGTAGATAATTTCGATGTAATCTATTTTTCTCCATTTGTCTTTTTCCCTTTGGAGTTTTATTTCGATGTTGTTTGGAAGTTTTAAGTTATTGTGGCGCAGAGCTATTTTCATATAGGTTGTTGTAAAGTTTTCGTTTGGTTTTACGTATAAAACTTTACCTATTCTATAGCCTTTATAAAAAACCTTTATGTTTGGGCGCATTGGGCGGAGGTTTTGAAATTCTGCGGTAATAAAAGTGCTTGTAAGTCTTTGGTATAAAAGGGTTCCAACCAATATTATAAAAATGCATATAAAAATATGCCAGCCGAAACTTTTGAATAATGATTTTAAATTTTCAAATATTTTTAACATAAAGATATGTTAAGATTTAATGATTTTTTAGACATTACCTTTATGATTATTCTTTTGAGGGATTTTGTTTTTCAAAGGGGTGTTTTGGCTTTAGAGTGCGGGTTATTAACCTTATGGCGATGGAGGCTTGGATATTATTTTGCCAGAAGATATGCTGATGATTTATGAAAGGTATTTGGGTTTTTGATTTTGGCGGGGTTTATGTTTTTTACAAAAATTCATCTAAGATTTTTAGAACGCTTTTGAATATTTTTTGGATATCATTGAAACTTATGTAGATAGCGCCTTGGCTCTCATATGTTTTTTGTTTGCGGGTATTTTCTGTTGGCGGTTTTATATACCAAAGTGTTATATTATTATCTTCCGCTAAAAGTTTCGCCCTGTTGTAGTATTTTATGTCGTCTTCTTTTTCTAAAATCAGGATTATTGCGGGTTTTTTGCCTGTTAATTTAGAATAATAAAGGCTTTGGCCCACAGCCTCTGCCCATTTGCTTGCAAAATCAAACTCAACGGCGTAGGTTTTTGTGAGGCAATCTACCCTTGTTCTGTCATATAACAGATATTCCTGTCTTCCGCCCCATTTTGTACACCATTCATTCTGGTAGTATTTTTCAGGATATAGGCGTGCTGCATAGGCATTATTAAGCATTAAATTTGCCGCAAAGAATAAAATTGTATACAAGAGAAGAAGTTTTTTATTCATAGAATTATTAAACAAGAAAATTTGGTTTTGGGCAAATATTCTTTTGCAGTTGTCGGCAGAGGTTGAAACATATGTTTTTTTGGGCTTATCTTCCCAATGAAAGTCTTGCTATTTCGTTTGGGTGAAAGCTTGCCCTTATTGAGTTTATTTTTTCCATTATATTTCTTTGGATTTGCTTAGGGTTTTCTATTTGTTTTTCCATTGCAAAATAGAGCGCCTTTGAAAGTCCGTTAGAAAAACAGGAGTGTCTTTTTATTAAAAGTTTTCCGGATAATCTGTCTATAATGTATATATTGGCAGGATAGCCAGAGGTATCGTCATCAATTCTTTTTGGCAAATCTTTTTTATGGATATATGGAATGTCAATCCAATCCAAATTTTTGAATTTTATCAGGATAAATATTATGTTATTTTTAAAATATATCTGGAAAAATGGTTTTGAGTTTTTATATTCCTTTATGGTACTTTCATTTGGAGGTTTTTGAAGGATAAAAAGATTGGCAGAGTTGTTTTCAAAGTGCATAACAGACAGCTCACTTTTTGAGTGAAATTCTTCATAACAATCGCCGGTTTTGTAATCTTTCATTTAATATCCTTGTAATCAGACTATCCGTTAAGTATTATGATGGCTGAGCCTATAACCATTATGATAGAGCCTGTTAATTTTTTCAACAAATGTGTTTCATTAAATAATTTACAGCCTAAAAATACACTTAAAATGTTTGATAGCTGAAACAGGGATAAGGCTGCAGCTACGGGGATTTTTTCAAATACCAGGTTTGTTGACATCTGCATAATTAAGACAAGGAATGCCAATGGCAAAAAACGTGCTAGCGCAAGATTTTTTCTATTGCTGACAGCCTGGTTTTTATTGCCCGGTCTTAATTTTAAGAGCAAAAAAGCAAAGATGCAGCCTGATAATACCCATAGAATGAATGAAAACAGGGCATCGGTTAATATTATTATCTTTTTTATAAAAATAGCCTCAAGTGCTGTAAAAATAAGGGCTAATATTCTTAATTGGATATCTTTTCTTTTAAAGATTGTTACAATAGGAGCATCCTTTGATGTTTCAAATATAAAATAGCTTCCAAGGATAATTAAAGCCATGCCTGATAATGTATTGATTCCCGGGATTTCTTTTAAAAATATTAATCCGAAAATCAAGGCGGCAACAGCTTTGTAGGAATTTATTGGTCCCAAGACCGAGAGTTCGCCTAAATTTAAGGCTTTTATAAGGCAGGCGTTTCCAACTGCTCCGAAAAATCCACCTGTTATGGCAAGGAAAATCACTTTCAATGATATGCTTTTTATATAGAAAAATAAAAGAACGGGCAGCACAAAGAGTGATAGTATAAAATAGGTTTTAAAATTTGTTTCCAGTGAAGACACCCTTTTGCTGAGCCTTTTTTGCTCCACATTTAGGAAACTGTTTGAAAATATTCTGATTATTGTGAGAAAAAAGGTCAGCGTCATGGGTTTTTGTCATTTTGTTTGTTAACTTTTGTAAATAAAATCAAAGTTCCTATAAAGTTTTTTCTAATTTGAACCGATAGTTTGTGTATCGTCTTTTATATTAGTCATAAAGCACGAAACGGAATGGTTTAAACTTTTGTTTAAATTATGCATTACAACGAAATTTACAACTGAAAAGAGGAGAACTATGAGAGCAAGAGTCCGCCGAAGAATCAGTGTCACAACGCGTGATTTTGTCAAAAGATTACTTAAAGTTATGGTTTAGATAAATTAAAAGGAACAGTATTATGGAATTTTTTATTTTATATTTTATCGGTCACCTTAATTATGTGCCAGCCGAAATCTGTCTTTACAGGGGCTGATATTTCATTTTTCGGCAGATTGAATGCTGCAGTTTCAAACTCGGGAACCATTTGGCCGCGTCCAAAGTAGCCTAAGTCGCCGCCTCTTTGTCCTGAAGGGCATTTTGAGAATTGTTTTGCCATTTTGGCAAAGTCCTCCCCGCCTTCAATTCTGTTTTTTAGGCCTGAGGCTTGTTTTTCAGTATCTACCAAAATGTGCGCAGCCCTTACTTTTGTATAGTTTTGGGCATTTGGGTCGATTGTTTGTTTTGCTTCACTCATAAGTACTCCTGTCGTTAAAAATAATCCTAGCAATAAAAGGCATTTAGCAGCCATTTTTAAAATTTTATTCATATTTTCCCCCTCTAATTGCTTTATAATACCCTATTTGTAAAATAAGGTAAAGATGATTTTTTGCATCCCTAAATGGCATTATAGCCTGGCTGGCAAGTGATTTTGTTATTGAAACCATAGATATTATTCAGGCATGGTTTTTTGTTATTTTAAAAAAAATGGTTAAATTTATTGTTCCAGCCTTTTTGCGAGGGTTTTTAGTCTCGTATTGTCTTCATTCTTAGATGTGTCAGGCAAATTGTTTATATATTTAAGCCATAAAAGTTCAAAATCAATAGCTTTAAGCACTGCATCAATTGCAATATTGTTTTCAAGAATTTTTGAATCAAGGATTATCTTTCTTGTTTCAAACCTTGTGAGTGAATTTTTCGGCAGGTCTTTAAAGAAAGGGATTGATGTTTTTGTAACACATCCGCCTATAATAAGCTCTTTATTATATTCAAGCGCTTTTTTTGCTGTTAAATTTACAATGTTGAAGATTTTTTCACTGTTTACCTCGTCTTTTTTTAGCCCAAGAGAGGCTGCAAGGTCTGTTCTTCCGACAACAATGCCTGAAATTTCCCTGCTATATTTGCAGTTTAATATTTCATCAAGACAATCTATTCCCTGTTTTGTTTCTATATTTATCAAAAATTTTTTATTTATCATTTCCTTATCAGAAAAGACGTTTTTGACTGATAAAATAAACTTTTCTAAAGCATAAGGAGATTCAATCATTGGTGCAACAATAGTGTTTGCGTTAAGTTTTTTTGCATCCCTTATATCCCTTATTGCTCCGCAGCCTCCGATTTTAAGTGCAAAATCAAGCCCTGCTTCATTTGAAAGCTCTTTTAAATACAGTGCTTCATTAAAATTTGCACCCTCTGATTCAAACTCTGCCTTTGTTGAAACTGCATTATAATCAGTTTTGAGTGTTTTAAGCGCATTTAGTAAATCTTTTTTGTATTGATTCATATTATGTATGGTAACAGCAAAAAGATTTATTGTACAAATATATTTGTTTTTATACGGCATATTTTTATTTTGGAGCACATATTAAACCGGGCTATGCTGCGGTTTTTGTTTTATACGGCAATGTTTTGTAAAAATTTGTTAAAATTTTAGCCAAAACCCTTTTAAAATGCTGCAATTAAAAGTTTTTTTGTGTTTTAAAAGTATATGCACATACGCATTTGAAAGGAGTTAATATGTTTTTAACAAAAGTTAATTTTACTGATACAAACTTAATAAAAAATATTAATTTTGCAGGTGTATATGGTTTTAATAATCCTGCTATTGACAGTTTTTTTAAATGTGATGATGAGTTTGTACCAAGTGAAACTGCTAATGCTTTGAAAAAAGCGGAAGAATTAAAACAAAATGATAAAGAAAAACACCAGAAATATCTGGCTTTTACGGTTGCTATTTCTGATGATGATAAGCCGTTTTTTAATATGATGCGCTCTGATATTCAACCTTTATACAGAACTTTGACGCCTGATGAAGCTATTGATATTGTGATGGCTGATGAAGACCATGCCGTAGCGGATGAGAATTTGCCAGTATTCTTAAAATTAAAGGATGAAGGCGGACTTGATAACATTTCTGCTATGAAGTTTGCGCATTCAAATAAGAAGGTAAAGAGACTTTTAGAACTTACCACGGCTGATGAATATGGTCATAGTGTAATTACAAGCAACAACGGCAAACAGGTTGTACTTTCAAGACCCTTAACCATTAAAGAAGCAATTCCTGCGGTTAAGATGAAGACGAATCAAACCAAGCTTTATCAGGCAATTCTGGATAGAGAGCTTGATATAAAAAAGGCCGTTTCTCTTGTTCGATATCCTGGAGATGCATACAGATTTCTTATGCTTACCACAGAGAATGAAAACGGCGGGGTTGGAATTGTTGATAATGCTGAGATTGCCTTATCAAGAGCGTTAACAGCCAATGAAGCTTTTCGTGCCGTTAAGTATGATATGTCATTTGGTGAAATAAAAAGGCAGCTTGATAATTTTGGTACTGTTTACGGCCGGCATAAGGACAAGAATCCCTTAAAGTATGATGCTTAGCTTAATATCTTATGAGTTAGGACAGCATCTTGCAAAAAAATATAAAATGTGTATAATAAAATTTATGGAAAAATTTGCTTTACAATTTGTTCAAAATCAGATTCGCCGCACAAGCCGACGTACAGACTTTTTTGCGGCAAAAATCGATGTGTGTATAAAACAAAGTGTGTAAAGTTTTGTTAATAATAATTATTTAAACACCCGGTTTAGCCTGAAAAAGAGCATGCCGGGTGTTTTTTAGTATAAAAATGGAGGAAATTATGACATTAAATAAGCTAAAAGGGAAAGATTTTATTAATCTGGAGGATTTTAATTCATCTGAAATCCTTGAGTTGATTGATTTAGGGATAAAATTAAAGAAAAAGACAAAGGGAAATAAAAATCTTGATATTCTGAAAGGTAAAAACCTTGTTATGTATTTTGCAAAACCAAGCCTTAGAACAAGATTAAGCTTTGAAATTGGCGCAAAGAAGCTTGGGGCCGATACGAGCGTTATAAAGCAGGATGAGATTATTTTGGGTAAAAGAGAAAGTATTGAAGATACTGCAAGGGTTATATCAAAATATGCTGACGGTATTACTATAAGGACGTTTGAACATTCGGATGTTGAATTATTTGCAGAATATGCCTCAATTCCTGTTGTGAATGCACTTACAGACCTTTCCCACCCCTGTCAGATTATGGCTGATTTAATGACGATTAAGGAAAAATTCGGTTCGTTCAAGGGGCTTAAGGTGACATATGTGGGGGATGGAAACAATGTGACAAACAGCCTTTTAAAAGGCGCATCGCTTGTTGGAATGGATGTTTGTGCAGCATGTCCAAACGGGTATGAACCTGACTCAAATCAAATAAAGATTGCAGAGCATATTTCAGGAGAGACAAAGAATAAGATTGAAATATTGACTGACCCCTATGAGGCTGTATCCGGCGCTAATGTTATTTATGGCGATGTTTGGACAAGCATGGGGCAGGAAGCAGAATATGAGACCAGAAAAGAAATTTTTAAAGGATATCAGATAAATGAAAAATTAACAGCTAATGCTGCAAAAGACCATATTGTACTGCATTGTTTGCCTGCGCATAAGGGCGAGGAGATAACTGCTGAAACCTTTGAAAAAAATGCAGAACATATATTCAACCAGGCTGAAAACAGGATGTATGCCCAAATGGCAATTCTTGCAAGCATTATGGGATAAGTTTGATGTTCTTTGCAGGTGGGTATCATGGCTTAAGTATTCCTTTTATCCTTGAAACAATTTTAGGCAGATAGATTCAGACACGGCGTGCAACGAACGGGCGTTTAGAATTCTGAATTTTGCAAAGAAAAATAAATGTTAAGAAATATTAAGATATAGGAGAAAATGATATGAAAGAAAAAGTGGTTTTAGCATATTCAGGCGGGCTTGATACGACGGTTATTATTCCCTGGCTAAAGGAAAATTATGATTATGATGTTATTGCTGCCTGTATTGATGTTGGGCAGGGCACAGAGACCGAGGGACTTGAACAAAAGGCTTTAAAAACAGGCGCATCTAAGTATTATCTTGTAGAATGCGAAGAAGAATTTGTAAAAGATTATGTTTTTCCAACGGTTAAGGCTGATGCTGTTTATGAGGGTAAATATCTTTTAGGCACAAGCATTGCGCGGCCTTTAATTGCAAAAAAACTTGTTGAAATAGCTAAAAAAGAAGGTGCTGTTGCTATTTGTCATGGTGCTACCGGCAAAGGAAATGACCAGGTGAGGTTTGAATTAGGAATTAAGGCACTTGCGCCTGAATTAAAAATTATTGCACCATGGAGAATCTGGGATATCCAATCAAGGGAGGATGAGATTGAATACCTTGAAAAAAGGGGCATTGAGGTTCCTATGAAAAAGGATGACTCTTATTCAAGGGATAAAAATTTGTGGCATTTAAGCCATGAGGGGCTTGAATTAGAAGATCCTGCGAATGAGCCGAATTATGATAAACTTCTGCATCTTTCTGTGACACCTGAAAATGCGCCTGACAAGCCGGTTTATGTTGATATTGAATTTGAGGCCGGAGAGCCTGTGGCTGTGAACGGCGAAAAAATGAGCCCTGCAAATATTGTAAAAACGCTGAATAAAATTGGCGGCGAAAGCGCAATAGGGATAATAGATTTGGTTGAAAATAGGGTTGTTGGTATGAAATCAAGGGGTGTGTATGAAACGCCTGGCGGGACAATACTTTACGCTGCGCACAAGGAATTAGAGTATTTATGTCTTGATAAACAGACTCAATCGTTTAAAAGCATTGTGGCAGTTAAATTTGCAGAACTGGTATACTCCGGAGAGTGGTTTACACCTCTGTTTGACGCGCTTTGTGCCTTTGTAAACAGCACACAGAGTACGGTTACCGGGTCTGTAAAATTAAAATTATACAAGGGAAATATAATTCCTGCCGGTGCAAAATCGCCGTATTCCTTATATAATGAGAGTTTGGCAAGCTTTACAACGGGAGAACTCTACAACCACAAGGACGCTGAAGGGTTTATTAACCTGTTTGGCCTGCCATTAAAGGTTAACGCGCTTGTAAAAAAGATGAATGCCAAAAATACCTGTGCTTCTAGTGCAGAGAAAGAGGTGTAAACGTGCATCAATTGTGGGGTTCCAGGTTTTCAAAAGCACCCGATGAAATGCTTCATAATTTTAACTCTTCATTGCCTTTTGATTGTAAATTATATGAATATGATATCGAAGGCAGTATTGCACACGCTAAAATGCTTGGGGCGCAAGGGATTTTGACTAACGAAGAGACTGATTCAATAGTATCGGGCCTTCAAGAGATTTTAAATGATATAAATACGGGTAAAACCAGCTTCAATCTTGAGTTTGAGGATATTCATACAAATATTGAAAAGCTTTTAATTGAAAAAATAGGTGAAACCGGTAAAAAACTGCACACCGCAAGGAGCAGAAATGACCAGGTGGCATTGGATATCAGGCTATACTTGAAAAAAGAGCTTAAGAACATTCAAAAGTCAATACTTGTGGTGATTTCAACTTTGTTAAATCTTCAAAAACAGCATACTGAGACTATTATGCCTGGGTATACACATCTGCAACGCGCTCAGGCGGTGACTTTTGCCCATCATCTGGGTGCATATGCCGAGATGTTTAAAAGAGACTTTGAGCGGCTAAATGACTGCTACAAGCGGGTTAATGTTCTACCATTGGGCTCATGCGCTCTTGCAGGAACCCCTCACAAGATTGATAGGCTGAAAACAGCTAATTTGCTTGGGTTTGACGCTGTTTGTCTTAATTCTATGGATGGAGTGTCAGACAGGGATTTTGTAATTGAGGCATTATCCGGCTTATCGCTAATAATGATGCACCTTTCCAGGTTTTCTGAGGAATTAATTTTGTGGGCAAGCTTTGAATTCAAATTTATAGAATTTGACGATTCATATGCCACAGGCAGTTCAATTATGCCTCAGAAAAAAAATCCGGACATTCCAGAATTAATCAGAGGAAAGGCCGGAAGAGTATATGGGGACCTGGTTTCCATCCTTGTCACGCTGAAATCTCTGCCTCTTGCTTATAATAAGGATATGCAGGAGGATAAAGAGCCTTTGTTTGACGGGATTTGTACGGTAAGGAAATGTCTTGAAATATTGCCCGGTATGCTTTTAAGCCTTAAAGTCAATAAAGATAATATGCTAAAAGCCGTACATAATGGCTTTTTGAACGCAACCGATGTGGCGGATTACCTGGTGGACAAGGGTGTTCCCTTTAGGGAGGCGCACAGAATTTCGGGAAACCTGGTAAAATGCTGTGAGGAGAAGGGCTGCACGCTTATGGATGTGCCTCTAAGCCTTTATAAACAAGAGTTTGAGGGCATTGAAGATGATATTTATGAAAAAATAGCGCCTGAAACCTCCGTAAAATCTAAGAATTCTATTGGCGGATGTGCCCCTGTGGCAGTAAAATCAGTAATTTACACGAATGAGAAATGGGTAAAAGATAATGAAATCAATTAAAACAGCGGTTATTGGCGCAACAGGATATGCGGGCGAAGAGCTTACGAGGCTCTTGTATGCCCATCCTGAGGCAAGTGTAGAGGTGTTAACGTCTAAAAGTTATTGCAATGAGGCCTTTTCAGATATTTATGCAAGCTTCAATCACGTGTCTTGTCAGGTTCTTAGGGAAGATGAGCTTGATGAAATTTCAAAAAAGGTTGACGTTATATTTGTGGCATTGCCACATGGTATTGCAAGTAAAAAAATAACCTCTGAAATCCTTGAAAACTGCAAGGTGATTGACCTTGGGGCGGATTTTAGACTTAAGGATAAAGATGTTTATGAAAAATGGTACAACACAGAACACTTTAGCCCAAAACTCTTATCGGAAGCGGTTTATGGCCTTTGCGAGATTCACAGGGATGAAATAAAGAATGCAAGATTGGTTGCAAACCCGGGCTGTTATACAACGACAAGCATTTTAAGCCTGTATCCTGTTGTTAGAGAAGGACTTATAGATATTGATAGTATTGTGATTGATGCTAAATCAGGCGTTTCGGGTGCAGGCAGGGGTGTAAGCCTTGGGGTGCACTATTGCGAGACGAATGAAAACATAAAAGCCTATAAAATAGCGTCTCACAGGCATACGCCGGAGATTGAGCAGGAGTTGTCATTTGCTGCAAAACAAGATATAACGCTGACTTTCACCCCGCATTTAACACCTATGAACAGAGGAATTTTAGCCACAATTTATGCTAAACTAAAACCTGATGTTGATTATGAAACTGTGAAATCCGTTTATATCAAGTATTTTGGGGATGAATATTTTGTCAGACTCTTGAATAAAGGGCATTTTCCTGAAACAAAATGGGTGAAGGGTTCAAACTTTATTGATATAGGTTTTGAGGTGGATGAAAGGTGCAACAGGCTTGTAATCCTTGGTGCACTTGATAATTTGGTGAAGGGTGCAGCAGGCCAGGCTGTGCAAAATATGAATCTAATGTTTGGCCTAAAAGAGACCGCAGGGCTTGATTATGCAGGTATTATGCCAGCTTAAATCCTTGCAATAAAATGGTTTTGGGGTATATTAAATAAAAAAAAGGAGCATTAATGAACACTGTTGAGAAAAATGATTTTAAGATTATAAATGGCGGAATCACTGCCCCAAAGGGCTTTAAGGCTGCAGGACGGCACATTGGGATAAAGCGGGTCAAAAAAGATTTGGCTGTGATTTATTCAGTTAATCCTGCGATTGCCAGTGCCGTCTTTACAAAAAATGTGGTAAAAGCCCCGCCATTACTGTGGTGCGAGAAGTTAATAAAATCAGGAAATAAAATTCAGGCAATAGTTATAAATAGCGGAAATGCCAACGCCTGCACGGGAAAGCGGGGATATGACGATGCTGTTAAGTCTGCCGGTGTTCTTGCGGAGTGCTTAAACATAAGCCCTGACTCTGTTTTAGCCACATCTACGGGTGTAATTGGCGTATATCTTCCTATGGAGACTATGATAGAGGGGATAAAGCAAACTGTGCCAATGCTTTTAGATAATGAAAGCTCTGCAAACGATTGCGCTGAGGCCATTTTAACCACAGATACATTTACAAAAACCATTACTCTTGAGGTTGAAATTAAGGGCACAGTAGTTAAAATTTCAGGTATAGCAAAGGGTTCCGGGATGATACACCCCAATATGGCAACTATGTTGAATTTTATTGCAACGGATGTTAATATTGCAAAACCCTTGCTGGATAAGGCTTTTAAGTCTAATATTGATGAGAGTTTCAATATGATTACAGTTGATGGCGAGACCAGCACCAATGATATGGCGGTGATTTTAGCCAATGGATGTGCCCAAAACCCAATTATAGATAAGGAAGATGAGAATTATGAAAAATTCAAGTCTGCACTTCAATATATTCTTGTCTATCTTGCAAAAAGTATTGTAAAGGATGGTGAAGGGGCCACAAAGCTTATAGAATGCAGTATTCAGGGTGCTAAAAATAAGGAGGATGCAAGGGTTTTATGTAAGGCTATTTTGAACTCGAACCTTGTAAAGACGGCATTTTTTGGTAAAGACGCTAACTGGGGAAGGATAATTTCCGCCATGGGCGCTACTTGTGTAGAATTTAATCCGGATAATGCAAAGATTACCTTTATAAGCAAGAAGGGTGAGATTGTTCTCTTTGAAAATGGCGCCCCTGTTGGGTTTGATGAAGATTTGGCACTTGAGATATTATCGGAAGATGAAATTAAGGTGCTTGTGAATCTTGCTGATGGCGAAGCTCAAATTACAGGCTGGGGAAGCGATTTAACCTATGAATATGTAAGAATAAATGCTGAATACAGAAGCTAAAAAAGGGAGTGTGGATAAATATATGCAGAATTACATTGAAAAGGCAGCCCAAAAGGCAGATATATTGCTTGAGGCGATGCCTTATATAAGTAAATTTCATAATAAAACCGTAGTCATAAAATATGGCGGAAGCGCAATGACTGACGAAGTTATCAAGGCTTCCGTTATTGGGGATATTGCTTTTATGAAGATGGTTGGGATTAATCCGGTGATTGTGCATGGGGGTGGTCCTGAAATCAATGCCCAGCTTGAATTATCAAAGATTAAGCCTAATTTTGTAAACGGCCTTCGCGTGACAGATGCTGAAACGATGAGGGTTGTAGAGAGTGTGTTGTCTGGAAAGATAAATAAATCAATAGTTTCGGAACTTCAAAAACATAATATTCTTTCTGCAGGGATTTCAGGAAAGGACGGCCTTTTGATAGAGGCTGTCAAAAAGTCAGGCGGGGATATTGATTTGGGGTATGTCGGCGATATTTCGGCAATAAATCCAGGGCTTATACATTCTTTGATACGGGATGATTTTGTGCCTGTGATATCTCCTGTGGCGGGCGATAGGGACGGTAATACGTACAATATTAACGCTGATGTTGCGGCGGTTGAAATTGCAATCAGCTTAAATGCTTCTAAATTGGTATTTTTAACCGATATTGAGGGTATAAGAGAGGAGGCCGATAATCCCCAAAGCCTTATTTCAAGCATATCTCCGGCGCGGGCTGTTGATATGATTGATATGGGTAAAATTAAGGGCGGAATGATACCAAAGACTGAATGCTGCATTAAGGCTGTGAAAAACGGTGTTAAATCTGTACATATTATTAACGGAAAAATAAGTCATTCAATTTTACTTGAAATTTATACAAAAGATGGCATTGGGACTGTAATGGAGGAAGATTAATGCTTGTAAAAGAAATTGCAGATAAGTATGTAATGAGTACATATTCAAGGTTTGACAAGACTTTTGTCCGTGGTGAAGGTGTTTATTTATTTGATGAAGCAGGGGGAAAATATCTTGATTTTACGGCAGGAATTGCGGTAAATGCTCTTGGTTACGGCAACAAAAGGGTTATTGATGCTGCCTGTTATCAGATGAATCAGGTTTTTCACACCTCAAATTTGTATTATACTGCGCCCATGGCTAAATTAGCCAAAAAATTGACAGAAAAAAGCTGTTTTGATAAGGTATTTTTTGCAAATTCCGGTGCTGAGGCCAATGAGGCTGCATTTAAGCTTGCAAGAAAATACGGTTTTTTAAAAAAAGAGGCTGCCTGTGGTGAATACGGCACAGGCGATACTAGAAAAATTTGCGGGTGTTCTAAAATAATTTCTATGAAAAATTCTTTCCATGGAAGGACGCTTGCAACCGTAACTTTAACCGGCCAAAGCAAGTACCAGAAAGGGTTTAGCCCGCTTGTTGCTGATATTTTGTATGCTGAGTTTAATGACTTGAAATCTGTTGAAAATTTAATTGATGAAGAGGTGTGCGCCATTTTTACAGAGCCTGTGCAGGGTGAGGGCGGTCTTTATCCTGCAAATATTGATTTTTTAAAGGGGTTAAGGGAAATATGTGACAAAAACGGTATTCTTTTAATTTTTGATGAGGTGCAGACTGGTATTGGCAGGACGGGTGAACTGTTTTGTTATCAAAATTACGGCGTAGAGCCTGATATTTTAACCCTTGCAAAGGGGCTTGGCGGCGGTCTTCCTATTGGCGCGTGTCTTGCCAAGGATTTTGCCGCAGAATGCTTTAGCCCTGGAGATCATGCTTCTACATTTGGCGGAAACCCGGTAGCATGCGCGTGCGCCAACGCTGTATTGGATGAAATAATAGACAGAGACTTGTTTTTAAATGTCAAAGAGAACGGAAAATATTTGATGGAAAGGCTTAAGGGCTTAAGATGTCCTAATATTAAAGATATTAGGGGGCTTGGGCTTATGATTGGCGCTGAGTTTGATATCGAGGTTAAGGATATCATCCAAAAGTGTCTTGATAAGGGGCTTTTAATAATCGGCGCGGGTAAAAATGTTTTAAGGTTTGTGCCTCCGTTAATTATTACCAAAGATGAGATTGATGAAGGAATAGCGATTTTAGGCGAGGTGCTGTCTGCATTGTAAATTTTTTTGTAAAAAAGTTTAAGGCCTTTACTTGCGTCTTTTTCTATAATATGCCTGGCTGTTTGTTTTTTTAAAATAGCCCGGCAGGCAATAAATTTTAACGGTTATCTAAATCTTGAAATCGTACTGCACTAAGACCTTTTGAAAGCTGGTATTTTTTAGTTGTTCTTTTGTGCAGTATTTTTTACGGCAAAGACTATGATTTTCTTAAATTTGCCCTTAAAAGGCTTGCGTAGTCTTTGTATTCTTCATCCTTGCGAGTTCTGCCAAAGTTTGAGGTGTGCAGTCTTCTTCTTGAAGCGACAATATCAAGTTTTTTGATTTTCAGGTTGTTTGATTCCATCTTGATTTTCCAGTCTATGATATCGCCTGCTTTTATGTTGCAATTAATCGGGCCTGTAATGTTGAATGCTTCTTTTCTAATTAAAATGGCACCTGAAAAAAGTCCATAATAAGGTTTTTCTTTTGTTTTTAATTTTATTTTTTCTTCTTTGGACAATTCCGGTGAAATAAAATCCTGTAATTTTCCCATAACGGCGTACACATCAGGGTTTTTAAGGAGCTCATTGTAAAGAATGTTTAGCGTGTTTTTATTTATGATGTCGTCATGGTCTAAAAACATTATAAAATCGCCATTTGCATATTTTAAACCTATGTTTTTGCACTCGGCAGGACCTTTTGTTGTATCATTTTTTATGACGGTGCAGCCCATTTCTTTTGCAATGTCAAAAGTATTGTCGATTGAATTATCGTCAATGACTATTATTTCTTTGTTTATATTTTGGCAAATAATGGCATTAAGCGCCTCTTTTAGGTAATTGGAGCCGTTTTTTACGGGCATAATTATTGAAATTAAATTATTCATTGGGCTAAACCTTGAATGCTTAAAAATCTTTTAAGATTTCTCTTACATAGCTGTAATAATCGTTATCAGGAAGGTTTTTCAACATTTCTGCCAGCATTTCTTTGTCTAAAAATCCGCGTCTTAGGGCAATTTCTTCAAGGCATGCAATTTTTATTCCCTGGTTTTCTTCGATTGTTCTAATGTATATTCCCGCATCAAGAAGCGCCTTTGGCAGACCTGTATCAAGCCAGGTAAAGCCTCTTCCAAGGATTTCAACCTTTAGTTTTTTGTTTTTTAGATAAATGTTGTTTAAATCTGTTATTTCAAGCTCACCCCTTTTTGACGGTGTAAGGCTTTTAGCGTATTTTGAGGCGTTTTTATCATAAAAATACAGGCCGCACACAGCAAGGTTTGATTTTGGTTCTTTTGGTTTTTCGATTATTGATTTTGCAATTTTATTATCATCAATTTCAACGATACCAAATCTTTCCGGTGTTTTTACCTGGTGTGCAAATATTGTAGCATAGCCATTTTTAGCATTTTCAGACGCTTCTCTTAATGCTCCTGAAAAACCCGGGCCGTAAAAAATATTGTCTCCTAAGATAAGGGCAGATGGCTCATTATTTGTGAAATCTTCAGCTATAATAAGGGATTGAGCAATACCTTCGGGTTTTTGTTGAACTTTGTAGGAGAATTTTACGCCAAATTGCGAGCCGTCTTTTAATAATTTTTTAAAATTTTCTATGTCATGGGGGGTTGAAATTATAAGTATATCTTTAATTCCTGCGAGCATTAAAACGGAAACCGGGTAATATATCATTGGTTTGTCATAGACGGGCAA
>CAJTXZ010000007.1:0-38424 GCA_910583725.1 uncultured Vampirovibrio sp.
CCCATTAGTTCCACCCCATTCAATATACACATACCCGTTAGCACCTTTGCCTCCAACACCAAAAGCACCATTAATATTACCTGCTCCACCACCACCTCCTGCACCATAACTAACAGACGGAGCATTAATACCGGTTCCCCCTGATTCACCACCAGCCCCTCCTGATAAATAACTGCCATCAATAGTAAGAGCACCACCGCCAAATCCCCCTGCTCCATCCATAGAATCACTCTTTAAATATCCTTGTCCCCCATTCTTTCCCCCAAGAATACTATTATCTTCATTAATCTTTAACCAATCTTTATACACAGCCTTTGTTCCCAAATTATTCTTATTCAAGCCTCCGCCTAAACCCCCCGAGTTTGTTATATATGCACCATCATTCTCAAACTTTCCTCCTTTACCCCCTGATACAGCATAAGCAACACCATTAACGGTAATACTTGTGGCTGTACCATCATTTCCATTTTCCGCACCAAGACTTTGCACAGCACCACCTTGCCCAATATTAATACTTATAGTAGACAAGGGACTAACTTCAATCTCACCCATCCACACTTGTCCTGCTCCACCACCACCTCCACCATTAGATGGTTGATAATATTCACACTGCAATCCATTAGCAACACTATCCACACTGTACCATATACGTGCAGCACCGGGTTTGCCATCACTATTATTTTTGTCTGCGTAATTTCCTACACCTCCATTGCAGTTATTGGTACCAAAAATTGTAGATACTATTCCTGCTGTGCCGTATACACCTCCGCCTCCGCCAGTGCCACCCGAACCTCCGCCTCCACCCCCACCGCAGTTATATGTCCAAGATGGATAGCCTACTTGATGATAACCTCCCCCTCCACCACCTGAGCCGCTGTTTGTATTTCCAGCACTAGATAGTGGGCCACAGGCTAATCCTGCTCCATATTTGTTATCAGAATACGCTCCACCTCCACCTCCGCCACCTCCTCCATAACCATTTCCACCGAGATTAAAGGTATATTTTGTTCTATCACCAGGTGCAAAACCACAAGTGCCGCCTGTGCCGTTGCTGCTTCCATTGGTTCCGTTCTGCGCACCGCATGCTTGATTTGGCCCTGCTGCTAATATACATCCGCCACCACCTCCACCAGCTCCATATCCACCTCCGCCTCCGCCTCCGCCAGCACTAGTGTGATTGTCACCATCTTGGATGCATTCACCTCCGCCACCTCCGCCACCTCCGATTTCTGCGATTACAGCACCAGTTGATGTGTAATAAATTGCCGTCCCTCCGCCACCTCCGCCGGCACTATCACCGCCTCTGCCGCCATTTCCATTATTTCCATCTCTTCCATAGCCTCCGCCGCCTTGTGCTCCACCAGTGCCACCTCCCACGCCACCTGCATTACCTTTGTCGCCTGCTGCTCCGCCTGCACCTATTTTTATGCCGATAGTATTTGCCGTTCCAGTGCTGTTTATTGCTTTGTTTGTGATATAACCTCCGGAACCGCCACCACCACAGGCTATAATACCGCCGCCTCCGCCTGCTCCGCACATGGTTGTCTTGGAAAGTCTTACTGTCGCATATTTATCAATCTTGGCTATCCTCGCCCCGGGATTCACCACAGTCCCGGTATTAGACACAACAACCCACTTCTTTGTCGTTCCAAACTTCTGACAATAATGAGGCAAAGTTGACGGCGCAACATGGCTTGTCGGCGTATCTAAATCAGCAAACGTATAACTTCCCGCAGTTGTTATCGTATTATAAGTAGAACCAATAGCGGGAACATTCCCATATTGTAACCCTGTTCCAAAACCTCCAGACGCTCCACCGCCACCACCACCTATCATAAACACCCTAATCTTCTTAACATCCTTCGGTATAGTAAAATTCCCCGATGCAGTAAACGTCTTATTCCCATACAAAGCATTACCGCCACTTCCTCCTCCACCCATCATAGTAAGAGTAACTTTACTGGCATCACTTGGAATATTAAACTCCTGCTGTTCACTGCTATCTGTTATTACACTAAATACAGAACTCTTCTCATAATTAGCTGCCTCACTCATCACCTTAATATCAGGGTCTTTAAACCTCTTTGTCATTACTGGCGCTAACGCTGCCATAAGAAGTGAAGCAACAAGCAATGCCATAAGCATTTCAACGAGAGAGAAGGCATTGTACATAGAACTTTTTGTTGAATTATTTGGTTTAATTTGTTGTTGTTTAAATACTTTTCTTTTAATCATTCATTTATTTCCTATATCTTCTTATCTATGATTAATATTGTTTTATCTTGATTGTTCATTTTTCTTTCTTTGATTCAAACGCCATACGCAAAGAAAGAAAAATGAACCAAAAAGAAAGAAACGTCGGCTTTGGGTTAAGTTGTGGGTTGCGCTTTACTATTTTTGTTATTTATTGTCGTAATTTCTTCTTTTCATGCCTATTGGCTAGATGTTAAGCCAAAAGTACATTTTCCTGAGGTTGAAAACAATGCATAATATGCGACTTTATAGCACCTTGAATGCTGATAAATTTTGCACGTCTTTAGAAGCTGGCCTTTTCACTTCCCTAAAAGCCCCATGCCAAAACGGCAGGAGGGATGAATAAAATTTTTTTACGATGAACATAATTTCCCTTTCAGATGAACAAATTATTTTTAATTTAACATGCTAAGTAAATTATTTTAATTATATTTTTACATATTACGATAAATTTTGCAATAAAAATTATCCCACCGGGTAATTTATTTAAATAGAATATAACCTTATTCTTTAAGTGAAAGGAAGTAAAGTGGCGAGTTTGAGAAAAACAGTTGGGAAAAATATTAAAAGAATACGAAAGCTCAAAAAGTGGACACAGGCGGACCTTGCGGAGAAAATCGGCATTGAACCTGTTAGCGTGGCACGTATAGAAACGGGTCTAAACTTCCCGAAAGAAGAGAATTTGACAGCGATTGCAAGGCATCTAAACGTTGAAGTATCTGACCTTTTTGTCGATAGGGATAGTGATAAAAAAAGTACGCTAAACTATATTCAAGGGGCCCTAAACTCTCTTAACAAGCGGGATTTAGAGATTATAAGCAACATCTTAAAAACTATGACCTGCTGCTGACAGCCTGTTTCAATTGGCAGGGCAAAGCCTGCGGGACAAACGTTTATCAAATTTAAATTTTAAGGTTACAAATTGTTAAGTATTTAGCATAAAATTATATCTGCAAAGCTTTTGCGGCAAATAAGGCTGTGCAGTTTGGCGCCCCTGTTGAATTTACGACAGAATATGTGAATATTTTAGGAAAAAGGCCCGTAATTGCAATGGTATAAAGGCTTATTGGATTTTATTTATCAAAATTATGGCATATGCCTGAATAGCTTCTTCTTTGCCAGTAGAATCCACACCCTCATTGGTTTTTGCCTTTATTGAAACATCGTTTATATTGATTTTAAGCGCATTTGAGACGTTAGAGCGCATTAAATCTATATAGGGAGCCATTTTTGGCGCCTGTGCTATTATCGTTGAATCAATATTAATTATTTTATAGCCCTTATTTTTAAGAATGCTGCCGGCCTCTGTAAGCAATTTGAGGCTGTCAGCACCCTTGTATTTCGGGTCATTATCAGGAAAGTGGCGGCCAATATCACCATCTGCTATCGCTCCAAAAATGGCATCAATTATAGAATGCACCAGAACATCCGCGTCAGAATGCCCCAATAGCCCTGTCTTATGGGGAATTTTTACCCCTCCTAATATTAAATCACGCCCCGCAGTCAGCCTGTGTAGGTCATACCCTTGCCCTATGCGCATTGTGCCCTCCTTTTGTCTGTTATATGCAGGCACTGCGCCTGTTTGTGTCCTGAAAATGGCAAAAATGCTGTAATGGCAGGATATAGGCCGTTAAAAATTTTACGCTGCATAGTCTAGTCCTCTAAGACATATTTTTCTAAGGCCTTGCAAAGCCCGTCCTCGTGGATTTTGGGGCAAATGTAATCCGCGATTGATTTTAATTTTTCGCTTGCATTGCCCATTGCCACCTTTATTCCGGCATTTTTTAACATTTCATAATCATTATCCTGATCGCCTGAGGCAAAAACCTCGTCGGTTTCTATGTCCCAGAGCTTTTTTAAAAAGTTCAGCGCATTTCCTTTCGTTGCATTTATATCCGTAAATTCAAGATAATGCTTGTGGCTTCGAACGATTGAAAGTTTGCCCTCAAACTGCTTCGAGAGTGTTTTTTGCAGATTTATAATCTCATCCTCATCATACGTTATGCATAATAATTTTGAAACATTGCACAATTCAACACTATCAAAGCTTTTTACGGTTTTATATGTCGTAAAGCGGCCCTGTGTGTAGTCTTTCATATATTCTTTGTTATCATCCTCCACAATTAAAACATCATCATTGTAAAGGTTTAAGTGAAAGCCTTTTTTTCTTGAAATTTCAATTATTTCCCGTGCAAGAGAGTGCTTTACGGCATTTTGATAAAGGATATAATCGCCGCTTCTAACCATTGCACCCTGATAACATATAACGGGCGTATCCAGCCCTAAATCAGCCCTTACAGGGTCTGCACCCATAAACATTCTGCCCGTTGCAAGCACTATTTTAATGCCTTTATCCTGCGCCTTTTTTAGCGCCGCCCTTAGTTTTGGGGAGCATTCACATTTTTCATCTAATATTGTGCCGTCAATGTCTGAAACTATAAGTTTTATGTTGCTCAAAATTACACCTTGTTTTTATTTTAATGTTTTTATTATACTATATATTAATATACGGTAAATAAAAAATTATAGGGAGATAGAGAATATGGCACCAATAGAACGTCAAAAACCCGTTGAGCAGGATAAAGAGCTTAGAAGAAATAATTTTGATGCGGTTGAAGAAAATTTTACAAAGGAACAGGCGCTTGCTGAGGCTTCCCGCTGCCTAAACTGCAAAAATCCTATGTGCAAAAAAGGGTGCCCTGTAAATGTTAATATACCTGATTTTATTCAGGAAATTAAAAAAGAAAATTTTCAAAAAGCAGGCGAAATCATAAGGCAAAGCAACATGCTTCCATCTGTTTGCGGAAGAATCTGCCCGCAGGAAAGACAATGCGAAGGTAAGTGTGTGCTTGGTATAAAATCTAAATCTGTTGCAATAGGCTCTCTTGAAAGATTTGTGGGCGATAATTCTTCTCCTGTAAAACATGATATAAAACCAAACGGCAAAAAGGTTGCAATAGTAGGCTCCGGCTGTGCGGGAATGAGCGCTGCGGCTGATTTAAGAAACGCAGGCTTTGATGTTACGGTTTTTGAAGCACTGCACAAGCTTGGCGGCGTTTTAAGGTATGGCATTCCTCCTTTCAGGCTTCCAAGAACGGTTCTGGATAGAGAAATTGATACATTGAAGGAAATCGGCGTAAAGTTTGAAAAGAACGTGGTTGTAGGTAAATCCATCACCCTAAAACAGCTTGAAGACGAAGGCTATGACGCTATATTTATATGCTCAGGCGCAGGCCTGCCCAAAATGATGGGAATTAAAGGCGAAAATCTAAACAGTGTATACAGCGCAAATGAATTTTTAACCCGTGTAAACCTTATGCAGGCTAATTCTGATACAACACCGACACCTTTAAGGGTTGGCAAAAAAGCAGCTATTATAGGCGGCGGAAACGTTGCAATGGATGCTGCAAGAACGGCTGTGCGCGTGGGCTATAAGGAAGTTTATATTGTATATAGAAGAACAGAGGAAGAACTGCCTGCAAGAAAAGAAGAAATCCGTCATGCCAAGGAAGAGGGTGTTATATTTAAGCTTTTAAGAGCACCTCATGAAATTTTGGAAGATAACGGCTATGTAAACGGCATGGTTTTTGAAATTATGGAACTTGGCGAACCCGATGCATCAGGACGCCGCCGTCCTGTTGGTACAGGAGAATATGAAACTATGGATGTGGATACGGTTATTGTAGCCCTTGGCACAGGCCCGAACCCCATTATTCAAAAATCCTGCGCCCAAGATAAGATTGATATTGATTGCGACAAAAAAGGCTATATCATAATTAATGAAAACGGTGAAACCTCTGTAAACAAGGTATATGCAGGCGGAGACGTTGCACCTTTGGGCGAATCTACTGCAATTAATGCAATGGGTGCCGGAAAACGTGCTGCCAAAGCCATAATCGAGGCTCTTAGTTAGTGAAAACCTTTGTAAAATAAGGTTTTTACCGTGAAAAGCACTTAAAACTTTGTATAATGAAACTTTAAGGCTGCAAGATTAATTGCAGCCTTTTTAAAAAATAACTTTATTTTTTGTTTTCTTCCTTGCGCGGGGGATTCCATATAGATGTGGAGCGCCAGATATAATAAAGGCCGATAAAAGCAGCTAATGCCGCCACATAATTTACGGGACTGTTTAAAGCTTCCGTCATAGTTCCCTCCGTTTTTCAAATAGGTAGTTATTAATTTTTTCTTCTGTTTGATGTAAATTTTTGCCAAAGATAGCAATATAAAGTAAGCCAATGCCAATTAATACAAATTTCAATATGTTATTTGGCATAAAACAAACGCCAATAACGCCGCTAATTAAAACAATTAATATGTTGATTAAATTTTGCCTTAGGGAGAGTAGGTTTTTAATTATTAACTTCAACTCTTCAATTTTTATTGCGTCATTATCCATACAAGTTAATTGTAATTGTTATGTGATATTTGTGCAAGGTTTTTTGTTTGCATATCCAAAAATCAAATTTTAGCCAAACTCAAACAAATCTTTTTCTTTAATATCAAGTGCAGCAGCTATTTTTAGGATTAATTCAAGACTTGGGTGCCTTAGGCCCGTTTCAATTTTTGCTATATGTTCTCTTGATACTCCCAATTTAAGTGCAAGATGCGTTTGGGATAATTTTTTTAGTTTTCTGTACCTTGCTATATTTTTTGCAAGTAACATCATTTTTTTATCATTGCTTGTCATATTATTTATTTTGATATAAAATAAGCTTATAATTGTAGCCTTAAAGAGAACATTTATTTTATCACTAATCAAAAACAGACATTTTCTCTTGCAATGGAGTGCTCAGGATGTATAAAAAGAGCATTCCGATAGGCTTTGGCGAAGCTTAAAGCCGTAAACCGCGATTTTTATACATCCTGAGCACGGAATGAAAAGAAAACATTTAATGCGCAGATTAAAATTTTATATAATCGTCGAAGTTATTATAAAAAACAAAACATACAATTGCTATGCAATAAGGAGAGCTCTATGATTATGGATGATGATTTGAAATCAAAGGGTGAATTCTTTAAAAATAAAAGGTTTTCGCTGAATTTAACTCTTGAAGATGTTTCAATAAAATCAGGTCTTAAGCTAAAAAGAATAAAAGAAATCGAAGACGGCAAGACAGATTTTACATTAAGAGAATTTAATAAACTGGGAGAGGTTTATAATATTAAGATGGTGATTGAAAAAAGATAAATTCAAACTTATATGACCAAATGAGTGTTTAATTGCCCATAATTCGTTTTTATATTATAATAATGTCTGCAATTATATTAGTTTGGAAGTTGAATTTTGGGCGAATTGATACAAATTAACAGGCTCATTTATGAGATAAGAGGCCAAAAGGTAATGCTTGATAGCGACCTTGCGAAACTTTATGAGGTTGAAACAAAAGTTTTAAATCAGGCTGTTAAAAGAAATATAGAACGTTTTCCGGATGATTTTATGTTTCAGTTAACCAAGGAAGAAGCTAAAGCTTTGGTGAGGTCACAAATTGTGACCTCACCAAAAGGTGGCGGCAGACAGTATCTTCCCTACGCCTTTACTGAGCAGGGTGTTGCGATGCTTTCGGGTGTTTTAAAAAGTAAGCGCGCAATTGAAGTTAATATCCAAATAATGCGCACATTTGTAAAATTAAGACAATGGACGCTGGATAATAAAGAACTTTCGACAAGATTAACAGAATTGGAACATTATTTTATAGAACATTGTGAAGAAAACAGGGTAGATTTAGTCGAAATTAACAAGGCCCTATCTCTTTTAATGGATAGAACAAAGCCTAATGAAATTGGCTTTAAGACTGAATAAAATTTTGGTGCCGGGTTTGTGCTCTATTATTAAAGAATGGTGAATTTTTCCCGTGCTTTATTTGTATTTAGTTTGAAAGGCACAAAACACGGTATCACAAAGGCGCCTGAAAATTAATTCGGGCGCCTTCTGTAACTTTTATAATTTTATCCTTGCACAATTCCTTCTTTTATTGCCTTAACTGCCGCCTGCACGCGGTCATCTACGCATAATTTCTGCAGAATACTGCAAACATGGGCCTTTGCCGTATGAACTGATACGATTAATTCTTTTGCAATTTCAGTGTTGCTTTTTCCTTTTACAAGAAGCTTTAGTACTTCTGTTTCCCTGTCCGTTAAATGCCCTTTTGCATCGATTGGTTCATGTTCATTTAATAATTTAACATTCTCGGGTTTTGGGAAAAGTTTTAGTGCAAGTTTTGCAACATTAGGATCAATCCAGCAAGCCCCCTGTGCAACTGATCTTATAACCTCTGAAAGCGCCTTTGGGTCAATATCTTTAAGGCAATATGCTATAGCGCCGGAGCCAAGCGCTGCAAGTACTTCCTCTTCCCTTTCATGAGAAGTTAAAATTATTACCTTTACATCAGGGCATATTTCTTTTGCCTTCATTGTAGCCTCAAGGCCGTTCATCCCGGGCAAACCTAAATCCATAAGGATTACATCCGGTTTTTCTCTTTTAATGAATTCGATTCCTGCTTCGCCTGATTCAGCTTCTCCTATTACATCAATGTGCTCAAATTCATTAAGAGCATACCTTAAGCCTACTCGTGTTAATTTATAGTCCTCAACTATAATTACTTTTATCGGGTTTACTTTTGTCTGTGTTTTTGTCGCCATCATTTAATACCTTTCAATGAACTTATTTATTGTTAAAACAATACTACAAGTTAAGTTTTGTTTCCGATATTACCCAAAGGGATAGTTTTTGAAGTTACCCGACAAGATATATTGTGAGTTTTCGATATACCTAAAGATTACCTCTTTTATATTTTAATTCAGCCTGTAAATTTCAACAATAAAAATAATTCAGCGTAAAATAATTTCATATCCTAATTATAACATATTTTTAAATGTTATTTAATAGTAAAAAGCCCTTTGAGCTTTTATTTAATTTCAAAGGGCTTTTTAAAAACTTATAGTTTAGAAGCAACCATTAAAGTAGTTTCAGCTAATCTTGTTGAATAACCCATTTCATTATCATACCAAGAAATAACCTTAACCATATTGTCGCCCATAACTTTTGTTAATAATGAGTCAACGGTTGAAGATTGTGATGAACCAACGTAGTCAGAAGATACAAGCGGTTCTTCAGAGTAGCATAAAACGTGTCCGTCAGCTGCTTCTTTAAGAGCTGCATTTACTTCTTCAGCTGTAACTTTCTTTTCAACTTCAAATACAACGTCAACAAGTGAAACGTCAGGAGTTGGAACTCTCATTGCAAAGCCGTCCAATTTTCCTTTTAATTCAGGAAGAACTAAAGCAACAGCCTTAGCAGCACCTGTAGTTGTAGGAACAATGTTTAAAGCACCGGCACGAGCACGTCTTGGGTCTTTGTGGCCAGCATCAAGAATTCTTTGATCACCTGTGTATGAGTGAACAGTTGTCATCAAACCTTTAACAATGCCGAATTTTTCTTTAATAACTTTTGCAACAGGAGCTAAGCAGTTTGTTGTGCAAGAAGCCATAGAAATTACATTGTGTTTAGCAGGGTCATATTCATTTTCGTTAACACCAAGAACGATTGTCTTATCTTCGTTTTTAGCAGGAGCAGAGATAATAACTTTTTTAGCACCTGCATCAATGTGAGCTTTTGCTTTTAGAGCGTCTGTGTAGAAGCCTGTTGATTCAACAACAACTTCAACACCAAGTTCAGCCCAAGGAAGATTTGCAGGGTCTTTTTCAGCAAAGAATTTAATCTTTTTGCCGTTGATTACAAGGCCATCTTCAGCAACTTCTACAGTGCCGCAGAATTGTCCCATAACTGAGTCATATTTAAATACATGTGCAGCATTTGCAGGTGTTAAACCAGGGTCATTGATTGCAACATAGTCAATCTTATCAAAAATACCTTCTCTGATGGCAGCTCTCAGAGTGTTTCTGCCAATTCTGCCGAATCCGTTAATCGCAACTTTTTTGTTTGCCATAACAAGCTTCTCCTTCTATAAAAAACTAACAAGCCTTTTATATTATAAAAATACAAAATTTTCAAGCAGGATATTTATTTTAAATGATTTGTATTAGTTTTAATTATACCTTGGCGTTAATAATTTATTAATTATAAGAATTTTGTACAATTGCACAATAATTGTTTAATGTTTTTTTGGCTCTAATAAATTAAAAACGATATCAAAACACCTGTTGCACTGCAGTTTCTTCTTTCTGTATTTTTTTATTGAACTCATCAATCTGCTTTTTGGCTGTCTCAAAATTATTTATATTAAACTTATATTTTTTGCAGTTATCACACATATTGCAACCTTCTATTGAAAAATCTTCAAAATAGTTGCACAAATACTTCATTCTGCAGATGTCAGTGTTTGCATAATCGAGCATTTTATCAAGTTCTTTTAATTTTTGCTGCATCTGCCACACAAAATAATCTTCATCAAGCTTTGGCGCATTCGGCCTGTAATAATAATATTTCTCCTTTGCAAAAACTATATTTTGATCATATAAATCATTTAAAAGCGTATCTGTGTCTGATTCACTTAAATATAATTCTTCTGCAAGGGCAGCTTTGGTGTATGGTTTTGATTTTAGTTTATTTATTGCATACCTGTATTTTTTAATGTGCGGTCTTGAATTTTCAATAAAAAATTCTGCAAGTTCTCTGTCTTTTTGATTGAACAATAATACTACCTGTGAAAGTTTGCCGTCCCTCCCGGCTCTTCCTATCTCTTGATAATAGCTCATCAAATTTTCAGGAATTTGAAGATGAATAATAAATCTTATATCCTTTTTATCAACGCCCATCCCAAGCGCATTTGTAGACGCTATTGCTTTATATTTATTCTCAAAGAAATCTTTTTCAATGGCAAGTCTTTTCTTTTTATCAAGCCCGGCATGGTAATAACAGGCTTTTATTCCGTTAAAATTTAACCATTCTGCTATAAACTGTGTATCAGCGCGTTTTGGGCAATATATAAGCCCGTTTCCCTTCGTATTCTTTATTATCCTTAAAAGCCAGTATAATTTTTGGTCATTGTCATTACAAAAAATAGAATGCAATTGTAAATTATCCCTTTTAAGACTGCCTTTTATGATCTCAAGACCCTCTCCAAGCTGCATCTTAATATCATCAACCACTTTGGAAGTTGCGGTTGCTGTAACGGCAAGTATCGGGAACCTTTCAGGAAGTGAATTCACAAGGTTTAAAATTCTTCTGTATGAAGGCCTAAAGTCGTGTCCCCACTGCGATATGCAGTGTGCTTCATCCACAACCACCATAGCGAGCTTTATCTTTGTTAAAAATTTAATACAAATGTCATTTTCAAGCCTCTCTGGTGCAATGTATAAAATTGAAACCTCATTCCTTTCTGCCTTTTTAAATATTTCAAGGTTTGTCTCTTCATCCTGCTCCGCATTGATGCACTCAGCCTTTATTCCTTTTTGTTTGAGGCTTAAAACCTGGTCTCTCATTAAAGATAGAAGCGGCGAAAACACTATCGTTAAACCCTTGGAATTTTTATAGAATAAATTTGCAGCATATTGATAGCAAAGCGATTTTCCAAACCCTGTTTTTTCAATGATTAAAACCCTTTTGTTCTCTAATATTTTTGAAACAACACTCCACTGGTTATCAAAAAACTTTTCATATCCTAATTCTTTAAGCCTCTTTTCGTGATAGTTTCTGTTTAAATTCTTAATATTATGTTGAACAAAATTTATATCCAGTTTTTCACTTGCTTCTATTTTTCTTATTTTTATCTTTGAATAATCAACATTTGAAATACGAAGTGCCGGCCTGCTGCCCCCTGTTTGAAGTATTTTGTTTTCATCTATTAATTTTTCTATTGCAGACTTAATTAAATTTGATGGATACTTTTTTAAAATTCCAAAAAATTTTGAATTTATAGGACCTTTATAATATTCTTCAACAAAATAACTTTTATGAACACTCTCTGAACCTTTTAAAATTTTAACAATGCCTGATACTCCAAATTCGCCGTTAAATTTTTCAATACATTTAATTATTAAATCTTCTTCTTCGCCTTTGAGGTTGATATCAGACTTTTTATTAATTGTATTTGTTTTGATTGGAATTTCAGGTTTTTCAATGTTGTGCTCTTTGATATAGTTTGAAATTACATCAATTATTTTTTTGCCGTATTTTTCAACCTTTGCTTTCCCAAAGCCGTTTATGGCCTCAAGTTCTTTTTCTGATGTCGGTAAATATTGAATAAGTTCATCTAAACTTTTATTATTAAATATACAATAACTTGGAAGATTTTCCTCCCTTGATAAATCAAACCTTAATTCTCTTAATTCTTCAAACAGGCTGTTCATAGATAAAATCATACCATAAATGATTATTATGCGCTTATAAGCTCTGACGCATGATAATTTGGCTCATCAGGATTTTGGATTTCATTTTTAAGGGATTCTGCAAGCAGTGTTCTTATGGTTAAACCTTCTTTTGCCTTTTTGGCGTCAAAGTGCAGATTTTGATATTCAGCCCGCTCTGATAAGGCAAGAGTTCTGTCTGTTGCTATTGTGAAGGTTCTTTCAGGATATTTTGCCTTGCCGTCTTCATTAAGAAGTTTTACCCATTCTCCATTTTCTTTTATTTCTATCTGTAAAACCTTATCCTCACCATCTTTTGGATTTGTTTTTCTTGTAACCCTTAAATTATCAGAATATTCAAGAAATGTAGGGTTTGAAAGCCCCATATTCTGTTTTTGAAGTGAAACCTCAAACATTTCTTTGAGTAATTCTATGGAACAATCTTTTATCCTGTATAAGTCAAAATCCATATTTGCAGCATCTATAATATTATACCAGTTTATGGGTTTACCATTCTCTGGTAAAACTTCTCTTAAATGCTGGTTTTTACAAATGCCGATATCGCATTTCAAGGCATCCCTGAATTTGTTTGATATATATGTGCCAAAGGTTGTAGGTGTGCTTAATTTTTCATCATAGTTTCTGAATTGAAGCGAATAAGGTGAACTTCCCGTTATTATATTTGTAAATTTGGCATTTATTGGGCTTTTTAGTATATTGTTATATTCTTCATTAATATCAAGGGGATTATTAATATCCGAATTATCAATAACATCAGGATTATCCTTAAGAGGCGAATAATCATAATGATTATCCTTTAACACTAATGGTGTAAAATGAAAACCATCCTCATCATTCTTTATTTTATATGCACCTTTTCCCTGTGCCGGAGGATACAATACTCTTGTATTGTCTACTGTATAATCTTCTATACTATGAGGATGCCCTCCAATTACAAGTTCTACATTCTCCATCCCCAATTCTTTTTTAGCGTATTCTAATAATTCATTTGCCTTGTTTGGTATATCATGAAGCATTAAGATTATTTTATCAGGCTCTATTCCATCCTTTCGATAACATTTTTTAGCATATTTTAGAGCCTTCTTCTCTTCCTCAACTCCAAGCTCAAATAGGTTCGACTTATTAACAGAAACACCGGTTACAAGTATATTTTGCTCTTTGCCGTCTACTATATCTTTTATCATCGTATATGGTTTTATAAAATGAAGTTTTTTGTAGTTTAATCCCCGTTTGGGTATGTCTTCCAAAGCAAAACAGTATGAAGCGCTTACAAATTTTATTCCCGCATCAGACATTTTTTTATAAGCTTCAACTACTTTATCCTGATAAGGTGACATATCTCCTAAACCATTGTCATAAAAGGCTGAAAGATCTACATTGCCAAAGTTAAAGATAACTTCTATATCAGGATTTCTTTTTTTGAAGGTGGTATATGTATCTGCCATACTTTCAAGTGAATAATTTTCACCAATGGAATCTCCGCAGTCAAGGAAAAATACAGGTTCATTATCTGGTTTTATTCTTTCGATTTCACTAAGGACTGCAGCTGTCATAGGCACACGTGTGTGATTGTCCGATGCGGCATAAAATGTGCCCAAAAAATTTAAAGTATCAGGAAGTTTTGAATATCTGCCCTCATAGTTTTTTGCATTTGCTGCAGCATTTTGCATAGGCATGGTATTTTGATAATACTGTTTTTGCTGTGGCATCTTTTTTTGAATATTATTGCAGTGGCTTATTTTCATTAATTTTGCTCCCTAAACAACACACAACTTTTGCTTGCATATAAAACCTGAAAATAATAAAACTTGCTATTTTAAATATAATGCCTTTAAATAATTTTACATTGTTAAGTTTTTGCCGATACATTTAAAAAATAGGATAATTATTATTGAACACAATTTGTTTAATAATTAAAAACCGCACCTCTGGTGTATAAAAAGGAATTTTTATGGAAATTTTAAAGCAAAAACTTGGACCTGTTGCAAATATAGAATTTGATAAGTTATTTTTAGGGCAGGTATGCTCCCACTTTGCAGATGCAATTATTCAGTTTTTACTTGTTGCAATTTTGCTTCAAATAACAGATGGCGGTGCCGGAAAATCAATTGCTATCATATTTTTCTCATTCCTGCTTCCGCAATTTTTAATAAGCCCTTTTTCAGGTGCTCTATGTGATAGATTTTCAAGGAAATTAATTTTGTCTTTAAGTTGTCTTTACAGGGTTTTTGTTGTTTTTGCACTGATTTTTTCACTAAAATTTTTGAATAATAATATTATTTATATGTTCTCATTTGCCTTTGGGCTTGGGGCTGCGTTTTTCTATCCCGCAAAAATGTCTGCTGTGACAAACGTTGTAAAAAGTTCGCAACTAAAATTCGCAAACGCCCTGAATTCCTCTATTGGCGCAATTGCGCTGTTGCTTGGCGCATTTGCAGCAAACTATCTTATAAAATTTGGCAATACAAAAGCCTGTGCTGTTATAGGCTTAATGTATGCAATGGCGTCGCTGTTAACATTGTCACTTAATTTTTTAATACCTCAAAAGCCAACAAAGACAAGCTATTTTGATATAACAACAGCTCTGAAATATTTAAAATCACACAAAAAAGCTCTTTATCTTGTAGGTTTGTCTATAAGTTTGCAATTTATTGTTGCCGTGTTTTCAAACAGCCTGAATGCCCTTATCACAGACTATTACGGCCTAAGTTTTTCTGATTTAACCTATCTTAGAACGCTTTTAGGTGTGGGCATTGTTGTCGGTATGGCTGCAACTATTTATTTTGCAAGGATAATGAGAACTCCGCACCTTTTTGCCTGTGCGTTTATTGTTCTTTGTGCAACACTTATGACAGCACCCATGTGTACAAGCTTGAATACTGCGTGGATGTGGCTTTTCCCGATAGGAATGGCTGACGCGGTATTACTTGTTATGCTTGATACCGTTATGCAAAAAGTAACACCTGACAGAGTCCGAGGCAAGATTTTTGGTCTGCAGCTGACACTTGGTACATTAAGCTTTCTTATTGGCACCTTTTCAGTGGCACAGATTATAAATATCATAAATCCCCTGATTATATTTAAGGCTATCGCTGTTTTAGCACTTATGCTTGCAGTATTGGTGTTGATATTCGATAAATCATTCAGATATTTCCTTTTAAAGGCCACATTGGGGCATATTTTTCTTCTTCTGTTTGATTATAAGGTTGAAGGTGTTGATAATATTCCAAAGAAAGGCAAAGTAATACTTGCAGGTAACCATACAGGTCATCTTGACCCGTTTATTTTGCAGATGGCAACCAAAAGACAGCTGTGGTTTGTAACCGGTCCTGCGGCATTTAATATGCCAATAATTAAGCATTTTCTTAAATACTTTAATGTTCTTCCCCTGCAGTTTGGCAAGGGTTTATCCGCAATTGAGGCGGCGGTTAAAAAACTTCAAAACGGCGAAGCTGTCATTATATTTCCTGAGGGAAAATTTACACCGGATGGCAACTTATGTAAATTTAACCGCGGTGTTGGGCTAATGGCCCAGCATGCTGATTGCCCCATTGTGCCTTTTTCAATCAAGGGCGGCTTTGAAGCCTGGGGCGGGGCAAGAAAACTCCCTAAATTATTTAACACAATTATCATCCAGTTTGGCGAGCCTGTGCGCGAGCTTCAAAGGGATGAAAAAGAAATAGCAAAAGAACTCAGGACAAGGGTAAATTTTATGAAAAATTCCCTTGAAAGACGTGCATTCTATAATATTAACCATAAGCTATACTCTAATTTCCTTGATTTGTTGCAGGAAAAAGGAGATATTTACGGCCCCAAAAAGGCTTTATGTTTAAAAGTACAAAACGGCTATGAAGAAATCAGCTATATTGAACTTTCAAGGAAAGCTAAGAAATTTGCAAATTATTTAATCGAGAACGCAGGCATTCAAAGGGGTGATAGGATTGCAATACTTTCTGAATCGCGTCCCGAGTTTGCAACAGGAATTTTTGCATCAATTCAAACAGGCGCAATCACGGTACCCTTGGATATCAAATTAACTGTTGCTGAACATAGCCATATTCTAAATGATTGCAACCCAAAAATTTTATTAACCTCAAGCCATTATTTAGACCATGCGCTTGAAGTCAGCAGAAATGTTAAATCAATCGAAAAGATTTTTGTTCTGGACGATGAGGATAGGACATACCCTGAAATACAATCAGTATCAGCACTTGAAGCTGATATAGAAAAAAATATAGCTAAACCCCGCTCCTTGGATGAAACAGCCCTTATTGTCTATACCTCAGGCACAACCGGAAACCCTAAAGGTGTAATGATAAGTTTTGGCAACATCTATTCCCAGCTTAAAGATTTCGAAACAATATTAAAACTCTCAAAAGACAATACTCTGCTTTCAATATTGCCCCTTAATCATCTATTAGAACTTAATGTCGGCTTTTTTGGCTCGCTTTATACAGGCGCTAAGGTTGTATACATAAAATCATTAAGCCCGAAGGAGCTTTCAAACACTATGAAAGAAAAACAGACAACAATGATGATTATTGTACCCTTGGTTGCAAAAATGCTCAAAAACAGTATAGAAAAACAGATTAAAAAGCAGCCGCCTGCTGCGCAAAAAGCATTTAGTATCATGTACAAATTAGCAAGAATTGCCCCGCGAAATCTTAGAAGGCTTATGTTTAAAACAATAATAGACGGCCTTGGCGGCAGACTTCAATACTTTATATCAGGCGGTGCGCCTCTTGAAGATAATGTAGCTGAATTTTTTAACAGAATTGGTATTCCTGTTTTCCAAGGCTATGGCTTAACAGAAACAAGCCCTGTCATATCAACAAACTATTTTAAACATCATAAAATAGGTACGGTTGGAAGACCTCTTCCTTCTGTCAAAGTAAAACTTGCAGAAAACGGAGAAATCCTTGCAGCAGGTTCAAATGTAATGCAGGGATATTACGGAAAACCTGAAATGACAGCAGAAGTGATAGATGAAGATGGCTGGTTCCACACAGGCGACATCGGCGAAATTGACAACAAGGGCTTTATTAAAATAACCGGCCGAATTAAGAATATGATTGTTCTTGGTGGAGGCAAAAAAATATTTCCTGAGGAAGTTGAAGCGGTTCTTGAAACATCCAAACTCATTAAAGAAGTTTGTGTTATGTCATTAACGATAAAATCCGGAAATAAAGCAGGCACTGAAGAAGTTGGTGCAATAATAACGCCTGCAGATGATTTATTAAACAAGGATGATACTGAATTATTAAAATTATTGGAAGATGAAGTTAAGGCCCTAAGCGCAAAAAATCTTGCCCCATATAAAACCCCGACAACAGTTGTTCTGCACAGGGATGAACTTCCAAAAACCTCAACACGTAAAATCAAACGAAATGAACTAAAAAACTGGTATGAGGTGCAATATGTATAGCTGTATATTTTCAGGAGGTTCCGTCAGAGGTCTTTGCTACACCGGTGTCCTTAGGGCATTTGAAGAACTTAATATTAAAATTGATAAATATATAGGCTCTTCAATCGGTGCCTTGATGATAACTTTTTATGCCATCGGCTACAGTCCTAAAGAAATTAAAGAGCAGCTTGATAATCTGGATTTATGGAAATTATTTACAGACTTTAATTTTAACATTATTAATGATTTTGCAATAAGCAAAGGCGAAAAATATCTAAACTGGCTAAGAATAAAAATAGAAAGTAAATTTTACGGCGATAAATATATTGAGGGCAAAATGCCTGCAGTATGCTTCAAAGATGTTGATAAGGATATTATAGTTGCTGCAACAAATATTCTCGATTCTAAGATGCAGATTTTTTCAAGAGAAACCACTCCCGATGTTGAAATAGCATTTGCATTAAGAGCTTCTTCTGCAATGCCTGCGCTAATGCCTGCAGTTAAATTTCAAAACAAAATATTGATTGACGGTGATATTTCAAGAGGACGGCCTATTTGGAGATATTTATCCGAACTGTTTGAAAATAACGGCAGAATATTAGAGTTTAGAATAACGGGCGGTCCAAACAATGAATTTTCAAAAAATCCAATAAAGCTGATTAATTCAATCATCAGCGCTGCCGGTTATGTAATAGATAATGAAGCCGTTAATACCTATAAAAAAGACAATAGGTTCGATATGGTGCAAATTGATGTGCCAAATGTATCATTTTTAGATTTTATGCTTACTAAAAAGGATAAACAGGACATCTTTAATATTGGACATAGGGCTGTGATGAAATATTTTAATAAAGGCTGATTTATAATGATTGAAGTTACCCTTAAAACCAAAGATAATGTCAAAATAATGGCAAATTATTATCAAAACAATTTTAATTCTGCTGTATTAATTGCCCCAGGGTGGTGTATGACAAAGGATTCTAAGGCGTTCATAGAAATTGCTGAATTTTTTAGTAATCATTTTGATGTACTGTCAATTGATTTTAGAGGCCATGGAAAAAGCGATGGATTTTATACATTTTCTGCAAAAGAAGATTTGGATATAGAAGCTGCTGTTCAATTCTTAAAAAACTCTACTAACGATGATGGTAAAAACAAATATAAAAATATCTATCTTTTAGGTTTTTCACTAGGTGCTGCTGCAGCCTTGATTTATGTTGCTAAAGACTCTTCTATTACAAAGGTTGTAGCTGTATCCCCGCCATCAGAATTCAATAAAATTGAAAATCAAATGTGGAAAAAAGAAGCTTGGGGTGAAACCTTTAAAAAGTTTGAATTGGGGAGATTTTTATCAATACGCCCGTCAATTATCCCCCACAGCAAGACAAAACCCATTGATATTGTTGATAAAATTGCCGCCCCAACCTTGTTTATAGCGGGAAAAAAAGATCCGACCGTTCATTTTTGGCACACAGTGAAACTCTTTGAAAAAGCACAATGTGCTAAAAACCTCAAACTCTTTGATAATGGCATTCATGCAGAAGATATCTTTTTGCACTTCAAAGAAGAATTTACCGGCGTCTGCCTTGAATGGCTAAAATAGTGTATTTAAATGACGGTTCATGTGTCAAAATAACAGTTTGTGCACTTTGAACATCCCCTGCACCATTCTTTTTGAAGGCAATATGTGCAATCTTCTTTAAAATATTTTTCAGCCTCTGGCGAGCTGAATAAATTTGTCTGTAAATATTCTTTTGGTCTTTGAATATTAAATACCTGCTTTTTTGTGCTCTTATAATTTAAATTATACAAGTATGCCCGCTTTGCCTGTTCTATCTTATTTTTGAAGGTAATTTTCTTATTATCCTTTATAAATACATTTCCTGTCTCAAAAAAACTAAACGAAACATCGCACCTTTTGCACTCATCCGATAATTGTTTCACCCAATTGTAAAAAAGCGGCCGCGAACTTTCATAATTCTCACCTCCGCACCACACATTTTCTATTTGACCTGTTTTTAAGTATTTTTCAACAGAAATTTTCCCAATAAATGGCGCTACCATAATTCCTTTATGCAAAAATGGTAAATCAAGCAATATTGGTATTCTTTCATCCGCCCGCCTTTGGTTTTCGCAGGTTGTGTGAAACCATAAATTTTCAAAATTTAAGTTTTTAGGCAGTGTCTTTAATACCCTCTCTGGGCGTTTTGTAATGAATATAAAAACAACATCCGGCCGTTTTTGTATAATCTCCCAAGCTTCATCCCGCCAGGGGTCTGCTTCTTCAAGGAAGAAATCAGATGTCATACAAACTCTTAAATATTCGCCGCTTTTTATTTTATAATTGCCGTATTTGTCTTTGTGCAGCGGGTAGTCAAAATTATTCTTCACACGAAAAATATCAGCACCGGATTTATCCCGTTTGGCATCCAAAAAATACATATAACAATTGTCACAGCCTTCGCTTTTCTTTATACAACCATGCCAAGGGTTCCATATATCATGCATTTTTTGATATTAGCACAAATACAGGCAACTGCATGCTATAATTATCTAAGCTGCCATATTGAGGATTTTATGATGGATGAAAAAGAAAAAATGCAAAAAGGGCTGTTGTACGATGCAAATTATGACAAAAGCCTTATTGAAGAGCGCACAAAGTGTAAAATTCTTTGCGCAAAATATAACAACCTGCCATATGATGATTTTGCAGGCAGGAAGACTTTGCTAAAAGAAATTTTAGGTGCTACAAAGGAAGAATTTTTGATTGAACAGCCATTTATGTGCGATTATGGATGCAATATAACAATTGGGCAAAATTTTTATTCTAATCATAATTTAATTATTTTAGACCCCGGAAAGGTAGAATTTGGGGATAATGTGTTCATAGGCCCAAATTGCAGTTTTTATACAGCAGAGCACCCAATTGACGCACAAACAAGAAATAAAGGCCTTGAATATGCAAAGCCAATTAAAGTCGGCAGCAATGTATGGTTTGGCGGCAGTGTCACCGTTATTGGAGATGTAACCATAGGAGATAACGCTGTAATTGGTGCAGGAAGCGTTGTAACAAAAAATATTCCGTCCAATTCAGTTGCTGTGGGCAATCCTTGTAAAGTAATTAAAAATATCTAAAAAACGGAGCCGATTTTTTATTCGGCTCCTCTCCACTGTTAATCGTTTTTCGCAAACCATGCTATTCGCAATATAAAGTAAATTTTTTAAGGCGTAAAACTTGAATCTATTTCAAATTCTCCTTATAAAATTTTTCAATCTTATCGAAAGGAATTTTTTCTAAATTATCGTATAAATCAACGTGGTTTGCACCCTTTATTATAAATAATTCCTTGTTATCGCCCTTAAGTTTTTTGTATGCATCTTCTGAAAAATACCTGCTATGAGCATTTTCGCCATGAAGCATAAGCACTGCATTATGAATTTCGCCAATGTATGCAAGTATCGGCATATTCATAAACGATAATGAAGATGTCATATTCCAATTTCCATTTGAGTTTATAGAGCGCTTATGAAAGCCGCGTTCTGTTTTGTAATATCCAAAATAATCCTTTACAAACCGCGGCTCATTCCCTGTAAGCTTATCAGGCAAGCCTGAGCCTGGTGCATATGTGCCATTCTTAAAATCTTCAGTCCTTTGTTTATTTAAGACCTTCTTTTGTTCATAGCGTGCCTTTTCATCCATAGAGTCAAAATACCCGTTTGCATTTACTCTGCTCATATCATACATAGTTGATGTGACAACAGCCTTAATTCTTGTATCCATACTGGCAGCATTTAGTGCAAATCCTCCAAATCCGCATATGCCAAGGATTCCAATTTGTTCAGAATTAACATTATCTTGATTGCTTAAAAAATCAACAGCCGCAGAAAAATCCTCGGTATTAATATCAGGTGATGCAACATGTCTTGGTTCTCCGCCGCTCTCACCCGTATATGAAGGGTCAAAGGCTAGTGTCACAAAGCCTCTTTCTGCAAATGTTTGTGCATATAAACCGGATGCCTGTTCCTTTACTGCTCCAAAGGGCCCGCTAACTGCTATAGCAGGTAATTTGCCATCCGTATTCTTCGGTATATATAAGTCCCCAACAATAGTTATGCCGTATCTGTTCTTAAAATTTACCTTTTGAACATCAACCTCATCGCTTTTTTTAAATGTTTTATCCCAATCGTTACCTGAAATGTTTTGCTTTGCAAAACTCATAGATGTGCCTCCTAAAATTAAAATAAATGTTGCAATAATTAATATTAAAGTCTTATTGGCTTTTATAAATTCTAAAAATTTGTTAATTTTCATTATTTAATCTCCTTCTAAAATGCATTTTCTTTAACAATTTTTAATATCGTCTGTGCATATTCTTTGTCTTTCCCGTAAAAAATATGAGACGCCCCCGGCACAACAATAACCTCGTTCTTATCAGGGTTTTTGGTGTATAAATTTATCTTCTCCAGAAAACCTTTTGGGTCATCTTCTGTCAAGCTGTCCTTTTCGCCGATTACGAATGAGCCGTTAATCTTGATATTATTAAGTGAATCGCCTTCTCCTTCCTTGCTTATGATAGGACAATTCATAAGATTGCGCGCGTTGTAAAATTCAAGAGCTGTTTTTGCCGTCATTGGTGAAAAACCGCCAAAAAGGTATGGAAGAATTTCATCCCCTCTGTTCTCATTAACAAATTCTTTCGCCTTTTTAATACAATCAGATATATTTGGCATTACCTTAAACCAATATGCTAAATCAACAGGAGATGAAACAATAAAATAATCAACAAAATCATCCTCTGTACTTCCAAGATAATGAATTATTTTGTTTGAACCAAGCGAATGTCCGGCAAGAATTATATTTTTAAACCCTGAACACTTAGCGTATTTTACATATGACTCCACATCTTCATAAACAACGTTAAAGTCATCATTAAAAACACCTGTAATTTTTTGCTTTCCGACAGATAAATCAGAATATGCAAAGCAAGAAAAAGCATCCATCGAATGGCCAATAATACAAGCTATATTATTCTCGTTCAATAATTGCCCTGTGGTTAATAACAAGTCATTCTGAAAAATGTTGGAGCAAATTCCAGACATTATAATAATTAGAGTATCCATGGAATAATTGCCAAACATTATACCCTTAAGTTCAAGCCCTCTTTTGGTATTTACCCTGATTATTTCCATAATTAAATTCCTTATTTATTTTATCTTAGGAGAGAAGCAAGCAGTTTTTCCTTTCTCCATTATTTATCCTTATCTAAAAATAGCAAATACTTATATTCTATAAATATAAATGCTTGACAAGCATAATTAAGAAAAATAAAATAATCTTTATGGAAATAAGGGTTTTAAGATATTTTTTAGCTGTTGCAAAAGAAGGGTCTATTACGGCCGCTGCAAATTCTTTGCACTTGACACAGCCAACGCTTACAAGACAGTTGCAAGGCCTTGAAAAAGAGCTCAATAAAAAGCTTTTAATAAGGGGTAAATACAAGGTTGCCCTTACAAAAGAAGGCATACTTTTAAGAAAAAGGGCGCAGGAAATCATTGATATGGTTGAAAAAACCAAAGCAGAGTTTAAATCAATATCTGAAACCATAACGGGAGATATTTATATTGGCGGCGGTGAAACCGATTCTATGAAATACATAGCCGATATCATAAAAGAATTACAGGAACAATATCCCAAAATAAAGCTGCATATTTACTCAGGAAATGCACAAGATGTGACAGAAAAACTGGACAGAGGACTGCTTGATTTTGGAGTATTAATCCAGCCTATAGATTTATCAAAATATGACAGTCTTGCATTGCCAAAAAAAGATGTCTGGGGTGTTCTTATGAGAAAAGACAGCAAACTTGCAAGAAATAATGTTATAAAACTTGATGACTTATTGGATATTCCGCTGCTTGCATCCCGCCAGATGTCTCCTAAATATGCAAAGGACAGCGGATTTTTGAACTGGTTTGGAGATAAATTTGAAATCCTTAATATAGTTGCAACCTATAATCTCGTATACAATGCATCTGTAATGGTTAAAGCAGGAATAGGCTATGCTGTCACCCTTGATAAACTCGCTGACACCTCTGATACCAGCCTGCTTTGTTTTCGTCCTTTAAGTCCAAGACTTGAATCCAAACTTGATATTGTTTGGAAAAAACATCAAATATTTTCCCCTGCTGCAAAAATATTTCTGGAAAAACTAAAGAAAAAGTTTAATGAAAATTCGCATTAATATATAAAAAATACAAAAAGTTGTGATAGACAATATCAATTGCAAGATGTATACTTGGATAAAAAAGGAATTAATTATGGCACTGTATTTATTAAAATACCCGTATAGAAAAATTCTGCTGCCGCTTGCAAAAAAGATGGTTTTTATTGACCCTGATTTGCTTGGATATTTGGCAACTATTGTTGCATTTGCTACAATGTTCTGCTATCTTTATGCACAAGACAGACCATATCTTCTTTTAATCTCAATATTACTCACATTATTTAGAATGACCCTTAATACAATAGATGGCGTTATTGCCATTGAAAGAGGCAATCTTCGTCTGAAGGGCGAAATAGTAAATGCCCTTCCAGATAGGTATTCAGATATTTTTATTTTAATAGGAATAGCACTTTCGCCATTATGCACCCCTCTTCTTGGAATTTTAGGCATATCCTCAATGTTTCTTGTAAGCTATACCGGCATGCTGTCAAAAGCTATCGGAGCAAACTGGCAGCACCATGGGCCGCTTGGCAAGGTTGAAAGGCTAATTCTTGTTATGATTTTTTCCTTCCTTGAATATTTGAGCTTGACAGGTAAAATTCATATGGTCTGCAATCTGACATATTTTATGTGGCTTATGATTTTATTTATTGCCTTAGGACAAATAACCGTATACAACAGGCTAAAAGCCCAATTGCGTGAATGCAGGAAACTGGACTGGATAAAATATAGAAAATTAGATAAAAAAGCAGTTGTCTTATACGATTCACTTACCGGCAATACGGAAAAAGCAGCAAAAGAAGCAGCTAATGCACTTTCTTTGGAAGCTTTAAACATTAAAGATTTCATTAATTCTGACTTATCTGATTATGATTTAGTAATACTTGCTGCGCCGCATCTTGGGCATAAGATTTTACCGCAAAATACCATTGAATTTCTTGAAAATGAACATAACATTAAACAATATGCGCTCCTTTTGACCTCTGGAATGCCTGTTTACCGCCATATCTCAAATAAAAAATGCGTGAATTATTTTATTGAAAGATTAGGCAAAAAACCAATTTCTTCTATAAATATTAAAGGCTATCACGCAAAGGCAAAAACTTATAAAAACAGGCCAAACGACAACGATCTTTTGGATGCATATTTATTTGCGCAAAAGGTTTATAAAACCTTGCAGCAACACTAAATAATAAAGGATAACTATATGAATATAATTGAAGATATTCAGGCGTCAGTTCTAAAATTATTGGTTAATAGCCTTGGGCAATTGAGCGATGGCATTATGCTTGCCTCAAAAGAAGGTTTTACATCTGGAAAGATGCTTGACTACATCTATAATAATAAACCAAACGGCAGATTTTTAATTGGCAAAATGATTGACAAAATTTACCTTAATCACAGGGGCTGGCAAGATATCAGAAAAAGAAAGGAAAATCTTTTGCTTTCTTTAAATGAGGCTGTAAATTACACTCTTGAATCGAAAAATAATGCCAGAATATGTGATGTGGCCTCCGGCCCTGCAAGATATATAATTGAATCTCTTGTAAATTTTAAAGATAAAGATGTAACAGCCGAATTGAGAGATATTGATGAAAGATGGCTGGATGAAGCAAGACAGAAAGCGCAACAAGAAGGTGTCAAAGTAGATTGCAAGGTAGCAAATGCACTAAGGGAAGAAGATTTTAACTTTGAAAAAACGCCAGATATATTTGTTGCTTCAGGATTTTATGATTGGTTTAATGATAAAGATATTGTAGAAAAATCTATGCGCTATATTTATAATGCTCTGCCAAATCAAGGATATTTTGTCTTCTCAATTCAGGCAGGACATTATATTTTGGGTCCTGTTAATAAAGTTTTCAAAGATTTTAATAACCACCAGCTAAAAATGGTTGTCTGGGATAAAAATGTAATTGATTCAATACTTTCTAAAACTGGTTTTAAGACAATTGCTATAAAAAGTGATGAATTGGGGCATTATCCTGTATATTTAGCAAAGAAAGGCTGTTAATGATTAATATTACTGATAATGTAAGATTTTGTATCGAAGGCTTGTATGTAATTTTATTTATAATAACCTGTTTTGCATATGCTTTGGGGTTTATTAAGAAAGACAAGAAAGATGTAGCAAATTTTAAAACAAGAATGAAATCTTTTTGGGTAATTGTTGTTTTATTTACGTTAGCTTTTATTTTCAACAAGCTTGCTGCGATTATTTTTATAATGTTGATAAGTTATTTGGCACTTAAAGAGTTTTTCTCGATGATTCCGACAAGACGTTCGGACAGAAGAGTGCTATTATGGGCTTATCTTTCAATTCCTATACAATATTATTTTTTATACACAGGCTGGGTTGCAATGTTCTATTTGTTTATCCCTTTGTATATGTTTTTATTAATTCCTTTGAGAATGGTGATGGTTGGCGATAATGATGGTTTCCTAAAATCATGTGGCACTATTCATTGGGGGCTGATGGCTTGTGTCTACGCCATAGGCTATTTTGCACTTTATTTTGCAATACCTGAATCGATTAATCCAGCGGGCGGTTCGCTCGGTTTTTTAATGTATATATTAATAGTTACAATTTCAAATGATTTTATGCAGTTTGTATTTGGAAAAAGCTTTGGACGCCATAAAATTATTCCAAATGTAAGCCCTAATAAAACGGTAGAAGGCTTTGTTGGCGGGGTGGTATCTACATCGATTATTGCAGGCTGCCTTGCGCATTTTTTAACTCCTTTTACTTATCCTCAGGCGTATCTTGTTGGCGTAGTTATTGCTATAGCAGGCTTTTTTGGAGATGTAACAATGTCTGCCATAAAAAGAGACATAGGTGTAAAGGATACCGGTAGTCTATTGCCTGGACACGGCGGCATTTTAGACAGATTAGACAGTATGATTTTTACCGTTCCTTTATTCTTTCATTATGTTGCTTATATCTACAATGTCGGGATTTTAGATTAATCTATGCAGTTTGATTCATTGTTACGGTGGCAAAACATAATAAAATTTTTGTTTTTCCTTCTGTTTGTAAAACCATTCATTTTTTGGATTTTAGGTATAAATATAAGAGGGGCTGAAAAACTTTTACATACAGACAATGGTGCCATTATTGTAGCCAATCACAACAGCCATATAGACACTCTTTTAATTATGAGCCTTTTTCCTATGTCTAAAATTATAAAAATACATCCTGTTGCCGCAGAAGATTATTTTTGTAATACAAAATTTAAATCTTTCATATTTAAAACCCTTATTGGCATAATTCCAATAAAAAGAAAACTGTCCAAACAGCCAAAAGAAGTATTTTTTAAAGAGATAAATAATGCCCTTAAAAATAAACACATAATAATCATATACCCAGAAGGCACCAGGGGTGAAGACAATCTAATACATGATTTTAAAACAGGCGTTGCACATATAGCCAAAATGAATCCCGCTGTTCCGGTTATACCAATGTATGTGAATGGACCGGATAAGATTCTTCCCAAGGTAGATTTTTTGCCTGTTCCGTTTATATCAGATATTTATGTCTCAGCCCATATTTATTACGATAATTCTTCGACAAAAGACTTTACAAATAAGATAAAACGCGTAGTGGAGGAATTATATATAATACACAAAAAGACCCACGGTAAAGAATAAATACTTATTAAGACGATGTCCAATATTTTCGCTTGATTTTATTTGGAACAATTCCAAATTTGTTACAAAATTTTATAAACTCATTTTTGCAGTCCAATGCTTTTGAAATGGCTTTATTGGTATCTCTTCCGTCTTTTTTGGGATTAATCCGGTGTTCTTCCATAGTATTGACAATATTTTTTAAAAAACTGAGAATAGAAAAATCTTCCAAATTCAAAAATAATTCAGCTTCTAAAAAGACAGCCAGAGATGTACTTAGCGGGGAACGGGGCTCGAACCCGCGACGTCAACCTTGGGAAGGTTGCATTCTACCACTGAATTACCCCCGCAGATAACATTTTAACTGGAATTTTACACAAAAAATAGCGGACGACGAGGCTCGAACTCGCAACAGCTTGCTTGGAAGGCAAGTACTCTACCAATTGAGTTACATCCGCATAAATATTCAATTATCAACTTTCCACATCAGTAACTCAATTGGTAATTTTGTACTCAAGCCACATTGCCTTTGGCAAAGTAAGTTACATCCGCATAAATTGTTGTATCAGGCTGTCAAATTGCAAATATAAGATAAACAAATGTTACAACAAACACGGTTTTTTTTCAAGTACAAACTTGATGAACTTATGTATATATTTACACCAACCAACATCTAAAACGGTGTCCTGAACTTGTTTCGGGCTCTTTAAGCGCATAAAATATGACAAAACCAAACCATTCTAAGTAGCCCCAAAGAAGTACTTATTTATTGGAAATCAAAATTTCAGTAAAAAAACAAAGTCCGTATGATGGCATTAGCTATATTTGGTGTAAAGGCGCACACAATTTCCAAACTTAAAAACCACTTAACCCTGCACAAAAAAGCATATTGACCGCCTATGCCCATTTTTATTTATACCTCAAATAAACACAAACGCCCTAAAATCATTCAGCCCGAGTTTCTATATATTCCCCTAAATCAAGCTTTAATATTTTTAGAATCTCATCATAGTTTGAAGCCTTTGCAAAAACACAGGCAAATAATGGATGTTTTTTGTAATCTATTTTTCTTAATTCAAGAATATTTGAAAAATTTTTGGCAAAGTTATTATAATTAACTGACCTGATTGATGATTTATCAATGTTTTGCGGTACGTCTGCAACCACAAAATAATACAATTCTTCGCCCATTTTATCTAAAATTTTATCCCAATCCGGTTTTATTTGGTTAAAATAATATTCATAAGGATTTACACTAAAGGCATAGTAAGCTAAATCACATAAGCACCATCCTGCAAAGCGCATAGGATTAACTTCAATGGGAATAATCTTATTATCCTTCACCCTTAATTCTATATGCGCAGGGAAATTTGATAACTGTGCAGCATCGGAAATTTTTTGAAACAACTCCTTAAATTTATCACGCCAGGTTTGAATTATCTCCTTTGATGTAAAATAGGCCCTGTCGGACACATCATTTCCTGATACAAAAGGATGTTTGTAGATATTCAAAATAACAGGCTCGCCATTGTTGTCGAAATAAACATCTACTGCAAATTCTTCGCCTTCTATCATCTCTTCAATAATAAAGTTTGAAGCGTCTACAACCGTTTTTGGGAAAATCGCTTTAAACTTTTCAACATCCGAATCTATAGAATTTACAACGCTGTTCCACTCATTTACATTGTTTATAATATATACTCCAAAGCTTAAAAACCCGACAGCTGGCTTTAAAACCACAGGAAATTTTAATTTTCTGTAATCAAAATCCCTTAGGGCAGAAAAAGAAACTTCTTCAAAATAAAAATCAGGATAAATCTTTGAAATTAATTTCCTAAACTTCACCTTATCCTTAAATAATTCTATTTTTTCAGGAATATTGCTAAATTTGAGGCTCTTTCCTATCCAGCCTATTGCATTTTCCGAGTTGCAATAAATTACTTCTTTATTTGCTGCAATATTTTTAATTGCACTATTTTCATCCAAAAATTTTATATTAGGGGTAACTTCAAGGCCTCTTGCTTCAGGGCTTAAAAATACTAAAAAATCATTCTCAATGGCAGTATTTTGTAAAAATTCAGAAACATAGGGCTTGTCTAAAATAAACATCTTATAGCCCCTTTAATAATTCGCCAAGCCTTTTGATGCCCTCTTGAATTGTCTCGCAATCAGCATTTGTATAATTCAGGCGCATTGTATTGACATTCTTTTTGTTTATATAGAATGGGTCTCCTGGGACAAATGCCACCTTCTTTTCAAGCGCTTTTGGAAATAATTCAAGTGCGCTTACATTTTCCGGCAAAGTCACCCATAAAAACATCCCGCCATCAGGCCTTGTGTAGGAAACATTTGAAGGAAAATATTTATCCATTGAATCAAGCATGGCTCTTGCTTGTTTTTTATATAATTCTCTGATTTTTGCAATATGGGTATCAAAATCATTATGTTCAAGATAATCCCAAATCAGATACTGGGCAAAAACGTTTGTATGCAAGTCGCTTGCCTCTTTTGAAACGGAAATATTTTTTAACAACTCCCTGTTCTGGCAAATCATATATCCTGTGCGCATTCCCGGTGTTACGGTTTTTGAGAAAGACCCAAGCAGAATGCTGTTTTTAAGCCTTCCTGCACCAATGTATGGTAAATGTTCGCCCCTAAACCTTAATTCGCCATACGGGTCATCCTCAATTAAGACAATATCTTTGTCTTTTAATATTTCATAAACCTCTTCCCTGTTTTCTTTTGAATACGTTAATCCTGTAGGGTTTTGAAACTCCGGTATTGCATAAATAAGCTTAATATCATTATTAAGCGCCTGTTTTAATTGCTCAATGTTCAACCCTTTTTCTGTTAATTCAACCATATGAAACTTTGGCTGATACTGTGAAAATACCTGTATTGCGCCAAGATAGCTGGGTTTTTCTAAGATAACACCATCATTCTTATCAAGTATGGTTTTACCCGCTAAATCAAGCGCCTGCTGAGAACCTGTTGTTATTAAAACATCTTCATAAGTTAAATTAAGCCCGAATTTTTTATTGTAGCGCCTTGCAATATAGTCTCTTAATTCAAAAATTCCGGGCGTCAAAGAATACTGAAACACGGCACTGCCGTATGTTTTTGTAATACGTTCCATTGATTTTAACAAGTCATCCTGAGGAAATGAGACAGGGTTTGGTAATCCGCCTGCAAAAGAAATAATTTCAGGGTCCGCCGCTGTTTTTAAAATGCTTCTTACAAAAGACGGCGGAGTTGATTTAATTCTTTCAGATAACAGATTTTCCATAATTCTTATTCCTCTCATTAATTTGATTTGTTTGATTTTTAAGGTATCAAGTCAGGCATTTTACTATTTTTTTGCAGCTTGTCTGCCTCTATGTCATTTTGTTTATATGAATTGCAGTTTTCATTCTTTTGAACAAAAATAAACGTTTTAAATATGATAAAAGATAATACAGCGACAGGTGGAATTACAATGGCTTCAGCCAGGTATTCATTAACATTGAGTCCTTCTATTAAAAATTCCAAAGAGTATTTATTTACAAGGAATGTAAAGATATATGACAGGAAAAATTTAAAAATCAGCCTGTTGTCTTTATTTTTAAATACTATAGAGCCGGTTGTTTTAAAATTCCAAAATATACTTAAAATATATGAAATTGTAAGCGCATGGGCTGGTTTTAAGGAAAGGGCTACAAACAGTGCATATGTTGAATATCCGAATAAAGTATTTATGCCCCCGACAAATAAAAATTTTACAAACCTTCTGGGGAGTTTTTGAAAAATTCCAAAAAATGATTTTGTATAAATCCAATCAAAAACTCTAAAAAGCATAGAGCGCAAAAAATTCTTTCTCCGCTCTATGCTTTTAAACATTGAATTTGTAGTTTTTAAACTATCCGACATATTCCTTAATTTCGCTGGCAAGGTTTTTAGAATCAAGTTTGATTCCAGGACCCATTGTGGTTGTTAAATAGGCAGATTTAATGTATGTGCCTTTTGCGGCAGACGGTTTTGCCTTAATTACTGCATCTGCAAGTGTTGCGAAGTTTTTAATTAAATCTTCCTTTGTAAACTTTATTTTGCCAATAGGAACATGAATCATACCTTGCTTGTCAGCCCTGAATTCAACTTTACCGGCCTTAGCGTCTTTAACAGCTTTAGCTACATCTGTTGTAACAGTTCCTGTTTTAGGGTTTGGCATTAAGCCTTTAGGACCCAAAACGCGTCCTAACTTACCTAAGGGAGCCATCATATCAGGCGTTGCAATTAATGTATCAAACTCAAACCAGCCCTTTGATATTTTATCAATAATATCCTCAGCACCGGCTTCATCTGCACCTGCTTCTTTGGCAAGAGCTGCTTTATCAGGCTTTGCAATAACGCAAACTCTTACAGTTTTACCTAATCCTGCAGGAAGAACAGTGGTTGATCTGATTTGCTGGTCAGCATGTTTCACATCGATACCAAGTCTCATATGGCATTCAACTGTTTCATCAAATTTTGCAGTTTCAGATGAAATTTTTTGAAGCATTTCAATGGCAGAAACTGCTGCTGCAGGCTGTTCAAAACCTTCAAGCATTTCTTTTATTTTTGTTTGTTTCTTTGTTAATTTCGACATTTAATTCTCCTTTCGTGGTGATAACGGCAGTTTGCAAAAGTCTTAAAACTCCTGATTTCTGCCTCCCATCAATAACTATTCAGCAACAGTAACGCCCATTGCTCTTGCAGTACCTTTAATCATTTCAACGGCAGCTTCAACAGATGTAGCGTTTAAGTCATTCATTTTTGTCTTAGCTATTTCTTCAAGCTGGGCCTTTGTAATCTGTGCTACTTTGGTTTTGTTAGGTGCAGCAGAACCTTTTGAAAGATTAAGAGTCTTTTTAATTAAAACTGCAGCCGGCGGTGATTTTGTAACGAATGTAAAACTTCTGTCTTCATAAACATCAATCACAACAGGGATGATATATCCTGCCTGAGATTGAGTTCTTTCATTGAACTGTTTGCAAAAATCCATAATGTTTACGCCTTTTTGGCCTAAAGCAGGGCCGACAGGCGGAGATGGATTAGCTTTTCCGGCTTCAATTTGAAGCTTGATTTTGCCGGTTACTTTCTTGTTGCTTGGTGCCATTTTGTTTTCTCCTTTCGTGGTCTGGCAGGCACGTTTTTAGTGCCCTTCCACATGATTTATACTTTATTGTTTTTGTGTTCTGATTACTCGGGCAAGCAAGTCCTTGATTTCGCTTCAAATTGCTCTGCAATTTGCCACTTCATCGGACTTTTGCAAGCTGCGGGCTCCGCTTTCACTTCGCCCTACCGAGAATCAGACTTTTTGTATCTGTTTATATTCTAACTCAACAGGGGTTTCACGTCCAAAAATTGAAACCATTGCCCTTAATTTAGACTTATCAGGATAAACCTCTGTAATATCGCCGATAAATTCTGCAAAAGGCCCTGACACAATTCTAACCTTATCGCCAACCTTAACATCAAGCTCAATTTTAGGACTGGAAGCCTGACCTCTGTGAATAATCTTTTTAATTTCAGAATCCTTTGCAGGAATTGGTTTTTTGGATGAGCCTACAAACTTTGTAACGCCTGCAGTATGTCTTACAACATACCAAGAATCATCATCCATAATCATTTCAACTAAAACATACCCTGGGAAAATCTTTTCTTCTTTTTCAGATTTTTTTCCGCCCTTAACCTGTGTTATGGTTTTTTGCGGAACCTCAATCCGGAAAATCTTTTCGCCCATATTCATATATTCAACACGTTTTTCAAGGTTAACCTTTACCTTGTTTTCATGGCCTGAATACGTATGAACCACGTACCATCTTTTTTTGGGCTCTTTGTTAGATTTAAAATCCGGTTTTTCTTCCTTTGGATTAACCGCAGCGTCTTCTATTTCAGGGGTTAAATTATCTTTTTCATCAAACATTTTGTTATCTTTCATCTATTCTAAATTCCTTCTTGCTTTTTATGGAATCAACCCGAGCAAACCCTTAAATATTATATCCATAAGATATACAATAACAGTAAAAGCAATGACAACAAAAAGAACAATACCTGTTTCAACAATTATCTGATGTTTTTCAGGCCAGGTAACCTTGCCCCATTCTGCCTTAACACCCTTAAAATAATTTTTAAAATCCAAGGCAAGCGTGGTTTTTTCGTCTTTTTTTATCTTTGTATTAGGATTCGCCATTTCTTTTCCTTTATAGTTGAAGAGATTATTTTTTAAAATCGCGCCCTGAAGGACTCGAACCCTCGACATCCGGTTTTGGAGACCGACGTTCTACCAACTGAACTAAGGACGCATATCTTGATTGCTTTATCATGTATCCATTAAATTCAGTTGGTAGAACTACTTCGTATACGAAACCAAAGGTTTCTGGGCAACTGAACTAAGGACGCATATATTGTTCATTCAATGTGCTTCGCGTTTCAATTCAGTTGGTAGAACTAATTTGTATGCGGAAACTCATCGTTTCCTGGGGCAACTGAACTAAGGACGCAAGTTTTCATCATTCAATGTACTAATTTATCCGTTTGGCCTGGCAAATTCATACCAAACCAAACGCATATATTTTGCCTGATAACCATCGAAAAATAACCCGCCAAGGGATTATTTTTCAAAAACTATTTTGTTTCTTTATGAACAGTGTGTCTGTTGCATCTTGAGCAGAATTTTTTAAGTTCCATTCTCTCTTTGTTTGTCTTTTTATTTTTAGTGGTTGTGTAGTTTCTTTCCTTGCAATCTTCACATGCAAGAACAACCATTCTGTCGTTTTTTCCTTTGATTCCCATTTTGTCTCCTTGTCTTTTTAGGGAGGATATTGCCTACTTTTTGTGTACTTTTTGCAAACCTTTCTTGTGTATGGCTGCAAACAGGCTTCGGTTTTAGACAAAGCCATTAAAAAATGCCCTCTTGGACATTTTCTCACTTTATTATTAATGTTTAATTCAATTCTAACAAAAATAAATTTTTTGTAAAGTGTAAAAATATAAAAATATACTCATCCTTGCAAAACTTGTAAATTATTTCCCTCCTGTGGCTATAGCAATATTTTGCACCTCTTTGAAGCCAAAGTGTCAAATTTTGTTTCTGATAATAAAATAATATTCCTCAAATAAAAATGTATACACCTTCCAAAAAAGCATGTAAAAATTTATATTACAAAGCCCTCTTGCCAAACAAGGAAAAAGGGCTTTGTAAATTTTATAAAACTTAAAAACTACATGCCGAATGTTCTGGCTGCAGCACCTGTCTGAATGCCAAGCATTCTCTTTAATTCCTCAGGATGTTGTGATTTTGAAATAGCATCCTGTTGGTCAATTAAATTCATCTTAAATAAATCGCGAAGCGCCATATCAAGTGTCTGCATGCCGGAACCTGCGCCGGTTTGAATTGCTGAATATATTTGTGCAGATTTTTGTTCCCTGATTAAGTTTGCAATGGCGTTATTTACAATCATAATTTCCTGTGCCATTACACGGCCTTTTTTGGTAAATCCATCCTCAGAAAGTTTTGGAAGTAATGTCTGGGAGAATACTGCAATCAAGCTTGTTGATAATTGAAGTCTGATTTGCTGCTGCTGGCCTTCGGGGAATACGTCAATAATACGGTCAATCGTCTGTGAAGCAGATGATGTATGTAATGTTCCCATAACCAAGTGGCCTGTTTCAGCGGCTGTCAAGGCAAGAGAAATGGTTTCAAGGTCTCTCATCTCACCGATTAGAATAATATCAGGGTCTTCACGAAGAGCTGATTTTAGAGCATTGGCGGTTGATCTTGTATCCTGGCCCAGTTCTCTTTGGTGAACGATACTCTTTTTTGAAGGGTGAACAAATTCTATAGGGTCTTCAATTGTTAAAATATGTTCGGTTCTGCTTGTGTTGATATAATCAATCATTGCAGCAAGTGTTGTTGATTTACCTGAACCTGTAGGCCCTGTTACAAGTACAAGCCCTCTTGGTTTATTTGCAATTCTTTTTACAACGTCAGGCAGGCCCAATTCTTCAAAAGAAGGCGGTTCTGAATTAATTGTTCTGAATGCTGCAGCATAGCTGCCTTTATCTTTATAAACGTTAACCCTGAAACGGCCGATACCATGAAGGCCGTAGCCAAAGTCTAATTCCCAGTTTTGTTCCAGTGTACGTCTTTGTTCATTGGTTAAAATCGGGAATACTAGTGTTTCAATATCATCGCTTGTTAAAGCGGGCATACTTGTTCTTATTAGTTCACCGTCAATACGGATAACAGGCGGCAAATCAGCAGATATGTGCAAGTCGCTCGCATTTTTTTGCACTGTAAGCTCTAAAATTTCTTCAATTAACATAAGTTATAATTGCTCCAAAATAAGATATTATACTAATAATATTACATTTTGACGCTAAAAAAGTAAATACCTTTCTGATAAAATCCTATGAATAATGCAAAAATATAATAAAAAGCCCTTATATCTATAATAATAAGGATTTTAAAATGAGTTATATTTAGTTTGAATTATATTTGATTTCATTTTTAATATTTTGTTGTCTACAACAACATTATGCTCCAATAATCCTACTATTAATATTATAAGTTTCAACACTCCTTTCATCGCTTGGAGTGTTTTATTCATAACAATATATTGGTACCAACTTGCCTAATTCAAATATAACAAACTGATACTAATATGTCGATATCAATATTTTGGTATCACAATTATGAACATAAATAAAAAAGTTGCCGAGAGGATTCTTGAATTAAAACAAAGAGAAAATTTAACAATGGAAAAACTGGCTTGGCGTGGAAATCTATCAAAAAGCGGTATAGGCTATGTGCTTAAGGGAGCAAACAATATGAAACCTTTAACCTAGTGGGCATTTGCGCCTACCTTAAAATATTTCTTGCTGAATTTTTCAGCACCTTTAATGAAATTCCCGAAGTTGAAAAAAATACCTCGCTAAAAGCTCTTGATGGTTTTATGGCAAATGCTGTTTCTGCTTTTTGTCCCAATAATTTTTTGAGTTTCAGAAATAATCAGGACTTAAATAGCGGCAGCTCTTTTAAGAATGTCCATTGTTTTGGAGCCGGCATATGCCGATACACCATCAGGTTTATATACGCCTATTCTCTTTTGCCATATCTCTGTAAATCTCTGAAAGATTTAAATTGTTAAGTTTTATTAAGCTTAAAAGCATATTTTAGCAAGAAATTTTTTCACGCGTTTTATAATTATTGCATATTAAAACTGATTAATTATGATAAAACTTTCTACAATCTCAAATTGCGCACGCAAAAATCTGAATAAAATTGTAAAACACAGGCCTCAAATACCGCAGGCTCTAAAAAATGGTGTTCATAATCATTTTAATCTATCAAAAGACAGTTTTATGAATATGTCTGCACCTAAAAAAGCCGCTATTGGTATAAGCGCTGCTGTTTCTATGTTTGCCGGGGCATATGTTCATAAAATAAGAAAACTTGAGTCTGATTTTTTCAAAATTCGCGACAAATTTCACTATAATGATGATGAAATAACCGATGATACAAAAGAATTCTCACAAGAATTAACCTTGAAAACGAAAAACGGCGGAAATATAAGTGTTTGGGATATAAATCCTGATGATAATAAAAAATATGCAGTTATCTGTCTTGGTTTTGGCTGTCCAAAGGACCATATTCAGGCGCAAAAAAGTTATATGAAATTAATGGATGAAGGCTATGGTGTAATTGCCTTTGACTACCTTGGCTGGGGAGAAAGTGACGGCGACGGCCTTTCACAAAAAGGCACAAAAGAAAGCCTTGAAACTGTGTTTAGCTATCTCCATAATAAAGGCATAGAGGATAAAGACATTAATTTAATTGCTCATTCGCTTGGCTGCGGTGTTGCGGCTGATTATGCCAAAAATCATGATGTTGAAAGCCTCATCTTGATTAATCCTTTCAACCGGCTGAAAGATATGGTAAAAAAACGCATTGATTCTGTTGATGCACCTAATGTTATTAAAAAAGTTTTAAAAAAAGCCCCTGGCGGTATGATTCCCTTGAAAAATAAATTTAACAATGAAAAAGCTCTAAAACATGTTCATTGCCCGACTTTGATTATACATAGCACCGATGATAAAACAATCCCTGTTGAATATGCCCAAAGACTTCATAATAAAACCAGAAAAAACAGCAATACCCACTACCAGGAATTTTCTACAGGAGGTCATTTCTTGTCAGATGAAAAGGTTGATACTGTGCTGGATTTTTTAACAGCTTGAAATTTAGACCATTCCTTTTGATATAAAGCCGCAAGGCATAAATATTATCCATATTTAAATTTTTTAAATGAATACCAGATTTTCTCTGCAGATAAATGTAAAATTTGTTGTTTGTCTTCTGTATAATTAATTCAAATAATCACAATGCTTGTAATTATTTGCATAAATGTTATTGACCCTCCATAAAGCTCTTGTGTAGCACTAAAATAGCTATCTTTGCACTCATAAGATAAGCGAGTTACATAAATATATAATTAATTTGGCGTAAAATTTTTGTGCAGCCCATCAGCCCATCAGCCCATCAGCCCATCAGCCCATCAGCCCATCAGCCCA
>CAJTXZ010000007.1:38524-51827 GCA_910583725.1 uncultured Vampirovibrio sp.
CAGCCCATCAGCCCATCAGCCCATCAGCCCATCAGCCCATCAGCCCATCAGCCCAAAAATCAGTCTATACGTGTTGTTGCAGGGTCCGCCCTAAAATATCCCTAAAAATTTCTTCTTCCTATAATTTGTTATAGTGTCACAATTTAGCTGGGTTTTTTTATCATACGTTTTAACTGCCGCCATATAAGCTCTTGCTGTATCTATGCTTGTAAAGCAAGGTATGCCGTATATTTCAGATATTGTCCTAATCTGAAAGCCGGATGTCTGTGAATTTTTACCAAGAGTCGGCGTATTCAAAACAAAGCTCAAACGCCCTTCTTTCATACGTTTTTGCAGTTTATCCACCATAAATTTTTCTATCATCTTTGATGGTATGCCATTTTTCTCTAAAAATTTATGCGTGCCCCAGGTTGCCATAATAAAGAATCCTTGTTCGTAAATCTGCTTTACAATCTTTAGTGCAGGATTTTTATAATGGTCATTCAAAGACACAAGCACCCTTTGCTTTTTTTGGTCAAACTTGTACCCGCCCGCAATAAACGCCTTTAAAAGAGCCTTTTTATAAGAATAATCTACCCCTAAAACTTCGCCTGTAGACTTCATTTCAGGTGCCAGTGCAGGGTCTATTTTATTGAGTTTTCTAAAGCTAAAAACAGGCATTTTCACACACACGAGATTTGTTGTCTTGTGAAGCCCTGTGCCATAGCCCTGCCCCCGTATGCTTTTTCCAAGTATTGCATTTATTGCAATCTCTGTCATAGGAAGCCCTGTCACCTTTGACATAATAGGCACGGTCCTTGAGGCCCTTGGGTTTACCTCAATCACATAAACAACATCATCCTTAATGATAAACTGTATGTTCATAAGGCCAATTATTTTTACCTTTTGGGCAATTTTTTTAGCATACTCTACCAGTTTTTTCTCTTGTCCCTTTGTTATGTTTCTAGAGGGGTAAATGCTCATAGAGTCGCCCGAATGCACCCCCGCACGTTCTATATGCTCGCATATACCTGGAATTAACACGTCTTTACCATCCGAAATAGCGTCTAATTCTACCTCTAGCCCCTCTATGTATTGGTCAATTAAGACAGGGTGCTCGTTTGAAAACTTCAAAGCCTCGTTAATATACGTTAAAAGCTCATCGTCATTGTACACTACCTGCATGCCCCTTCCGCCGATTACATACGAAGGCCGCACCAATACAGGATATCCAAGCTCCTTTGCGGTGCTAAGGGCTTCAGCTGTGCTTCTCACCCCTCTTCCTTTGGGCTGCGGGATATTTAAGTCCGACAAAAGTTTTTCAAAAACCTTCCTATCCTCAACCATATCAATGCTTTCAAGGGATGTGCCTAAAATCTTCACCCCTTCTTTTGCAAGCTTCGGTGCCAGATTTATCGCTGTCTGCCCGCCAAACTGCACCATTACGCCCTCCGGCTTTTCTTTTCTTATAATGTTCATTACAGTTTCAGCGTTCATAGGTTCAAAATAAAGCCTGCTTGCTATGTCAAAATCGGTCGAAAGCGTCTCAGGATTTGAATTTACCATAACGGATTCATAACCGTTTTGAAGAATAGCCATTGAAGCATGCACTGAACAATAGTCAAACTCTATCCCCTGGCCGATTCTAATGGGGCCTGAGCCCAAAACTACTATGTTTCCTTTCTTTTGGTTATCTGTTTTTTCTTTGCCGCCCAAAGAGCCTTCTTTATGGCTGTTTTCGCCGTTATGCTCCATCTTGTATTCTTCAAGCTCACACGCTTCTCCGTATGTAGAGTAAAAATACGGCGTTGATGCGTGAAATTCTCCGGCACAGGTATCCACAATCCTAAATACTGCAGGGTAATCATACTCTTTTAGTTCATCCATCGAAACATTCGAAATGTCTGAAATCTCGCAATCCAAATACCCGCAATCTTTTGCCTTTTTGTAAAGCTCTATATCTAAGGGTTTGCTTGATAGCTCAAACTCAAGCCCTACAATGTCTTTAATCTGATTTATAAACCACGGGTCAATCTTTGTAATTTCCTGAATTTTCTTAACATCGAAATTCCGCTTCAAGGCCTCTGCTACCCTAAAAATCCTCCTGTCATCCTGAATGTAAAGATTTTGTAACAAATCTTCATCAGCCAGATTTTCAAACTTATAATGCAAAATTCCCGGGTGTTTGTCTTCCAATGACGCCACAGCCTTCTTAAAGCTGCTCTTAAACGTTCTGCCGATTGCCATAACTTCGCCCGTAGCCTTCATTTTGGTGCCAAGCATTCTATCGCCCGTTGCAAACTTGTCAAACGGCCACTTTGGAATCTTTACAACAGTGTAATCAAGCGCCGGCTCAAACGCTGCAACGGTTTTGCCTGTTATTGCATTCTTAATCTCAGATAATTGATACCCGATCGCAATCTTTGTCGTAACCTTTGCAATGGGATACCCCGTAGCCTTTGAGGCAAGCGCCGAAGAGCGGCTGACCCTCGGGTTTACTTCAATTACATAATACTGATTGGACGCCGTATCCAAGGCATACTGTACATTACAGCCCCCTTCAATCTTTAGGGCGCGTATAATTTTTATGGCAGAGGAGCGAAGCATTTGATATTCGTTGTTTGTAAGCGTTTGAGACGGCGCCACAACAAAGCTGTCTCCGGTGTGAATGCCGATGGGGTCAATGTTTTCCATATTACAGATAATAATGCAGGTATCGTTTGAATCGCGCATTACTTCATACTCGATTTCTTTAAAGCCCGCAATGCTTTTTTCAACCAGCACCTGATTTATCGGTGATTGCTGCAGTCCTGAATATACAATTTCCTCATATTCCGCTTCATTATTGGCAATGCCGCCGCCGGAGCCCCCAAGTGTAAACGCTGGCCTTATAATAATCGGAAAACCTATCCTCTCGGCGAATTTTTTCGCGTCATCATAGCTTGAAACTATTTCGCTGTCTGGAATTGGCTCTCCTATTTCATTCATCAGGTTCTTAAAAAGTTCCCTGTCTTCGGCCTTTTTAATGGATTCAATGTTTGTGCCTAAAAGTTTCACGCCATATTCATTCAAAATGCCCGCATCACTTAGCTCGCAAGCCAAATTAAGGCCCGTTTGCCCCCCAAGAGAAGCTATAAGGCCGTTTGGGCGTTCTTTTTTGATAATACAGGTTAAACTTTCAAGGGTTAAAGGCTCGATATAGACTTTATCTGCGATGTTTTCATCTGTCATAATCGTTGCAGGGTTTGAGTTTACAAGGACAACCTCAATCTTTTCCTCCCTTAAGGCGCGGCACGCCTGCACCCCAGCGTAGTCAAATTCAGCCGCCTGCCCTATTATTATTGGGCCGGAGCCTATTACGAGTACCTTTTTTATGCTTAAATCTTTTCCCATCAATACTTTCCTTCGTTACTTTTGTCTAAAACCCTTACAAATGGCTCATTTTACGCCTATATGCATTTTATAATGCGGTTAAAATCCTTGTTATTCTTGCATTTTGTGCTGTTTCTTATGCATTATAATGTAATAAAATCCTCATATACCCGCTCTCAATCTGCATTTCACGCGTTATGATAAATTTGCGACCTCGTCAGCCTTTCTTAAAGGTATTTTTTTGTATTTGCGCATTTTTTCAACCCACTCATCAAAAATCACGGCAGCGTCGGTAGGTCCGGGGTTTGCCTCAGGGTGAAACTGCACCGCATCAATCTTCAAACTGTCAGACTTAAACCCTTCCAGCGTGCCGTCGTTCAGGTTTTGATACGTCGCATCCATTATCTTTGTCAGGCTTTTGGCGTCCACTGCATAGCCGTGGTTTTGCGATGTCATCATCACCTTTTTGTTCAAAAGGTTTACAACCGGGTGATTTCCGCCTCTGTGGCCGTATTTCAGTTTATATGTTTTTGCCCCCAAAACTATTGATAACAGCTGATATCCAAGGCATATGCCAAAAATCGGCAGTTTTCCTATTAAATTATGCAGCGTATTTATCTCAAATTCACAATCTGCGGGGTTTCCCGGCCCATTTGAAAGAAAAATAGAGTCAAAATTTCCATCTAAAATTGTGTTGGCTTCTGTATTTGCCGGAAACACTGTAACCCTGCAGCCGCGCCTGATTAAGCTGTCAATAATCCCTGTTTTGCAGCCATAGTCGATAAGTGCCAGCTTAATATCCCCTGAGTCATTCACCTGCCTGATTTCATCGGATGAAACCTTGAAAACCACGTCTCTGTCTGCTGTATATAAATCAAGCTGGGCCATTTTGCTGGCTACACTATCATTATCAACATTTTCAGTAGTGATAAGGCAGTTCATTGTGCCCTTTTCCCTGATTTTTTTTGTTAAAAATCTGGTATCAATTCCGCTGATTCCTATTATACCGTGCTCTTTAAGGTATTCTGAAATATTTTTTCTGCTCTTATAATGAGATTCGTTTTTGCACCAGTTTTTTACCACAAACCCCTTGCACCTTGGCTTTTCAGATTCAAAATCGTCTTGGTTGATGCCGTAGTTTCCTATTTCAGGATAGGTCATTACTATGACCTGGTTTGCGTATGATGGGTCGGTTAAAATCTCCTGATAGCCTGCCATTGAGGTATTGAAAACAATTTCGCCCATTGAAGTGCCTTCTGCCCCAAAGGATTCGCCCTTTAAAACCGTGCCGTCCTCTAATATTAGTGCTGCTAGCATTCTATTTCTCCAATTTCATCATATATTTTTTTCATTGCATCAATCGGGCTTAAACCTTCTGCTGGCTTTGTTACGGCCCTTCCTATAACTAAATAATCTGCCCCCTGTTCAATTGCAAATTTTGGTGTTGCGGCTCTTTTTTGGTCATCCTTACTGCTCCAGGCCGGTCTTATACCGGGACACAGCACCTTAAAATCAGCTCCGCAAGCTTCTTTTATCCTCTTTGCCTCTAAAGAAGATGCTACAACCCCGCTCATACCAGCCTTTTTGGATAATTTTGCAAGCCTTATTGCAAACTCTGAAACATCTGTTTTTATTTCAAACTCTCCGTCCATAACCTCTTGCGAAATGCTTGTAAGCATTGTCACAGCAAGGATTACGGGAGGATTTTCTTCAAAATTTTTATTTAATTTTTCAAATGCCTTTATAGCGCCGCTTCTAGCTGCTTCCATCATCTTAAAACCGCCAGTAGCGTGCACATTAAAGAAATTTGCACCCCTTAAAACCACATTTTCACTGGCTTTTTCAACAGTATTCGGTATGTCATGCAGTTTAATATCAAGGAAAAAATTTGAATTTTTGCCCAAAATATAGTCTATCACTTCGTTTCCGTACTTTGTGTACAGTTGCAGCCCGACTTTAAAAGTCTCGACATATGGATATAGTGAATCTACAAGGGTTTTAGCCTCTTTAATGTCTTCAACATCTAGTGCCAGAACGATTTTCTCTTTTATTTTGTCATTTATCATACTAAAACTTTTCCTCTTAGTCTCATATTTTCATAAGGTGAAATCTTGCATTTAGACTTAAACTCAGCCGATTTTACAACCCATTCCTCATCTAAATCAACCGTAATTTCACGCTTGTTTTCTATCCCTAAAATTCTTGCCGGATTATAGCACATTTTTTCCAAAATTTCATCAAGCGAAAGCACGCGCAAAGCAAGCGGGAAGGCAGTTTCAAGCCCTACTATTCCATTTGGCGAGCTGGAATAGGGCATCAGCTTTTCTTCTACAGTATGCGGAGCATGGTCAGTCGCTATTACATCTATCGTTCCATCCTTTAGGCACTGTATAACGGCCTCTCTGTCGGCTTCTTCCCTGAGCGGAGGGTTCATTTTATACACCCCGTTTGATGTTACGTCCTTTTTTGTAAATGTAAAATAGTGCGGTGCTGTTTCACAAGTCACCTTAAATCCCTGTGCCTTGGCGCTTTTAATGGCCAATAGCGCGTCAGATGTAGATATATGGCAGAAGTGTAGCCTCGGGCTTTTTGATAATCCTTGATTGGCAAGGCTTTGAACCTCTTTGAACGCGTCAATCTGCCATTTTACTTCATTTACCTCGTTTTCGCAATGCGAAAGTATTAATTCACCTGACTTTAGCGCGTTTTTGAACACTTCTTTGTCTAAAATCGGAAGTCCATCATTCGAAAAGGCAATAGCACCGGCCTTTTTCAGGTTTTCAAAGCGTACAAGTTCAGTGGTATTAAGGTTTTTAGTCACTGCAGAAATCGGATATACGTCTATATTGGGGTTTTTAGACGTGGTATCAAGCAAAAACCTTATCACATCAGGGTTATCAACCACTGGGTTGGTGTTTGGCATAGCACATATGCTTCCAAAGCCGCCAGCAATCGCACTTGCCATACCGGTTTCGAGGGTTTCCTTGCGTGAAAACCCCGGCTCCCTAAGGTGAACGTGCATATCAACAAAAGCTGGAATTTTTTTAATTTTTGTCACTATTTTCCCCTAAAATCATCTCCAGGACTGCCATTCGGGTATATACACCGTTATTTGCCTGCTTTAAGATAGTCTCTCCTTTTTTTGAATTTAAAAGGGCTGAATTAGCCTCTACATCACGGTTTACAGGCCCCGGATGCATCAAAATGCAGTCAGTAGGCAGGTTTTCATCTGTTAATTGATAATTTTTAATATAATCTTCAAATTCAATTTTTTCTTGAATTCTTTCTTTTTGAATCCTCAAAACCATTGCTACATCTGCATTTTCAAGCCCGTCAGCTAAATTGTCAACCCATTGCACGTTTTCAATGCTCTCATCCCTGAAATAGCTTGGTGCTGCACATTTTATGTTAACATTAAACCTGCTTAATAGCTCTATATTTGACTTTGCAACCCTTGAATGGCGTATATCACCTATTATTGTTAAGTTTAGACCGTCTATATTTCCAAAAATTTCCCGTAATGTAACAAAATCAAGCAAAGCCTGCGTGGGGTGGCTCTTTTGGCCTTCTCCTGCATTAATTATGGCGATATCTTTAAAGAATTTTCTGCCCATTAATTGCTTCTCAAGGGTGTCTTTTACAAGCCCCTCCTGACTTGTGCGGATTATGCAAGCGTCAAATCCAATAGCAGCAAGGTTATTCAAGGTGTCAAAAAAGTCTTCGCCTTTAGAAATAGAGGATTTGGACGTTTCAAAGTTGTAAACCGTTGCACCAAGCCTATTTAAAGCCATTTCAAATGAAAATTTTGTGCGCGTAGAGTTTTCAAAAAACATCATAACAGCCTGCTTTCCCTCGAGGCTCAAGGGTTTTGCCCCATTCTTAATTTCCAATGCGCGTTCGGCAATTGCTGAAATCTCACTTGTAGTCAGGCTTTTAATGTCTATTAAATTTTTCATCTTTGGTTCAATCTTTACTGCTAAATCCATATTTTATGCTCCAGTCCTGCTTCCTGGCTTTACAATCGGGATATTATCCTTGCACAGAGGGCAATCCGCGGGTTCATAAACAACCGGGTCGATTTTTAAAAGCGAATTTATTTTTAGTGCATCATCGAGCTTTCCCTGCGTTCTGTCTACAATACAGCCTATTCCAACAACAACAGGCTCGAATTCTTTTATTGCATCAAGTGTTTCAAAAATTGTTCTTGCTGTGGTAATTACATCTTCAATTATAACCACTCTTTCGCCTTTTTGCAGACTATATCCGCGTCTTAGCCGCATTGTGCCGTCTTTTCTCTCAACAAAAAGATTCCTTTTTTTTGCCTGTTTTGCAACCTCGTATCCAAAGATTACAGCGCCGATTGCGGGTGCTACGATAGTGTCAAATTCAATATCTGCAAGCTTTTTCGCTAGCTCCTTGCCTATTTTTTCAACTAAATCAGGGTATTGATACAATTTTGCGCATTGAAAATATGTATCTGAATGCAGGCCGCTTGTGAGGCAAAAATGCCCGTGCAACAAGCCGTCCGCCTCTATTAATAGCTGTTTGACATCGGTTGTTTCAATCATTTTCTTAGTTCCTCTTTTAAATGTTTTAAATCCCTAAACCCTTGTTTTGCAATAAATTCGGCCAATTCTTTGGCTAAAATCTCAGCTATATCGGGCGTTGTGAAGTTTTCTGTGCCTATTTGAACGGCCTCTGCGCCAACGGCAAAAAATTCCAGCATATCATTAAGGTTAGAAATGCCACCAAGGCCTATCACAGGCAGCTTTACAGCTTCTTTAATTCTTTTTACCATAGAAAGCGCAACAGGTTTTATGCATTTCCCGCTTAAGCCGCCCTGCACAAGGCTTTTTGCCACCTTGGTGCCCTTGAAATTTAATTCTACCCCAAGGCCTTTAACGGTATTTATGGCGCTAATGCAGTCTGCACCGGCATTTTGAACGGCAAGAGCCAAATCCTCAATATTTGTAACATTTGGTGTTAATTTTATTATTAAGAAGCCTTCATATTTTTCTCTAATCCTTGAAATTAAGTTGTAGAGGCATTTTTCATCTGTCCCAAACTCTAAACATCCGGCTTTAACGTTAGGACATGAGACGTTAACTTCAACAGCCTTAATTCCTTCTCTCTGGCTTATTTCAGCCAGCTGCACGTAATCTTCTTCGGTTTTTCCTGCAATGTTGAGCACAAAATTTATATCCAGTTCCCGAAGCCTCGGTAATTTCTGCTTTATAAAGGCATTAATTCCTATATTTTCAAGCCCTATGCGGTTTATTAGCCCGCCTGACGTTTCAAACAGTCTTCTGCCTTCATTTCCGGGGCGCTCTTCCAGTGTAATTCCTTTTGTAACAATGGCTCCCACGTTTGTAACATCCAAAAATGCATCAAATTCATCACAGTAGCCGTATGTGCCAGAGGCTGTCATAATCGGGTTTTTAAGGCAGAATTTTCCAAAATCAACACTTAAATCTATCATTCAAAAATTACCTCCGTGCCTGAAAACACTGGCCCATCAATGCACACAGAGGCATTTTTCACTGTATCGCCGCTCTTTAATTTAATTACACATCCCCTGCACACCCCAATGCCGCATGCCATAACCTTTTCCATTGCTATTTCTGCCTTTAGTCCGTTCTTTTTTGCAATGTCGCAAACCATTTGAAGAACCACCCTTGGCCCGCATGAATAAAGAATTTCAGGCCTAAATTCATCTATCAGGCTTTGCACCTTATCCATAACGCTTCCCCCAATAACCACACTGTCAGAGCCTTTTATAACTTCATCCTCTGTCTTAAACCCTGAAATTAGGTAATTTGAGATAGATTTTTCTTCCAATGTTTTTTTAAGGTAAAGCATTGGCGCAATTCCAATGCCAGCGCCGATTAAAAGCGCTTTTTTGCGGGAATTTCCGCCATCGGTCCTGCCTTGGTTTTCAGTCTTAATGCCATCGCTGGTCCTGTTTTCATCCGAGCTTTTATAATTGTCTGTGGCCACGCCTTGGGCCTCAATTGCAGTAGCGGTGCCTACTTTGGCATTATCCTGGGCATTAGCCTTGATATCAGGGAATGTAAAATTATTGCCTAATGGCGCCAGATAATCAACTATATCGCCTATTTGGAGGTTTTTTAAATAGTTTGTGCCATCGCCTTTTAGTTTAAATAAAACCGTGATAACCCCTTTGTTAAGCATTTTTTCATCCAAATTGGCGCTAAAATCTTTCCCGCAAGGCTGTATGGCCGAATTCAAAGTAAAATCTGCCACGCTGAAAGGGCGCCTTAGGGTTTTGTTTGGGATTAATATTGAGACAAATTGTCCGGGCAAAATGCGCTCTAATGGGGTCGAAAACTGCAATTTTACAGTATCTTTTGCTATATTTTCTATATTTAAAACTATTCCCTTCAGGTGCTTTTTCATTCTATATCCTAAAACCCTTGCCACTCTGCAATTTTTTGAGCATTATGTTATAAAAAAAGAAAGGCAAAAACGCCTTTCTTTTAATTACGATTTATATGAAAATTTTTTGTAAAACCTTCTTTTCATACCTTTGATTATACTTAAAAAATAAATATTTATATAATTTTAGGGCGATTTTCCTTTACAAAACTAAATATTTTTTAACAAAAAAGCAAATAAATAATGCAAAAATACTTTATTATTGTAAAGTTTTAAAAACAAGGAAGGAAGAAGATTGTGTTTACAAAAATTATGAGGCCGCAAATAGTCTCTAATTCAGCCTTAAGAAGCTCTAATAATTTCATCCCCCCCTCCCGAATGAACACTAATTTTAATACATGCAAAAACCTTGCGCCGCTTGCCTCTGACACACTTTCTTTCGGCGCGATGAAGAAAAACGAATTTAGCGGTGTTGACCTTCTTGTTGTGAATAAATTTAAAGCACCTGTTTATAAATTTAATGATAACAATGATTTGCAGGCTTGGTGCACTGATGAAATTAATAAAATAAAGGATAAAGATTATAAGGGCCGTCAGCCTGAAACCACGGAGCAAAGAAAATATATGCTAAAAGAGTGGTTTGACTATGTTTTAGAGGAAAATGACGGCTATACAAGTACTATGGCGCTTTTGATTTTGGATGGAATAACAAAAGATTTAAGTGAAGATAATGATACAATTCCGCCAGTTCTAAATAAAAGGGTGCTTGCAGATACAATGGCTGAAATACAGGATAAGGCAAGGGCGAATAAGAACTTTCAGGCTAATTTTAGCAAGATGTATCAAATAAATCTGCAGAATTTTTATACGCAGGATATTGAAGAAACTGATGATAATGGTGTAAAGATGGGCGGGAAAACAGGCTGGATAGTAATCCCGTCACAAGAGCATGACCCTGAAAATTTTAACGATAATGTCAATAAATTAAAAGCTTTGTCTTATAAAACCTGGTGTACTAAAAGTTTTAATGCTGAACCTTATTTAAGCGAAGGTGATTTTCATGTTTATTTAGATAACGGCAAGCCAAAATTAGGTGTCAGGTTTGTCGGCGATGAAATTCAGGAAATACAGGGTGAAAGGAATAATGGCCTTATTCCTGCCGATTATTATGATGAAGCAATGAAGCACATAGAAAATAATGAATTAAAATTAAGCAATAAGGGACTTAGGGAAATTAAAGATACAAAAGAACTTTTAGCAAAAATTAAAGACACCAAGCAAGCAATAAAAGATTCAGGAATTGATACTACAAACCCAAAAGACGTGTATGAATTTTTTGGAATGGAATGCACTGAAAATGATGATGGCACAATGACGCTTTCTGAATACAAACCGCCTGAAAATGGTATATTGTATTCAGATATCGGAATAAATGAGGAAGTATTATTTAAAAAGGCAAATATTAAGTATATTGAAGAAGACGCAGACTTTTATGATTCTCAAATAACAAGCCTTGCCAACCTTAAATTAATCGGCGGAGATGCAAACTTCCGATTCTCTCAAATAACAAGCCTTGCCAACCTTAAATTAATCGGCGGAGATGTATACTTTATGGATACTAAAATAAAAGATCTTGGCAACCTTCAATCAATCGGCAAAAATGCAAACTTTCAAAATTCTAAAATAAAAGATCTTGGCAACCTTCAATCTATCGGCAAAAATGCAAACTTTGAACACTCTCAAATAACAAGCCTTGGCAACCTTCAATCAATCGGCGGATATGCTGTCTTCCAAGAATCTCAAATAACAAGCCTTGGCAACCTTCAATCAATTGGCGGAAATGCAAACTTTTTCAAGTCTAAAGTAACAAGTCTTGGCAACCTTCAATCAATCGGCAAAAATGCATACTTCCAACGCTCCCAAATAAAAGATCTTGGCAACCTTCAATCAATCGGCGAAAATGCATATATTGGTAATTCAAAACTTGTTGCGGCCGATTTTAATAATATCAAAGTTGGCGGTGATATTATTACTAAAGCTGCTTAATAAAAATATTTTTTATAAAACCTAAGTTGTCTAAAACCGGAGTTTAAAAGCCCCGGTTTTTTAGTGCCTGCACATGTTATCTGTAAATATTTTGCACTGTTTTCCTTTACAAAACTAAATATTTTATAACTAAATAGCAAAAAAGTATTTTTAGAATGTTTAATAGTATCGTATAAAGTTTTAAAAATAAGGAAGGAAATTACAAATATGTTTACAAGAATGATGCGGCCGCAAATAGCCTCTAATTCCAGCTTAAGAAGCTCTAATAATTTCATCCCCCCCTCCCGAATGAACACTAATTTTAATACATACAAAAACCTTGCGCCGCTTGCCTCTGACACAGTTTCTTTCGGCTTAATAAATAAAGATACAAAAGAATTTTTAGCAAAAATTGAAGGCGTTAAGCAAAGAATAAAGGATATAGGAATAGATATTGATAACCCAAAAGAAGTGTATGAATTTTTTGGAATGAAATGTACTAAAAACGAAGATGGCACAATGTCGCTTTCTAATTACAAACAGCCCGAAAATGGTATATTGTATTCAGACATCGGAATAAATGAAGATGAATTATTTAAAAAAGCGAATATTAAGCATATTAAAAAAGATGCAGACTTTAGAAATTCTCAAATCAAAGATCTTGCTAACCTTCAATCAATCGGTGGCAGTGCAGCGTTTAATTATTCTCAAATAAAAGATCTTGGCAGCCTTCAATCAATCGGCGGATATGCAGAATTCGAAAATTCTCAAATAACAAGCCTTGCCAACCTTCAATCAATCGGCGGCAGTGTGGCGTTCAATCATTCTCAGATAACAGATCTTGGCAACCTTCAATCAATCGGCGGCAGTGCAGCGTTTAATTATTCTCAGATAACAAGCCTCGGAAATCTTCAATCAATTGGTGGAAGAGCATACTTTGGACATTCTCAAGTAACAAGCCTCAGCAATCTTCAATCAATCGGCGGCGATGCATGTTTTGAAAATTCTCAAATAAGAGATCTTGCCAACCTTCATTCAATTGGCGGTGATGCACACTTCGAAAATTCTCAAATAATAAACCTTGGTAACCTTCAATCAATCGGCAGAAATGCATACTTTGGACATTCTCAAATAACAAGCCTCGGCAATCTTCAATCAATCGGCGGCGATGCATGTTTTGCAAACTCTCAAGTAATAAATCTCGGCAATCTTCAATCAATCGGCGGAAATGCAAACTTTAGATATTCGCAAATAAAAGATCTTGCCAATCTTCAATCAATCGGCGGCGATGCTCGCTTCGACAATTCTCAAATAACGAACCTTGCCAACCTTCAATCAATTGGCGGTAACGCAGAATTCAGATTTTCTCAAATAACGAACCTTGCCAACCTTCAATCAATCGGCGGAAATGCAAACTTTTTTGAATCTCAAATAAAAGATCTTGCCAACCTTCAATCAATCGGCGGAAATGCACGCTTCGAAAATTCTCAAATAACAAGCCTTGCCAACCTTCAATCAATCGGCGGAGATG
>CAJTXZ010000007.1:51927-86619 GCA_910583725.1 uncultured Vampirovibrio sp.
CACACTTTGAAAATTCTAAAATAACAAGCCTTGCTAACCTTCAGTCAATCGGCAGAGATGCACACTTTGAAAATTCTAAAATAACAAGCCTTGCTAACCTTCAGTCAATCGGCAGGAGTGCATACTTTCAGCGCTCTCGAATAAAAGATCTTGGCGATCTTCAAACAATAGGTAAGAATGCATACTTCCAACGCTTCCGAATTAATCTTGCCAACCTTCAATCAATTGGCGGAGATGCATATATTTATAGGTCGAAACTTACTACAGCCGATTTTAATAACATTAAAGTTGGCGGTGACATTATTACCCAGGCTGCTTAATAAAAATATTTTTCATAAAATCTATAAATTCTCTAAAACCGGAGTTTAAAAGCCCCGGTTTTTTGATGAATTAAAACATAAATGCGCTTGCAAAATTTATTGATATTGTGGCTGCTGCCTAATGATAAAAGCAATAATTTTGGCAAAACAAAACTTTAATATACACACAAAAAAGCGCAAAAAAAGGTGCAAACTCCTGCTAAATATCATCCAAACGTATGTTGTAAAGAAATGTAACAAATATTCTTAAACCTCTAATGTTTTTAGAGGAGTGTGCCGATATAAATAACATAAGAACAATGGAGAAGACAAGAAGAAATTATGGGATTAACAGTTAGCAAGTACAACGGAATAGACCTTAATAACATAGGCAAGGTCACAACAGAAATTTTAACATCTCTTGAAAACAAAACGGTTGATGTTTCAAAGGCTGATTTAACAAGGTTTACAAGAACAACCCAAGGCGTTGACCTTTATTCAAGCAAAGTAAGCCTTGATGTTCAAAGGCAAATTGCAATGACAAATGCAGGCCTGTTAGACGTTTCAAACGCACTATCATCTGTTCAGCTTTTAAATGCACAGGCAGCAGCTCAATTATACAACCCAAACACTGTTGTAAAAAACGTTGAAGGAAAACTTCATATTAATACGGACGCTCAAATGGAACCCGTTAAGGAAGCCGGCAAATTTGAAACTTCATTAAACGTTTTTGAAACCCAGAAGGATAAAAAAGGCTCAAATCCCTTCTCTTTCAGCCAATTTAAGGGTGAAGAACATAAGGAAGAACAAAAGCCTCTAAACCTTGTAGCATAGTTTTTTAATCAGGCTTTTAGGCCGCAAACCCAGTGATGACGGCTTTAAAGTTTGAACAAATTCCTCCAATAATCCATTAATTCTCTCTTTATTTCCCTAATCCTTATTAAATGTCTTTTCCTATTTAAACCGCTTGTTCACAGGCGGTTTTTATTTTGCCGGTTTTAGCTGTTTATACTTTCACTATTCTAACAAACTGCTCTTTTTGCCCTCCCTGCCTCTCTTTCCTGATTATTGCAATCTTTTGGCTATATGTGCTAAAATAAGTTACCGTTAATAATTTTAAGGTAATTTAAATGACAATTGAAAAACCAAAAACGCCTAAGGATAGAATCATTCTGGCTTTAGATGTGGATGACTTTGACGAAGCTAAAAAACTTGTTTTAGAATTAAAAGATTATGTCGGCTTTTTTAAAGTAGGCCTGCAATTATATACATCGGCCGGCTATGACGTTGTGAGAATGATTCATGACGAGGGTGCAAAGGTCTTTTTTGACGGTAAATTTCACGACATTCCAAACACGGTTGCAAGGGCATGTGCAAACCTTGTAAAAAGAAATATAAGTTTTTTCGATGTTCATATAAAAGGCGGCTCTAAAATGCTTTCAACAACGGTGAAACTGGCTAATGAAACCGCAAAAAAATATGAAAAAGAACCGCCTGTAATCCTTGGGGTGACGCTTTTATCAAGCTTTGGCCAAAGAACCTTAACCCAGGAATTGAACGTAAATATGAACATAGATGAATACGTTGAAAGCCTTGCAAAGATGGCAATTGACGCCGGCTTAAGCGGTGTTGTGGCATCCGCCTCCGAGGCTAATGTTATAAGAAAGGAATGTCCGGAAGATTTTATAATAGTTTGCCCCGCCATAAGGCCTACCTGGAGCGTTGTTAATGACCAGGTGAGGGTTGTAACCCCGACAGACGCTGTTCTTTCAGGGGTTGATTATATGGTAATAGGCCGTCCTGTAATTTGTGCAGAGAATAAAATTGAAGCAATTAAGCTCATAATCGATGAAATAGAAGAGGCTGAAAGCCTGACCATAGTATAAAATAAGGAATTATTTTATGAGGATGAAAACTGTATTTGGCATACCAAAGGAACTAAAAACCGATGAGACAAGGGTGGCCCTCACACCCGATTGCATAGCAATGCTTGCAAAAGATGGCTATGAGGTTATTGTTGAAACAAAAGCCGGCGAATTGAGCGGTTTTTCAGACGAACAATATATCCAAAGTGGTGCTGTTATTGCTTCTTCAAACAAAGAAGTTTGGGACAAGGCAACAGTTATTTTAAAGGTAAAGGAGCCTCAAAAGTCAGAATACGAGTTCTTTAAGGAAGACCAGGTTATTTTTTCATACCTTCATCTTGCAGTCGAAGAAGAATTAACAAACCAACTTTTAAAGAAAAAAGTTTGTGCAATAGCAGCAGAATCTGTTGAAACAACAAATAAGGAACTGCCGCTCTTAAGGCCTATGAGTGAAGTTGCAGGCAGATTAAGTATTCAATTGGGTGCAAATTACCTTGAATCTGTTAATGGCGGCTCCGGCGTATTAATTGGCGGCGTTCCAGGTGTTCAGCCGGGCAAAGTCGTAATAATAGGCGGCGGTGTAGTCGGGGCAAATGCGGCAAAGGTTGCAATAGGCATGGGTGCAGATGTTTCGGTTTTGGATATAAATTCCGAGCGCCTTGCTCATCTTGATTTAATGCTGAATGGTGCCATAAAAACCCACTACTGCAATCCATACACCATAAAAGAAGAATGCAAAAAGGCTGATATTCTTGTGGGTGCTGTATTATTGCCAGGTAAAAAGGCGCCAAAGCTTGTAGGTGCCGACATTGTAAAGGAAATGAAAAAAGGCTCGTTCATTATTGATGTTGCAATCGATCAGGGCGGAAATATAGAAACAATGGACAGAATTACCACCCTAAAAAATCCCGTTTTTGAAAAATACGGCATTTTACACTGTGCTGTGCCCAATTTACCGTCTTTAACGCCAAGAACTTCATCCTTCGCCTATTCTTATGCGGTGCTTCCATATGTGCAAAAAATTGGTGAATATGGTGCCTATATGGCATTAAAAGAATGCGAATCCTTAAGAGCGGGCGTTAATACCTTTAGGGGTGTTGTTACAAATAAAAATCTTGCAGAAACAATGAATGTGCCCCATACTGAAATCTCCCTTCTGATAGGCTTTAAGGTGGCATAAATGAACACAAAAAATGTTAAAAGAGTAGTATTTAAGTTTGGAACAAATATTTTAAGAAATGACGAAGGAGAAATTTCTCTATCCCGTCTATATTCCTTTGTAGAAGATATTTCACGCCTTTATAAGGAAGGAAAAGAAGTGATAATAGTCTCCTCGGGCTCTGTTGCCTTGGGTATGAAAAAATTATGCCCAACAAAAACCGCCTCAAATACAACGGTGGATAAGCAGGCAGCAGCCTCAATCGGGCAGCCTTTTTTAATGAGAATTTGGCAGGAAGGCTTTGAAAAGTACGGCATTGTGGTTTCCCAGGTGCTTTTGGTTGAGGATGATTTTTCAAACAGAAAAAGGTATTTAAACTTAAGAAATACGCTAAACCGTCTTTTAGAATGCGGAATAATTCCTATAATTAATCAAAATGATACTGTTTCAACAAGTGAAATTGCAAATGTTTGTTTTTCTGATAACGATAAGCTCTCAGCCCTTGTTGCAAGCAAGCTGGATGCTAATCTTCTTATTATGGTTTCAGACATTGACGGGCTTTATGATAAAAACCCGAAGGAATTTGATGATGCAAAATTAATCCCTGTAGTTGAAAAAGTAACATCAAAAATTGAAAAATTAGCTTCAGGCGCCTCTCTTGGGGGCAGGGGCGGAATGATAACAAAGCTTTCAGCGGCAAAGGTTGTGACTAATTCAGGCTCAAACGCTATGATTGTAAACGGCAAAAGAGAAGGTATAATTAAAAAAATCTTTGATAATGAGGATGTTGGCACATTATTTTTATCAACCAATAAATTATCCTCAAAACACAGATGGATAGCCTACGCTACAAATCTTCGGGGGGCTGTTATTGTAAATGAAGGCGCAAAAAAAGCTCTTATTGAAAAACAGACAAGCCTTCTTCCAATCGGCGTACTGCAAATTGCAGGTATTTTTGAGAATGGTGAAGTGATAAGCATTTTGGATGAAAATAATAACGAATTTGCCCGCGGTGTCGCAAATTATCCGTCAAATGAATGCGAAAAACTTTTAGGTGTCCATAGTGAAAAAATAAGAGATATTTTAGGTTACAAACAAAGCGATGATGTGATAAGCAAAGATAATTTAGTCTTATTATAGGAAATAGTATGAACATAAAAGATATTGTAAAAGAGGCAAACAATGCCAAAATAAAACTCATGGGGCTGAATACCGAGAAGAAAAACGAGGCCCTTGCTGCTGTTGCTAAAAATATTGAAAAAAAACAAGACAAAATTTATGAAGCAAACAAAAAAGACTTAGAATTCGCTAAAACCCTTGTAGAGTCCGGTAAAATTACAGAAGCTACATACGGCAGATTAAAACTTGATGAAAACAAAATGCGCGATATGATAAAAGGTATTTATGATGTCATAAAGCTTGAAGACCCTTCAAATAAGGTTCTTTGGACAAGGCAATTGGATGATAATCTTATCTTAAAAAAAGTCACAACCCCAATCGGTGTGCTTGGTATAATTTTTGAAGCGCGTCCTGATGTTATAGCGCAAATTTCATCCCTTGCAATAAAATCAGGCAATGCGGTAATTTTAAAGGGCGGAAGCGAAGCAAATAATACAAATACAGCCATTTTTGAGATAATAAATGAAGCCCTAAAATCAACAGAAGGTTTCCCAAATGGCGCTGTAACTCTTGTTTATTCCCATGATGACATCAAAGAAATGCTTGATATGGAAGGCTGTATTGATTTAATAATTCCAAGAGGCTCAAACAAATTGGTTAAATTTATTCAGCAAAATACAAAAATCCCTGTCTTGGGGCATGCTTCCGGAATTTGTCATATTTTTGTTGATGAATCAGCTGATTTTGATATGGCAAAAAAAATCTGTATAGATGCCAAGGTTCAATACCCTACGGCATGTAACGCTGTTGAAACCATTCTTGTTCATAAAAATTTTAAGTTTTATGAAGAGTTTAAAAAAGAGCTTCAAAATGCCGGCATAAAGGTAATTGAAAACCCTAAAGAATATGACATTGAATATTCAGATAAAATCCTCTCGCTTATAAAGGTGAATGATATCGCTGAGGCAATGGAGCACATTAATACCTATGGTTCCCATCATACAGACAGTATTATTACAAATGATGATTTAAACGCTGAAATATTTATGAATAATGTTGATTCAGCGGGCGTGTTCCACAATACTTCCACCCGATTTTCTGATGGTTTCAGGTATGGTTTTGGTGCAGAAGTTGGTATTTCAACAAATAAAACCCACGCAAGAGGCCCTGTCGGGCTTGACGGGCTTTGTATTTATAAATATAAATTAACAGGCAAAGGGCAAATTGTTGATGATTATGCCAAAGGAATAAAAACTTTTAAACATAAAGACATTTAATTTTTTTGTTTTATAATAAATAACCGAAGGCAGTTTTTGCTTTATTAAGATTGGAAGTTATTACAAGAGAGCATTGTTTTGACAGATTTTGATTTAGTCGAAAAAATAAATAAATTAAAAAAGGAAAAGAATGCAATAATCCTTGCGCACTGTTATCAAAGTCCTGAAATTGACTTTGTGGCAGACTATGTTGGAGATTCTTTGGGTCTTAGTCGCCTTGCAAGTAAGACTGACGCTGAAATAATTGTCTTTGCAGGTGTTTATTTTATGGCAGAAACCGCTAAAATTCTTTCTCCTGATAAAACCGTGCTTCTTCCAAATAAAAATTCAGGCTGCAATATGGCCGATATGATAAACCTTAAACAGGTAAGGGAATTTAAGGCTAAAAATCCTGATGTTCCTCTTGTATGTTATGTAAATTCATCCGCTGAAGTAAAGGCAGAATGCGATATTTGCTGTACCAGCGCAAATGCGGTTAATGTTATAAAATCATTAAATCTTAAAAAGGTGCTCTTTGCACCGGATTGCTATCTTGGAAACTGGGCAAAGAAGAACCTGCCGGATGTTGAAATTATAAGTTATCCAGGTTTTTGCCCGACACACCTTAGAATTATTCCTGATGAAATAGTTAAAATGAAAATTATGTATAAGGATGCAAAAATTCTTGTGCATCCTGAATGTCATCAGGAAGTGGTAAAATTAGCTGATTTTGTTGGCTCTACAACGCAAATTATGCAATATTGCGCTACATCAGGTGCTAAACAATATATAATCGCAACAGAAAAGGGCGTTGTAGACAGATTGAAGCGCGATTTTCCTGATAAAGAATTTATCCTTGCTTCAAATAAGCTTGTTTGCCACAATATGAAATGGAACACTCTTGAAGATATTCTAAATTCCCTCCTCCATAATCAGCATGAAGTAACTGTGGAAGAAAATATAAGGCAAAAAGCTCTTAATTCAATTCAAAGAATGATTGAAGTAACATAGTTTCTGCATAAAGGCTCATAGCGCCTTATGAGCCAAATTTGCAGAATAATTTAAGGTATTTTTATACAATTTGTACAAAAGATTAATTTCCTTCTAATGTGCTGCCGTATGCATAAAAATGAGCGCATTCGCGGCTGTTCTTGAAACCAAAAATCGCATGCCGCTAATTTTACATAACACGAGAACCAGAAGCAAATATTTAACAAGCCGGCGCAAATTGCATATAATTTCCTTAATTTACGCTCCTAAATCAAGCCTTTGGCCTGCCGTATCAAAGTTTTCTCCTTCAACAAAAGCGATATAATCATCGTAATTATCTTTGTCTAATCTTAGCTTGCCTTTGTCTGCCGGGTGATTGCTAAAGTTTTCAAAATATTTCATCTTATCCCAAAAATCATCATTGGTTGATGTGGTTGAAACATAATCCTTGTCTGCTTCTTTGGCTAATTTTGCAATTTCTGAAATCAATGTGGCACCAAGGCCCTTATAGTGCCTTTTGTTTGAGCCGTACATTTCATCCGGTTTTGCTTGCAGATATGAAATGTAAATGTCATCCTTCGGGAATGTATGATGTATTGTATCTGTTATAACAAGGGTTTTGCCATCCTTATCCTCAAGCCCGTAATAATAATTTTTCCGCTGCCCTTCTGATGATGAAAATTTTGATGACCACTTGAAGCTGCTTGCAATACTTGTTATGTAATCTCCAAAAAACCAATCTTTATCCAGCTTTTCTATTTGCTCCTTGTCATCTTCATTGCCTGGCTCATATTCTACAAAATCAAGCTTTTCAACTTTCCCGTCTGTTCTTTGAATCTTCACGTCTTCACTAAGAATAATTTTTCCAAAGGTTAAAGCTTTCCTTGTGCCTTCTTGCACTTGGTTTTTGCTGCTTGTATATTTTTGTGTATTGTTTAACTGTGTCAAATTTATTATTTTCATACGTTCCTAAAAATTTCCTTATCTTTGCAAGGATTATAAAACACAAAAATAAAAAATGTTGCTATTTTTGTTTGCATATAAAACCGCCGGTTTTAAAGAAATAGCAAAGAAAAAACCCGCATTTAATGGTTATGCGCGGTTATCCTAATCTTAAAAATAGAGCATTAAAAAAGTGAGTCCTCAAAATCTTTTGTTTCCTGCCCTAAATTTTTTATATCGCAACCCCGAATTAAGATGGCAGGTGGTTTTGCTGACTCACATTATTATCTTATACCATATTAAACATGCTTTTATCGCATAAGAGAATTAGCTAAAAAGTATTAGTCTAAAAGCCAATGTCTGTAAGGGTTTCTCTTTTACTATAATTGTAACAAATTGTAATTTTTAAACGTGGGCGCATTATTTAAATCTAAAGATATGAGGCTCAATATAATGCATAGATAAAATGTGCAAAATCGATTAAAACAAGCAAAAACAAGTTACCGGGCCCAAAAAATCATAAAATGTGAATATTTATTAATAAATGTAACAATTATATTAAAAACTTTACAAAACCCGAAAACCCGTTCATGTCGCCCAATGGAACAAGATAGGCGAAGTGTAATCCTATTAAGAACTTAGCAATTTTTTATTTTTGATGTTTTATAAAAGCATGCAATTTAAAGATTTAGAAAGGAAAAATGATGCTAAGCAAAATTTCACAAAAAGTTGGCGGATTAATGCAAACTGTTGCAAAAAAGGTCTCAAAACCTGCTTCACATGTGCATGTACCATCAAAACCCACAATTCCAAACGGAGCCAAAAAACTTCAAAAATCTATGGATGCCATGAGCGCAAACAGGCAGGCAAAACTTTTGTGTGATACTTCTTTTATCCATAGAGACCTCATAAGAGCGTATAACACGGAGACGGGAAAAAGCTATCTGAAATCCGCAATAATCACCTGGCCGGAATATCATAAAGCTAAAAAAGAAATAATAAAAGACGTGGCAAACAAAATCACAAAATAGCACTTGCAAAAAAAATGCAATGGGCGCAAAATACAATATTATGCAATAGTGTGCACTACATCAAAGATATAAAACAACCAGATGAGATTAAATTCCTGTCCGGTTGTTAGCTGTTAAACTTTTGCTTTTCGTTTTGATGTTGGCTATAAAGTCCATCCACAAGCACAAACCTGCCTAAAACCTCAACTTCGCAATATTTTTTAAGTGAATCAACAAAGCATTTATTTTCGCAAAAACCTCCTGAAATGCACAGTTTGTCAGGGTTTTTAGTAAAATTCCACGCATTAAATGCAATTCCGTTTATAAATTTTGCAATCGCAATTTTGGCCTCTATGCCCTTTGCTACATCATCCATAATCTTCTCTAAGCCAAATATACCGCAGGTTACGGCGTATTTTTCATTCTGTGCTGCTAAATCTTTAACATCAACATTATAAAACTTCAAAAGCATTTCTATAGTGGCACCTGTGGCACTTGCGCAGTTTGTATTCCAGTCCATGTCTGAAAATTTGCCATCCTTAAATTTTACCCACTTAATATCTCTTGAGCCTAAATCAAGTACAATATTATTTTCAAGCAGTGCATTTTTTGCACCATTGGCTAATGCAACAACTTCGTTTTCATATTTTAAAACATTCTTTAAACCGGCAGAATGCCCGGTGGCAGCGCTGAATTCAACATCTAAACGTCTTAAATCCGCTGTTGGCAATATTTTATAGCTTTTAATACCTTCAAAAGTGCTATCATGTGGCACTTTCACGCTCGCTATAGCATTGCAATCGGCAGTGTCGCTGCTTTTTACGGCTAAAATCTTGCTCCAGGTAGTCCCTGCGTCTAAAAAATATTTTGTATCGTTCATCTTAGCCTCAAAAACGCCTCTATCTTTGCTTTTATAGAATTTGTCGGATGTGTGTCAATATCTATATAAAGTCCGTTATATTTGGCCGCAAGATACTTAGCCAACTGGTTTTTGGCACAAAAAGTCTGTGCAAAAAATACCGTAGGTACGTGCGGCTCCACAAACATTTCAAGCGCCAAATTGCCCGGATTTCGGGCCTCTACACATCGGCACCAACCAAACACGGCGGTTTTATCAGGAAAAACTTCAAGGATACTTAAGTCGTTTGGCGGCACACCCCAAAAGCCAAACTCTGCCTTGCATTGGGGCAAATGCACATAGTTTTTTTCTTCAATAATATTTGCCGTTATCTTTTCAACCTTTTCCCTCAATGGCAGGCTGCTATTGCATATTGGAGTATCAGGCAAATCTGTAAAAGGAAGAGCTTCCTCAAAATATGAAGTTTTTATATTGAATCCATTCTCTTTTAAAATTTCAACCGCAAAAAATGCGCTGTCGCACTTATCTTTGCCAACCGGTGCTAAAATCTCAATCAGCCTGTCTTTTAGATAAAATGCATTGTTAAAAATATTCTTAATGATACAACAATAAGCCTCTGGCAGGATATTTGCCTTTGGATAGTTATAATCAATATCTAAATCTACCCATTTGGCATTAGGGTATTTATTCTTATATTCTCTGATGATGTTTGGACGCGGATATCCCCAAAAACCGATTATATCTTTCATAAATCCATTATAAATAAAAATTTTTTTAATCCAAGTGAATAAAACTTAACAAAATGGCAATTTTTTCCCTGTTGGTGTTTTATATGTATGTCAGGTTAAATAAAGGTTTTGAAATGCAGGATAGCACTTTAAACTTTACTATAAATAATGCAAAGATGACACTAAGCGGCACATCAAACGGTGATGGCACATATACGGTTGAAACAAAATTCCGCAAATCAGATTCTAATCCTGTTGTTGAAGTTTTAACTGCAGATGAGATATCGCAAAAATTCTCAGATAAAAATCATCTGCAAACAGATACGTTTCAGAAAAGTACTCCCGACGTGCCTGAAAGCGCAAATGCAAAAAAACCTTCACTATTGCAGAATCTTTATGATTATTCTGATACAAATGCCTCAATTCAGCATACTAGAGCATTTTTTCAGCTGATGAAAGGCGATAAAGAAAAGGCAAAAGAGATTTTGAGCAGTATTCCAAATCCAAACAGCCTTGATAATCCCTATCTATTCTTAGGATAACATTTTAGAAATTTAATCCAAACTTTAGGTGGAATGACAGCAACCTTGTGTTGCTTTTATATGGTTTTACGCCAGTGAGAATATTTCATAAATTTCATCATCGCTTAATTCTGTTATTACCTTTTCGCCGGTAAATACGGCAGCGTCAGCCAGTTCTCTCTTATCTTTGATTATTTTATCAATCTTTTCTTCAAAGGTAGATAATGTGATAAACCTGTGCACCATAACGTTTTTATCCTGGCCGATACGGTAAGTTCTGTCTGTTGCCTGGTCTTCAACCGCAGGGTTCCACCATAAATCATAATGGATAACATTGCTTGCAGAGGTCAAATTAAGCCCTAAGCCGCCTGCTTTTAGGGATAATATCATAATCTTTCTTTGAATATCCTCTGAAAATTCCTTTATCATCTCTTCTCTTGCTTTCACATTTAATGAGCCATGGAAAAATAATGGAAGAGAGTCAAATTCATCCGCAATGATTTTTTCTAAGATAGCACCCATTTCCTTGTATTGTGTGAAAATAAGCACTTTTTCATCATTATCAAGAATATTTCTTAATATTGAAATTAATTTTTCTGTCTTGCCTGAAGCACTTGCGCCCATATCGCCGTGTTTTAGGTAGTGATAAGGGTGGTTGCATACTTGTTTTAAGGATGTGATAAGTTTAAATATTGCACCCCGTCTGTTTATACCCTGCCCTGCAGACTGCACCTCTTGCATAGATTGATTTAATACCCTTTCATACAAAGCGGCCTGCGGCTTTGTAAGATAGCAGAATTCATCCAGCACAACCTTTTCAGGTAAATCAGATATAATCATTTTATCTGTCTTAAGACGCCTTAACATAAAGGGAGAAATTGCCCGCTTAAGTTTTTCTGCCCTCTGATTTTCCTTAAACCTTTCAATAGGAATTGAATAATTTTTGCCAAAATCATTAATAGAGCCAAGATAGCCTTTATTTATAAAGTCAAATATGCTCCATAATTCTGACAGCCTGTTTTCAACAGGTGTGCCTGTCATTGCTATCTTCATATCAGCCTTGATTGATTTAACCGCTTGTGTTTGAGATGTTGACGGGTTTTTGATATTCTGTGCTTCATCAATTATAACAAGGTCCCAATTGTGTTTTTTAAATTCTTCAATATCAATCCTTAAAATCGCATATGTGGTAAGAATAACATCGCAATCTATCTTAAATTCGCGGTTAAAACCATGGTATGTATAAACAGTAAGATTTGGCGCAAAACTTTCAAACTCTCTTTCCCAGTTGCCAAGAAGTGTTGTGGGACAAATTACAAGCACCGGTTTTTTGAGCTTTTTCTCTTCCTTTAATTTTAAAATAAGGCTAATTACCTGAACTGTTTTACCAAGACCCATATCATCTGCAATGCAGCAGCCAAAACCCTTGTTAACATTGGTGTATAGCCATCTGAAACCAACTTCCTGATAAGGCCTTAATGTACCGTTTAAAGAATCGGGCAAGTCTATGTCTTCTGTCTTTGTAAAGCTGCTAATAACCCTTGCAAATGCTTCATCATAGTCAAAGTCGTATTCATCAATTTTTCCTGACAAACTGTGATGTAATAATTCCATCTTATTCATCACAAAATCGGGTTTTTTCTTTAGTCTTTCAAGTAGTTTTTCGGTTTCCTCCTTATCAATTAAGATATATTTACCCTTATATTGAATAAGGCCGTTTGTATCTTTTGCAAGCTGTTGAAATTCTTCTGCTGAAATTTTTTCATTATCGCCAAGCGCTACCTCTATTGAAAAATCCATAATTTCATCAAGCGAAATAGTTGATGAGTTTGGCATATTTAATAAATCTTCGATGTCAGCAAGCCTTTTTTCCTTGATTCTGGCATTTATTGAGGCTCTTGGAATAATTATATTATCCATGCCTTTTGGAAGGTTAACCTCCATATCAGCCTGGGATAGATAATAAGAAATCTGCGTAATTATTTTATAAACGCCTGAAAGGTCTAATTCAAGGGTCGTATCCTCTAAATCCTCAATATACTTGGTTGCCCAGTTTATTTGTTTTTCTATTATGGTCTTGTCGGCTTCATTTAAATCTTCAAGGCTAAAAGTTTCCCCTGTCCTTTTATTCTTTGCAGATATTCTTAATAAAAACCTGTCATCGTTTTTAACATCGCTTTCAATTTTTTCAATGTTAAATACAGGGACAACTTCGTATGTTCCAAGGCTCATTTCATCCAGCCAGGTTTGAATATCGGCCCCTAAATCATTTCCTTTCACCATCCTTTTGTGGATTGATGATTTTACAAAATATATCGCAGATTTTAAATCTTTAAACTTATAATGTTTAACATTAAGGAATGTAAATATAAGGTAATTTAAATACCTTTCAACAAGTTTTTTGGTTGTCTCTGGGTCTAAAATGTCATTGTTTACAATCTCAATATACGCCCTTAAATAATCCTTATTCTTAAAATAAGGCTCCCAAACTATCGAGAATGTATCTTTTTTAAATCTTACAGATGGAATAAAATTCAGTTTTTCAACAGTTTTTTTAACAAAACTTGTAAAATAAAAATAAAATTTGTAATCCTCACTTAAATCATCCGTTATTTCTATGTTTTCAGACAATCCTGTAAAATATTCAAAAAATAAATCCAACGGTATTGAATAACCGTACTTATCACCCTTGCATTGGGCTTTAAGCTTGTATAATGAACCCTTTGATTTTAAGTAATAATCAAAATTATAAGGCGGTGTTACAAATATATCCGCATTGTTATTATTATTTTCAAAAAGAATATTTGTAGACCTTAAAACAGGGCTTTTAGTGTCAAAAGTATCTGCAAACTCTTCCTCTATGAGTTCATAAATCAAAGATAATGTGTATCTAAAGTCCTTATTCTTTTGTGAATACGGATTTGCACCCAAATTTAAAAGGAGTTTTTCTACATCATTTTTCTTGAATGTTAAATTCTCGTGTTTCATTGTTTTCTTATTTTATTATAAAAAAAATTTGATGTATAATAATTTTAGAGGATTTTGGATGAAATTTGCAGTACGAATTATCAAAAATCAGTTTTACCCTGTAGGAATCAGCGATGATGCTAATTTGCACCATGGCCAGATGATTCTTGTAAGGACAGAAAAAGGCGAGGAAGCACATAAAGTTTTTCTTGTAAACTGTGCCATCCAAAAGCAGTGGGAAAAATTTAAACCGGAGCCTCTTCCCTTTGTCCGCGTTATGAATGAGGCTGATTTAGCTGAACTTGAAGAGATTAAAAAACTTGAAGTTCAGGCCCTCTATAAATGCAGAGAGCTTGCAGAAAAAAGAAAGCTCACAATGAGCCTCGTTCAGACAAAGTTTACATTTGACAGAAAAAAAATAACATTTTATTACACTGCGCCTGAAAGGGTTGATTTTAGAGAACTCCTTAAAGATTTAACCCAGGAATTTAAAAGGGTAAGAATTGATTTAAGGCACATAGGCGTAAGAGACGCCACCAGCATATTGCAGGGCATGGGCGTTTGCGGGCAGGCCTATTGCTGCTGTTCATTCTTAAAAAAGTTTGAATCTGTGAATACAAAACTAGCAAGAGACCAGGGAATTCCTATGACACCGGGTAAAATCACAGGCTCCTGCGGCAGGCTTTTATGTTGTCTTAATTATGAATATTCAAACTATCTTGAGGCTGCAAAACATCTTCCTCCAGTAGGTTCCGGAGTTATGACGCCTGATGGCATTGGAAAAGTTGCTGTTTTGAATTTCTTAAAAGGCTCTGTCGGCGTAAAGCTTGAAGATGGCAAAATAAAAGATTATCCAAAAGATCAAATAGAGATGATTGACGGTGAAGTAAACATTGAAATTGAGGGTCAGGATAATATTCTAAATTACTCAGAAGGCGATGAAACAATTGATATTAAATCATTAGATAATGATAAAAACTCATCAACCGGTAATATATAAAGGATTTTTATGAAAGAAGATGTATCAAGCAAAAAATTATCAAGCGTAATAGCAAGATTTTTAGATGATAAAAAGGCGCAGGAAATTTTGGTCTTAAATGTGGCAAATATCTGTGTTTTGTCTGATTATTTTGTGATAGCTTCAGCCTCATCTACCCCGCAGGTAAAGGGGCTTACATCTTCTTTAAGGGAAAAAATTAAAGAACTGTTTGGAAGAATTCCAAACGGAAGCGAAAATGACTTAAAAAACCGCTGGAATTTGCTTGACTACGGTGATGTGATTGTGCATATTATGCATTTTGAACAACGTGAAACCTATGCCCTTGAAAAATTTTGGAACCATGCCCTAAAAGTTCCAAGAGAAGAGTGGGAAGAAGAATCAAAAGAATATTCTGTATATAATCAATAATATTTTGAAATGTTTATTATCCTGCACGGCCTTGATTTTGCAGCCGGCATGAGTATATTTGGTGCTTTATATCTGTTAAATGTTTTTAATAAGTTATGATATTTCCTGTTCTCCATATTGTGTATGTGGATAACGGCTTTATCTAAGCACCCGCCCATAATAAATATTATATACTATTTTACCTTAACCCATACAGTCGGCACCTTGATATCATTAAACCCTTCAACAGGCGAATATTGTACAGGTTTAAACCTGCCGTCTTTTTCAAGAGCGCGCTCTATTACACCTTTCTTTAAAATTCTTACCTCTGCCTGGCTCATTAAATCGTCAACATTTGCTTTTACAATACCCTACATTTCTTCTTGATTGGGCATATATTGTTTAAAATCGCTATTGTTAAATGCATTTGCCAGTTTTGAATAATTTTCTGCATTTTCATAATATAAAAGAGTATCTTCCATTGCCTTTAATTGTTTTTTATATGCTGCTGTGTCACCAAATCTTATTGTTTCATCATCGGGTGTATCATCGGGTGCAATGAATATATGTTCATTAGCTGCAGCTCCAACCGCAAAAACGCCGCCGACTTCAAGCCTGTCATAAATTTTATCAACCACTTCATCTGCTATTTTTTGTTTCTCATTAAGCGTTTTGCTGTCAAATTCGGAAAATATATTTTCCATCTCATCTTCGTCAAAAAAATCTTCATCTAATACTTCTGGTGTAATGCTATGAAGATCTCCTATAAACACTTCTTCCCCGTCATGGTTGTCTAGTAAATGATAAAAAGCATTTCTGAAAATTATTGCGCCAACCTTTTTGTCTGTATTTTCTTCATTTATTTTGCAAATATCGCCCATTTTAAATTCAAGATTCCTTTTTACTTCTTCTTTGGGCTGGAAATAAATCGGACCTCTAAGTTTTGGTTCAGCCACAGCGATTGTTGTAATAAAATTTGGCGAAGTGTTTAAAAGTTCATCAGGCTCATTAGCTGGTTCCATAATCTCATAAAACATATCTGAAAGGCGCTGTTCATTATCATTTCTATTGGCATTTGGCATTAAATATGAATCGAGATAATTTCCAAACAAGCTGTAAACTCCTTGGTTTGCAAGTCTTATGGCGTCTTTGTCCACATCAATGCCGGTTATTTTGAATTTATTCCTATCGTTCCCTAAAAGAGCATATAATGATATCGCCTCCTCACCGTCAGAGCAGGCATAGTCTAATATCTCGGCCCCATCAGGAAAATTTGTTTTGAGGATTTCGCCCGTTTTTTCAAGAGCTTCGTAGTCTCTAAAAAATGCACTGTCTATAGGTGCTCCGTTATCGCCAAATCGCATTAAACCACCAAATGATACATTTGGCACACTTGATAAGCCATATGTATGTGCTGGCAGCAAAGAAGCAGATTCTTGGCAATTATTTTGTACAATATGCCACTTTTGTGTACTTTTATTATTCTGAACAGAATTTTTTGTGTATGATAATACTGATATTTTTGGGATGTTCATTTTACAAACCTTTCTTAGGATTATGTCAATATAAAACATGTACAATTTTAAACTTGCTAATTTGATAGGAATCGTTACTTTTATTAATGTAAATTAACAAAATAGATGCTAAAAAATACCGGTTTTCCTTGCAAAATTACCGCAAACTTGATAATATATTGGATAACAGTCTGGTTATTAGTTTTACACATGTTTTGTTAAAAATGTGCATCAGCATAAAATATATTTAGTTTAATTCAGCATGCAAGAATTTTCTGCAGTTTTTTAACTTCACAAAATTCTTGCTTTTTTTGTATCGCACAGCCCCGCACAGCCCCGCACAGCCCCGCACAGCCCCGCACAGCCCCGCACAGCCGCCGAATTTGACAATATACTGGGCACGCCTAAGGCCTCCAAACTTGGCTACAATAAAACTGCCACAAATAAAATATTAATGGCAGTTTTAATTTAAAATTTTATTACAAATTTATTTATTCAGCTGCTTCTTCTTCAACAACAGCTTCTTTTATTGTTTCAGAAGCGCTAACTGTAACTCTTATCTGCGCTTTCACTTTGTGTGATAATTTAACAGTCATAGTAAAGTCGCCAACTCTGCTGATGGGGTTATCAAGAGTGATAGTCTTTCTGTCAACCTCAATGCCGGTTTTTGCAAGAAGTTCTTCAGCAAGTTTTTTTGTTGTAATTGTGCCAAATAATTTGCCTGATTCGCCGGCTTTTGCTGATAATTCTATAACTTCAGCTGCTTCAATTTTTTGTGCTTTTTCAAGTGCTTCCTGATGAAGTTTTTCAGCCTTAGCTTTAATTCTTGCCATATCTCTTTCTCTTGCTTCAAGAGAACCGGCCGTTGCCTTTTCAGCCAAGTTATTTGGGATTAAATAGTTTCTTGCATAACCGTCTTTAACGTTAACTATATCGCCCACTTCGCCAATATTTTGAACATCTTTTTTAAGTATAAGCTGCATTCTTTTCTCCTTATAGTTTTTAATTAAGTAAAGCTATCTTAAATAAAACATTAGCTTTTTTCAAGCCCCTATTTTAGAGGTTTATATATAATTGCCCCCAAATATACCCAAAAACATAGTCATAATGTCATTTTTGATTATTATTTTCTTTTCTTTTTTGAGGTATTGGCAGGCACAGCTGTTTTTTCAGCCTTATCCTCTTCAACGGCCTCCGGGGCTATATTTTCAGGCTCATCATTATTTTCTGCAGTAGCTTCTTCCTGCTTGCTTTCGATATTTTTTTGTGCCAGCTCTATAAGTTCAGCATCAATTTCCCCGTCAGCAAGCGCTATAGCCTTTTCTTTAATAAGATTCTCCAGCTCTTTTACAATCTCTTCTGCTTTCTTTTGGTTCTTTAAATCCTGTTCTTTAATTGCGGCATCAATCTCATCATCTGTCTTTGGCCTGACAACAGGAATTGTCAATGCAAGCAAAGTCTTATTTTCAAGGGCGTCAATCTGCAGTTGGAAATTATCATCATCAATTTCCATATATTTTGACACAACAGAAACAAGCTCTTCTCTCATCATCTGAATAGCCCGTTCTGAAAAACCGGCTCTATCCTGCAATAGCACTGTTTTTAGTCTGTTTATTGCAACACCCTTGGTAGGGTCAGCCTCTTCCTGTGAAATAAAAAAGCTTAATACCTTGTTATATAAATCATGAAAAATATCTTTCATCTTAGGCCTTCACTTTCTTTGAAAAGAATTTTTTAATCTTTTCAACAAGGTTTCTTGGCTTGTCGATATCAAGGAATGGCACATCTTCCCCTTGTATTCTTCTTGCAACATTGTTATATGCCTGTCCTGCAAGGGAATGTTCGTCATTTACAATAGGCTCACCCTTGTTCGTAGATGTTATTACGCCTGTATCCTCAGGAATTACACCTATTAATTCAGCAGATAATATCTCTACAACATCCTCAACGCTCATCATATCATTAGTCTTAATAAGGTTTGGTCTTACTCTGTTTACAAGAAGTCTGTATTTTTTAACTTCTTCCTTTGCTTCTAATAAGCCTATAATTCTATCCGCATCACGTATTGCAGACATTTCAGGCGTTGTTACAACGATAGCTTCATTTGCCCCTGCAACTGCATTTTGAAAACCTTGTTCAATTCCTGCCGGGCAGTCAATCAAAATATAATCAAATTCTTCTTTTAGGGTTTCGCAAATTTCTTTTAATTGTTCAGAATTTACAGCAGATTTATCCCTTGTTTGTGCTGCTGCAAGAAGGCAAAGATTCGGATTTTTCTTATCCTTTACAAGTGCCTGCTTTAGTTTACACCTTTCTTCAACAACATCTACAATTGTATAAACTATACGGTTTTCAAGTCCCAATAATAAATCTAAATTTCTAAGGCCGATATCAGTATCAATTAAAACTACCTTATTTCCGCCCTTTGCAAGCGCCGTTCCTATATTTGCAGACGTGGTTGTTTTGCCCACACCGCCCTTTCCTGATGTAATTACAATAACAGAACCTGTCATATTATCTTCACTCCTATTGATTAGCCATTTTAAACAACACAATATTATCATCCACAATTCTTGCCTCCTCAGGCGTAAAAATTGCAGATTTTACTATATACGGAATATTTCCGCCGTCCGGCCGCCTTGAATAGCAATTTGCGATCCTAAGCTGTACGGCATTCATTTTTAAGGCCCTTATTTTAGCGTCCCTGTTTCCTTTTGAGCCGGCATGGGCAATAGAGCCCAGTACACCCCATACCGTTATATCACCTGCAGCTTTAATTTCAGACCCCGGATGACAGTCTCCTATTATTACTATGTTTCCGTCAAATTCGAGTGTTTGCCCGCTTCTTAAAGTTTGATTTACATAAATTGTCTGCTTGTTATCGATAACAACAGGCTCATCCGTTGGTGGTGCATAAAAATCAACCTCTTCAAGGTCTTCTTCATCTTGAAGATTAGCGTCACTTGCCTTTTTGTAAACCGTTATAATCTGCCTTTCAAACCCGTCAAAGCCTTCATTTAATAGGCTTTGATGTGGTGTTTCATTCCTTGTTTCATTTATTTGATTTTTTGAAGCCGGTGTTTGTTTTGGCGCAGGGTTTGAATCAACAACAGCTTCTTTCGGAAGTTCTTTCTTTAATTCATCAAATTTATTTAAGGCTTCCATCCTTTGTGCCGGTCTGGTGTAGGCGGAGCTTTCCTGCTGCATATGTAAAGTTTTTTGCGCCTCATTATTTTGAACAACTTCGCCGTGCATATTCTCTTCGCTTACAACATTTTGTGCAGGCTGTACTGTATCAGTTGTTTTCAGGTTCTCGGAAGAAGAACTGTCTACATCCAGCATAGGGCTTTTGCCATCGTTTAATACAGGCTGCGTCATATGTGTTTTTGCCTGTCGCACCTTTATACCCATACTTTCGCATGCATTTTGTGTTATAAGAGATGTGGTTTCCACATTTACAAGCTGCGAATTATAACTTTCAATCAATGACTTTATACTTAAAAGTTGTGACTGATTTAATACATTATCTCTTAATTTTAATGAAATTCCTCTGCCTGATGCATTTGGTATTTCAAGCGCAAGAGAAACATTATTTATAATTTCACCCGTATTATCACACCCGCTTAAATCTATAACAAAAAGTCCAACATTTTCTTCCATATCATACCTCAACTTTAAAACTTGTATCTACCTTATCCTAAAATTGAGATAAAAACAATTAAATATAAAGAAAAATTGCGCAGAATTTTTTAGCCGGTGTTTTTTAACCCGAAGAACCTTAACAAAACTTAATCAATAATCCTGACATCGCATTTTGCATACAAATTGTCCTTATTTTCATCCATTTGCTCTTTAAACAAAGCCCTTGCATTTAGGCCTAACGGCTCTGCTTCATTGTACAGTGTTTCATTAATTAGTTTATTCTTTGATTTTATGAAATATTTTTCAACATTTGCAATAGTGTAAGTTTTTTCTAAATCAAGCGGCTTATTGTCTTTTGCAATTATTATGTGCTCTGCAAGCTCATTTTGGCTTTTACCTGAATAATAATCTTTAAGCAATGATTTTTTATCAATAATTACCCCCGAATACTGTATTAATCCGTTTCTTTCAGGTGCAAGCCTATTAAATAAAAGATTATCCATTATAATATCAAGAAAAATTTGCCCCGAAACCTCATTCTTGAATATATTTGCATCCTTTTCAACAATTCCGCCTAAAACCTCTAACATTCTTAAATTATCAGCACCGCCCGCATGCTTTAATGGCAATGATCTTCTTATTGCCGTGCTGCTTATTCCGAAAATATCTACTTCCGGGTTTGTTTTTTGAATTTCTGACAGGATGGTATCTGTTATAAAATTTGCAAGAAAACTGTTTGTTGTCCTTACATTGTCATCATCCAAAGTTTGAATGTCAGGATTACTTGCCTCTATTTTATATTCTTTTACAAGATCCTCCTGAAATATTTCATCAAAAAAGCTTCCAAAATACCCTTTTGTTTTTGAATGGGGTTCACTAAAAGGGTAATGTTCTGCAATTTTTACACTCAGATTGTCATCATCATCAATGTAGAATTTTACATTTGCATACTTCTTAAAATTTTGTGATAATTCAATAATTTTAGTACCGTTTATTTCGCTGAATCCGTTTTTGTGCTCATGGGCATTAAATATTACACTAATATTATTGCCTTCCCTTTCTGCCAGTTTTTGTGCAAAATCGGCACCTGTGTGCACTCCGATTATAACAATTCCTTTTGGATTTTCCTGCTTGAATTCTTCTATTAATTGTATTGTTTCATCAAGAGTTTCTTTAAAATCTTTTTCTGTAAGTTTCTTCTGGCTTTTAAACGGCTGGTTTATAAAATTAATACCATTCATATCCCTTTGATAATATTCCATATTTACAGGATTTATACCCAGGAACAACGCCTTATGAACCTTATTTGGGTCCTTGTCATCCTCAATTTCTAAAATATTTTTTTGAACTATTTTGCCATTGTTAATTTCATCACAAAGCAAGGGAGAATTATTATAATCAAGGTTTGTCATTAAAATTTTTGCTTTTATTGCCTTTAATACCCTCTTAAATTCATATCTTCCGCCATCCGTTTCGTGGTTTCCCGGTACAAAGTATGTTGTTAAGCCTTTGCATAAGCCTTTCATTTTATCAACAAAGGCATTAAAAAATTCAATTTGAAAATAGTGTGAGTTTGCATCTTTTTTTGACCTGTATCCGCCTGTAGCACCGGACATAAACCAATCGCCCACTAGAAAAAGAACATTTTTATTTCCTTTTTTGCTATCATCAATGATTACTTCCTCTTTATTTGCTTCAATGTTTTGATAAAAAGTATCAAGCCTTTCTAAACTCCCATGGGAATCGGAGAGTGAATTTATATTCAATACAGCGCTTCCAAAACTAAGATTGGGCTTAAAATTTCGCATATTATGATATAAAGAATTAATCATCATTGTGGTTTTTTAAAACGCCTGAATAAAAAAAATTGATAGCAAATCATTCTTTTGTTAATATTTTGTTATGAAAAGCATTAAATTTTTAACAACACTCTTTTTACTATCCCCCTTTTTGCCTGCTATGGCTGATAATTTACCCAAAGGCTCCATCACAAAATGTATTGAAAAGCCCTGTTATAAGGTTTTAAAAACCACATTTGACTATACCCCAATAAGGGAATTAGCTGATTCTGATTCAAAAAGATTCACCCACATTAAAAGCGGAATAAACCTCTATTCAAAGAATGAAAAGCCCGGGTTTTATGAACTAGATTTAGGTCTAAATAAACCATATTGGATTGAAAAAAGATACGTAAAATATAAAACCGCTGCACCTGATAAAAAACTCTCCAAAGTTTCAAAAATTAAATTCTACGAAAACAAAAATAATTATTTTGTAAAGATTAAAACAAAAACAAACAGCCCATATAAGGTTTATCAAAATAAAAACGGCCTTCAGTTTGAATATTATGATACAGATGTGTCTAAAATTTTTAAAAAAAATGTTAATTACAAAAAGGTAACTGACGAATTTAATTATTCTTTTGAAAAATCAAAAAATAATTCAGACATCCTGACCGTAAAATATAATAACAACGCCCCTGTATATGCATATGATGTCAAAAAGAAAGATAATTTGCTTGTTTTTCAGATAAGAAAACCATTAAAAATAGACAAAAAAAGGCCGCTGAAGAATATAAAAATAGCGCTTGACCCTGGCCATGGCGGAAAAGAAGCAGGATGTGTTTCAGGCGGATTTTATGAAAAGGATGTTAACCTTCAAATAACAAAAGAAATCAATAATATTCTTAAACAAAAAGGCGCAAAGACAATGCTTACGCGAGAAAATGATGTTGATACGGGTCTGTATGAGAGGGTGGATTCTGCTAATAAATTTAAGGCTGATTTTTTAATAAGCATTCATCAAAATTCGCTTCCAAACCCTAAAAATTATGATAAAAGGCACGGCGCAGGAGTTTATTATTATAACGAAAGCGCCAAAAACCTTGCCTATACTGTTCAGAAAAATATCGTTAAATCAACAGGTTTTAGGAATGATGGCGTATTTAACGCATCTTTTGCCATGACAAGGTCTACAAGCCCCGTAAGTATCCTTGTTGAGTGCGGTTATTTAATTCATCCATATGAAAGAAAAAAACTGACTGACCCGACGTTTCAAAAAATTATGGCAAATTCAATAGTGAACGGTCTTGAAGAATATTTAATTAAAACAGCACAGTAAATATTTTTTAAGTTGCATAATATTCACAAGGACCCTGAATCACTTTATGTCATTCCCTGTATATTAAATTTTGCTAGCTGCATACAATTTTACGCAAAAACATTTGTCCATTTTTTTGTAATGCAAGCCTCACTGTATAAAAAAGCACTGCAATCAAGTTTTTTTGTAAAGTTGGAACCTAAACCCGCTCTTTTTAATGTATAGAGGCTGATATGAAAAGAATAAAAAATATTTAATATATTATATAAAAATGTGTGCAATTGCTAAAATTGCATTACCTGTCACTATATTAAAGCTCTACTCTTGACACCTGACACGTTACAGGTTATAATATAAATAAAATGATAAAAAGCTTTAAACATAAAGGTCTTGAAGACTTCTTTAAAACAGGCTCCCTAAAAGGAATTCAAGCCATCAACAAAGCAAAGTTATCCAGAATTTTGGTTTTGCTAAATAATTTGACCGGACTCAAGGACCTGTCTTCGCCTGCATACAAACTGCACCAGCTAAAAGGTGATATGAAAGATTTATGGGCTGTGACAGTACAAGCCAACTGGCGCATTACATTTAAATACGAAGAAGAAACAAAAAATGTCTATATAGTTGATTATCAAGACTATCACTAGAAAAGAAAGGTATAAAAATGGAAATGTATAACCCCCCGCACCCTGGCGAAATTCTTTTGGAGGACTGGATTAAACCTCTGGGGTTTAGTATATCTGAATTTGCGCTAAAACTTGGAACCAGCCGCAAAAATTTATCCGAGATTGTAAATGGTAAAACGGGAATTAGCCCCGAAATGGCCCTAAAGCTTTCAAAGGCACTTGATACTTCTGCCGAAGTTTGGCTTAATGTGCAGCAAGCTTATGACCTCTGGCATGCAAGGCAAAGGGTTAATCTTGATAATGTTGAAGTTATCGCTATGTAAAATTTGTCAAATTTTAATATAATAAAGCTGCCGCAAAACATGGCGTCAATTATTATCAGTTTAAAATTTTCTGAATGGCGCCTGATAATTTGTCATACAGCATCGGTATATAGTCCAAATCGGCTGCACCGTTTATTCCAAGCACTCTTTTTGCCACTTTTGTATCTTGTTTGCAAACTTTAACAATTGTCAAAAACAATAATCTAAAAACCAATATCGATGCTATGGCCTGTCAATAATTCAAAAGGCCCAAACAGGAAAGTTGTTATAGGTATGATATCCTTGTCTAAATCTAGATATGGTTGGATAAAATAAATAATAATCAATGCAATTAAAATCGTAAAAAATGTTTCCCACTTTAGATTAAACCATTTTTTAGGAATCAAAAGAACTGCATAAAGCAAGATGGGTAAGGTAAATATAAACATATAAATACTTATAATCCAAGCCGGTACTGCAATATATGAACAAGCGGCCATCTTGCAATTTCCAAATACGCTTAAATTAAATAAAACATATGCAGGAATTGATATTGCAATGTATGCAATTCTTAAATAATGATTTTTAGTGCATTTGAATAAAAAATACCCGATTATAATTGCCGGAAAATAATAAAGCATTATTGGAATAGAAGTGAATAAAAATGCAAATATTATCCCAAAAAACATTAATAATGTGCTTAATTCTTTGGTATGTGAAAAGATTAACAAAGTATAAAGCGCACTACAAAAAGCAGACAGTCTTATAAAACCTACTACTGTATTTTTATAAGACTGTTTATCTAATTTTTCTTTTGCCTTGGCCCTTGGCTCCACTCTACGTCCCTGATTTCCACGAATTCAAATACTCTACCTGTTCATCGGTCAACGTGTCAATCTTAATTCCCATAGAATTTAATTTAATCTTTGCAATCTCGACATCCACCTCTCTTGGCAGTGTATAAAGTTTGTTCTCCAGTTTACCCTTATTCTTAAGCACAAATTCAATTCCAAGCGCCTGGTTTGCAAAGCTCATATCCATAACGCTTGCAGGGTGTCCCTCGGCACCTATTAAATTAACAAGCCTGCCTTCTGCTAAAACATAAACACTCTTTCCGTTATCTAAAACCCATTCATCCAAGGCTGGGCGGATATTTTTATATTCTATAACGTGTTTTTTAAGCCCGTTAACATTTACTTCAACGTCAAAATGTCCTGCATTAGATACAAATGCACCGTTTTTCATGGTCAAAATATGTTCAACATCAATAACATTCTTATCGCCTGTTACAGTAAGGAAAATATCCCCTTCAAGTGCAGCATCCTTAATAGGCATAACCCTAAAACCATCCATAACAGCTTCAAGTGCCTTTAATGGGTCAACTTCCGTTACAATAACATTGGCACCCATCCCCCTTGCACGCATGGCAGCGCCCTTTCCGCACCAGCCGTATCCTGCAACAACAAAGGTTTTTCCTGAAATTAAAATATTTGTAGCCCTAATAATGCCATCCAAAGCGCTTTGCCCCGTGCCGTATCTGTTGTCATACAGATGTTTTGTAAGGCTTGAATTAACACCTAGTGCCGGAAATTCAAGCGAGCCGTCTTTTTCCATGGCTTCAAGCCTGATAATCCCCGTTGTTGTTTCCTCAGTAGAGCCTATAATGTTTGGAATCAAGTCTCTTCTTGATTTATGAACCGTTGCAACCAAGTCGCACCCGTCATCAATAATCAAATGCGGCTTATGATTAAGCGCAATCTCAACATGTTTTGCATATGTTTCCTTATCTTCGCCCGCAATGGCAAAAACAGGAATATTCCAATACTTTACAAGGGCTGCAGCCACATCATCCTGTGTGGATAGGGGGTTTGAGGCAGCAAGCACAGCATCAGCCCCGCCCTCTTTCATTGCAATGCAAAGTGCTGCGGTTTCTTTTGTAACATGAACACAAGCTGTAAGCCTTAAGCCCTTAAAAGGCTGTTCCTTCTTAAATCTTTCTGTAATATTCGCTAAAACAGGCATGTCTTTTTGTGCCCATTCAATATTCTTTTTGCCTTGCTCTGCAAGGTTTATATCCTTAATTTCGTAGGAAATTGCAGTCTGTGTCATATTTTAATACCTCTTTCTTTAATTTTTATAAGGATATTAACACAAAAAAAGTTTTTATGCTAATATCTATAATAGACGATTGAGCGTATTTCGTACAATTAAAAGGAGATATTATTTATGTCAACAGTAGAATTTTTTACAAATTCAGAAGAGCTTAAAAAGCTTTATTCAGCTGCACGTGCAACAATCACCGCTCCATTTTACGGCAATAATGTTGAATTCGTACAGTCTGTTTCAGAAGCTTATAAACTTGCACTAAACAGCCCCGGCACAGTTGAACTAACCGGCATGCCCGTATATGAACCTGAAAAAATCGGCCTTCCAAAAGGTGCAAACCAATTGTTATTCAACGATGGTACTGTTGTTGGCAGATGCGCTGCTGCAAGAAAAATCGTTGGCGAGCCCGGATGTGACCTTGGATACCTTCTTCCAATCATCCGTGAAGCCGTTTACAATACACGCGACAGATTAACGTATAAGACAGAAGTAGTTGTCGGCCTTGAAGAAGATTTTATGGTAAAAGCACACCTTTTAATCCCTGAAGGCTTTGAAAACATTATGTATTCCTGGATGTTAAACTTCCAATACATTAATGAATGCTACTCAAATATGTACTCAAACTCTAGAGAAATCGCTGAAGGCGACCTTTTCATCTTCTCAGATCCTGATTGGTCACACCCTGATTTCCCATACGGTTTAACCTTCTTTGACCCTGTTCACAACTGTGCAGCCATCCTTGGTATGAGATACTTTGGTGAGCACAAAAAAGGTACATTAACCCTTGCCTGGGGTGCCGCTGCAAGAAACGGCTATGCATCATGCCATGGTGGTATGAAAAGATATAACCTTGGCGAAAATAAATCATTCCAGGTTGCAGTATTTGGCTTATCAGGCTCAGGTAAATCAACAATTACCCACGCAAAACACAATAATAAGTATGATATTACTGTTCTTCATGATGATGCATTTATTATTAACGTTCATGATAAATACACAATCGCTTTAGAACCAGCTTATTTTGATAAAACTGCAGACTACCCGATTGGCTGCAATGATAACAAATACATTTTAACCCAGCAGAACGCAGGTGTAATAGCAGGTGCAGACGGTAAATTATATTCAATCACAGAAGATATAAGAAACGGTAACGGCCGTGCTGTTAAATCAAAATTGTGGTCTCCAAACAGAGTTGATAGAATTAATGAACCTATTAATGCTATCTTCTGGTTAATGAAAGACCCCACAATTCCTCCTGTATTAAAGCTTTCAGGCGCTTCATTGGGTTCTGCTATGGGTGCAACCCTTGCAACAAAAAGGTCTTCAGCTGAAAGATTGGCAAAAGGCGTTGACCCGAATGCATTAGTTGTAGAGCCTTATGCAAACCCATTCAGAGTTTATCCTCTTGAAATGGACTACACAAGATTCAAACAATTAATTGAAGATGGCGTTGATTGCTACATCCTAAACACAGGTGAATTTATGGGCACAAAAGTTCAGCCTAAACACACACTCGGTGTTATTGAAGCAATTGTTGAAGGTACAGCTAAATTCCACAAATGGGAAGGCTTTAACGACATTGAAATTATGGAAGTTGAAGGCTTTGATGCAAGCTTCAAAAATGAAGAATACAAAGAACAGTTTGTTAAACGTATGCAGGATAGAATCGAATTTGTTAAATCAAGAGAAACTGAAAAAGCCGGCATAGACAAACTTCCTGCTGACGCTCTTGAAGCTCTTGAAAACGTTGTTAAACAAGCAAGCTTAATTAAGGCATAAGCAAAACCATAGATTAAGATTTATTCAGGATATAAATAATTACAAAATTCCTGAAAGTAAATTTTAGTTATATGTATAAATATTCAGTCAGTGCAAATATTGTATTGGCTGAATATTTTTATGCAATCCTATATATAATCTCTCCCTATAAATCCACCCTGCATAATGTTTCCTGCTTTATAAAAATTATTAAAATTATTTTTTTGTAAAGACATTATTTTTGCTCTGACAACATTGTTAAATGCCTAGGTAGTTATATGCATACTTAAAAGCTAATAAGTTCGCATCAATTTGCATACAAAATAATGCAATGCCTCTCTTAATTATCTGTTTTCGTGCAAATAATACTCCTAAGGTATTCTTAGAGATTTTTATAATCTTTTATGCTTAAATACTAAAACCCCGCCAAAAACTATAAGAAAATAATTCTTTAATCTCCTCTGGGCAATGTTTTCGGCTTTTAACCATTTTGTATAACACAAGCCTTTTGTGCCGATAGTATTGCTAAAACGCTTGAAGCAAAAAACGCGCCATAAAATCTTACAGTGTGGTTTTAATTCAAGAAAACAAATCAATACACTAAGTCTTAACCCATTTGCCGCCTTTAAGTCGGAATGTTTTTATTGCCTTCCAGTGCCAGTTTTCACCCATAGTTTCTTCATATCCTTCTGAATAGCTGTAAGGTTTGCCATCTTTAAAGCGTAATTCTTTTGTTTGTATATGCCCATCGTCAGCAAAACTTTCATTCCTTTCTTTATAATATAAAGGCTTGCCGTCTTCAAAATCTAATCTTTTTGGCTGCCTTGGCTCTCTGTTGACATATTCTTCATACCCTTCTAAATAATTTGAAATTTTGCCATCTTTAAACCATAATGCCTTTGCCTGCTTCCAACTTCCATCAGCAAATTCTTCATGTCCTTCTGAATAACTTGTAAGCTTGCCATCTTTAAACCATAATTCTTTTGCTTGTTTCCAGCTTTCATCAGCAAATTCTTTATACCCTTCTGAATAACTTCTAAGCTTGCCATCTTCAAACCATAATTCTTTTGCTTGTTTCCAGGTTCCATCGGTACAATCTTCAGAACCCTCCAAATAGCCTGAAAGTTTGCCATCATTAAACAAAAATTCTTTTGCATGTTTCCAGGTTCCATCGTCATTATTTTCGCAACCCTCCAAATAGCCTGAAAGTTTGCCGTCATCAATAGTGTATATATTGTGTTTACCATCAGGCATTATTTCAATTATTTTCTCCAAAGAATCATGATTAAATACGCTTTCTCTTCTAATATTACCGCTTTGCGCCTCTGTTAATATTTTTTTTGTACTTAATGCTTGTCCTGTTATTTCTGCAACCTTATCCCCATTTTCATCCATGCCGCCTTTTTTAAATAAACGTACAACTTCATCAATCTTCTTTTTTGCGCAGGAAAGAACTTCATCAGCCTCTTTTACAGCGTTGTCTGCGCAATCATTCGCTTCCTTTGTAACATCATTTGCAAGTTTGTTAATTTCTTCTATAGTGTTTGACACTACTTTGACCATCTCTTCTGCAGGGTTTTTCCTATGTGCAAACGCCGCAACGCCAACTGCTATAGCTGCAAGCGTTGTAAGCCCTGCTATAAATGCTGTCTTTTTCTTTATTTTCTTTCCGCCGATAACAAAGACATCGCCGTCTTTAGTATCCTTATTATCAACGGCATTATTATTTAAAGGTGCCTGTAGCGGCTTTTTAGCGCTGATATCTGTTGTATTTTTGCTGTTCAATGCCTGATTATTTATAATACTGGCTTGATTGTTCGTGTTTAAGTTTACTCCCTGCTGCATAATTAAATCATCTTCCCTTTTTCTCTAATTATACAAAACACATAAATGTTTTTCTTTGCTATTTTGCTTAATAATTATCATTATCTTTTACAAAAAGCAACATTAGAATTTAACGAACTTAATCTCTTTGTTTATAGCTTTTTTATGTAAATGTATAGCTAAATTGCCTGAAATTCCGTTAATTAAGTACATATTTAGATGGCTTAAAAATATTTATATGCTAAATTCCACACCTCAAAAAAAATGCATCCAATATCTCTTGTCCTGAACTTACCTATTCTTATAGGAAATTTTAACTTCACACAAAATAATGTCGTTTTAAGCATGCTCTATTTTTTAAAGCACTAAAAAGTATTCATTTACACAAAATTGATAGTTGTTATAAAAAATGGCATGCTTAAAACGACATTATGATTATGCTTAAAGCACACTTAAAGTAAATTTACACATACATCCTAAAATCCTTATAATTGCCATATTGCCCGGAACGATTTTTATAAGGGCAACCAAATGTGCACATCATTACAACTCTCCCAAAAAAACAGCAATTGCAGAATTATAATAAAGATATATGCAAATGTTTTATGACGCTAAGATTCTTGTGATGTTTTGTTTTCGGCCCCGCCAAATATTTTTTTAAAAAATGACACTATTTTATTAAAAAAGCCTGCTTCTTCGTCATTTTCATTATTGCTATCCTGATACTGGCCGCTTTGCCGTTCTTTTAAATAAGTTCCATTTTTTTCTGCCTCCAGGCTCCGGTAGGCTCCAATCGTTTCTATCCATTCTTCTGAATTTATGCAGTTTGCATGCTCTTCGGCTGTAAAAATATTATCTTCGCCGGCATATTTTTTGAAAATTTCAGCCTGCCTCCGGGCAATTTCTGTGGCCCTCTGGGTAAATTCAGTATTTTCTTCGCCAAATTGCGCAATATAAAGTTTACTGTTGTCGAAAATCATCTCATCTGCCGTGGTTTTCCCGTCATTATTTGAATCGCGAAGCTTTAACGATTCTTCGCAACCCTTTAAATATTCTCTATCAAAACTCTGGCCTGTAGAAATTTTTTCAATGCTCATTTTTTATCCTCATATAAAATTCCTCTTAATTAATTAAAAATATTTTTCCTTTTAAAATTGTCATAAAATTGAATAATGTAAAGAAATATGAAGCAAATTCACGCAAAATACCAAGAAGCTGTGCAAAAAATATTAAAATACCGTATAAATACTCAAAAAACCGCTAATAGCTCTGTGCACGCCCATTTTATCAGCCTCAAAGCCCTGCTAAATCAGTATGTTAGATTTTTTAATGTTTTTTTACCCTCTAAATATTCTTTTTTATTAATAACATCATTTTTTAATTCACCATAAAACTCTTTGATATTAAGCATTTCCTCATTTTAACTGTGTGCAAACTTTCTATTAATCACATTTTACAGATATTAATATTGCTTATTTTCTTTTATAGTGCACTTTTTGCTTGTTAAAATCATTATATTTTTATTAAAATGCCATTAAACCATTAAGGGACGCTGCTTTTCACCGTGCAATGCGCCATAATTCAATATTGGAGCCATTTTTAAGCATTCTTGTATAACAGCCGAGATTTATTATCAAAAAAGCATTATAATATCTTCATTTCAGCCATATGTACACGTGATATTCTATTAAAGCCTTTAATAATAATGGTTTCAAGCTTTTTTCTTTATCTGCCCTTCATTCATTTTCCTTAAAATACACTGTTTACCTGTGCTTTACCGTGTAAAAACTCCTATAAGCCTTATGTAGCAGGCTTTTTTGCCACATTGCATATGCGCCTTCCAAAAACCATTTTTACACGCTGCAGTCAGTTTTTTAAAAATGGGCCAAAAGTATATGGAAAACCCGTTATTTATGTGTTATAAAAAGGTGTATAAGTGCTCATAGCATATGTTTAGGACATTTTCGGTGGAAAATCTTGTTGAAGTAAAAAATGTTTTTAAAACCTTTCAAGCTAAAAACGGCTTTCTTTCTCAAAAACAAAACCCAACAAAAGCCTTGAAGGGCGTGAGTTTGAGCATAAAACGCGGTGAAATTGTGGGTCTTGTTGGAGAATCAGGAAGCGGCAAATCCACGCTCGGCAACTGCATTTTGAGGCTTTTAGACACAGATTGCGGCGAAATTTTTTATGACGGCAAAAATATTCAAAATTTTTCAAAAAATGACACAAAAATTTTTAGAAAAAAAACCGGTCTAATCTTCCAAAACCCTTACTCCAGCTTGAATCCCAAGATGCGCATAAAAGAAATTTTATCCGAACCCCTGATTGTAAACGGTATAAAAAATAAGAATCAGCGAATCGCTATGCTAAACCACATTATAGGCCTTACAGGCTTGTCTCGGGACGATTTGGAGCGGTTTCCCCATGAATTTTCAGGCGGGCAGAGGCAGCGAATTGCAATAGCAAGGGCCCTGATTTTAAAGCCTGAATTTGTTGTTGCCGATGAGCCGATATCCGCTCTGGACGTGAGTATCCAGGCGCAGATTATAAATCTTCTTTTAGATTTGAAAGAAAAGTTTAATTTAACATATTTATTTATTTCCCATGACCTAAATGTCGTAAAGTATCTCTGCACAAGGGTTGCCATAATGTATAGGGGTGAAATTGTAGAAACCGGCGATACTATAGAGGTATTCAACAGCCCAAAGCACGAATACACAAGGATTTTGCTCAATTCTATTCCGGGGGTAACGTAAATTTTAGCCTGTATGTCTGAAACCTCTGTGTTGATAGATTTTTAGGAGTTATAATTCCTTGTAAATCTTGATATATCTGAATTTTAAGCGTGCAAAGCCCTAAAAGTGCTGCTTTCAAAGTGTTTTAGATTTTGAATAATATGTAACCCCATCCGGCTGTATCTTTCAGACGTGTATATCCCTGAAATGCTTTTACACTGCATATTTCAGCCCCTTATCAATTCACGCCGCATATTTTTATGCCTTTAAAATGCTCTAATCCTGCCTGCCGCCAACTTTTGCAGAATATTCCTGTACTATTTTTTTGTGAACTTTTTCTATATATTCGCCAAAATCATTGTTATGGAGGCGTTTTTTCACGCCATCCGGCATATGCAGGCCGCAGTCCTCAAATAGACCGCTGCTGTTCCAAAAATTTTCATTATGTGATTCAAGTACAATCGAGTCCCTGCCTTCATTTTCGGCAATTTCTACAATTTTTGACACCAAAGTCTCCCCTACGCCCTTATATTGTTTAGTCGCTGAAGCATACATTTCATCAGGGTTTGCCTGTAAAAAATAAATATTAAGTCTGTTTTCTCTTCTTCCTTGTAAAATATTAAATCTTTTGCCTTCGTCTACAACTTCGCTCACTGCAAGGGTTTTGCCCATCTTATCTTCCAGTCCGAAAAAATGATGTCTTGAAAGGCTTGGCCTGTATTTTTCAAAAAAGCGTTGCACTACACTATTTATTGACGATGTTATAAAGTCAATGTATTCGGCCTTTTTACCCCATCCTAGGCTTAAATTTATAAAATGCTGTCTATCTTTAGGGTTTAGCATATCGTACTTCACAAAATTTACATAGTCAATGCCTGTCATCGCCTTTCTTATGTTTACACTATCCAGAACTCTCTTTCCAAAAGCCGGACTAATCTTGCCTTTTGGCGAATTCTGCCTAATATGGTTTACTGGATTTATCTTCATAATTTATTTTCTACATAATCTATATAATCGTCATAATTTGTCTGAATAAGCTCTCTTACTGGCCTTCTGGACGCTTGTATTTCAGCAAGCCTGAAATATTTATTTCTCGCCCAAAAGCCTTCATTTTCAGACTTCAAGCTTATATTGCCAGCGCCATTCTTTTTTGCAAGCTTTACAATTTGGCAAACAAGCGCTTCTCCAAGGTTTTTGTGCTTTTTATATGTTGAATTCCACATTTCATCAGGGTCTGCCTGAATGCTCGATATGCTAACATATTTCCCATTTTTCTTATCGTCTTCCTCCCTTATTTTTGCTAAAACAAGAATATCGCCGGATTCATTTTCAAGGCCGTAAATATGCTGCCATGGCACGGCTGCTTGGGTTTTTCTACTATGATGAAATGGTTTTGCTATTAAATCCATATTTGCTGCCTCAGGCCCCCAAAGCCTCTGTGTTTGCTTTATTTTGGCACAATCTTTTTTGTTGTCGCAATCGTATTCCACAAAATTTAGCTCTGTTTTGCTGCCGTCTGTTTTTCTTACAGCTGTTTTGTTTATAAAGGTTTTGCCAAAATTTATGCCCGGTGCTAAAAAATTTATTCTCATATGCGCCTTTTTTCTTGTTTTATATTAAAACTTCTGAATAATAAAATTTGCTATAAAATTTAGTCTGCCTGCTTGAATCATAATAATGCGTAAAATTCTTTAAAGCCTTCATTGTGCATTATTTGAGTCATTTACAATATTCTTTGGATTTAATTTTACAAATGTAAAGAAATATTACAATTATTAATATTCCATATATGGCATATAAAAATCTGCTATAAATTCAAGAGAACACCTTTATTGCTGCTATTGTTAATTAATATTAATTATTTTACGGTAAAAAGACTTTTGTAATCTATAATATGCCATTTATGACATATAATTTTTGAATGCACAATGGCAAATAACCTGTTTTAAATTATTGATTAAGGTGGTAACTTTAAAAAGCATAG
>CAJTXZ010000007.1:86719-113985 GCA_910583725.1 uncultured Vampirovibrio sp.
CCCCGCATAGCCCCGCATAGCCCCGCATAGCCCCGCATAGCCCCGCATAGCCCCGCATAGCCCCGTCGCACGTGCATCTTACCGTGAAATGCTGTCCTGTTTAGGCTTTAACCCTGCCGTAGATATCTTTATACCTTATGATATCTTCTTCCACAAGCTTGTCGCCCTTTTGCACCTCAATTATTTTTAATTCTTCACTGTATGGGTTTCCAAGAGAATGCTTAACTTTTACAGGAATATCAATGCTTGAGCCCGGTTTTAAAATATAATTTTTATTATCAAGATTTACCCTTGCAGTTCCTGATAATACAACCCAGTGTTCACTCCTGAAATTGTGTGATTGCAGGCTCAATTGCCCATGGGCTGAAACGCAAATCATCTTTGTTAAATAGCCTTTTCCCTGGTTTAACACTGTATAATAGCCCCAGGGCCTGTAAACCGTGGTATGGATCAGGTGTGTTTCATCCTTTATTTCTTTCAATTTGTCAAAAATTTTCTTCACATCCTGCGTCTTATCCTTTTTGCAGGCAAGAACAGCATCTGATGTTTCAACGAGAATAATATCATCAAGTCCAACCCCTGCCACAAGTCTGTTAGAGCTGTAAAACAAGGAATTTTTACACCCCTCTGTCTGTGTTGCGCCGATTTTTACGTTGTTATCCTCATCTTTTTTATTGATTTCATAAATTGCATCCCAAGAGCCAAGGTCGCTCCAGCCGCAGTCTACGGGCACGTTTACAATATTTGCGGCCTTTTCCATGATGGCATAATCCACAGAAATCGAGGGCATTTTATCAAATTTTGTAAATTCAATAGCGTCATTTTTTGTAAAATCTAATTGCTGCACAACAGCATAAATGTCCGCTGCCAGCTCTTTAAGCGCATTCATAAACACTGATGCCCTGAACATAAAAATGCCGGAATTCCAGAAATAATCGCCGCTTTGAACGTATTTTTCAGCCGTTTTTAAGTCAGGCTTTTCTTTAAATTCATCCACCTTTCTTGAAAAATCATTTATTTTGTCTGCACATTTAATGTATCCATAGCCTGTTTCAGGCGCATTCGGCTTAATGCCGAATGTTACAATATTTCCTTCATTTGCAAGCTTTTTGGCATTCTCTACAGCTGTTTGAAAGGCAGCATCATTGCGGATGAGATGATCAGATGGCACTACAAGGACAATGTCATCCTCTCCTTTGTCAAGCAAATATTTTACTGCAGCGCTAATTGCAGGGGCTGTATTTTTTTGGGTCGGCTCTGATAAAACAACAGGGTTTTGGCTGATTGATGACAATTGGGTTTTAACATCGCTAAAATGTTTGGCATTTGTGATACTCAGGATATTTTTTTCATCCATCATCTTTAAAAGCCTTAAATATGTCATTTCAAGGAGGCTCTTATCAGTATTAATCCTTAAAAGCTGTTTTGGATACAATTCTCTCGATAGGGGCCAAAGTCTTGAGCCGCTTCCGCCTGCAAGAATGATTCCGTACATACTTGAAATTTCCTCCCAATCAATCCGACGCTTTAGTTAATTATACTACAAAAACCTCTGTGGTACAAATAGGTTAAGGTTTTTTTGATATTTGCGCCAATGCAAGGTTGGATTGCACCCTAATAATTATATGCATGCTAAAACGCTGCGAATGTTTTTATGTATATAAAATACGTTTGTGCCTGAACGGCCGGATTGTGTGTCTATTTCATTAAAAAGCGTAAAAATTTCGATTTCAGCTAAAAATTATTTCGCATAGAGCATTTTGCTCAAGTTATCAGGGCTGATTTATTGTAAAATAATATCTAAGCCCTCTACTTGGCGTAATTATACACCATTTGTCTGGATGCGTTCATATAAAAATGTATAGCTGCCCTCTAAAAGAAAGCAGGGTGTTCATCTAATGCCTGCGGTGTTTTGCGCTGGCTCAAAACGGTATTATTTAGTACAGGAGAAAAATTATGGACAAACAATACGAAAAAATTGACGAACTATCAACGGACCTTTTAAATATATTATTTCTGCTATCCGCATATTGCAGAGAAAATTCAGATATGCAGGAAATCGAGTGCATTTATTCAGCCCTTAAAATTATAATTAAAAAAGCTGATATTCTAAAACTTGAAATATCAAGGCTAACGTGCCCTTTTCAGCCTGATGATAAATAACTATATTCCAAAAATGGAATATTTTATTGCAAAGAAGCCCTGTTTGCGGGCTTTTTTGTATGTCTGTATCTTAACTATTCGCGAATAAGCGCTACATTAAAATTTTTATTGATTTTGGAGGTCCTATACAAAAAAGTCGATTTGACTCTTTTCTTGTAATGGAGCACCATATACATAAAAATGAGCGTTCCGATAGGTTTATGCGAAGCCTGAAACCGTAAACCGCTCATTTTTATGTATATGGTGCGGAATGGAAAGAAAACATTTAATGAACAAGTGTAAAATTGTATATAATTGCCTTAATCTTTTTGATTTTGCATAATATTTTATACATAATAAATGGTGCTCACTTAAGAAAGTAAGCACCCGTTTAGCCTTTTGCAGTTGACGGTAGTAGAAGCTACCGCCCCTGATATTTTTATCATATATCATTCAATATTTAATTTCAAGCTTCTGTTAAAATTCTTATTTTTGCAATGAAATTTTTTGTAAAGTTTTGTTAAATATGCTTCACAAATTGTTTTGTATATTGATTACGGCTGATTTAAATGCGAATTTACTGTATTATCTAAATATATTATCCGCACATAAGATATTTTTCAAGGGAATCTTCCCAGTTTGGAAGCACATTTAAACTGTCTAAAACGCTGTATTTAGGCCTTTTTGCAGGGCGTGGGAAATCGCTTTTTTCAATTGAAGTTACATCAATATTTCTTTTTTTAATTTCAAATATTTTTCTTGTAAAATCAGACCATTTGGCTTCGCCTGATGAAGCTATGTGGTATGTGCCATAGGGACGTTTTTCATTGATTATTTTGATGATTTCATCAGCTAAATCTTTTGTCCAGGTGGGTGCTAAAATCTGATCATCAACAACGCTTATGGTGTTGCTGAGCATTGAAAAAGTGACCATTGTATCAACGTAGTTTTTCCCGCCCTTGCCATACAGGGTGCTTGTCCTAATTATATAATGTTTTTTAACAAGGCGCCTTATTTCTTCTTCGCCCTTAAATTTTGAAAGCCCGTAAACATTTATAGGATTTGCTTTATCAGTAGTTTTGTAGGGTGTATTTTTATCTCCGTCAAAAACAGAGTCAGAGCTTATATAAATAATAGGTACATCAAGCTTTTTTGCTATTTTTGCCATATTTTTTGTGCCGATGTGATTTACCTCAAAGGCTTGTTTTTTTGAAACCTCAGCCTGGTCAATATTTGTATATGCTGCAAGGTGAATAATTAAATCCAGACTCACTTTTTCCATTATTTCATTAGCCAGCTTTTTATTTGTAATATCAAAAATTTTGCTGTTTGTAGCCCAAAATTGGTGTCCCTCTTTTTCTAAACACGGACATAATTCCTGCCCTAATAAACCGGATGCGCCGGTAACGAGTATCCTCATAAAAATCGCCATTCCTAAACTATTATTTGTTAAACCTTTGGGGAAATTTGTATTGCTTGGGCTTAACCTTATTTATTAACTCTTATATCAGGAAGTTATGGTAAAATCAATACTATGAAAAAAATACTTTACATTATTGTTATATTAATTTTTGTTACATTTATCCTGAAAGGTTGTCTAAAGCAAGATAAAGGCTATGATGAGCCGCCAAAATTTTCTGATGCAAGACCCTTGGATATAATTAAGTATGATTTTGAGCCTGCTGAAACAAGAACGATTGACGGAGTGGATTACCTTGTGGCGCGTGGAAAAGTAGGCAAATACGGAGGAGATTTTGTAACATCCACAATAGGTGAAGGCCCAAAAACCTTTAACCCCTTTAACACAAACGATGATACCTCTGGCCAAATGGCAGGAATTATGTACGATGGGCTTTTGACAACAGACCCTTTTACGGGTGAAGTCACCCTTAAGATGGCAAAGCGGCTTGAAATTTTGCCAGATAATATGACATACATTATTGAATTAAGGCATGGGCTAAAATGGTCTGACGGTATGCCGATAACGGCTGATGACGTTGTATTTACTTATAACGACATTATTTTTGCAGGTTATGGTATCACAAGCACAAGGGACGCCTTGTATGTGGATAATAAACTTCCGACAGTTGAAAAAATAGATAAATATACGGTTAAATTTAAGACACCGGTGCCCTTTGCGCCGTTTTTAAGAAATTTATCACTCTCAATTGCCCCAAAACACGTCTTTAAACCCGCAGTAGACAAGGGAAAAGAGTATTTCAGAAGTTTTTATTCAACCACAACAAAACCTTCAAATTTTGTGGTTTCAGGCGCATTTAAGCTAAAAGAGTATATACCCGCCCAAAGAGCAGTCTATGAAAGAAATCCAAACTATTATATGATTGATAAAGAAGGTAATAAGCTGCCCTATCTTGATAGATGGGTGATGCTTATTGTTGGCGATTTAAATAATGATATATTAAAATTTGAAGCTGGAGAAACTGATACTACAACCATTCCTGGCACAATGGTTTCAAGATACAGAGAGCTTGAAAAAAATTCTGATTATACCCTCTATAACCTTGGCCCCACAACAAATACGTCGTTTATTGTATTCAATATGAACACAAGAAGGAATAAAAACGGAAAATTCTATCTGGAGCCAAAAAAACAGATGTGGTTTTGTGATGAAAACTTTAGAAAAGCCATAGACTGGGCAATAGATAGAGACAGCCTTGTTTTAAATGTATTGTCAGGAGTTGGCCAGCCGTTATATACAGCAGAAAGTATTACAAGTATATTTTTGAATGAAGATGTTGCAAAAGGCCATCCGCAGGATATTGAGTATGCTAAAAAATTATTAGAACAGTCGGGCTTTAAGCTTAAAGATGGCATATTATATGACAAAAATGGCATACGCGTAGAGTTTGAATTATCCACAAATGCAGGAAATACACAAAGGGAAGCCACAGGAGTCAGTATTAAAGAGGATTTAGCCAAACTTGGCATAAAGGTGAACTTTAAACCTGCTGAATTTAACACACTTGTAAATCGGCTGACAAATACCTTGGACTATGAAGCAATTATTATATCATTAACCGGAAACCCGCTAGAGCCGCATTCCGGCAACAATGTATGGCGCTCTGATGGTGCTTTGCACCTTTTTAACCAGAGAACTGATGAAGATATGAAATCAACAGACAGAATTTTGCCATTTGAGAAAGAGCTTGATAAAATTTTTGATGAAGCAAAGGTTCAAATAGATGTACAAAAAAGAAAAGAGCTGTATAATAAATATCAAAAGATAGTGGCTGAAAACAATCCTGTAATATATCTTTACAGCCCTGTTAATATAATTGCCGTGAGAAATAAATTTAAAAATATTTATCCTTCACAATTAGGGGGATTAACACATAATATTGAGGAAATTTATATAGATAAATAAGGATAAAAACTGATGTTTGAAAAGATTGCAAAGATTCAATTGGTGTTGTTCGCACTAATTTTAGGCCTAAGCTTAATAATTGGCGCTAAAACAATTTCAAATAATTTTTCTAAAGATGAAATAACTGTAACAGGCTCTGCAAGCGAGATTGTAACATCTGATTCCGGCGTATGGAGATTTCAGATTAGAACCGATGGCTCAACAAGAAACGATGCATATAAGGCGCTGACATCCCAAAAGCCTGTTGTGCTTGAGTTTTTAAAGAATAATGGAATCAAGGATTCTGAAATAGAATTCTTAGGTATTAATAACTATGCCAGATATAAAACCGGTCCAAACGGCATTTCTACGCAGGAAATTAACGGCTACACCTATGAACAGGTGGTAAAAATAAATACAAATGACGTACAGTTGATTAAAAAGCTTCACCTTGAAATACCATCCTTGGTTGAAAAAGGCATAGTTATTAATTCTTATGAGCCAAATTATATGTACTCAGGCCTTGCTGATAAAAAGGCTGAATTATTGCAGAAAGCCACAGCAGATGCTAAATTCAGGGCAAAAGAAATGCTTAAAGCCACAAATAATCGTGTCGGAAGGATTCGCACAGTGAAAATGGGCGTATTCCAGATAACCCCGCCTGATTCCAACGAAGTTTCAGACTGGGGAATTAATGATACGTCATCAATTGAAAAGAAAATAACTGCTGTTTCAAATGTCGTTTTTGGCATAAAGTAGTATTTTCAATACTTTAAAGCTACATAAAATTTTACATTTGATTTAGCCCTGTAATTACAGGGCTAAACTTTTTATGTGTCGATAGATATATTCCATTTTTGGCATATAACTTGTCTTGTATACCTTTTGCCCTGTGCATTTATTTGGCAAAAATATTTTTTACAGGTTTTATATTAATTACCAGCTTTAATCGCAAAAAACTTTCAAGGGAAATAATAATGAAAATAAACAGTGTTATTAATATTAATTACAATAATTTTAGAAGCACCATCAAACAAAGTAATACACAAACCAAAAATCCTGTTGAATCTTATAACTGCAGTCCGTTGCCATTAACAAGGCAATATCTGGCATTTATGGGCGGCTATAGCTTGAACCTTGCTGAAACTCTTGCAAACCTTAAAGATGAAGCTTATCCGCCAGATATAAAAGAAATGATAGAACACGAGATGGACTGTGGAAATCCGGACAATAAAACACTGATTGATGTGCATCGTGAAAAATATGGCAAAATTAATGCCATGAAGAGCCTTGATGAAGTACGTGAAGCATTTCCCGAATTTCGGAATGTTCTTTCTGACAACGAGGTAGAATACTTTAATAATTCATTTATTGATAAGGTGAAACAAGGCCGGCTTGAATGGTTTGACCCTGACGCTGATTTAAGTTTAGAACTTTTAAAGATGTATTGGGCAGATGGGTTTTCTCTTTCGGATTTAAAAGAATATACGGATGGTATTAATATTTCAGGTGTATTGGAAAAATTTGGTATTCCAAGGCTTGACCGCACTTATGCCAATGTCTTAAAACTTTCAGACAAGCAATACAATGAAAGATTTTCAGCATCTATGTCTGAAAAGCAAAAAGGAATACAAAGAAAACGTGCCGAAAAGCGGGACGGCGTCTATATTCCAAGAGGGCCAATGTCAGAAGAAGCAAAAAAGCATATTTCAGAGAGCTTGATTAAACATTACGCCGAGCATCCTGAAAAATTGGCTAAAATATCAGAAAGGATGAAGAAATATTATGAGAATCATCCTGAAGAAAAAGAAAAATTTGAATTGGTTATGGATATAGCTTGGAATTCAAGAGATGCAAAGCCCATAAGAAAGAAAATGTGTAAATTTTTTGGCAAAAAGGATATCTCGGCCAATGAGCTTAGAAAATTAGAGCAAGCTTCTAACAGTTCTGAAAATAAGAAAACTTTAAAAGATTTTTGGGACAGAAATTTTTGGGCAAGGAAACAATGGTCCAATTGCATGGAGCAAGCCTGGGAAAAAGTCAAGGCAGGGGAAGTGGGACCTGTTGGCGCTGTGGATAGTAACATCGTCAGTGCTGATTTTGTTGTGGAAATTTATCCGCCAAGCCTCAAAAAAGATATGAAAAAATGGCTCAGAAAAAACGGGTATGATTTAAGCAAAATTCCAAGTGAAGCCTATGCTGCATTTGTAAATAAACCTGGAAAAGATGCGCCGGAGCTTCATAATGAATACGCATTTAACGCCGTAAGCAGATATTTTGAATCAGATGACAGGGAAAATTTAAGAGCCGACACTTTGCACATAGCTATGCTTAAAGCCTTGGGTGATATTAAAAAGAAATTTCCAAATGATGCCGATGCCATAATGTTTATAGCGACACTAAGAAGTTTGATTATGAATGAAGATGGTACGGTGCGGCCTTTAACAACAGAGGAGGCTCTTAGAATTTATACTAATGCCGTTGCGTTATCCAAAATGGAAGACGATGGCAAATTTGCACAAATTCTGCAAGATGCGCTTGAGCCAGCATATTGTGCCGTAGTAACAAAAAATGAAAATGCACTGATACGTTATTTGCAGAATTTGCACTAAAAATAGATTAAATATCCATTAAGGAAAGATTATTTTGCTAAATTCCTTATAATTTCATCCCTGAATTCTGTTGTTGTAGCGCTTCCGCCAAGATCTTTAGTTAAAACCCTACTTTCTTCAATGGTTTTAAATAGTGCTTTTTCAATAGTTTCAGCCGCATTAAATTCATCAATGTTTTTTAGCATTTCAATAGCGCACATTAATAGCGCAGAAGGGTTTGCAAGGTTTTGACCCTTAATATCAGGTGCAGAGCCATGAACAGGCTCATATACACTGGCTTCAAGGCCGATATTAGCCCCCTGTGCTACGCCAAGGCCTCCAATAAGCCCTGCTGTAAGGTCTGACACAATATCCCCGTATAAATTCGGCAAAACAAGAACGTCAAATTTTGATGGATTTTGCACAAGCTGCATGCACAAAGCATCTACAAGAATCTCTTTATATTCAATATCTGGGTATTTTTTTGATACCTCGCGCGCACATTCTAAAAATAATCCATCCGTCAGCTTGCATATATTCGCTTTTGAAACCGCCCAAACGGTTTTTCTGTTCATCTTTTTTGCATAATTAAATGCATATTCAACAATTCTTGTTGACGCCTTTCTTGTGATTAATTTAATCCCTTCTGCGGTGTCATTATCCACCTTTCTTTCAATGCCAGCGTATAAATCTTCTGTATTTTCCCTTATTACAACTAAATCTACATTATTAAACGGTGTTTTTATGCCGTTAATATTTTTGCAAGGTCTTACATTTGCATACAAATCAAGCTCTCGCCTCAATTGAACATTAACGGACCTGAAACCCTTGCCTATAGGGGTTGTAACAGGGGCCTTAAGAGCGATTTTATTCTTTTTGATACTTTCTATAACGCGGTTTGGAAGAGGCACACCTTCTTTTTCAATAACATCAAGGCCTGCAGATTGCCTGTCCCAGTTAATTTTAATGCCTGCCGCATCAATTATTTTGACAACCGCATCAGCTATTTCAGGGCCAATTCCATCACCTTCAATTAGTGTTATATTATGCATCTTTTACCTCTAATTTTGCTATATTCCATTTTTGGAATATGTCTTTAATCTTTGCTAATATTGATTATCGCCCATATTGTGCGATTCAAATTACAATTCAAATTTTAGACTAAACTAAAATCTCCGTGTTTTTTAAGATGTTCAATAAGCCCGCCGTCATTCAATAATTTAATCATAACATCAGGCAGCGGTGTAATTTTTATTTCAATATTTTTTGTAACATCCTTTAATATGCCATTTTTGACATCTAATTCAAGCTCGTCTCCAGCCTCAATCTTGTCTGTATCGCACTCAATTAACAATAAGCCTATATTAATCGCATTCCTGTAAAAAATTCTTGCAAAGCTTTTTGCGATAACTGCCCCAACCCCTGCAATCTTTATTATTTGCGGGGCATGCTCTCTTGATGAACCCAGCCCAAAGTTGTTGCCTGCAACAACAAAATCACCCTTTTGCATTTTACTTGCAAATTCAGGGTCTGCATCCTCAAGAACATGCTTTGAAAATTCTTCCAGATTGCTCCTTAAATGAAATAATCTGCCTGGTGCAATGTGGTCGGTTGATATGCCGTCGCCAAACTTAAATGCTTTGCCTTTTTTAATTTCCATAAAGTAAAACCCTTAATTCTTCTTTGTCTAAAATTCTTTTGTTTCAATTATAATATAAACTATGGAAAATAGGAATTTAAAAATAGGCATTGTGGGTTTGGGTTTGATTGGCGGCTCTATCTTAAAATCTCTTAACAATCTTGGATATTTTGTTGTGGGGGTTTCAAAAAGCAGCCACAAAACAGCACAAAATTTTTGTTCCTTTTCAAGTTCTGATATCAAGGATGTTAAAGATTGCGATGTTGTTTTTGTGTCTTCTAAAATGTCTGAAACACTTGATATCCTTGATAAACTTGAAAGTATTGTTAAGCCTGAATGCATTGTCTCTGACGTTTGTTCCCTAAAGAGGTTTGTTAATAATAAAAAACGTTCCTATAATTTTGTGGGCTCTCATCCTATGGCAGGAACTGAGTTTTCAGGCTTTGAACACTCGTTTGCCGAATTATTCTTTGGCGCGAAATGGATTTTGAATAAACCAAATGATATTTTGCAAAAATTAATAAAAGAAATGGGTGCAAAGCCCGTAATTATGGATGAAAATACCCATGATAAGGCTGCCTGCCTTATTTCTCATCTCCCCATGCTTATTTCTTGTGCACTTTTTAACACGGTTTTAAAAGATGACAAGGACGCTCTAAAAATAGCTTCATCAGGTTTTCGCGATACAACAAGGCTTGCCCTCACAAATGCATCTCTTGCCCTTGATATGCTTGAATTAAACTCTGATAATTTTGATATTATTATAGAAGATTTTATGCAAAGTTTAAAAGAATTAAAGAATATGCCAAAAATGGAATTTATTCAAACGCTTGATTCCATTCAAAAAATAAGAAGTCAAATGTATGATAAGGACGGTAAGAACAGGCTTTTATATGAAGAAGAAATTTGAAATATACAAAAGATTTATTAAGATTAAATATGCCTCTTTTAGTATGCTTGATAAATATATTCTAAAACAGCTTTTAGAGATTTTTATCCTCGGCGTGATTATTTTTACATCAATCATTTTCGCCTCTGAAACTTTTACCCAGCTAATAAAACAAATTACACAGTTTGGCATTCCTTTTAATATTGCAATAATGATGGTTGTGCTTAATTTACCGCAGGTTTTTGTAATGACAATACCTATTTCCACCCTTTTTGCAACTGTTATGACCGTAAACAGACTCAGCCTTAATTCGGAAATTACGGTCTTAAGGGCCTGCGGTATAGGTATTTCAAGGATTGCAAGGCCCATTTTTGCCTTTGCAATATTTATGACGATTGTAAGTTTTTTGATTAACGAATTTATAGTGCCTGCAACAAGTAATCAGGCAAAATACCTTGCAGTGTATTCTCTTCAAAGAAAACATGTTCCTGATGGCAGAATGAATTTTACCCTAAATGAAAATGACAAAGAAGGAAGATTGAAGAGGCTTTTTTATGTTCAAAAATGTCAGGACAAAACCCTGAATAACGTGACAGTTGTGGATTTGTCGAACGAGAATACTGTTCAGATTATCCAGGCAAAAATAGGCAAAACTGCTGATTCTGGCTGGATATTTGATGGCGGCGTAATTTATACCTTATCCTCAACCGAAAAAGTTTTAAACACAACCCTTTTTGAAAGTTCTACAATTAATTTCGGTCTTGAAAATATGGAAAGCTTTGTTAAGGAAAGCGCAAGCCAGTACAATTTCTTTAAATTGATGAAATATATAAGAAAGAACAGAAAGAACCCTGATTTTATAGAAAAATTAAGACTTGAATATCAGGTACAGCTCCATGATAAAATTGCCTTGCCTGTAACTACCTTTGCATTGGCGCTTGTTGGCATTCCTCTTGCGCTAACGCCTCCAAGAGTAAGGTATAACCGCGGATTTTTATTTAGCGTGATGATTATATTTGTTTATTATGTAATAAGGGCATTTTCCTTGAACCTTGGGGAAACAAAGGCCATAAGCCCCTTTTTGGCAGCCTGGCTCCCTGTTATTTCAATTGCAATTATAGGTTGGATTTTATATTATAAAAAAGCCCATACAATTAGCTAATTACACCTTGCGGCAAAATCAGCACAGTATAGGCTTATAAAATTTTAGAATAAACCTGCTAATGCAATGCATTCTAAAAGGTTTTATTTATTCATCCCAGCAATCGTCATAATCACCGCATACTGCTTCTGCCATATGTCCTGTTTTGCGGTAGCATTCAAAGAAGTCTTTGTTGTTTTTTGAGAATGTATCTTCTTCTGGTACACGTTCAAATTCAGAATAGTCTAATGAATCCTGTGATTTTGGTTCTTTAGCTTCTGAAAATCCTCTAAAATTAATTGCCTTAAAGGCTGAAATTGGTGAAATTTGCATAATTTGTTACTCTCTTTCATTGTAAGTATAAAATTGTGACCATATAAAACCCGTAAAATAAATTTTTTGCTATCCAAAATGAATTTTTATGAAAAATTTTCTTTGCAGGTTTTCTGATACGCCCACGCATTGTGATTATGAATGCTTTCTTTGGCCTCAATTTCTACTTCAAAAAAGTTAATAATTTTATTATTTTGTAGTTCTAAAACAATATCCCTTAAAACATCCTCAACGAATTTAGGGTTTTCATAGGCCCTTTCTGTGACAGCTTTTTCATCCTCCCTTTTAAGAAGAGAGTATACTTCGCTGGAGCCTGTTTTTTCAATGCTTTTAATCAAGTCTTCAAGCCAGATATGCTTATCTTCAGGATATGAAATTTTTACCTTTACTATTGCCCTTTGATTATGTGCGCCATAATCGGAAATTTCTTTTGAGCACGGGCAAAGTGTAGTTATCGGAACCTTTGCGCCAAGATAAAATTTATAATCATCCTCATCTAAAATTCCTTCAAAATAGCAGTCATAGCACATTAAGGCTTCAAGGCCGCTTTTTGGCGCATTTTTCTTAATAAAATATTTAAAATCAAACTTCACATAGGCATTCTTAGAGCCAAGCCTTTCTCTCATATCATGCAGCATTTTTTTTATATCAACGCCGACAAGGTTTTGCTTCCTGTAATCGTTTAAAATCTCAATAAAACGGCTCATATGTGTGCCCTTAAACTCTCTGTTTAAAGAAACACTCATTTTGGCCTTAGCATAAACCCTTTGAGAGTCTATTTTTCCGCCGTTTAATTTTCTTTGTATGACAAGAGGTATTTCAACATCCTTTACGCCCACTTTTTGGATATCTATATTTCTTTTGTCTGTCTGGTTCTGAACATCATTCATATTAAAAATTTTTTTCTTCTAGTGCCAACAAAAGTTTAAGTGCAGCCTTTCTTTGGGTTTTAGGGTCAGCATTTCTTAATAATTCTATAGCCTTAATCATAATGGGATCATCATCATACCAGCGGTTTCCTTTGCCCTGATATTGCGTAATTATTTCATAAATATGCTCGATCACTTCTCCAGCAACCTGCTCCTGCAATTGCAAAATAAAGTCTTTAGCCTGTTCCTTCTCATCCGGGGTGGATAATCTTAAAAGTTCAAGCGCTTCTTTAAGAATCGGGTCTTTATCATACCAGCGCTTGTTGTCTGCTTTTTTTTCTTTATTGTCTTCCATTTATTTAAATCCCTCTGTGTCTTAAAAAAGTATAGCATAAAATTTCATTAATCAAATTTTAAGATACAAGGTGCCATATGCTTAATTTTTAAAATACCATCCAAAGCTTGCTATACCTTGTAATAAGGGCTTTCCTTTAACCAAAGTAGCATATCTGTTAATGCCTTTCCTCGGTGTGAATGAAGATTTTTTTCATCCTCTGTTAATTCTGCCATTGTTTTTTGAAGTTTATCCACAATAAATATCGGGTCATACCCAAAACCGCCTCTGCCCTTTTTTTCATATGATATTTTTCCATTACAAATACCCTTTGTAGTGTGGAGTATTTCGCCATTGTTGTTTAAAAGTACAAGGTGACATTCAAAATGCGCAGTTCTGTTTTTTGCATCCTTCATTGCACATAGAAGTTTTTCAATCCTCTGCTCTGTAGTATCAGCATATCTGGCTGATTTTATACCTGGAGCTCCGTCTAAAAAATCAACACACAAGCCTGAATCATCCGCAAGGCAAAATGCGGACTTATTTTTATCAGAGTCTATTCCATCTTTTAAATATTGTTCTTTGAACGCTGAATTTGCCTTATATGCGGAATAAGCCTTTATATATGCATTTTTTTCAAAGGTATCCCCGTCCTCAATCGGATTAAATTCTCCTTTAACCATCTCAAATTCAACGCCAAATGGCTTTGATATCATATTCATCTCATGAATTTTGTGTTCATTCTGAGTACCAAGGATGATTTTCACCATTTATTTCCCTTTTTATCCGCCGTATCTTCTTTGCCTTTTACCAAATTCTTCAATTGATTTCGCTAATTCTTCCTGATTAAATTCAGGCCAGTATTTTTTTGTAATGTAAATTTCAGAATACGCTATCTGCCAAAGCAGATAATTGCTTATCCTCATTTCTCCGCCTGTTCTTATTAACAAATCAGGGTCCGGAATATTTTTTGTATAAAGATAATCATTAAGCATATCCTCATTAATTTTTTCAGCCGTAATTTTTTTATCAGCGTAATCTTTTATAAGATTTTTTACAGCATGGACAAGCTCGTCCCTTGCACCGTAATTTATTGCTATTTGCAGGTTTACACCCGTGTTATTTTTGGTTGTTTCTTCTGCGTTTTTTAAAATTTCCTGCAGATTTTCGTTTAATCCTTGTATATCCCCTATAAACCTTAGTTTTACATCATTATTGTGAAGTTCATTTAATTCATTCTTTATTGTGCTTGCAAGAAGCCCCATTAAAAAATCAACCTCTTCCTGGTTCCTGTTCCAGTTTTCGGTTGAAAATGCATAAAGAGTTAGATATTTTACTCCGAATTTATGAGCGCCTTTCACAACGTTTTTGAGGGAATCGACACCTTTTTTATGCCCCATAGCGCTTGGTAGACAATGTTCTTTTGCCCAGCGCCTGTTGCCGTCCATTATTATTGCAATATGTTTTAAATCCGTTTTTTGAACAATATTTTTTATTGTTTCAACTTTTTCATCTATCGCTATCAAAATTTTATCCTGTTTTTTATATCCTAATAAATTATAAATTAAATAAATAATTTAACAATATTTGTCCTTTATGCTAGAATATATTGTATTTTGGAGCATTTGTATGATAGAAATTCTCATTCTTTATATTTTAACACGATATGATTGCACAATTTATAAAATAAAAAAACTTATTGAAGAAAAATTTTTTATGTATTCAATGCCAAGTCTCGGCGCCGTAAATCCTGCCTTAAAAAAGCTTGAAAGCCTTTCTTGTGTAGAATTTGAATCCAAAATGTCAGATGGCGGCATGCTTTCAAAAATATATAAAATTACCTCATTCGGCCACAAATATCTTCAAAGTGCTATTACATCCTTTGAATTTAAAAATAAATCAAACATCATAAACCAAGTTTCAATTTTAATCTGTATATCAGACATCCTTGAAGACGATGATAAAAAGAGCCTATACAAAAATTGTATGAACAATCTTTTGATATTGAAAGCTGATATTAATAACGCCCTTCAAAATCCCTATAATATGTATAATGAAGCTCAAAAAGATGTTATAGCAACAAATATCTCCTTGATTGATAAAATGGTGGAAATATTAAAATGACAAGTACAAAAACAAAAGGTATGGTTATTTCAGAAATTAACCCGGATTCTATAGCTGAACAGCTGGGGCTTAAAAAGGGCGACACAATTCTTTCTGTTAATGGCATTGTCCCCAAGGATATAATTGAGCTAAGCTTTATCATTCAGGATGAAAACATCAATCTGGCAGTCAAAAAAGCGCCCTTTCAAGATGAAAATGGCGTAACTCTGCCGGGTGAAATGGAACTTTTTGAGATAGAAAAAGATGAAGAGGATGATTTAGGAATAGAGTTTGAATGCGCCGTGTTTGACGGAATCAAACCTTGCCTCAATAAATGCATATTCTGTTTTGTAGACCAGCAGCCAAAGGGCTTAAGAGAAAGCTTGTATGTAAAAGATGACGATTGGCGCACATCATATCTTCAAGGAACATATATAACGGGCACAAACCTTAAAGAACAGGATTGGCAAAGAATTGAAGCCTTAAGGCTCTCGCCTTTGTATGTTTCAATCCACACAACAAATCCTGATTTAAGGGCTAAAATGCTTAATAACAAAAGAGCTTCAGAAATTTTATCAATGCTTGACAGGTTTAAAAAAGCAAATATTGAAATCCATGGACAAATTGTCCTCTGCCCTGATATAAATGACGCGAGTGAACTCGAAAGAACATTGACAGACTTAAAAAAATATAAAAAAATATTGAAATCGTTGGCGGTTGTTCCTGTCGGAGTAAGCAAATACAGAGAGGGAGATACTTTAAAACCTTTAACTAAGGAAAATGCAAATAATATTATTGATTTGCTGGATGAATTTAATATTTGTCAAAAAAGACATATAGCAATGGCATCTGATGAAATATTTTTAACCGCAGAACGGGATATTCCAAGTAAAAAATATTACGGAAACTTTGTTCAAATTGAAGACGGAGTTGGTGCAATCAGACTGCTTTTAGATGATTTTAACAGGCATAAAAACCGTTTCAAAAAAAAGTTGAAGAATAAAAAGAAAGTTACCCTTTTAACCGGCTCAATTGCAGCTAAAATATTTAATAATTTTAAAGAAGAAATTAACGTAGAAAATCTTGATTTTGAAGTAATTGAAATAAAAAATGAATTTTTTGGAGATAAAATTAGTGTTGCAGGTCTTATTGTCGGGAATGATATCCTAAAAAATATACAAGGCAAGTATTTTGAGCATATTATTATCCCTTCTGTAATGCTGAAAGAAGGCACTGATGAATTTTTAGATGGTTTAACGATTGATGACATCCTGATTGAGGCAAAAAAGCAAAATCCAAGTACCTTGATACATATAATTAAAGATTGTTACAATTTTAATGAAATCTTTACAATTTTAAATAATTAAAAAATTATTATACATATTTAAGAATCCTGATGTGCAAGTATATAAAAAAGAAATATCTTTTAAAATTGCCCAAATATGTTTAAATTCTTATTTAAATTTGTAAAATTATCGTGTATAATGGCGTTATGTTTGATAGTTTATCAGAAAGACTGCAGGATATAATTCATAAGACCTCGTCAAATTCTTCTTTGACCGAGGAAAATATGGCTGATGCACTTAGAGAAATCAGGCGTGCACTCCTTGCAAGCGATGTTTCTTTAACTGTTGTAAAATCATTCATTTCAAAAATTAAAGAAAGAGCAGAAGGTGCTGATGTTTTAAGAAGCGTAAAACCCTCTGAAATGTTGATTAAAATTGTTTCTGATGAACTAACCAATCTGCTTGGTGAAAAAAACAGCCCGCTAAAGCTTGATACTAATCCAAGTGTTATAATGATGCTGGGCCTGCAGGGAAGCGGTAAAACCACAAGCAGTGCAAAATTAGCCCTAAGATTAAAAAATGAGGGCAAAAAGCCCTTGCTTGTTGCAATGGATGTATACAGGCCTGCTGCAATAGCGCAGCTAAAGACTCTTGCTGATGATACTGGGGTTGATTTTTTCACGGTGGAAGGCTCAAAAGATGTGGCTGAAATTGCCAAAAAATCTTTTGAATTTGCAAAAACTAATAATAATACGGTTTTGATTTTTGATACCGCCGGCCGCCTTCAAATTGACACCGAAATGATGGCAGAGCTTTTAATTTTAGATAAGCTTTATACTATAAATGAAAAGCTTCTTGTTGTTGATTCAATGACAGGTCAGGAAGCTATAGATATTGCCAAAAACTTTGATGAACAATTGAATATAACAGGCGTAATTTTAACTAAGCTTGATGGCGACACAAGAGGCGGCTGTGCCCTAAGTATTGTTTATTCAACAGGTAAACCCATTAAGCTTATTGGAACAGGTGAAAAAATAAGCCCGCTTGAAGATTTTCATCCCGACAGGATGGCAAACAGAATACTTGGAATGGGCGACATCGTAAGTCTTGTTGAAAAGGCTCAAAATGCCTTTAATGAAAAGCAGACAAAAGAGTTTGAGCTTAACATTCTAAAAAATAAATTTTCGTTTGATGATTTCTTAAAACTCCAAAAACAAATGAAAATGCTTGGTTCAATAGAAAATATTCTTGGAATGCTTCCAATACCCGGGCTAAATAAGGATGACAGGCAAAAAATTTCTCATGAAGGGGAAAAACACTTCAAAAAAATAGAAGTGATGATAAATTCCATGACAAAAGAAGAACGTGCCAACCCTGATATATTAAATGCGAGTAGAAAAAAAAGAATTGCAAACGGTGCAGGTGTTAGTTTAAATGAACTTAACGCCTTTATGACACAGTTTGAGACGATGAGAAAAATGATGAAAGGCTTTGGCGAACTTAAGAATAACTTAAAGGGGCCAAAAGCCAAACAAAAAGCTAGTTTAATGGCGAAAATGAAACAAAAAGGAGGGTTTCCTTTCTAAATATGGATACAAATTTTTTTAAAAGATCTATAAGAAAAATGAAAATAAGACAAAAAAGAAGACGCAGAATTTTTATAACAATAAAACGAACAATGTTTGCACTTGGCATAATAGCTTTGTTATTAATTATAGGGCTTTTCCATATTTCAGGTTTTGATATGGATATTGATTGCGATAAGACAAAAAATCTCTGCACTATCTCTAAAAAAAGCACGCTTGAGCCAAACCCTATTGCCTTAAGGCGTTTTGATATTGGTGGAATTGTGCAGGCTAATGTTGCAACAAGAGATGCGGATGACGGCAAGATGATTTATGATATTTTGCTTGATTACGGTCCATACCGCGGCAAAGTTTTTATTGATTATGGTTTTAATACAAAAATCAAGGCCAATACCGTTGCGATGAAGCTTTCAAAATTCATAAATACACCTGAAAAAACACTTAATATCAGCAAGCATTGTTATTTTAATAATTATTTTTGCTTTTAATCTTGTTTAAACGCTTGATTTTAAAATATCTTTGTGGTTTTATGATTATAGTAGATAGTAATAACAAATAACGGAAAGACGAACAAAAGTGGTTAAGATTAGACTGAAAAGATTAGGTTATAAGAAAAATCCATCATACAGAATAATTGTGATTGATTCACGCTCTAAAAGAGAAGGCGCTCCTATAGAAGAGCTTGGATACTATAATCCAAAAACAAAAGAAATGAAATTAAATAAAGCTGGTGCTGAAAGCTGGGTAAAAAAAGGTGCTCAGGTTTCTGATACTGTTGCGTATTTAATTAAAAATTGTGATGAAAACGGAAACCTTGTTTATAACAAAAAGACCGAACAAAAATTATCAAAGAAAGCTCAGGCTAAATTAGAAGCTCAAAAAGAACAAGAAGCCGCCCAGCAGGCTGCGGCAGCGGAAGCTGCGGCAGCAGAAAATAGTGCTGAAAATGAGGCTAAAGAACAAGCTTAGATTTAAAAAGAACACTTTATGGGCCTCAGTAAAATGAGGCTCATTTTTTTTATTAACTATTGAAATTAGGAATAAGGAGATAAAAATGGAAACTACCGTCTATACTATCAAGCCGTCGAAAAGGATATTGAATCTGCCCAAATACATTTTTGCTGAATTAGATGAATGGAAAGAAGAGGCAAGAAGCAGAGGCATGAATCTGATTGATTTAGGTATAGGTAATCCTGACGGCGCCACTCCTGAACCTATTGTTAAAGCTGCACTTGAGTCTATTCAAAAGCCAGAAAGCCATGGTTATCCTAGTTTTCGCGGTAAAAAAGAATTTAGGGAACAAATTGCAGTATGGATGAAAAAAAGATATGACGTAGATATTGACCCGATGACCGAAATTCAAACCCTGATAGGCGCAAAGGAAGGACTTGCAAATATTGCAATGGCATTCACAGATCCTGGGGATGTAAACATAGTTCCCGATCCTTATTATCCTGTATTATCAAGAGGCACCTGGGTTGCAGGCGGTGAAGTTTATCATGTACCGTTAACCGATGAAAACGATTATCTTCCTGATTTAGATACAATTCCGGTTGATGTTGCAAAAAGGGCTAAAATGTTCATTATAAATTACCCTAATAACCCCACAGGCGCCACTGCTCCTGTTGAGTTTCTTGAAAAAATAGTTGATTTTTGCAGAAAATACGAGATTCTCCTTGTTTCAGATATGGCATATGGCGAAGTTTGCTATGATAATTACCGCCCTACAAGCATTTTTAAAATCCGCGGCGCAAAAGAAATTGCCGTCGAATTTCATAGTTTCTCTAAGACATTCAATATGGCAGGCTGGAGAGCTGGTTTTGTGTGCGGTAAAAAAGAATTCATTGATGTTATCTATGCAATGAAATCAAACCTTGATTATGGTACATCAACAATTGTTCAAGACGCTTGTATAGCAGCCTTGAATGTGGATTATAAATATGTTCAACAAATAATGGATAAATATAATTCAAGGCGTGAAATAACAGCAAAAGGATTTAATAGACTTGGCTGGACTATGAAAAGAAGCTCTGCCACAATGTATTTTTGGCTAAAAATACCAAAAGGCTATACATCAAAAGAATGGTGCAAAATGGTTCTCGATAAGACAGGAGTTGTTTTTACGCCCGGTATTGCCTTTGGAGACTATAGCGATGATCATTTCAGGGTTTCTATTGTACAGCCCACAGAAAAACTAAAAGAGGCATTTAGAAGGATGGAAGCTGCCGGCATTAGATATGAATAAATTAATGATATAAAATTAAAGTTTTGTGGAATTGTACTAATGATAATGATGTAAAAAAAATATAAAATATTTACTTATCAAAGAAAATATAGTAATATTTTAATTATCTATTGAACGAGGTTACTTTTTATGAAGTTAGATAAAAAGCTTACAACTAGGAAATCAAAGGCCCAAAGTTTGATTGAATATGCCTTAATACTTGCGATGGTAACAGTTATTGCTGTTACGGCGCTGCAATTGTTGGGTCAAAATATGTCAAACACATTAAAGAAATCCGCTGAAACTATTAATACCGGTGCAGACGACGTTCAAAGAAAAGCTTGCGTTTCACTTGGCGGAAATTGGACAGAAGGTACTGAAGATACCCCGGGTAGCTGCAGTATCGGCGATGAAGGCGGAGGCAAATAAGCCTTATTGGCTTTTTTGTTTATTTTTCTCTGTCCTCAACAATATTTTTAAACTTTTCAAAATCCTGTATGGTATCTATGCCTACAGGATTTAAGTTTGTAACTAATGTCTTTATGCTCATACCGTTGTAAAGGGCCCTTAATTGTTCAAGGGATTCTGCTTTTTCAATATCTGCCATATCTAAAGATGTCATTTTTAAAAGGCTTTCGCGTCTGTATGCATACATGCCTATGTGTGCATAATATTGTGCATATTCTTTGTTTCTTGGATACGGTATAGGCGACCTTGAAAAATAAAGCGCCATATTATCTTTATTAAACACGCATTTTACGCAGTTTGGGTCTTCAATCTGCTCTATGTCTGTAATTTTTCTAACCAGTGTCGAAATATCCGCTGAAGAATTGTGCAGCGCCTCAATCAAGGAATCAACAACCTCCGGGCTCATTTGGGGTTCATCACCCTGCAGATTTAGAATATATTCAAATTCAGGATGTCTTTTAATAACTTCTGCTATCCTATCAGAGCCGGATTTATGTTCATCTGATGTCATTTCAACCTTGCCCCCAAAGCTTTTGACTGCATTATAAATTTCCTCGCTGTCGCAGGCAATAATAACATCTGCCGCCATCTTTACCTTTTTTGCAGCCTCATAAACCCATTGAATAACAGGCTTATTTTTTGCCTTTAAAAGTAGTTTATTTGGCAGCCTTGAAGATTTTAGTCTTGCCGGTATAATGATTACAGTTTTTTTAATCTTTTCTAAACTTTCCATTTTTAATCCAATCTAAATTCTAATAATATTTTTCGCCAAGTTTTATAACTTTATCCTGGGCCTTTTTTATCATCTTTTCATCCTTTGCATCTGCACCTAGGAATCTTTCATATTCTTCAAGTGCCTGTCTTTCTTTTCCTTGTTTTTCAAGTATTTCAGCCATATAAAAATGTGAAACATAATATGTCCTGTCAAGACTCAAAGTTTTTGTAAAATTTTTATACGCATTATTTATGTCATTCAGGCTTTTGTATGTCAGAGCCTTATAAAAATAAACCTCTGGGTTATTGGGGTATAATTTTTCAGCACGGTTTAATTCAGCAATTGTGCCCTTATAATTTTTCTTTTTATACATTGAATAAGCCTTATTCAGGCTATTGTCTGTTGCCTGCTGTTTTAAATACCCGAGCAGTTTTCTCGCCTTAAGGTTATTTTTATCAAGGCCGATAGCTTTATTTAGATAACTTTCTGCCGTTTTTTTATTATTTATATCTAAATACAAAAGCGCTGTGTTGTAATATAAATCTGAATTCAAAGGGTCAAGCTTGATTGCTTGGGTAAGATTATTTATTGCAGCCTTGTAATTTTTGAGTGATTTATAACATAAAGCCAAAGATTCATATGTGGCAGCATCCTTCGGCTGAATTTGGCTGTAAATTTTTATGGCCTTTGAATACTCTTTATTTGCCATATAAGAAAGGGCTAAAGAATTCTTTTGTGATATTGAATTTTTATTTATATGCTGGTACATATTTTTGATTTCAGGATTTTTGGGTAAGTTTCTATATGCCTGTCTTGCAATTTCATATGCATTTGATGTTTGACCCTCTAATTCATAAATTTTATACAGCTGAATGTAAGCCGTTGGCGCCTTTGGGGCAATTGCGACAGACTTTTTATAGACATTTATTGCATCTTTTACCATATTTTTTTGATATAAAATGCTTGCTAAATTATTGTAAAAATCTGCACTTGGCACAAATTTTTTATTCAAAGGATAAAAATTCTTGACAATTTCAGCTATGTTTTTCTTTCCTGAAAGAAGCTTATATAGGCCGTATTGCGCCTGTTTTGAGTTTGGATAAATCGCCAGAACAACCTGATAATCTTTTATTGCAGCATCAGTTTGGCCGATTGCCTTGAGGCTTTTTGCCCTCGCTATCCTGATTTGCGATTCATAAGGATTGTTTGAAATTATCGAATCATAAATCTTAATAGCGTTTGTATATTCCGCCATATCAAACAAAAGATTTCCAAGATAATATTTTAGGAAAATATCATCTGGTTTTATGGCTATGGCTTTTGTAAAAAGCTCGTATGTTTTGTCAAATTGTTTTAATTTTTGATATGCAAGCCCCAAAACTTCATAGCTTGTTTCATCATCCTTATTAGTTGTTAAATCGTCCTCATAAATCTTGATTATATCTTCAATGATTGCATTATCATCACATAGATTTATTGCTGTTTCAAAAAATGTCCGCGCCTCATCATTTTTTTGTAAACTTTTGTAAACTTTTCCAAGCTTATAATTTAGACAACAATTTTCAGGTGTAGTTTCTAAACCTTTTTTGTAAAATATAACGGCAGAATCAGGGTTTTTGAATTTTTGTGAAATATCACCAAGATATTCAAAACAAATTTCCTTTGAATATCCTTCATTAACCAGCTCTAAAAATTCATAGGCACTGGCAAAATATTTTTCCTCAAGATAAAGGTTTTTTGCTATTTCAAGACGATTATTTTGTGTATTTTTAAAGCCAAGCTTTGAATATGTTTTATTTAGACTGTCTCTGTATTTAATATATTCTGCTGACTTTTTATTCTTTCTTAAAAAATAAAGTATGCTTCTGTAATCATCTGCCTGGGCTTCATAGTTATGTTTAATTCCGTGTACCTTGGCTCTTCTTTTTAAAATTGATGTATAAGAATTTATAGTTTTATCATTCGGATTTTCTATTACATTACTTGCGGCCTTAATTACCTTTTTTGAATCTTCGCATTTTGCAAAGGCTGCAGTGTCACTGGTTTGGATAGCAAGAGCGTTTAAAAATAATACAAGTGCTATAATATATGTGATGTTTTTTAGATATTTAAGATTCATTTAATTCCCCGTGTTTATGATTTAATTTAATATTATACAAAATTCTGAATTAATACAACCATATTTAGGGTTAATGCATTAAAAAACACCCATTCTGTTAAAGAATGGGTGTTTTGATTTTTATTGATTCTTGATTTAGAATTTATCTTCGTTGTCGTTTTCTTCTTCATCAAGTGTTAATCTTGCAGCTGCCATAATTATGTTTGCTGATGGGTCAGTGATTTCATTTAATACGGGAGCTACTGCGCTAACGCCTTCTTCGTGTCTTGGTAATCTTACAACTGCTGATTCGGTTAAACCAAGATTTGTGTTGTTATTAACGTCTGGGTCTAGGGTGCCGATGTCAGGAACATCGCAGTTTACTTTTCTGTTGTATACAAGAAGTATGCTGCCGCTGCCATCTGCTGAGTTAATCTGGTGTCTTTGATTAAAGCCATCAACTTGATCATCATAGTGGTGGTTGTAGAATCCTGGAACATTGTCAGTGTCTTCAATGTTTTTGTCCATATTCCATCCGGCAGTTTTTCTTACTTCAATGTAAGCGGTGTTACCGTTTGCTGTTGTGCCTTCAGTCGGTCCAACGTTATCGGTTGCTACGTTTGGTCTGTTGTCATTTGCTGCGATTAACTGTGTATTTTCGCCATCAACGATTTCTAATGTATCGGCTTTAATTTTAGCAACTGTTATTTTCTTATCTGTTGCATTTAATTTAACGTCTTTGCCGTCTAATTCAACGTTGTTAACCTGTTGATCTATGTTGCTTGCGCTTGTATTATCATTTTCAGGGTTACGTGTATTAATGTTAGAGTTGATTTCAAGACCTGCGTTTTTGTTATTAACGCCTGAGAAAGCTATATCAATCTTTTTATCAGCGTTAACAATTAACTTTTTGCCGTTTGCCTTGATTTCGCCCTCGCCTGTTGTCTGAACGTTTTTACCTTTGATTGTTGTTTTGTTTGTTTTGTTGCCAAGCACTACTTTGTTTGTAATTACAACATCGCCGTTTGCTGCTGTTAACTTGTTTTCTTTAGAGTTTAAATCAACCTTGTTAAGGTTTAAGTTACCTGTTCTTTTGTTTAGTTCGATTTTGTTATTAGCATCAAGTGCTACTTTGTTGCCGGCAATTAATCTGTCTAATGAAGAACCTTTGATATTCTGGCCTTCGCCGTTAACTGTAAGGTTGATGTTGTTTGCGGCCTTTACGGTTCCTTTGTAATAATTATCAAGGTCTGCAGTTGATTTTTGTGTAATGTTAACATCAGCGCCTGTTGATTCAACTGTTGCACCTTCCCAAACGGTTACGGTGTCATTTGATGCGATGTTGGTATTACCGCCGGATTTAACGGTTGAGCTGCCTATCCACACCTCAGAATTTGTAGATGTGATATTGTTTTCTTCCGTAGCTGTAATTTTGCTGCCCTGAGCATAAACTTGGCCGTTATTAGAGGTTAATGTATTGTTTTTAGATTTTAGGTCTGAATCAATGAAGTATACGCCACGTCCAGTACCGGTACCTGTTGTTGTGTAGCTAATATTACCATTGTTTGCTGTAATAATAGCCTTGTTTCCTGTTGCTAAATTTTTAGCAGTAACGCTTACGTTTCCATTCTTCGATGTGAGTGTTGAGCTGTTAACTGCTGCATCTGTAGCTGCATCTATTGTGATGTTGCCACCGGTTGCAATATTTGAGTTGTTTCTAACAGTAACAAGGTCATTAATTGATTTTAATATAATGTTACCATCTTGATCTTGTGCTGCTGTATTACCATAAGCCAGCTTTTGAAGTTTGTTATTGTCAACGATTAATTTACCAGTAGTTTCAAGAACTAAGTCAGGTGAATTTTTATCGAAGAATGTTGTGCTGCCTATAACTAATACATTGTTAAGGTTATTATTATTCTTTGTATCATTGTTATAGAAATTCAATTCATCGTATTGAAGTAATGAATCAGTAAGTACTGTATTTAAACCTAAGAGATTTAAGGTTTTGTCGCCGTCATATGCAGCATTAATTTTTGCATTTGTAATTTCTATTTCACCAACAGGATATCCTGCAATGTCAGTATCTGATACATTTGCATTCTTATCAACGCCGCCTGCTATAACATCTACTCTGGAGCCTTGAACAGTTACGCCGTCAATATAAACGTTGCTGCCTTCAATTTTTACATTTTTAAGGCCGTCTACCCAGTTTTTACCTGTAGTATCTTCAATGATTACGTCTGTTAAACCGGCTTTAATATTCAGGTTGCCGCCTGCTGAAACATCTAATCTGCCGCCATCTGCAGCCGGAACGTCTTCTTTATTTTTGTTTACCTGAATTAACACACCGTTTCCTGCGTTAAGGTTTATGTTACCTACAGGATTTTTACCTGCAATATTGTTTATTCTTGAATTTAATGTTGCAATTCTTGAGTTTTTAGAAATGATATTTCTGTCTGCATCAATATCGATGTCGCCGTATTTATGATTTTTTGCATTTTCAATATCATCAATACTTGCATGCAATGTTTCTAAACGTGAGTCTTCAATAACAACATCTCTTAAACTCTTAATTGCGATTTGTCCTGAAACATTGTCCTTAATTTTATTTGCAATAACTCTTGAATTTTTAATTTTTACATCAGCATCAGTTGCGTTTTTAATTTGAGCTGTACCTGTCCAGATTGTTGAATCTGCAATTGAAACGCCGTGGTTGTCTTTGTTAACGCCTCTTTTTTCAAATGTTTCTACAGCCTGGCTGTCGCCGAATGAGTCGTATTTGAAGTTTACGCCGTCAGCAGTAATTAATTTCACGCTTGATCTTGATATACCGGGGTAATATTTATAGTTACCATTGTTATCATATGTGCCGTCAGCGTTTTGTTTTGGTACATAAGTTTGAATTGTAGTGTCTTTGACATCGATTTTATCAGCTATTAAATTAACACCGATTGCATTCGTGGTTGGATGTCCGTCTTTGTCATATCCGGTATTAAAGCTTGCACCGTCAGCCTTGATAACGCCGATTACACCATCTCCAAAACCGTTAATGCTTGAAGCCGGTTCGTATGCAATGATATTGCCGTATTTATATTTAGCAGTTAATTGGTCAGCGCCGCCAAATTTATAATTTTTATTGTTGCCGTTAACAATTGTAGGAGTTAAAACGCCGTCAAGATAGCCGCCGCCATCTCTCATAACATCCTGAATATTTCTTAAGCCTTTAATATCTTTTGTTGAAGCGGTGAATGAGTTTAAGTTAACATTTGAACCGCCGCCGAATAAGATACCGTTAGGGTTAATTAATATAACATTTCCTGATCTTTCATTTCCACAAGAACCATTCGCGCAGCTGCTTGTCAATTTACCATAAATTTCAGACATGCCGCCAGAGTTTAATACTCTGTTGATAGCTGTCTGGTTTGCGTTGTGGAAAATCCAGTCTACTGTGATATTTGAACCTACATTGAAGCTGTTCCAG
>CAJTXZ010000008.1 GCA_910583725.1 uncultured Vampirovibrio sp.
AACTTCGTTTGTACCCCCACCGGAAACTTGACATTTAGTCAACTTTCCTCTCGGGCTCTCTGCTGTGTCCCGAAATTAACTATTGTCAGATAGAGTTGATGATTTACTTTTGCTCTTAGGGCTGCATTGCTTGCCAATTTTTCAATATTCCATCTGCAGTTTAAAATTGATTATTAAATTTTCAAACAAATATAACAATAACAATAATAAAGTTCTCTGTCAAGGTATTTTTAAATAAGCTTGTATATGTGTTTATACTGCTGATATTTAAAATTTTATTTCCGATTCGGTTTTAGGGTATTTTTATTCTTGGTGATGAAACCTCTCTTGTTGTACTAAATTTATTAAATTAAAAAATATTTAATAGGCAGTTTGATATTAGTTTTTTGGGTTATATTAGATATAAACTTCTATATAAGCTTCTTATTAAGCGGCAAATTATTTTGCCTTTTTGTTTTTATATATATGTAAGTTTAAATACAAGGAAATAAAATATGAAAATTTTAAAAATGCCCCAGCAAATAATTCACGGTCTAGATGCCATTAAAAAAACTAGCAATGGACGCAATTTTTATAAGAGTAATGCACTAGGCTCTGATACTTTTGAGAAAGCTTTGAATACTGTAAAGACAAAAACGGCTCAAATATTTTCTCAGATATTAGATACTGACAATATACCTGTATACAAGAGTGCGGAAGACTTTGAGAGACCAATTCTTGGAATAATAGGTAAGTCCCAAATAGATAAAGCTCTTGCATTTAATTCATCAAATGAGGTCCAAGGACAAACATTAAAATGCATAGAGGATGTTCAAAAGTATATTGCAGAGCAAGTTAAGGCAAATAATGTTTCAAAGGCAGTAAATAATTACGCGAGTGCTTATTGTAAATTTAATAACGGCATTAGTGTGACAGTGCATGAACCATATAGAGTATCTGACTATGCAATGAAATATGATCCGTTGAAAACTCTAACATTGCAATTTGATTCTTCAAATGAGGAATTGTATCTGAAAGCTTATAACAACGAATGCGATGCTGCAATATCAAAAATTTTTGGAATGATTGAAGATATGAAATTATAATAATTTTAGACTCTGTTCAATATCAGCTATGATATCATCCACATCCTCAAGGCCTACTGAAAATCTGACTAAACCCGGGTTTATGCCGCATGCAACAAGCTGTTCATCCGTTAATTGTCTGTGAGTGGCGCTTGCAGGGTGTAAAACGCAAGTTCTTATATCTGCCACGTGCACTTCGTTTGAGGCAAGTTTCAGTCCATCCATAAATTTAATTGCAGTCTCCTTACTGCCTTTTATTGTTAGTGAAATTACGCCGCTTTGTCCTTTTGGAAGATATTTCATTGCTAAATTATAATACTTGTTATCTTTAAGCCCCGGGTAATTTACATTCTCAAACTTTCCTGTGCTTTCAAAATATTGCGCTACTTTCATGGCGTTAGAACAATATTTTTCCATTCTTATAGCAAGGGTCTCAAGGCCCAAATTTAATAAGAATCCTGAATTTCCTGAAGGATAAGCTCCAAAATCTCTCATCAATTGCATTCTTGCTTTTATAATATATGGTGCAAAAGAATAATCACGTGTATAAACGGTTCCATGATATGATTCATCGGGCTCAACAAATTCGGGGAATTTACCGTTTGTGAAGTCAAATTTACCACTGTCAACGATAACACCGCCTGTTTGCAGGGCATGTCCGTCCATATATTTTGATGTTGAATGAATAACTATATCAGCACCATACTTAATGGGCTTGCATAAAATCGGGGTTGGGAATGTATTATCAACAATTAACGGAATTCCGTTTTTGTGCGCAGCGCGTGCAAATTTTTCAATATCTAAAACTTGCAAAGATGGATTTGTCAGGGTTTCGCCAAATATTGCTTTTGTGTTTGGTTTGATTTTTGTACAAATTTCATCTTCTGTGGCATCAACATCAACAAAAATACACTCTATACCGAGTTTTTTTAATGTATAAGCAAATAAATTAACCGTTCCGCCATAAATGGATGAAGAGCTTACAAAACTGTCGCCTGCATTGCAAAGGTTTAAAATCGACATTAAAGATGCCATTTGGCCGCTTGATGTGCACATTGCAGCGACACCGCCTTCAAGGTCTGCTATTTTCTTTTCAACAACATCAACAGTAGGGTTTGTAAAGCGGGAATAAATATGTGCCTTTGTAGGGTCGTCAAAAACATCCCCGATTTCTTTTGTTGAATTAAACCTAAATGTTGTACTTTGGTATATAGGCATTACCCTCGGACCGCCGTTTTCCGGTGTGTATCCTGAATGCAGACATTTTGTGTTATCTTTCATATTTTATTCCTTAAAAATTATGTACCGATTTTATGAACCCTGACAAAGTTTGTGCGCCCTGAGATTAATTTTGGTGCAGACGCTGTAATTATTACATAATCGTTTTGTTTAAGTCCTACTTCGTTTATTAAAAATTCGTCAATTTTTACTAATAAATTACCGTCCACAATGGTATCCCATTTTTTACAGAAGGGATATACACCCCAGCAAAGAACCATCTTTCTGCAAGTTTCATCTAAGTCTGAGACCATTATAACTGGGGCTGAGGGCTTTAATTTTGACATAAGCCTTGTTGAATACCCAAAATGTGAAAAGCTTAAAATTGCCTTTGCATTAACGTATTCAAGCATCTTGTCTGCACCAAAAACAATAGCCTGCCTTGTAAGTGCAGCTTCATCCTTTATATCATTATCAGTATCAAATTTATAAAAACAGCTGTTTTCTGCGGTTGCTGCAATCTTTGACATCATCTTAACAGCTTCAACTGCAAAGTTTCCGACAGATGTCTCACCTGAGAGCATTACAGCATCTGTTCCATCCAATATTGCATTTGCGACATCAGACGCTTCAGCTCTTGTTGGGATTGGCTCATTAATCATTGATTCAAGCATTTGCGTTGCAACAATTACCGGTTTTTTCTGTTTATTTGCCTCTTCAATTATTAATTTTTGGCAAATTGGCACCTCAACCGGCGAGAGCTCTATTCCAAGGTCGCCCCTTGCCACCATAATTCCGTCTGAAACAGAGACTATTTCTTTTAAATTATTGATTGCATCAGGTTTTTCGAGCTTTGAAATAACAGGGATTGTTGAATCAAAATCGCTAATATATTTTTTTGCAAGCAGAACATCTTCTTTTTGTCTTACGAATGATAATGCAATTAAATCAGCTTTTTCTTCTGCTGCAAATTTAATAAAATCTACATCCTTTGGTGTAACGGCGGCAAGGCTTGCAGTCGAGCCCGGGATATTTAAGCCTTTTCTTGATTTAAGAATTCCACCATTTGTGACGGTTGCATAAACTTTTTCATCCTCAACTTTGTCGACTAAAACTTCAAGTTTACCATCATCAATCAACATTCTGCTTCCCGTTTTAACGTCGTTTGCAATACCTGCATAATCGACCGGGATTATATTTTTATCTGTTTGTTCCAATGAGTGCTGAAAAATTAGCTTGTCGCCGTTTTTAATATTGATTTCATTGTACAGGTTGCCTATTCTAATCTTTGGCCCCTGCAAATCTACCAGTGTTGCGATATATACGCCCATTTCTTGTGCAACTTTTTTAATAAGACGAATTTTTTCTCTATGATATTCCATTGTGCCATGGGATGTATTCAGTCTGAAAACATTTGCGCCGGCTAAAATTAATTCTTTAATTGTTTCTTCTTTTTCGGTTGCAGGCCCAAGAGTTACAACGATTTTTGTTCTTTTTGAAAAAATACTTTTCATACACTTAATTACCACTATTCTTAATTTCAGATTAATTTTAACACATAAATCTTAAAATATTTTAAAAAACAGGCAATTTTTTTTCGAATATTTACTTTATATATACAAGAGAGTAATTTAACGAGAGGAATAAAAATGTCTGACAATAATATTATGGGTTTAACCTTTAAATTAGAATCAACAAAGAACAAAAAAGGCGAAGCGGTTAAAGGTGTTAGCGAAGCTGATTTTTCAATGCAGGCAAAGAGCATATTTTCTAATACAAACCTTAATATTTCAAGCGTTTTTGAAGATTTAGACACAGACGGCGACAAGGTTTTATCCGATAAGGAACTAAAAGAATTAACGAGTTATCTTGATGAAATAGAAACGGATGAAGAAGATGCGGAAGAAGATAATGTTACAACGGAAATTCGAAATATATTAAATGGCGTTGGCGATTTACCCAAAAAACTAAATAGGGTAAAAGAGCTTAATCTGAAAGCTGAAGATATAAAAGAATTAAGTGTTTCAGAAACGCAAGACCTTTTAAACTTGATTGCGGGTGCATATGCTAATGAACCTGATAAGATGACAAATGATTCACTCTATAGTGCTATTGAAAAAAATGTTCCAAGCAATGTTTTTGAGGATGCGATAACAAGCCAAAATTCAGGGTATTGGCTGAAAAAATACGGCACAAAATTAATGGCAAAATCTTTTAATTCAAAGAACGGGCATAAGATTGATATTGATGATACAGCAGCACATACAGCCAATAAGACTAATGTACAGAAGAATAATTCTTTAGAGGAATCGACAGTAGGCCAAAAACAGGATGAGCCTTATAATTTTATGTTTTCAAAAGAAGATGATTTAAAAACTAAAAAGCAGGACAATTTCTTTAACATTGGAAATCTTGATAATTCCTTTAATTTTGATATGAATTTTTCAAATGAGGAGGAAGAATAAAACTGTCCATATTTGATTATAGATAAAATTTGGTAATTATATATATTAGAAGTGCTCTATTGCAATAAAAATTTAAAACTGCTTTTTGTGCAAATTTGTATATAATTACCTAAAATGTTTTAGCAGGTTTATTGCGGGCGCTTTATTTGTTTAAAATAAATCCGTAATGTGCCTAAAATGTAATAATATGCCGCAAATGCCGCCGATTAGAAGATAAATCAGAGGGTCTCTTTTTAATTTGAGGCTTATAGCAAAAAGGAATAAAAATAAAATTAGCGCCTTTATGTCGATAAAATTTATGGCTGAAACACTTGCAGTGTTTGTTATTATACTGTCTTTAAAGAGCCTTATCCCAACGGCTGCAATCATTGCGGCAGCTGCAGGGCGAAGTGCGTAAAGTGCTGATTTTATATAGAAATTATCGCTGAATTTTTTAAGCATTTTGGATATAAAAATAACGATGACAAAAGATGGCAGCATTATTGCAAGGGTGGCTGTGATTGAGCCTGTGATTCCTGCTGTTTTAAAGCCCGCAAATGTTGCAACATTAAGGCCCACTGGCCCCGGTGTAATGCTTGATATTGCAAGCATTCTGGATAATTCAGATAAACTAAACCATCCATATGTCTCAGACATATGATACAAAAAAGGCATTGTGGCATAGCCGCCGCCGAAGGAGAATAATCCGATTTTTAAGAATTCTAAAAAAAGGTAAAGATAAATCATTCCCCGCCTCCTGAGATTTCATCAGCTTTATTGGGCTTGGTAATTTTTTTGTATAAAATTCCTGAAATTGCTGATAATACAATGGAAATTGATGGGGAAATCCCAAATATTGACATCAAAAGAATTCCTAAAAATATAAAAAATGTGAATTTATCTACAATGCTATTTTTCCAAACCTCTTTAACTGTTAGAAACAAAAGAATTATTATTGCAACATTAACACCCCAAAAGATGTCATTTGCTATAACATTTTGTGCAAGCTTTATTAATATTGAGGCAAGAAAAATTATCGCTAAAAAGGGCGGCAGGATAAGACCAAAAAATGCAGCAAGGGCGCCTGTTTTGCCCCTAAGTTTATATCCTACAAAAAGAGTTGTATTAATGGCGATAATGCCCGGAACACACTGGCCAAGGGCATAAAAATTTACAATATCTTCTTCATTAATCCAGTTATTTTTTTCTATCAATTCACTTCTTAATAATGGTACAATGACGTATCCTCCGCCAAGAAGCAGACAGCCGATTTTAAGGAATGATAAAAACATTTTCAGAAGAGATGGTTTCATAAAGAATATTTTACATTAAACATAAAATATGCGCGCCGGCCTGTCAGAATATTTGCGGTATTTGTGCTGTGAAGGGCAAAATAAATAAAACGTGGTAAAATTTTAGTATGATAGATAAAAAGTTCAAAATTGAATCAGAACATACGCCGCAGGGCGATCAGCCAAAGGCTATAGATGCACTCGTTAAGGGCATTCAGGATGGAATGCCAACCCAGACTTTGCTTGGTGTAACAGGTTCAGGCAAAACTTTTACGATTGCAAATGTGATAGAAAAGGTGCAGAAGCCAACGCTTATCATTGCACATAATAAAACCCTTGCGGCACAGCTTTATAATGAATTCAGAGAACTTTTTCCAAACAATGCGGTTGAATATTTTATAAGTTATTATGATTATTACCAGCCGGAAGCCTATATTCCAAGGACGGATACATATATTGAAAAAACAGCTTCAATAAATGATGAGATTGACCGTTTGCGCCACAATACAACAAGAAGCTTGTATGAAAGAAAGGATGTAATTGTTGTAGCGTCTGTTAGCTGCATATACGGTTTGGGGCTTCCTGAAAATTATTTTAAGGGTGCAATAAATTTATCAGTGGGTGAAGAAATAGACAGACAGGCGCTTTTAGAACATCTTGTACTTGTCAGGTATGAAAGAAATGATGTTGAATTAAAGCGTGCAACATTTAGGGCCAGGGGCGATATTGTTGAAATTATGCCTAGCTATGAAAAAATTATTACAAGGATTTATTTCTTTGGGGATGAGATAGAGAAGATTTCAAGGATTGACCCTGTGACGGGTGAAATTTTGGAGAATGTGCCTGAAACTGTTATATATCCTGCTGTGCATTACCTTGCGGATGATGATGATTTGGATGGTACAATAGCAGAGATTCGCCGTGAACTAAAGGCCCGCTTGAATGAATTGTATGCCGAGAATAAGCTTGTGGAGGCGCAAAGGCTTGAGCAGCGCGTCAATTATGATATTGAGATGATTAAGGAAATGGGCTATTGTTCGGGTATTGAAAATTATTCAAGAATTTTTGAAAAAAGGCTGCCTGGAACGCCGCCTGCGACGCTTTTAGATTATTTTCAGAATGATTTTCTTGTTGTTGTGGATGAATCTCACGTTACTTTGCCGCAGTTAAGGGGTATGTATTTTGGCGATAAGGCAAGGAAGGAAACCCTTGTAGAGTATGGTTTCAGGCTGCCCTGTGCAAAGGATAACAGACCTTTAACGTTTGATGAATTTTGGAATAAAATCAATCAAAAAGTATTTATTTCAGCAACCCCTGCAGAATTTGAAAAGCAGGAATCAGCACAAATTGTGGAGCAAATCATCCGCCCGACAGGCCTTCTTGACCCTGAAATTGATGTAAGGCCAACAGAGGGGCAGGTTAATGACCTTATTAAGGAAATAAATTCAACTGCAGAAAAGAAAGAGCGTGTTTTAATCACCACCTTAACCAAAAAGATGGCTGAAGAACTAACCGAATATTTAACCCAGAGAGGGATAAGGGTAAGATATCTGCACAGCGAGGTACAATCCTTAGAGAGGGTTGAAATTTTAAGGGATTTACGGCTTGGAGAGTTTGATGTTTTGATTGGTGTAAACCTTTTAAGGGAGGGGCTTGATATACCGGAAGTGTCGCTTGTTGCAATTATGGATGCAGATAAGGAAGGCTTTTTAAGGTGCGAAACCTCTTTAATTCAGACAATTGGCCGTTCTGCGAGGAATTCATCCGGCAGGGTTATTATGTATGCGGATAAAATAACAGATTCAATGAAGGTGGCGATTGAAGAAACCAAAAGGCGCCGCAAATTGCAGATGGCCTTTAATAAGGAACATAATATTACTCCTAAAACCATTAAAAAATCTATTGAAAACAACCTATTATCCCTTGTTCAAAGCTATAGAAGTATTGAAGATATTGTTGCAGAAGAGATGTGCGAAATGAACATCGAAAAGAAAGATTTGCCAAAACTATTGAACCAGCTTGAAAAAGATATGCACAAAGCCGCTAAAATCCTTGATTTTGAGCGTGCAGCAGAGCTTCGCGACCAAATTAAAAAGTTGAGGGAGATGGTGTAGCTAAATTGCATTCTGCAATTTTATAAAGCCTTAAAGAAATTTTAAGCAAATCTGCTGGCGTGATTTTGTTGTATCTGCTGCAGTTTAATTGAGTATAAAATTTTTTATACAAATGCGTTTTCATGGCAATTTTTATCATTAAAATGTTTTTATATATTTAAGCGAGGTAAAAACATTTATGATAACACTTAATTTAAAAAATGTTCAAAACTTTTCAAATAATCTAAAAATTATAAAGAAGGTGCCAAATATTCTTCCCGCTTCAAAATCATTCGGTGAGATAAAGCCTGCAAAACTGGTCAGAACCCCGGTTTCTGATGCGTTTGAAAAATCAATAAGCAGAGAGCAGGCTTTTTGGAAAAATTTTGGATTTACACTGCCAATGAAGGATAAAGACCTTGAGGAATTCAGCGAGATTATACATGGTATTTGCGACGGCATTTTTGAATATGAATTGACACCAACCCTAAAGGCGCAATTTGCTGATACGAATGCAAAATTTTCAGGCAGGCTTAAAGAGGCAAGCTCAATTTTGCCAAAATTTCAAAGACGGCAGGAAAGCCTCGAAAAATGTTCAAATTTATCGGATGTTTTTTCTGAAGTTTCTGATTTGTGCGGATTTAAATTGACAACCAAAGGGAGCGAGCAGGAGGGCAGTGAAATTGTTCAAAAGATTGCAGGCTTAATTGATGAGGGCAAATTTGAACCGACTCATATTATAAACCGCGGCAAAACGCCGTATTTAAATGATGAACAGCTTACAGCCTTGTCAAAAAAGGGCTTTCATATTGTGCAGCCAAAAAATGCGTCGAATTTTAATTGTTCAAGCGTTTATTTTAGGGATGCAAAGTATGGCGTTCCTATTGAGCTTCAAATAATGGGTGATAAAACAGATAAAATAAATGCTAAGGAGCATATATTTTATAACTACAAAACAAAGGGCGGCGCAACAGAAAACGGGGTTGTGAATGAAAAATTCCAAAAAGCCTTTGATTCAATGACAAGTGATGAGATTAATCAATATCAAAAATATATTGATGATTGTTATACCTTTGCAAGAGCAAAGGAATTGAATGTGGACGGCATTAAAAAGCCTCTCCTGCCTGATAATATGGATGAAATTTTAAGGATGGTGTAGACTTTTAAGATTTAAAGTGTATGAAAAAAATTTTGGCAATTTTAAATTAGAAAAATACTTTATATAGATATGGAAACAGATATGAAGATTGGTAAAACCCGAGCGGTTGTTGCCAATAATATACAAAATGCTGCAATAAAGGGTGCAAAGTATGCTGATAAATTAATTGACAAGCATTCTGATGATTCTTTTTTATCGTCTAATAAATCAGACAAAGCAAAGGCATTGAAATGCTTGCATACAATGTTTGTTGAAATTACGCCGGATGATGTTGCTGTAATTGAAAAGGCTGATAATAAAGATGCCGCAGAGTACTGTTTTAATCTAATCTGTAAATCTATGAAAATTCCGGAAGAAATAGCTCCTGAATTCAATGTAAAACCTTTGGACGAGGAAGTGCCAGGGATTTGCGGCTTGTATGGTTTTATGGATAACAGGCTGTATTATTATAGTGAATCAAAAACAAATACCAAGCTTGGAAAATGGTGGACATTCGGGCTTTTGCGGCATGAGATGGAGCACTTTAGGCAAAATATGGACATGTTAAGAAGTAAAGATTTGAGCAGTGAACTTTTTAATTATTACGAAACATTGTACAAGGAGGCGGGACTTAGTAAAGAACGTTTTACGACCTTTATTAATGAACTAAAGGATTTTCAAAAAAGCGTACTAAAGTATTATCCTGAGATTAAGAAAGGAAGCAGGGAATATAAGCATGCCAGAAAATTTCTTGCTAGCCAAACGAATTATACCTTGGGAACGAACGGACTAATAGACAGACTGCATTATTTTATTCAGCCCACAGAGTTTGAAGCCTGCAGAACGCAGGGATTTAACTGGATTAATTATATGTGCACAAAAATAAGGAGTAATTTAGGCGGTGATTAGTTTTATCTTCCGCAAAGGCTGTTTAAGCCTTTGTGTTTTTGCCGATACTCTCATGAGCTTCCTATGAGACATTGATTTTAACTTTGCTTTAAAAGGAGAGTTTCCAAGTTCAAAATAAATCACTATGGGTGCCGGTTCTAAAGACGGTTAAGATTAGAATATTTTCTTCAATTTTATAGATTAGAAGTCAATCCGGCTCAATGTGGCATTCCCTAAAGCTTGCATAATTTCCTGTCAGTGCGGGTCTTTGTATTTTTGGGGCAGCGCGATTTTATTACGGAGCATATCTACAACATCTTTTAATTTTTGTATTTTATATCCGCATTTTTTAATCCGCTTGTAATCTTTGTGAAATTTTGAAGAATATTTTACTTCAAGCATTACTTTTCTAAATCCCTAAACATTTCATTTAAATCCGTATAGGCCTTTGAAAGCCCTATGCCTTTTTCAACATCTTCCATCGCCTTTATGGTTTCTTTGTTGTATTCATTGATGGTTAATTCAAAAGGCATACCTTTTTTTCTAACCATAGCCCTTGCAAAAACATTAAATGCCGTGCTCATATTAAAACCGAGTTCGTTGCATATGTGTTCAAACTGCTGTTTTAATTTTTCATCAATTCTTATATTAATATTTGTTCAAAATTTTGGTAATTATATACAATTTTACCCCTGCCCATCAAATGTTTTCTTTTCATTCCAGTCCCTATGTATAAAAAAGAGCGGGATAAGTTTCACTTTCAGGAAACTTATTTGAAACGCTCTTTTTTATACATAGGGACTTCCATTACAAGAAAAAAGGAAAATCAATATTTTTGTGTAAAATTGTATATAATTACCAAAATTTATTTACAATAACAATATATTGCAAATAAACGCAAAGAAACAGTACTAAAATGTCAAATCGGCAAAAATATAAGCTTAAGAACTTACTTTGGCTGTCTTAAGCTTATATTTAAATATTATAATAATTTTTTATGCTTTAGTGTTTTTGCCGATACTTTCAAGCACCTGGTTTAAAACATCAAATAATTCAGCTCTTTCGATTTCATTTAATTCGACAAGCGGTCTTCTAACAAAATTTTCAATCATCTTAAGCCTTGATAATACAGCTTTTACAGGAACAGGGTTTGGCGCCATAAATAGTTTTCTAAACAGAGGGTAAAGTTTTTGGTGCATATTGCGTGCTGCCTTTATTTGGCCGGATTTAAAGTTATGAATCAAAGATTTTAATTCATCGCCAACAACATGTGACGCAACAGAAATTACACCATGTGCGCCAAGGGATAGCATTGGAAGGGTTAGGCTGTCATCGCCGCAATATATTGCAAAATCCTCAGGACACAATGATTTTAATTCTGTTATTACGTCCATATCGGGAAAACTTTGTTTGAGGCCGATAATGTTTGGATATTCTTTTGCAAGGAATGCAACGGTTGAGGGTTGCATATTAACGCCTGTTCTTCCCGGGATATTATATAGAATGATTGGGATGTCGACATTTTTTGCAATGGCGCCAAAATGCTCAATCATTCCCTGCTGGTTTGGTTTATTGTAGTATGGTACAACGGATAATATCGCGTCAGCACCCAGCTCCAGCGCTTTTTTTGATGAATTAATGGCCGTCCTTGTACAGTTGGAGCCTGCACCCATAATTATTTTTGCAGCGCCTGAAACCGCACCTCTTACTGCATATAAAAGTTCAAACTCTTCTTCATGGGTTAATGTTGGGCTTTCGCCTGTTGTGCCTGCGACTAAAAGAGCGTCAGAGCCAGTATTTACAAGATGTTTGGCAAGTTTTTCAACGGCAGGAAAATCAATCTCCCTTTTTTCATTAAAGGGTGTTACCATTGCGGTTATTACTTCACCGGCATCATATCTTAATGTCATACTTTTCTCCTTAGCTCATATTTTTTTGTGTATATTGCCATTGCCTGCCTGTAATACAAGCGAGACAAGGCCATCCGGTCAGCCTGATTATTTCTGTGCTGCAGGATATAATCCCATTTCTGCAACTTTTTCTGCAAGCCTTACGGTGTTTAGTGCGGCGCCTATTCTTAAATTATCTGCCACGCAGAATAAATCAATGGCGTTATCAAAGGCGATAGATTTTCTTATTCTGCCAACGTATACGGGGTCTTTTCCGGCACAGTCTTTTGGTGTTGGGTAAATATAATTATCAATATCATCCACAACCTCAACACCCCAAGCAGAAGACAAGATTTCTCTTGCTTTATTTGCGTCAATCGGCTTTTCAAACTCTATTGTTACAGCCTCTGAATGGCCTCTGTATACAGGCACCCTTACTGCCGTGCAGGAAATAGGAACAGAAGAATCAAGGTGAAGAATTTTTCTTGTTTCGTTTGTTACCTTCATTTCTTCTTTTGTGTAGCCGTTTTCTGTGAATGAATCAATCTGCGGGATGAGATTAAATGCGATTTCGTACTTAAATACCTGATTTTCATACGGCATACCTACAAGGCTTACCTTTGAATTGTCGGTTAATTCATTCATAGCAGCTAATCCTGCGCCTGAAACGGCCTGATAGGTTGAAACAATGAGTCTTTTAATGTTTGCATAATCGTGTAATGGTTTTAAAACAAGCATTAATTGGGATGTTGAACAATTGGGGTTTGCAATAATGCCGTTATGTTTTCTTAAATCATCATCGTTAACGCCTGCAATTACAAGCGGCACATCCTTTTCCATTCTGAAAGCGCTTGAGTTATCTATGTATACAGCTCCTCTTTTTGCAGCTTCTTTTGCAAGGGCAAGGCTTGTTGAGCCGCCTGCTGAGGCAAGCACTATATCTACACCTTCAAAGGCCTCGGGTGTTGCTTCAATTACTGTGTAATCTTTTCCCATAAAGTCAAGCTTTGAGCCTGCAGAGCGTTTTGAGGCCAACATTTTAATTGTATTAAATTCAAACTTTTTTTCTTCCAAAATACTTAAAATTTCACGGCCGACAACGCCTGTCGCACCAAGAACAGCTATATTAGGCTTCATAATATATTCTCCAATCCGTAAACAAATTCATTATTATCAAAAACATATTTAATGGCTAATTCAACGCCCGACATAAAACATTCGCGGTTAATTGAATCATGCCTGATTTTAAGCGTTTGCCCGAGAGAGCCGAAAATTACTTCCTGGCTTGCAACAAAGCCCGGCATTCTAACTGAGTGTATATGGATATTTCCTCTGTCATTTTCTTTAAAGTTGCCGCCTCTTGCGCCTTTTATAATTTCTGTTTCATAGGCATTATTTTTTGCCATATCAGGATTAACCTCTGCCATCATTTGCGCTGTCTTAATAGCAGTGCCTGATGGTGCGTCCTTCTTTTGATTATGATGAAGTTCAATTATTTCAGCGTTATCAAAATATTTTGCCGCCATTTTTGAAAACATCATCATTAAAACTGCACCAACGGCGAAGTTTGGCGCAATGATACAGCCTGTATTATTTTCATTAGCCAGTTTTTTCAATTCTTCAATCTGTTCCATAGAAAGGCCTGTGGTGCCGATTACAGGTTTTACTTTTGCATTCAGATATTTTTTTGTATTTTCAAAAACGGTTGTAGGCTGCGTAAAATCAACTACAACGTCAGGTTTATTTGCCTCAATCGCTTTTTCAATATCGCTTTCTATAACAACATCGCCGTGGATATTTTCACCTGTTCTAAATTTATCTACAGCCATAACTAAGGTCATTTCATTTTTGGTTTCATTATTGTTAATAACGGTCTTTATAACTTCACTGCCCATTTTTCCAAGAGCACCAACCACGCCGACTTTTATCATCTTGCCTCCCCGTTTTTGTTAATTAGGTCAGATACAGCCTGAATTATTTCATAAAAAAATACACATTTCAAGATTTTTTATAGTGTAAATATTTAATTTTTCTTAAATTTTTTAAAGTTTTGTTAAATTTTAAGCAATAACACTCATTTAAGGATATAAGACAGTGCTGGCATATAAAATATAAATCTTATCTATAAAGCCTAAAAACAAAATGAAATATATCTTGAGTATAGGATGCAAATTTATGCTAAAAAGAAATTTAGCAAGAGCTTATATGAGAGGTTTCAAGCCTATGCCATTTCTTCTTCTATAAGTTTATCTTTAATTTTATCAAGTCCGGATTTAATTATCCTTGAAATTCTTGATGGAGAAATTGAAAATTCTTCTGATAATTCCATCAATTTTTTTTCCTGGAAAAACCTTGCCTCAATAAGCTCTCTTTCGCGCCTTGGAAGCAGGGCCACGGCATCTTTAAGTGCTGATGAAATCTGGTTAAATTCACATATTTCTTCCGGGTTTCTGCTTGCGTCCCTAATTTCAAAAGGCTTTTCAGATTCATACATTTCATCGGAAGAAAGTATGGTTTTATATATGGCTTCCCTTATCTCATTTTTGTCGGCTTCAATGGTACGGTGAAATTTGACGCCATGCCATCTGTATCTTCGCCTTAGTTCGTTTCTTATGGCCCATTTTATTGCGGTTGAAACGTATGATTCATTGTATTCTTCATCATCGTTTTCTTTATGATGGTTACACAAGATATCAACAGTTTGAATGCCTATATTTGTAAGCTCGTCATATTCAATCAAATGCTGTGCTGCAATTGATTTATATTCAACCTTGACTATTTTATTAATCAGATTAAGGTATTTGCGAAGCCTTGCGTTTTTTTCAATTTTTTCTTTTAGATTTTCCATCTTTTGAAACAAATAAAAATGTCAGGCTAACATAATATAACTTAATCATATATTTTTCAACAAAAAAAGTTTTTTGTTAAGAAAGGTTACATTGCAGAGACTAAATCTTAAAGTTTTTGCGTCATTTGTCCGTTGTTGTAAATTATGAACACAATGCATTGCGCATAAAGAATATTGTCTTTTGTTTCTTTTATATGCGCTTTATTAGGTGTATTTAGCGGTTGAGCCTAAAAGAAAGGAAAAAATAAAGATGGATTTTTCAAAAATAAATTCAAAATCCAAAAATAGCAACAAGCCTGAGATTCAAAAGCAGTATATTGCATTTAAAGAAGATTCAAAGCTTGATTTCAATGCTGCAAACTATAGTGTTAAAAAAGGCAGTATAAGTAATAACGGTAATTTATTTTTTAACCATTATAATTCAGATTCTGATAAAAAGCTTTGCCAGGATGAATTGCAAATGTTAATGGCAGATCTTAAAGGGGCTGATAAGGATAATGACGGCGATTTATCAAATAAGGAAATTGATAAATTAATTAAAGATATCTCCGGGGGGGGGGGGGCGGGCAAAACCAAAAAAACACAGAGGAAACAGTTCTTTGCGTTTCTTGATGATATACAAAAAAGTTATAAAAAAACGATACGAAATACATCTGATGGCAAAATAGACTATGCGCCGCAGGGAGGACAAGGAGACTGCTGGTTTTTAGCGTGCGCTAATTCATTAAGCACTACAGAATGGGGCACAGAGGCAATCAAAGAGGCTATTAAGGATGATAAAAACAATGAAGAATATAAGGTAAACCTTAAGGGTGTTGATTTTGAGGCAACCTTTAGTTATGAAGATGTTGAAAAGGCCAAGAAAGCAGTCAAGGGTGGAACACATGGGGCACCGAAGTATTCAACCGGTGATGTTGATATGCTTCTTTTAGAGATGGCGGCTGAAAAATATTTGCAAAAAGAAATGGATGAGAATGGACTTGTCAGGAAAGATTCAGATAATCCGCTGGTTAACGGCAATATCTCAGGAAAGTTGAGTTTGTCTTATATGTTAACCGGAAAAGCGGGCCATGCTTTCTTTTTCAGTAAATCTTCACCTGAAAAACTTGCCGATACAAGCAAAATGCAAGATTATCAAAAATGCACCTGGAAAGCTATTCAGGATACTGCATCAAACGTCACAATCGAAAAGAAGGAGGCTGTCTCAAACATATTAAAACAGTTTGCAAAAAATCCTGATAATTATTCTGTCGGGTGCGGCAAAAAGGATATGGGAAGAATGCATGAATATACAATAAAAGATGTAAAGACTGATGAAGAGGGAAATATTACAAAAGTGGGCTGCATAAATCCATGGTCTCCGAATGAAATTAAATGGTATAGTTTTGATGATTTTTCAAATAACGTAAGCTCTATAGAAATAACAAGCAAAGATGATACGTATGACGAGTTTATGGAGGGTTTTGCGCCTTATCCAAAACGGGTTGATTAGTAAAATTCAGTGTCTAAAATAAATTGCCGGTGCTTTTAATGACAGAGCCCGGCAATTTATTGTTATGGTTTTTGCTTTCGTGCATTTTTGTAAAAATTATTAAATACTCATTTGACAACAAGCTTTGTTTTTTATATTGTAATTATAAAATACACCAAAGACAGTCTGGCGGCCTAAATTATAATCGGCCTTAAAAAATAAAAGCCGGCTCAGGTAACAAAAAAATAAATATTTGTTATTTAGAGATGTTTTGCGTGTATAAATGTGCAAAACTTTTTTATTATTTGCACAAATTCCTAAAACCGTTTGAAAGGAGAAAGTTACAATGTCAACAAAGGCTTTTAAAAACGAAAAAGTTGAACACTTTAAAAAACAGTTCGAAAACGCCAAGGTTGCAGTTGTTACTGATTATCGCGGATATAGTGTTGAAGAAATTACTGATTTAAGACGCAGACTTCAAAAGAATGATGCTGATTATACGGTAACAAAAAACACTCTTTGTAAAATTGCCTCAAAAGGCACTTCTTTTGAAACAATTGAAGAATTATTAACAGGCCCTTCAGCCATTGCTTTTGGTTTCGGCGATGAAGTAGGTGCAGCAAAAGTTGTTGCAAATTTCATTAAGGAAAACAAAAAAGGCGAAATAAAGGGTGCTGTTTTAGATGGCAAAGTTTTAAGCGCTGATGAAGCCAAAAAACTTGCACTTCTTCCTTCAAAAGAAGAACTTTATGCAAAAATCCTCGGCAGTATCAATTCACCTGCATCAGGTATCGTATATGGTATCAATGGTGTTATGTCCGCTTTAGTACGTGCAGTTGATGCAGTTGCAAAACAAAAAGAAGCGTAAGCTAAAGCAAATGTGACGACGGCACAGAGCCTGTGGAACTAAACTCAGCGACAGTGATACAGAATAATTAAGCGCACTGGTGTGAAATATCCACAGGAGTCAAAAGAAACTAACCAATAGAAAAAATAAAAGGAGAAAAAATTATGAGTAATGTTGAAGCTATTTTAGAATCAATTGAAAAATTAACTTTAATAGAAGCCAGCGAATTAGTAAAAGCTATGGAAGAAAAATTCGGCGTTTCTGCTGCTGCTCCTGTAGCTGTAGCCGCTGCCCCTGCTGCCGGTGCCGCTGATGCTGCTGCTGATGCCGGTTCATCAGAAGTTAGCGTTATTCTTGCTTCTGCAGGTGCTAACAAGATTCCGGTACTTAAAATCGTTAGAGAAATTACTGGTCTTGGCTTAAAAGAAGCTAAAGATTTAGTAGACGGCGCTCCAAAACCTGTTAAAGAAAACATCAAAAAAGAAGACGCCGAAGCTATCAAGAAACAGCTTGAAGAAGCTGGCGCTACTGTTGAAATTAAGTAGTTTCAGGGCTTTTGCCCTTATGAATTATTAAATAATCCGGCATATTTAATTGTATGCCGGATTTAGTATATTTATTATAACAATGTTTTGTTAAATTTCAGGCGGTTTTATTATATTATTATGCCCCATTAAAATTATCTTTAAAACTACCATTTGTATTTTTTGTTCTGTGTAATGTAGTGGTAGGCACAAAAGGCAAACATGATTACAATATAAACAGCCGCTGTAACCACTTTTAGAGTTTCAAAATTTATATTTATATTCATTTTTTATTTCCTTTTATCTATCATTCTTATTGTTTCGGCTCGTCTGACGAAATAAGCTTGCATTAGGATTATTGAAATAATAACACCGATTGCGCAAGCGCAATATTCCTTGAATGTGGAACTGTTGAGCAATATAGACACACTGCCCCGCCGCCAATTAAAAATGCCGACCCCCATAAATGTGTCATTTCGTTTCTGATACAATTTAATTTTTCCACATCTCTTTGTTCCATATTGTAAAATTATACCACGTTTTGTTGAATATTGATATACATTATTGTGTCCATAAAAAGGTGCTTATAACGTGCAAATTTCATAATTTATCCGTATAAAATGATGAAGTTTTTGTATAATAAATATACAATTTTACACTGGTCCTTTAAATGTTTTATTTCTTGTCATACGTACAAGATGAGCGGTTTGCAGTTTCAGGCTAAAGAAAAGCTTATCGGAGCGCTATTTTTATATATCTGGAGTACTCCATTGTAAGAAAAAAAGTTAAATCTGCTTCTTGCCTAAAACTGCATATATTTACCTATAAATTCGTCAAAACATAAGCCGGTATCCGAAATATTGCGATATATGAAACAACACGTTGCCTTTAAGATAAGCAAAGTTTGGTCCAAAAAATTGTAACAAAGAATTACAATAGAGCATACAAATGCTTTGTTTATGTAACAATAGGCTTGATTGCTAAACAGAGGGATTTTTAATGGAAAAAAATATTGAACAAAAGAAGATGAAGGTTGCATTCCCGCATATGGGAACGATTTCAATAGCTTGGGCAGCGGCGCTTAAAAAAATGGGCATAGAGCCCTTTATTCCGCCATATACAAGCAAAAGAACCCTTTCTTTGGGTACAAAAAATTCACCCGAGGCAATCTGCCTTCCATATAAATTAATCCTTGGAAATTTTATTGAGGCAATTGAGGGCGGAGCTGATTATGTTGCTATGATAACTTCTCCTGGCATCTGCAGGCTTGGCGAATACGGAAAAAGTATAAAAAATGTGCTTAAAGACCTTGGCTATGATGCAAATTATATCGAACTAAGCCTCTATGACGGCTTTAAGGGGATGTACCGGTTTTTAACCGAACTTACCGGCACAAAGAATCCGATTCCAATTATAAGGGCTATAAATATAGCGGTCAGAAAGGTTTTTGCCATTGATGAACTTGAAAAATTCTTATCATACCACAGGGCGCGTGAAATACATACGGGCGATTCTGAAAAAGCTTTTAATAAGGCTCTGAAACTTATTTCTGATGCTGATACTACAAGGGATTTGAAAAAGGCCCTAAAGGCCGGCTTAAAAGAAATTTCAAGTGTTAAGATAGACCCGAATAAAGAGGTGCTTCATGTTGATTTAACGGGAGAAATTTTCCTTGTTTTGGATAGGTTTTCAAATCAAAACATCGAAAGAGAGCTTGGCAAAATGGGTGTTCAGACAAGGCGAAGCCTCACTGTTTCAGGCTTTTTAAGGGATGCTATTATTCCAAAAATGTGCAAAAAAGGTGAAACGCACCTGGAGCGTGCTTTTAGGATGGCAAAACCTTATCTTATGCGTGATATCGGGGGTGATGCCCTGGAGTGTATTTCAGATGTAATGTATGCTGAAGAACGTGGCACAGATGGGCTTATACACGTTTCGCCTTTCACCTGCATGCCTGAAATTATGTCGCAGAATATATTCCCGAAAATGCGTGAAGATGTTGATTTACCTATACTTTCGCTCATTATGGATGAACAGACAGGAAAAGCCGGCTATTTAACAAGGCTTGAGGCTTTTGTTGATTTAATGCGCAGAAAGAAGATGAAAAATAAATTGCAGACAAGCTCTCAAAATTCTATTGAAAGCGCTGCAGAGAGTGCTAAAGAAAAAGCGGGTGTGTAAGTTTTGTCTCATTCTAAAGAATGTGAAAATTTTGAGCTGAAAATCGCCGCAAATGCAGGCTGTGACGCTGATAATCAAAATACTGAATCAGGTATTTTGAAACCTGCTAAAATGAGCGGTTATTTTGATAAGGCGTTTGATAATCTGCCTGATAATCAGGCGCAAAGCGGCAAAGCAGCGGCAGAAGTCTCTCAAAATCCTGAAACTATTTTAAAAAACTACAGGCAGATATTTTTAGAGTGCAAACAAAAAATTGATAATAAACTCCTGAATTCAAAGAATATCAAAGAATTTCGCCATTTTCTTGAATGCGATTTAAAAAAAGAAATTATTAAAACCGAAAAAGAAATACGAAGAGCTTTCAGCAAGGTGAGATGTAAACAGTGCGGCAAATGCTGCAGGCTTGCCGTGAGTGAATTTGACCATAAAACACTAATAGGCAAGGCTAAAAATGGTGACATTACGGCAAAGAGTTTTCTTGAAGCTTTTGAGCCGTATCCTGAAAATTCCTTGCCAGATGAAGTTTTAGGGTTTTATCCTGCTTTGAATTTACAAGCCTGCTCTCAAAGCCGCCTCCAAAGTACTTTGCAAACAAATATGCAAGCCGCCCAGCAATCTGACTCTCAAAACAACCTGCAAACCAGCCGCACAGATGAAGCGTGCTATTTCTACCGCTGCAATAAGGTAAAAGCCTTAAACGGCGCGTATTTTTGCCCAATTTATTCTAAAAGGCCCGCTGTGTGCAGAAATTTCCCTGACACACCCTTAGAAAACCTGCCAAAAGACTGTGCCTACATACCATGGAAGCTCGCCAATACCCAAAAAGCCCTCTATATAAAGGCCTCAAACGCGATTATAAAATATTATATTAAAACAATACAGGATATGGTAAAAAAGTAAGATATTAGTGGTATACAAACTTCTATTGTAATTATAATGATTTAGAATCAATATGCCGTTTGTTTTTATAAAATAAATATTCTCCTAAAAAAGTTATTACAGGCTAGTGAAAACGGGCGTAAAATGTGATATAGTGTGGCTATGCAAAGTTGTAATGATATTCTTGAAATAAAAAAATTATCTCTCGGTTTTGATATTGATGAAAAATTTTATCAGGCTGTTTATAATGTAAATTTTAACATTAAAAAAGGGCAAATGCACGCTATAGTGGGCGAATCCGGCTGCGGAAAATCTGCTACCGTGATGAGTATTATAAAACTTTTGCCCAAAAATTCAAAAATTACATCCGGAAAAATTTTATTTGGCGAAGTTAATCTTTTAGAGCTTAAGGAGAAGGATTTAAGGCGTATCAGGGGGCAAAAAATTGCATTAATTCCACAAGATCCTATGACATCCCTAAACCCGCTCTACACAATAGAAAGCCAGATGATTGAAACAATACTTGCCCATAGAAAAATGAGCAAAAAGGAGGCGTATGAAATTGCCCTAAAATCGCTTGAGGATGTAGAGATTGTAAATCCTAAAGATAGGCTGAAAGCCTATCCCCATGAGCTTTCTGGCGGTATGAAACAGAGGGTTATTATTGCAATGGCTCTATCGTCAAATGCAGATGTGATAATTGCTGATGAGCCTACAACCGCGCTGGATGTGACGATTCAGGCGCAGATTTTGAAACTTTTATCTGACATTAAAAAGATGGGAAAATCCATAATCTTAATCACCCACAACCTTGGAATAGTAAGGCAATACGCCGATTTTGTTTCAATTATGTATATGGGAAGGATTGTGGAAGAGGCTGAAACCAATACACTGTTTAAACACCCAAAACACCCGTATACCAAGGATTTATTGGCAGCACTTCCAACCATTAAAGGGAAAAAACTTGAAAATATTAAAGGCGCTCCATCGCCAATAACAAAGCCTATTTCAGGATGTCCGTACCACCCAAGATGCAAGTATATGGCTGAAATTTGCTGCAATAAAAATTTTAATCTGACTCTGCAAAAAGACGGTTCAAGAGTTGCCTGCAGGCTGTGGGAATAGCTGTTAATTTGAGTGTCCTTTCTTTGAAAACAGGCGTAGTGAGGGCATCTTGGGGGTTTTTGCTTTATTATTTTGTGTACTCAAAAAATTCAAACAAATGCTTTGTAAGCTTTATAGGCTTTATGAGCGGGCGTAAAATTTTATAACAATTTATCATTTTTTTGGGCTGTAGTTTTATTTTTTGTTACACGAATTTGCAGCCAAAATGTTACAAGATTTTTACAAAAAATTTAAGAAAAGGCTGACGCGCGTGCAAAAATGTGATGTTTAAAATGGCGTATATAGTTTTTTGATGGTATTGTAAAACAGGCTAAAAGCTTTTCGGGGTGTGCAATCTGCGCTTTGCTAACGTCTGTTATCCTGCTATTACAGATATTTATAGAAAATGTATACGGTAAAATACTTATACGACTTCATTTTTACGGATGTTTAATCTCCATTAGCCTTTGTTTATAATGGTTTTTAATATATGGGGTATTATTTTAAATAATGCATAAACTTTTACATAGCCGTTTATTCAGGTATAGCTTATAATTTTAGGAATTCGCACGGCTTAAAAGCTGAGTGTGTACTGTTTTTAGTAGATATTACCATATAATTTGGTTAAAATTACCTTGAGGGGTGGGTTTTATGCATTCTATAACCTGAAAATAGCTTTAGGATAAGGCTATACACGTATGGCATTTGTGAAAATCTTTATATGACAAGCTTTTATCTATTTTTAAGTTACGCGTGCAGATTTTTGAAGATTATTTTGCCATAAAATATTAAAGCGGTGGGTTTTTTACAGGTTTTAAACACTAAAAACCTATTCTATTGTGGGTTTTAGCGGTTACAGTTTTTTTTGAAACCTTCTGTCTGTAAGCAATTTACGCTATTTATATATAAGGACGATATAAAAAACATATTGTACTAAAATCAGCCTGCAGCAAGGGTTTTAAGTACTCTTGTAATAAAAATTTGTTTATAATACAATTATTTTGTGGAAAAAATTTAAAAATCGTATGGCGCAAAAATAAAAACAGGCCAGCCCGCACCATAGGGGCAGATAAAATTTTTTCTGTAGTGTTTAAAAAATTGAAAGGACAAAACTATGGCAGTTGCAACATTAGTTGAATTATTAGACGCAGGCGTGCATTTTGGGCACCAGACACAAAGATGGAACCCTAAGATGAAACCCTATATTTTCGGGGCAAAAAACGGGATTTATATATTAGATTTAAGAAAAACATCTGATTTACTGGATAAAGCTTATGAAGTAATCAGAGACTATGCTGCCAAGGGCAGAAATGTACTGTTTGTTGGTACAAAAAAACAGGCAACAGATGTTATAGCTCAGGAAGCCCAAAGAGCAGGCGCCTACTACATTAACCGCAGATGGCTCGGCGGCATGATGACTAACTTTGAGACAATAAGAGGCAGGGTTAATAAATTAAGAGAATTGGAATCATTTATTGAATCAGGTCATGTTAATAAATTGCCTAAAAAGGAAGTGGCACAATTAAACAGGCAGTTGTCCAAATTATCTAAAACATTGGGCGGAATCAAGGAAATGAAGGGCATGCCTGATATTTTGTTTATTGTTGATCAAACAAAAGAATTAATTGCAATTCAGGAAGCAAATAAACTGAATATTCCTGTAGTTTGTCTTGCTGATACCAATGCAAACCCTGATGGCATTGACTATATTATCCCCGGAAACGATGATGCCATAAGGTCAATTAAGCTAATCGCTTCAAAGATGGCTGATGCTGTTTTAGAAGGTAAAGAATTAAGGCAAAATAAGGCAAATACCGGCAAAATCGAGAAGATTGAAGCAAAAGATGCCGGTGTTTCTGAAGAAAAAGAGGAAGCTAAGGCATAGGCCTAAAACCTTTTAAAATCAATGTTTTGCCGTATTTGATGATATGGCGATAATACTTATAATTTAGGAGTAAAAAACTATGGAAATAAAAGCCTCAATGGTGAAAGAACTGAGAGACAAGACCGGCGCCGGTATGATGGATGCCAAAAAAGCTCTTGTTGAAGCTGATGGCGATATGGATAAAGCGGCTGAAATTTTAAGACAAAAAGGTATTGCTTCAGCTGATAAAAAGATGGGAAGAATCGCTGCAGAAGGTGTTGTTGCTACAAATATCGACGGTAAAGTCGGCGCTATGGTTGAAATTAACTGTGAAACAGACTTTGTTGCAAAAAATGAAGGCTTTAAGGAACTTGCAAATAACATTGCAAAAGTTGTTGTTTCAGCCAATCCAAAAGATTTAGACGCTTTAATGGCTGCAAAATGCCCTTGCGGTTCTACAGTTGAAGAATATGTCAAGGCTCAAATTGCAAAAATCGGCGAAAAGATTACCGTTAGAAGGTTTGTACGCTATGATGCTGATTGCTGTGTTTCAACATATGTGCATAATGGCAAAATTGGCGTTCTTCTTGAAGTTAAATGCGAAAAAGAATGCAATGATGAAACAAAAACAATTGCAAAAGATATATGCCTGCATATAGCATCATCCGCACCTGAATTTGTTTCAAGGGATGAAATTCCTGCTTCTGTAATTGAAGAAGAAAAGAGAATTGAGATGGGCAAAGAAGATTTAGCTAAGAAGCCTGAAGCAATCAGAGAAAAAATTGTTGCAGGAAGAATTGATAAATTGATGGCTCAAAAATGCTTGCTTGACCAGTCTTTTGTAAAAGATCCAAATCAGACAGTTGCAGAATTAATCAAGGGCAAACTTTCAATTGTAAAATTTGACAGATACGTTCTTGGTGAAGGCCTTGAAAAAAGACAAGAAAATTTTGCTGATGAAGTTATGAATCAGATTAAAGGCTAAACTAAAAGTACACGCGACTGATAAAAGTTTTAAATCCCTCTGTAAACAATTGATACAGAGGGATTTGGCTTTTAAAATTTAAACTGACTAAAATATTAAATTCAGATTAGCAAACTCGATATAACGGTATAATAAGGCAATTTAGATGTACTAAGATATTAAGATAAAAAGATAAAAAGCAAATTTACACAAATTTAAAATAGGCAAAAGGAGGCGAATTTAGGGTTATAATGGTCAGTTTATTTGGTGAAATTTGTTATATAAGTTTTAGGTTGACAAGATAGCTAAAATTCTTGTTTATGTTAAGATTAGTGTATGTTTGAAGTGAAGATTGAGACACATTTTTCGGCGGCACATCATCTTTTAAATTACAGGGGTGAGTGCGAAAACCAGCATGGGCACAACTGGAAGGTTGAAGTTTATGTGAGAGGCACAGAGCTTGATAAATCAAATATCTTGATTGATTTTAAGGTGCTAAAAAAGAAAGTAAATGAAATTGTAGATTATCTTGACCATACTGATATCAATACTTTACCGGAATTTAATGAGGTATCGCCAAGCTCTGAAATTATTTCAAGGTTTTTATTTAAAAAAATAAAAAATGAAATACCGGATGTTTTCAAGGTGAGCGTGTGGGAAACGCCAACTTCCTGCGCATCTTATTTTGAGTAACATCAAAATGCCGGGCGAAAAATTATAAAAGGATAGAATAAAAAATACAATGAATATAATCCAAGCTGTATTTATGGGGTTAGCACAGGGTATTAGCGAATTTTTGCCGATATCAAGCTCTGCTCATATTGTTTTTACATCGACCATATATAAAATTTTGACGGGTGCTGATTTTCAAACCACAGGCACTGAAGAAATATTTTTTGATATTCTGATTCACCTGGCAAGCCTTCTTGCTGTCATAATCTTCTTTTTTAAGGACATAAAAAAGATAATTTCAGGGTTTATTTGCGGGCTTAAGACTAAAAATTACAAGAATTTTGAGTTTAGAACGGGTGTTTTTGTAATTGCTGCAACATTTATAACCTGTGTTATTGCTTTTTTTATAAAGGATATTGCCCATAAATTAACCGAAAACCCTCTTTATGTTTCAATTTTGTTACTTTTTACAGGGTGTATTTTATTTTTTAGTGAAAAACTAAAGGGTAAAACTAAGGAACTCAGCCTCAAGACAGCTATTTTTATTGGTATAGCACAGGGTTTTGCAGTGTTTCCCGGGCTTTCAAGGTCCGGTTTAACTATCGCAACAGGCATATACAACGGCTTGGATAGATTAAAGGCAGCAAGGTTTTCGTTTATTTTAAGTGTGCCGATTATTATACTGGCATCATTAGTCTATCCTTTTTTAGAGCTCGATATTAATGACATTAGAACATTTAATTTTGGGGCAATGGCTGCAGGCTGCATTTGCTCATTTATTTCAGGATTTTTGTGCATAAAATATTTTATGAAATTTTTAGAAAAATTTAGCCTCAAGGGTTTTGCTTATTATTGTTGGATTGTCGGCATTTTGATGATAATTGTGAGTTTAAAATTCAGCTAAACTTCCGGTTTTAGGCTGCATTGGAATTAGCAGTCCCTGGTATTGTAATGATTTTATCGGGATTTTGTTCGGTTTTTGGTGCAGCAGTTAATATTGAACCATCTTTTTTGTAAATTTGAATTCTGGAATCATCGGTTATGACAAGATTATCTTTGGATGGCATTTTTTCAATGTAATCGGCTGCCAGTTTATCTTTGTCAAAGTCAAACTGTTTTGTATCCTTGTATTTGCGTGCAGAAAGGAGCATGCCCGGGTATTCCGGCTTTTCCCTGTCTTCTGCCACAAAGGAATCATGCGCTACTGTATAAACCTTGTCTTCTGAGGGGTTATTGATATCCATTGGGGTTTTATTGCCGTTTTTATCAATAAAATTAACCTCGGTTAAATCACCTGTGGCATTAACCTTATAGGTTAGGCCGCTAACGTGCATAATGCCGGGCTCGCCTGTTTCGCTTGTGAGACTTGTCTTTGCGGCTTCTCTTATTACGCGGATAATTTCTTTTTCTGTCATTTTTGAAACCATTATTTTGTTTTCAAGGGGTGTAGTTTCTGTTATGTCTCGTTTTGTTAAAATACCCGGTTTTGGCACTTTTCTTGTGTTTGCAGCATTTACGAATGCAATGTCTGTGTTTAATTCCGCCCTCATAGCGTCGCATAAGAAGTTTGTCCATGCGCAAGGAATTGTTCTTTTGTTTTCGGGGAAGTTATCGACAGTTTGTATGGTACCTACCTTGGGAGATTCACCCAGAGCTGAGGTTTTAATGCTTTCAAGAACGGGACTTTTATCGAGCTCTGCCTGATAAGTTTTTATTGAGGCAGAGGTTATTATGCCGTTTTCGTCAAATTCTGCATCCAAAATATTTGCGTATTTGCCGTTTTCGCCTGCCTGTAAGAGGAGAACGGGTTCTCCCGATTTGCTTTTAAGGATTGTTTCACCTTCTTTAAGCTCCGGTGTAAATGTGTGGGAATGACCACTTTGAACAATGTCTACGCCATCAAGCATTGGAATAATTTTTTTGTCATTATCTATACCTATGTGCGATAGGAGAATGATTTTATTTATGCCCTGCGCCCTCAATTTGTCAACTTCTTTTTGTACAATTTTAGCGGAGTCATTGATATCGTAGGGTTTTATGCCTTCAAGGGCTTCTTTTTTGCCTGCAACCGTTTCTAAATCAAAGGGCATAAGGCCTATGACACCATATTTATTCCCATTTTTTTCAATTATCGTTGATTTTTCGATATTGTTATAAAATTGGCTATTTGCAGGCTCTTTTGCATTTGCTGCTAGAAATTTAAAATTTTTGCCTTCTGAAATTTTGTAGAGGGAAGTGGCTGTACCGTCAAGCTCATGGTTTCCAACGGCAGAAGCATCGATTCCTAAATAATTTAAAAATTGAAGCATTAGATTATTTCTTTTAATATCTCCGCCTGCTATATTATCACCAGAGGATAATTTTATGGTATCGGCGTTTTGGGACTTTGCGTCTTTGTCAAACTGTTTTGACGCGCCAAGGATATTAGACATATTGTCTATGTGCCCATGCAGGTCATTTATACTGAATAAGCTTAATTTTGTTTTTTTTGTTTTAGAAGTTTTTGCTTGTGCGACAGGGCTTTCAAAGGTATCTTGCCTGAGGGGCTCTCTTAAGGCAGGATTAGGAAAGTCTATAATTTGTCTTGAATATTGTAATGGAGGAAAAACCCTATTTACTACAGGATATGGAGCGCCTGATGCCTGATTTTGCATGTGATTTGCATATACAATCGGGGTGGCGTAATAATTTTGGTTTGCATAATTTATGGCAGCCTGCTTGTTATATGCCATTGAGGCTGTGTTTAGATAGCCGGTATTATAGTTTATTCCAAATCCACTTCCGTTCATATATTTAAAAAACCACTGAATGAAAAAAATTGCCTGAATGTAAATAAATATTAAGCTGTTGTATGTAATTTTGAAACTTTTTAGTAAAATTCGGGATTATTTATTAGAGGCTGTTTTAGAATGTTTGATGCATATTTATACAATTTTACACTTGCTTGTTAAATGTTTTTTCTAGTTGCCGTGTATAAAAAGAGCGGGATAGGTTTTACTTTATTTAGAAACTTAATTGGATGTACCTCTTTTTTATATTTAATATTTTTGTGTGAAATTCTATGCAAATTGTCCAAATGAATTCAAAAAGGTATTTTATAGTTATAAGGAAAAATGTTTTATGTTTTGGATATTGCTTGTGGTTTTACTTTTTTTAAAGGAAAATCTGCTGATATAATTATTTTTAGGGTTAAGATATTTTTCTATAAAATTAAAAACGGCGAAATACCGTGTTTAATCAGTTGTTTCGCCGTTTTAAAATTTTTGTATTAATTAAAATACGATTGTTAACTCTTCATTAGGATTTAAGCTTGAAGAATTAGAAAGGCTTGGAACAAGTACGTAAACTAATTCGTCGCCTAATTCATAGATAACACCAAATGTGCCTGAAACGATTAATTTAGCAAAGTCAAATACACCTTTACCTGTTGTTACAAGAGTGTTTCCAGCACTTGCCATACCACGTCCTGCGTGTCCTGATAATGTTTCAACAAATGTGTTGCCAAGTTCATCGCCGATTTCTTCAATGCTGTTAGCAGCAACGTTTACTGCGCCTGCAGCTGTTCTTCCTGCAACACCTGCTACTCTGCCTGCACCAGTGAATGGGAAGCCAAGAAGTCTTGCTAAGATGTTAGGATTTTTAATTGCATCAGCGTTTGCAGAGGCAACTGAAGTTGGAAGTGCGGTTTCACAGTTATTTTCAAGGTTTTTAATCTTGTCGAATTTAACCTTTATATAACCGCATTTGTCAACGCCTGGTCTTTCAACTTCTATAACTTCGCCCCTTACGATTGAGCCTGCAGGGAAAGTTGTGCCGTTAACAACAACATCGTTGCATGTTTTAGCAGTGAAAGCATCGCCTACATTTGAAGCTTTAGCGCTCAATCTGTCTAAAAGTTTGATTTTTAAGGTTGTCAGGTTTTTGCCTGAAGCACAAGCTTGCGCTTTTGATTGTGCAGCAAGACTTTGAGCGAATGAGTTATTTTTCTTTAGGGCACCAACAAGGTTTGCAACCTGTTCTTTTGATAAATATTCAGAATTTATAACCTTGCTTGTGTTTGGAACATAGTCTAGTAAGCCTGATGCTACAACTTCGTTAGTAGCATTGTATGCCCAGTCAGGAATATATTGAATTTCTTTTCCTTTGTAAACAGGGGTTGCGCCCTTTGTGTAATTAACATCAATTTGTTTTGCAATAACTGCAAAAACTTCAGCCTTTGTTATGGGTTGGTCAGGCTTAAATACGTTTGAAGGATAGCCAATCATTAAACCTGCATCTGTAGCTGAGTCAATCCAGCCTTTTGCCCAGTATCCAGAAGGAATGTCTGAGTATCCTGAATCTTTAGAAGATACACCTGCATTTAAGCCTTCTGCTAATACAACAGCAAGTTCAGACCTTAAAATAGGCATTTTTGGGTTGAACATATCTTTTGAGTATCCGGCTTTTTCCTGGCTTTCTTTGATTAATTTTAATAAATCTTTAGACCATGCGTTAACATAAACATCACCTTTATTTTTAACGCCAAGTCTGTTTTTTGTTTTTAAAATCTGGCCGCCAACCTGATAAGTAGAATCTCCGTCAACTAAAGTTTGGCTTTCTGTGCCAAAAAGAGACGGGTGCGCATAAGATTGAATCTGCTGCGGTTCATCACCTGCAAATGCAGCTGTACCAATAGCGGCAAAGGCAACGGTTACTGCAAAAAATTTTTTTACTGTTTTCATTTACTTCCTCTATCCTTTCTATAATTTATTTATTAACTAAATTAATAGTATCCTTATTGTCCTAAAAAACAAACATCTAGTCAAGCCTATTTTGTTAAAGGTTTACAAAGTTTATTGTTGCTTCAAGCGGGCATTAAACCTTGTATTTCTTGATATTCTATTGTAAAAAGCTTGAATGTATGTATTATAATGGCATGCTCTGTTTTAAAATTATAAATTACTGTTTCGTCTGACATGTTTTAGGCGTTTATAGTGATGATTTCTGACATTTTTTAGGTGATTTTCTACACCGTTTGCAATGCCGTCAGCAACTATTTTTTGGAACTCTTTATCGGAAAGTTTTGCTCTTTCATAGGGGTGGATAATGTATCCGCACTCAACCATAATGCTTGCAGGGCTTGTTGTTTTTAATATTGGAAAAGGCAGCTCGGACACCCCGTCATCTTTAAAGTTTGTTGCTCTCACCAGACTTTTTTGTACGGAGTATGCAAGATTTTTAGCATTTTCATTATAATAATACACGCCGCTTCCATGGATTTCCTTATAATTTTCAGGATTTTTGAGTGAATTTTGGTGAATACTGATTAAATAATCCGAATCATTTTTTGAAGCGATATCAAGTCTTTTCGATAAAGATACATTAATATCTTTTTTTCTTGTCATTACAACCTTTGCGCCGCGTTTTTTTAAAGATTTTTTGAGTTTTTTAGTTATTTGCAGATTTAAATCTTTTTCATTAATGCCGCGTGCCGTGTTTCCTGTGTCGTTTCCTCCATGACCTGCATCAAGTGTTATTTTTATGTTTTTTAAAGGTTTTCCTACGGGAACCTTAACAGGTTTTCTTATTTCAAGCACAAGGGAATCTTTTTCTTTTTTGACATCATAAGAAAAAACCGGCACTCTGCTTGTATAATTAATGGCAAAAATGTTTGAAAGGTGATCTTGTTTAATCATATACATATTAAAGGTTTCACCCTGTTTTGATTTGTTTTTGCCCTTAACTTTATACGGGCGTTTTTTGGGATTATATTTTTCTTTTTTATCTCTTCTTGAGTCAATATTATAAAGCCTGAAATGTACATTATTTCCATCCTGGCTAATTAGGTAAGGCGCCTGTATTTCATTTTTTGTTTTTATTTTGACAAGATAGTTTTTTCTGTTTTGATAAAGTTTAACACTTGAAAGCTTTGCACCGCCTTTATCAGGAACTTTTTCAATCAGGGCTGTGTATTTTTTTTCAAGCCAGAATGGTCTTTCAAGCCCTACATCAAGCATATAAAAATCAGAATTATAGCGTTCAACATATATTTTCATATTCTTTTTTAAATATGAAACGCTTGGGGCATTTGAATTTGGAGCCTTTAGGAGGGGCGAGTAATCAGATGTGATTCTGACAATTGAATACTTAAGCCCATCGTCTTCTTCCCAGGGGTTAAGGGCATATGACGGCAATACAAAGGCTAAAAACAATAATATAAATAATAATTTTTTCATAAAAAAATATTACCAAAAGAACAAAAACAAATAAACTTAATTTTAATATTTGTTTACCAATCCCCGGTTTATTTATTGTTAAGAATGTATAAATTACACTTGCAAAATATGGTTTTTGTTATATTATGTTATTGTGAAATAAATCACGATTAAGAGTAATCAAAAAATATGACAATTGAAAAATTTTAGATTTACTCAAAATACTTGTTTGACAAGGATTTATTTATAGTTTGAGCCTCACATTAAATAAAGAATATTCAGGTGCAGACTGAATTATTGATTAATAACTCTAGCAAAAACGTAAATTACATATATATAACAACTTTAAGGAGAAACTTATGACAGAAGAAAAAAATTGCACTTGCGTTTGCGAATGCGATGAACAGGAAGAAAGAAAACCTGTTGAAACTGCCGAAGATCTTGAAGAATTAATTTCAAGGGTAAAGGCAGCGCAAAAAGAATTTGCAACCTATTCCCAGGAGCAAATTGACAAAATTTTCAGAGCAGCAGCACTTGCAGCCAATAAGGCAAGAATTCCTCTTGCAAAGATGGCTGTAGAAGAATCAGGCATGGGTGTTGTTGAAGATAAGATTATTAAAAACCACTTTGCTTCTGAATATATTTATAATAAATTTAAAAATGCCAAGACTTGCGGTATTTTAGAAGAAGACAAGGTTAACGGTATTAAAAAAGTGGGCGAGCCTTTAGGCGTTATAGCAGGTATTGTTCCAACCACAAACCCGACTTCAACTGCTATTTTTAAATCTTTAATATGCTTAAAGACAAGAAATGCAATTATTTTCTCACCACACCCAAGAGCTAAAAAAGCAACTATTGCAGCTGCAAGAATCGTTTTGGAAGCTGCTATTAAAGCTGGAGCACCAAAAGATATTATAGGCTGGATTGATGTTCCATCAATTGAATTGTCAAATATGCTTATGAAACACCCGAAAATTGATGCTATCCTTGCAACAGGCGGCCCTGGCATGGTTAAGGCTGCTTATTCATCAGGCAAGCCGGCATTAGGTGTAGGATCTGGTAATACTCCTGCTGTTATTGATGAAACTGCTGATATTCAAATGGCTGTATCTTCAATCCTTATGTCAAAAACATTTGATAACGGTATGATTTGTGCTTCAGAACAATCAATTGTAGCTGTTAAGGATGTTTATAATGCAGTTAAGGATGAACTTGTTAAAAGAGGTGCTTACATCCTTAAGGCTGATGAAGCTGAAAAAGTTTCAAAGATTATTCTTACAGAAGCTGGTAGTGTAAATCCTAAAATCGTTGGTCAGCCTGCTTATAAAATTGCAGAACTTGCAGGAATTACTGTTCCAAAATGTGCTAAAGTTCTTGTTGGAGAAGAAGTTGAAGTGGCTATGGAAAACCCCTTCTCTCATGAAAAACTTTCTCCTATCCTTGCATTATATAAGGCAGAAGATTTTGAAGAAGCAACTGATATGGCATATCACCTTGTAATATTAGGCGGTGCTGGCCATACATCAGTTCTTTATACTGATGCAAGAACTCAGGATAGAATTAATTACTTTGCTAAAAAATTACCTACAGGAAGATTGTTAATCAACTCTCCTTCATCTCAGGGCGGTATTGGAGACCTTTATAACTTCAGATTAGAACCATCTTTAACATTAGGATGCGGAAGCTGGGGCGGAAACTCTGTTAGTGAAAACGTTGGTATTAAACACTTATTAAACTATAAAACAGTGGCTGAAAGGAGAGAAAATATGTTGTGGTTCAAGGTTCCACCGAAAATATACTTCAAAAGAGGCGCAACTGATCTTGCTCTTCGCGAATTAAAAGGCAGACAGCGTGCATTTATTGTAACTGACAGATTCTTATTTGATTCACGTGCAGTTGATCAGATTACAAAAGTTCTTGAAGATATTGGCGTAGATTTCCAGATATTCTTTGACGTTAAACCTGACCCGACATTATCTACAATCAATGAAGCAATGCAGATGGTAAATGTTTACAAACCTGATGTAATTATTGCTCTTGGCGGCGGCTCACCAATCGATGCTGCAAAAGTTATCTGGTTAATGTATGAACAGCCTGATACTGTATTTGATGATGTTGCTATGAGATTTATGGATATAAGAAAGAGAATCTGTGATGTTCCTGAACTTGGCAAGAAAGCTCTTATGGTTGCAATTCCAACCACATCTGGTACAGGTTCTGAGGTTACATCCTTTGCTGTTATAACAGATGATAAGACACACATTAAATATCCTCTTGCAGATTATGCTCTTACGCCAAATATGGCAATCATTGATCCTAATTTTGTTGACACCATGCCAAAAGGCTTGTGCGCTGCATCAGGTATCGACGCCTTGACCCACGCTCTTGAAGCATATGTTTCTTCTATGGCAACAAACTTTACAAATTCTCCTGCCTTAGAAGCTGCAAAATTAATATTCAGATACTTACCACGTTCATATAACGGCGGCAAGGATGACCCTGTTGCAAGAGAAAAAATCCACTATGCATCTTGCTTAGCTGGTATGGCATTTGCAAACGCATTCTTAGGATTGTGCCACTCAATGGCTCATAAATTGGGCGCAGCATTTAATATTCCTCACGGTGTTGCAAATGCATTATTAATCAATCAGATTATTAGATACAATGCTAATGATTGTCCGAAAAAACAAGCTATTTTCCCTCAATATAAATATCCACAGGCAAAGGCTAAATACGGACAGGTAGCTGATAACTTAAATCTTGGCGGAAAAAATGATGATGAAAAGGTTGAACTTCTATTAGAGGCTATTACAAACCTTAAAAAAGAAATTAACCTGCCATTATCAATCAAAGATGCCGGTGTATCTGAGGAAGATTTCTATGCAAAACTTGATGAATTAATTGAGCTTGCATTTGATGATCAATGTACAGGTGCAAACCCTGTTTATCCTTTAATGGAAGATATTAGAGAAATCTACATCAAGGCATATAACGGCGTGTACTAATTCTTTAATCATTATAATTAAAGCCCCGGCTTGGTTTTGCCATTTGGGGCTTTTTAATTTAATATTTTATTTCAATTAGCTATAGTATTTAAAAAACAATGTAAAAAATGTAAAATAAAGATGGGGCAAGCCCTGAAAACCTTACTTGATGATTTCAAACAACATTACTGCAGAATGAAGTTGAAAGCTGAAAGGAGGTGGGAAAGTGATTATTAGTGAAAAAGCGCTACTGCTTATCTTGCTGATAATAATAGCGCTAAATTTTTTAATTAATCATTAGGGCTTTTAATGGACAGGGGCTCAATCCTGTCCGCCCTTTTATATTATACACTAACTTTGATATTTTTCAATTCAAAAACCAACGCAGGAAAAAATTATGACAGGAAAATTTCCAGACACAGTAATAAACAGGTTGACATTATATCACTGTATTCTTGTTGATTATATCAAGAATGAAGTCCAGACAATTACAAGCTCTGCCATTGCCAGTCTTTTAAGGATTGATGACTCGCAGGTTAGAAAGGATATTTCGCTATTAAAAAATACCGGTAAAAGCCGTGTGGGGTATGATGTTTTGGAATTAAAAAATTCTATAGAAAGAACTCTTGGTTTTGAACGGCCGAAAAATGCCTTTATTGTGGGTGCCGGGAATCTTGGAATGGCGCTAGCTAATTATAATAATTTTACAGATTATGGCCTTAATGTTGCAGCGCTTTTTGATAACGATAAGAATAAGATTGGCAAAAGGGTTCAAAATAAGGAAATATATAATATTTCAGAGCTTCCAAACCTTGCAGATAAACTGAATATTGAAATGGCAATTTTAACTGTGCCTATGCAGGCTGCGCAAAAGACTGTAGATTTTCTTGTTCAATCCAATATTAAATATATTTGGAATTTTTCTCCTGCTGTACTTGTTGTGCCGGATGACGTTATGGTTTGGAATGAAAATTTGATGGGTAATTTTTTGCAATTTTCTTATAAGATAGGGAAGTGATAAGTTTAATTTGTTAATTAAATTTTATACCTTAACTAAAACGCCATGAATGCTTTATTTTGGTTTATTAACTTTATGCTATGATTTTTGTAGATTTATTATTTTGATAAGCGCTGCCAGTGTTTGCTTTAATCTGTTTTAATTAATGAATTTCACTGCCGACATTTAAGCCGGGATATGGTGTGTATGTAGCATTTGGATTATAACTCATATTTTTATAATCATACAATGCTTTTCCGGTGTAGTCATTAATTAAAACATGGTCTATTCCATCTTTTGGAGAGGGTTTTGAGTAATCCTGAGCTAGAATGTATTCAAGCATTTCCGGATTATTTTCAAAGTAAGCTATGTGCGCTGCATAGGTGCTGCCTACATATGGACCCATAGGGTCATTGTTATCTGATTTTTCAGCCGGATATCTTCCTGCATTATATGCAAACAGGGTTTTTCTTATGTCGCCGTTAAAATATTCGTAGTCACATGCCAGTTTTACTGCTGCAATTTTTGCATTGTCAAATATATTAAATCTGTCGAATATCTCGCCGTCTCTTTTGCTGCCAAGCTTTTCATTGATTTCGGGTGTGTTCATAGTAGTGTTGACTTCTTCTTCACAAATTGGGGTTATCTGAAAAGGGCCTGCATCTTGATTAGGCCCTACCTTATATTTGCCGTTATCCCAATCTCTTGCATAGCCGCCACCTTCCTGTTCCATTACACACATAAGAGTAATTAATGGCAGATGTGGGGCATATTTTTCTTGAATTTCTTTTAATACATCAACAGCATTTTCTTTAAATTCAAATGACGCGCGTTTCAAGGCTATTTCAATATCATCAAACGCTCTTTTTGCATTCGGGTCAGCTTCAAAAATTTCATTTAATCTGTCAATTTGCGCTTTGTTTACAGATTGTGTTTCAATATCTGCCTTTGGTTTATCTATATCTAAATTATCATCCGTTTTATCAATGTCGGCTGCTTCGTCTGCTGAATCAACTGCAGTGGAATAATTTACGCTGCTTTTCTCATCAAGAGTTTTTGCATCATCTGTATATTCAACAATAACTTTTGTGGTGCCTGCTTTATCTGTATCTGTGCCATTGATGTCATTAGTTTTATCTGATGAATCCATTGCGGCAGAATCGCTCGTGTTATCTTCTTTTTCAGAACTGTCTACATCCTTTGTATGTTCATAAGCGACAAGTTCGTCATCTATATTTGTATTATTCTCATCATCTATGATATCTGTTTTGACATTTAAATTATCGTTAGCCGCTTCCATTGTGGCAATACTATCGGGTTTATTGTGTCGAAAAGAAGAATTTGCAGCCGTTATAGAACCGCCAAGCACACTCGTAACCAGCAAGGCGGCAAATGTCCTTGCCGCAATCTGCCTTTGTCTTTGCAGTTTTGCTTTTTGCCTTTTATTATATCTATCAGAATATTCATCAAATGTTCTTTGTTTAATTGATTTGGATGAACTTTTGAATTCATCTGTTTTTGGCGTTCTTTCAAAATCGGAAGAAGGGTATGGATATAGTCTTTCCCTTTTACCGCCAGTCTTTGTTCCTTGCCACCCATTTTTAATGGGTGTAAATTCGATTTCTCTTCCAGTTGTTGACATTTCTTATTTCTCAAAAATTATAGACAATATATTTTAATAAAAAACAACTGCTTCAAATAATTTACAAAAAAACATAAAACTTGAAGCTTTGTTAAGAAAAAATTCTTGCCCGCCTCAAGTTTTATGCTCTAAAACTATTGTCAATAAAGCCTATACAGCTTTTTGAACTTTGCCTGCCCTTATGCAGGAAGTGCAAACTTTAATTCTCTTTACTTGTCCATTGATGATAACCTTAACATTTTGAAGGTTTGGCAATTGTCTGTATATATGATGCTTATGAGAGAATGAAAGTTTTGAAGCTTTTTTTGATTTCTTTCCGCAGCATTCGCAAATTATTGACATTATTATTCATCCTTTCGAATTTATTTTATCAGTATTTCTATCTTATGACAAAAAGCTTAATAGTCAAGTGTATACTCTAAATTCAGATATAAGAATTGTTTAGATTTGTAACAAAAAATAACAAAAGTATAAAGTTTCACAGAAGCGAAGTCGATATTTAAACTATGTTAAAAATAAAAAGGAGAAAAGAGCCATGGGGATTGACCATTCAAATTTTGTAAATTTAGACACTAACCAAACCATCAAAAAGAGCGCTTTATTAAAAGCAAAAGACTATGACCAAAAAACAATGGATACGATTGAAAAGTATTATCAGAAGTCAAATCAGCTCTTTAATTTTAGTGATGGGCTGAATGCTAGTGAAATAACAACCATTTTTAAAGAAGTGGATACTGATGGCAATCACGATATTACCGATGAAGAATTGGCTGCTTTTTGCCAGAAAGCAGGTGTTCAAGGCAAGGAAAACCAGATTAAAAGTTTTATAGAAAATCTTATATGTGTAGTAAAAAACAATAAAGCCGAAGACATTGAAACAAAGGCTGCGGCAAAAACAGATGGCACAGATTGCCCCAATGAAGAAGCTGCAGCTACTGAAGATGCCGGAGGTGTTGGAGGAGGCGGCGGCGCAGGCGGTGCTGATGGTGTTGAAGCAGCAGGCGGAATGGATGATAAAATTAATGCCTCGCTTGAAGAATTGGACAGAATGATAGCGGAAAAACAAGACCAAATTAGGGCTAAAAATATAGACCTTGAACAGGTTAAAGCAGATATAACTGCAAAAAATACAGAAATTGCTGGTAAAAAAGACGAGATTGCTGCTAAAGAAACTCAAATAAGTGATTTAGAACAACAAATAACCCAAAAAAATGAAGAAATAGATAATAAAAAAGGTGAGATTGCAGATAAAAAAGAAGAAATAGAGGCCAAAAAAGGCGAAATTACAGAACAAAAAAGCGTGTACGCCGAGGCTAAAGCACACACTGCCAGCTGTAAACAGGCTGTTGCATCCGCAAGAGCTGCAGTAAGCTCTGCTTCAAAGAAACAAAAAGCAAGCGCGCAAAGAGCCTTGCAGCAAGCAGAAAAAGCCTTGCAACAAGCGCAAAAAGCTGAAGAAAAAGCAAAGCAAAAATTGGAAAAATTAAAACAGGAGCTGGCAAAGCTTCAAGAAGAACTAGCAAACCTCGAAGAAGAACTTGCCGGGCTTGAAGAAGAAAAAGCAACCTTGGAAGCTGACAAGGAAACTGCAACTCAAGAATTGGCAAAACTCAAAGATGATTTAACGAGGCTTGAAGAAGACAAACAGGGGCTTGAGGAAAAGAAAGCCCACCTTGAAGACGACCTGACACAGCTTCAAGAAGATTTAGCTGATCTTGAAGCATTGAGAGACCGTTTGCTTCAACAAGAAGGCAGTCAGCAGCAGGATATTGGTTATGGTGAATATGGTCAAGATAATAATTATGACTATGAATATTCAGAATATTAAATATAAAAATATCATAAGAGATTAAGATAATCGTTATAATGTTTTGTCTTGTGTAAATATATTTTACTGATAAATGATGGTCAACATACTTTAAAAAAATGTTGGCCATCATTTATATTTTAATACTTTATTGTGGCAAGGATGAAACAATGTTTATAATAGATAAACTATAAATTATTGTTGATAAATCCACACGTCAAAGCCTTCTTTGCCAAAGCTCCCGGCGACATTTCTTGCAACATCCATATTTGAATATGAGCCGATTTGAAGACAATAAACATCGTCAACCTTCCTTATAAATGGTGCAATTTTTGCTTTGGAGTTTTTCATAGCGCTTTGCGCAGTTTTTGCTTCATCGAATGTTGAATATTTTCCTATTAATACTTTTATATTAGATTTAGCAGGAAGTTCGATTGGGGCAAAATTACTGTTTGTTGTGCTTGCAGAAGTAGAAGCGTCGCCAGCTTTTTTGGGCAAAAGTTGTGCTTTTTCGCTATTTTGCTCTGTTTGGGTTGTTTTTTGCGGTTGTTTTTTCTGAGGTTTTGATTCATTTTGTGCAAATTCTTCCAAATCTGAATCAATATCTTCTTCAATGTTTGATTTTAGTCTTTCAAAATGTTCAAAGTTCATCACTTCGTTTTTGTCTCTATCTTGCGGTAATACGCGGCTTTCTGACGGAGCATTTTCTTCTTGTTGAATAAGCGTGAGTCTTTTATCAATGCTTCTTTTGTCTGCATCGTAGGTATCATTAAAGTACCCGTCATTTATGTTTGAATTTGGCGCCTGCTTGGAAGCTTCGGCCCAATTTCTGCCGTATTCAATGTCTACGCGCTTAGCGTATTTTTTGATAAATACAACAACACAAATAAACATTATACAAAAAGTGACAAAGGAGAGTTTTAGAATTCTTTTAATTTTTTCAACCCTTTTTTCCACTCTCTGCACGCGTGATGGGTTCATTCTGCTTTTTTTATAGGTAAGATAATCAGATGATGAATTTTTTATATTCACTATAAAACCCCCCTTACCTTTGATTTTGCAAAATTCATATCTTCTATTTCTTCTGTAAATCTATCTAAAATTTTGTTTGCAAATTCTTTTATGTTGTTTATACCTGCTTCATTTAGTGATGAAACACTGATGGGCGCACCTTCTGATACAATATTTAGTGCTGTGTGCACAAGAGATGAAGTTAAGGATTTTGTTGCGATTGAAACAGAAAGTTTTTTGTTATTTATAAATAAGTCATCTCCGTTTCTTTTTGTTTTGATGCCATATTCTTCAAGTGTTTCTTTGATTATACAGATAAAAAGTCTCTGGTTTGAAACCATATGAGCCAGATTTGCTTCAAAATCTTCAATTATAAAATTAAGCATTTTATCAGATGAAATTGGTTCGTCATTAATAACATCTTCAATGTCAACCATTTCAGTCAAATCAACCTTTACGGGTCCTATAAAACTACAGATTGCACTTCCTTTGACATTGAAATTTTTGTATATCCAATGGGGTGAAAGTTCTTTTCCTGTATATGTTATTTCTTTATCTATAAATATGCTTTTCATAATTAATTACTTTTTATTATCTATATTAAATAATCTTTTAAAATAAAAGATTTATCAAGTCTTCATGCTTGCTTTTTAATATTGCGGCTTTCAAGCGTTTACAGCTTTCGCATTTGCCGCAGTGTTTTATATTATTTTTAGTACTATTATAACAGCTTTTTAAAAGTTTAAAATTAACATTAAGCTTTATTGCAAAGTCTATTATTTCATGCTTTTCTAAATTTATCAAAGGACTGAAAACCTTTGGATGGGCATTTGTTGAATATTTAAAAAATTCGTTTGCGCATAAGCAAAAACTGCTGGAGTTATCGCTGAATGTTTCTGCCTCCTCTTTATTGCCGCCAAATATAATACTATCATAATTATACGAATCGCAAAAGCATGCAGCAATGTTTATAAATAATCCATTTCTGTTCGGCACCCAGACGGCTTTTGCACTGTTTTTATCTAATACATCAAAATTAATATCTTCATTATTATTAAGGGCGGAATTACTGATTTCATTAAGGAAAGGGAGTTTAATTACCTTGTGTTCTACATTATAAAACTGACAAATTTTGCTTGCAGCTTCTATTTCGTCTTTGCTTGCTCTTTGTCCGTAATCAAAGGTTAAAGCAAGTTTTAAATCACAGTGTTTTTTTGCCCAAACAAAACTTACATAAGAATCAAGTCCGCCAGATAGCAAGATAACCGTTTTTTCGTTAGATATATCATAATTGCCGCCAGTTGATAGATTATTCTTCATTTTCTAATATATTCCTTGCTTCATCTTTGCAATAATAAGGCATAGTTTCATCTTCCAGGATTTCTCTCAGTGTTTCTTTTGAGGATAAGTTATACAATGCAATGACGGCGTTTTTTGCCACCTCTTCGTTATCGTCAAACAGCATTTTTTTAATTAAATTATAAGCTTCATCAGAGCCTGAATTCATTAAGGATTCAATAGCATTTAGGCGTATTTGCGGAGATTCATCTAAAAGAGCTTCTTTTAGTGCTGAAATAACTCTTTTATTTTTAGATATGTTAATTTTTCCAAGTGCTTCAATAACTCTTTCTTTTAAAAATGTAAATTTATCCAGAAAACATTTTTTAGCTTCAAGTACCGTTAAAAGCGGGTCAACTGCGCGCATATCACCAATCATCCCAAGGGCCACGGCTGCGGATTCTCTTACATAAACTGATTTTTCACTTTCATCTGAAACAACATTTATTAAAGGCTCTACGGCATTTTTGTCTCCTATTTTTCCAAGAGCTTCGCACGCAGCTAAGCGAAACTTATAATTTTCGCCCTTGTTATTAAGGCAATATAGAATAGGAGTAATTGACCTTATGTCTTTATAGTTTGATATTGCTTTGAGGCACAAAACACGCACATCAATAAAAGTATTTAAGTCTTCATTGCTTATAGCGTGGGAATCTTTTGCGAGAAGAAAATCCAGCAAATCATCAAGATTATGCGGATGTCTTAATCTGTCAATTTCTTTTATTAGTGTTTTTAAAAATTCTAAATCGACACTTTTTTGCAGAAGGGCAGAGTAAAAGGAGGCTAAATCATCCTTTGAATATTTTTGTCTAAGTTCTGTAAAAAATGAGGAAAAGTCGCCCTTGTAAGCTTTCAGAGATTCTTCGAGCGAATCGATTAAGCCTGAAACTGCATCTGGCGTAAGTTTAACTAGATACGGTTTTTCCTCCATTTATTAACCCAAAAACTGTCTACCTGATAATAAAATACTATAAAAATTGTTATTTTTACATTCTTTGTAAACTTTTTTGACAAAATCTCGTAAATATATACAAAAAGTTTTGTCTTGGTGGTATACCACAAAAGGATATGAGTGAACTTACCTATCAACAAGCAACAGAAGAAATAAAAAACCGGCTTGATATAGTAGATGTGATATCAAAGTATGTTGTGCTTAAAAAATCAGGGCATAACTATATGGGGCTTTGTCCTTTTCATAATGAAAAAACACCATCTTTTACCGTGACACCTTCAAGACAGATTTTTAAGTGTTTTGGCTGCGGTGAGGGCGGTGATGTTTTTTCATTCCTTATGAAAATAAATAATCAAAATTTTGCAGAAGTGCTTCAAGAACAGGCTGATATTTTTGGAATACAACTTCCAAAGGGCGGTTCTAATGTATCTAGCAAAGAATACAAAAAAGAAAAAGACAGACTTCTTGAAGCTGTTAAATATGCTATGGAATTCTACCATAATAATCTTATTAAAAATGATGCTGCTTTGTTATACCTTGAAAAAAGAGGTGTTGGTGAAGTTGCAATAGGAAGTTTTTTTCTAGGGCTTGCACCAAAAACAAATTTTGAATTAAAAAATCATTTAAGGGAATTAGGCTATACTAATGATGAAATGTATAAAGCCGGTCTTTTGTATGAAAAAAACGGTGATTTTCTTGACAGATTCAGAAACAGGCTTATCATCCCTATTATGGACGTTAACAATAATCCTATTGCCTTTGGTGCAAGAGCAATAATAGACGGCCAAAATCCGAAATATTTGAATTCGCCCGATTCTTCAATTTATAATAAAAGTTCTGTCCTTTTTGGCTTAAACAGGGCAAAAGAGGCCATAAAAAATGAAGATGGCGTAATTGTTATGGAAGGATATTTTGATGTAATTTCGGCCCAGGTGAATGGAGTCAGAAATGCTGTTGCATCCTGTGGTACAGCCCTTACACCGCAGCATATCAAGCTTTTAAGCCGTTACACAACAAGTAGAAGGATATTTTTAGCATTTGATCAGGATGCAGCGGGAAGAAAGGCAGTAAAGCTTGGCGCCCAGGTGATAAAAGAGATATTTTCAGGTCTTGGCAATATTAAACAATATGACTCAAGCTACTCGGGCACGTCCGATAATGTATGCGAAATACGTGTTGTGCCGCAGGCGGGTGGGAAAGATCCAGATGAATATATAAGAGAATTTGGTGCGGAAAATTATAAGGAAGAAATTAAAAAAGCTCCGCTTCTTTTGGATTTTGAACTTGAGATGCTTTTTCTTAATTGCCCAAAGAATCCTACAGCCCAGGAAAAAAGTGAGTTAGTACAACAAATAGTGTATATTTTACAAGAAATCAAAAATCCCATTATTTTGGCCGATTACATTAAAAACATCTCATTTAAACTTAATATAGATGAGTCTACCCTGAAAAATCAGGTGGAGATTAATCAGGTTGAGTCCGATGAATTGTATCAAAATGTAACAATTCAGCCATCCAAAATGCTCTATAAAAAAATAGCAAAAACTAACTTAAATGCCCGCTATGAAAGGATGGAGGATAATTTGGTGAAGCTTGCTCTTCAAGCAAATACGCCCGAAAAAAAAGCCTATTTTATAAAGGCGATTGATGGGTATAAACCCGCTTCAGAAGCTAATTTAAAGATACTTGAAGACATTGACAAAACCATATTGGAATCCGATAATGTTGAATCAATAGCAAAAAAACTTTTTTCCAGGTTTTATAATGATATAGAAATACAAAAAGATTTAACAGACAAAATTTTTTCCTCAGCCGAATTTGAAACATTAACATACAATGATTATATTCAATCTGTTCAAGAAACTTTCCTGAGACTGAATCAATTGAAACGAAACCAGAAAAAGGAAGAACTGCGGCAGAAAAACAGGGACAGAAACTTAACAGAAGAAGATAAGATTACAATCTCAAAAGAAATTCTGAGTGGAAACATTTAAAAACGACAGCACAAGCAAAATGGAGAATCTAAATGACAAGAAAAAGAAGTTCAGACCAATCTGTAATTAGTGTGGTTGATAAAGATTCAGAAGATATGGGCGATGATAGCTTTTTTGAAAATTCTGCCCTTGAAACGGATAATATTTCAAATATTATAAGGTCGCAGGCGGGAATTGATGTGAGCACCCTTTCAAGTTCAGCTTTCTTTGAAAAAGAAGATGATGAAGAAGAAGGCGATGGAATGGCTGTGCCGAAGGGCATTTCAATCGATGATCCTGTCAGAATGTATTTAAGAGAAATTGGCAGAATTAAGCTTCTTACTGCTGATGAAGAGATTGACCTTGCAAGAAAAATTGTCGCAGGCGGAAATTCCGGTGCTGTTGCAAAGAGAAAACTTGTTCAGGCAAACTTAAGATTGGTTGTAAGCATTGCAAAAAAATATGTAGGCCGCGGAATGCTTTTTTTGGACCTTATTCAGGAAGGCAATTTGGGACTAATTCGCGCTGCTGAAAAGTTTGACCATGAAAGAGGGTATAAATTTTCAACATATGCTACCTGGTGGATTAGGCAGGCCATAACAAGGGCAATTGCAGACCAGGCAAGAACAATTAGAATTCCTGTTCATATGGTTGAAACAATTAATAAACTTAAAAAAGTTACAAGAAAACTTGCGCAGGAACTTGCAAGAAAGCCATCTGAAGAAGAGCTATCTGTTGAGATGGGCATTTCAATCAATAAATTAAGGGAAATCATTAAGGTGGCCCAGGAACCTTTAAGCCTTGAAACGCCTATTGGTAAAGAGGAAGATTCCCGCCTTGGCGATTTTATTGAAGATAAAGATGCTGACGCTCCTGTTAAAACTGTTGCCCATGAGCTTTTAAGGGAAGATTTGGCAGAAGTATTGGGCAGTCTTTCTCCAAGAGAAAGAGATGTTTTAAGATTGAGATTTGGTATGGATGACGGCAGACAAAGGACTTTAGAAGAAGTGGGCCAGTTGTTCGGTGTTACAAGGGAGAGAATCAGACAAATTGAAGCTAAGGCTCTAAGAAAGCTGAGACATCCAAATCGCTCAAAGAGATTAAAAGAATACATTGAGGTGTAAAAGCTCATTTTTATATTAAAAAGCCCGGCAGAAATAAATTGCAGGGCTTTTTAATATTTGATTTTGTTTGTATTTTTAAGAGGTTGGGCTTGCTGTGTGCTGTAAGTTATGCTAATTTTGCAGGTTTAATTTTGGTGAAATATCTACTGACTCTTTTTCATAAAAGATTATCTTCTGTAGCCTGCCAGTTTTGCGTTTTCTTCTTTTTCTACTTTTAGATAATACCAGGTGTAGCACATTGTGCTGAATGGAAGAAGAATGTTTCCAGCCACAAAAGACACCCAGAATTCAAGCAATTGTATCATTTCTTTACCGGAGCCTGTTTCAAAATTATTTACAAGAACATCTGTAAATATAAAAGCCTTTGAAAAACTTGCAATAATTTGACCCCAAACGAGTCCTACTATGCCGACTAAAATAATTAGGCCCCAAAGTGGAAAATAATGCTTAATGCTTAGCCCAAAAGCTTTTAGGATACTTTTAAGGGGTGATAAATGCGGGCTTAAAACAAAAGACTGCAGAGTAATTGTAAATAATGGTGCAAGGATAAGCATTATAAGTGCTCCGATACTGATTGGAACAATTATGGCACTTGCCATGCTTACAGGATTATGCAAGATATTTCCCATATTTGCGCTGCCAAGAAAAAATATTGATGAAACTATAAGGATTGAAATGGCTAAAGAAATGAGGAGCATTAACATCAAATAAGCGATGTAATCACTACTTCTTCTTTTGAAGCCTTCTGTATAATATTTAAATTCCCTAAGAGATTCGTTTTCTACAATTTGTTTTGAAATTAAAACAAGAGCACCTTGTACAAGTAAAAATTGCCAAAATGCATGACAAAACATTATTAAGCCTATTATCATGCATATGAAAAGCAATGGAATATTTATATTTTGAGGATTTCCTGCTATAAAAACCGGAAGGAAGCATAGAAAAATACCAAGAAGCTGTCCTATAAGAGGGTAGAACAGGTATAATAAAAATTGTGGTATTTTTATAAAGAATGTGGAAAATGATTCAAAAACTATTGTAAAGTTTGCTGCGCATTTTTTATGCATTGTAATATGCCTTTATTTCTAATCTAGTACTCTAATTAGGATTAGTATAACATTTTTTATAAAAATAGAAATACGAAATTTATATTATTATTAAGAAATGTTAAAATAAAAGCTTGTTTGTAAGTTTTGAGCCTTTTTTACAAATGATACATTTAATGCATGAATATTTGTTTATATTGCTGACTAATGCGTTATAAGGGTTTTGTTATACAATTTTTAAATTGCTTTCTTTTTGAAGATAGCTGTATTTGTAGTAATAATCTTCAGGATTCTCCTTGGCAGCTTTAATAGTTGCTTCAAGCTCTACAAATTTTTCAGCAAATGTAGGGTCAAACTGGCTGCCTGAACATTTTTTTATTTCTTCTATTGCAACCTCATGACTTAGTGCTTTTCTATATGATCTGGTTGATGTCATAGCATCATACGTATCTGCAATGGCTACTATTCTTGAAGAAAGAGGTATTTCATCTCCCTTCAAACCGTCAGGATAGCCTCTTCCATCCCATCTTTCATGGTGTGCTTTTAGCCAGCTTGAAATTCCTGAAAGTTTTTTAATGCTCATAATTAATCTTTCTGAATTATTGGGATGAAGCTTCATTACAGCAAATTCTTCGTCTGTTAATTTTCCGGGTTTGCATAAAATACACTGTGGAATGGCTATTTTTCCTATATCATGAAGAAGCCCCGCTGTTTCAATTTCTTCTAAAAGTTTTTCATCAAATCCGAGTTCTTTAGCTAAAATTAAAGAATACAACGTTACCCTTAATGAATGACCATGAGTGTATGGGTCCTTTGAATCAAGAGCTGATGAGATTGATTTAATTGTTTTATAAAAAAGTTCTTTTAAATCTTTTAATATTGCCGACTTTGAACTTGAGAGGTTATATTTGTTTATTCCTGTTTCTACAATTCTTGATAATTCTTCAGGCTCAAACGGTTTTAAGATATACTGATAGAGATTACATTTATTAACCGCGTCAGATAGAATTTCAATATCTGCAAAACCTGTTAAAAGTATTTTTATGACATCCGGCGCTATTTCGTTTACTTTTTCTAAAAACTCTGTGCCTTCCATAACGGGCATTTTATGGTCTGAAACAATCAGAGAAATATTGTCAGCATTTGCTTTGAATACTTCCAAACCCTCAAGCCCATTGGATGCTGTTAAAATCTTGTATTTTCTATGGAACGTCCTTTTTAGGAGCTGGAGGTTATTTATTTCATCATCTACAAGCAGAATTGTATTTGCTGTGCTTTGAATTCTGGCACAGAGGATGTCATCCATTCCATCAATATGAAAATCTTTTTCTAAATTAAGCAAAGCATTTCCTCAAAAAAGCCAAGTTAACATTTTATTTATCGACAGCTTTTCTAAATACTTTAATATTTTTTTTATTTGAAATCAATAATTCAAATATATGAAGTAAAAAATGTGCCTAATTTTTATGAATTTGTAAAATAGCCGCAATCTATGCTGTTCATAAATTCTCCACAAGATTCTTCGTTTGCTCTTGCAACCTGTAGTCTAGTTTCTATGCTTGTCTGTTGTTTTTGAAGAAATTTTTCGCTTACGTTTGTTTTGGCCATTTCCTGGTCTATTTGGCGTTGATAGTTGTTTTCAATTTGTTGTCTTTGACTCATAATGCTGCCATAATCTTCAACAGAAAGGTCGTCATCAAAATTTACATCCAGCATTTGCAGCTCTGATTCTTGCCTATCTAAAATTCGGTTTACGATATTTGCTGATTTTGCTGCAAGGTATGCAAGATCATCTTGAAGTGCGGTTAATTTGTCTTCCCAAGTGCTGATTTGTAGTTTCCAGAAAAGACGCGTTGTGAATACGGTTAAAAAAGCTCTGTTTTTGCCCATTTGACGTCCTTTCTAATAGTGTACATATATATAAAGTAATTTTGTGTATAAAAATTGCGTATTTTGTATATATTAATTTAATATTTCTTAATATTTATGTGACTGATTCAAATAATCTGCATTAAAAATGGCTTTGTGCATTAAGCTTTATAAACTGCAGATACAGGATGAGCTTTTCTTAATGTTAATAATTTTGAATCTCATATTCAGGCCGTCAAAGGTAAGAATTTTATTTGTTAAAAGCTCTCCTTTGCTAATTATCAGTTTTAAGATTTCCATACTCTGAATTGAAGCTATAGTTGAAACTGTTGGTGATACAATAGCTTTATCTATAGGCGTTTTTATATCAGCATTAGGAAAAATACATCTAAGGCAAGAGGTTTTTTTTGGAATAATTGTTATTGTCTGGCCCCTGAATTCACTGACGCCGGCATGAATTAGAGGTTTTTCCAGTGTAAGACTTATATCATTTAAGAGGAATTTAGATTCAAAACTGTCAAAGCAGTCTGCAATAATGTCATAGTTTTTTGCGATATCAAGATAATTTTTATCATTAAGTCTTGTATAATAAGTCTCTACTTTGATATCTTTATTATAATTTTTTATCCATTCTTTTGCAGATAAGACTTTTGGTTTATTTATATTATTCAGATTATGGATAAATTGTCGGTTAAGGTTTGACATTTCCACATTGTCATTATCAACAATGCCTATCTTCCCCACGCCAAGTGAAGCCAAATTGGCTATTACGCCAGAACCCAGGCCGCCAGAGCCGCAGATGAGAACTCTTGCTTTTAGTATTTTTTTCTGTCCTTCTTTGTTTACCTCTGGAATAAGAATGTTTCTTTTGTATCGTTCTGTATTAATAATTTTTAATATATCTGTTTTGGACATAATCTACCAGCCTACCACAGTTTTGGATTATTGTTTGTTGCCGCTTTAATTAAACGGCGAAGTTTTATATCTTCTTGTCTTGTGGTTTCATTTATATATAAAATTTTATAATATTCCTTTTTATGCCAGATTTGTCTTTTTAGTTCCGTAATTTCACTGTTTAGCGCGTCTATATTTTTCTTTAACTCTTTTTTGCATCTTCTATCATAAAATCTGCATCTTTTTTTATCCATTTCATCAAGGCGCATATACTTTGCCTCTAATTGAAGCACAAGCGGTCTTAAAGCAAGATATTCTTTTCTATTTATTTCTTCAAACTTTGTAAGAGTATTTGTTTTAAGCTCCAGCTCTTCTAAATTAATATATTTATTCTGTCCTTCGTTTAGTTTTCTTATGTAGCTGTTATCGGTTATTTGATTAATCTTATTTGAAACCTTATTAATAATTGCAGGTTTTTTTATCTGCAAGCTGATTTTTGCAAATGCTGACTCGCTATAAAAAGCAATAAACAAAAACATTATAGCGCCTGTAATGACTGCCTTCTTTGATGATTTTTTATTTGTACCATTAGCTTTATTTCCAGTCAATATTTGTCTCCCATTTGTGTTTTTTATAGTATTCGTAATCATTCGATGGTATTTTCGGGTTTTCGATTTTGATATCCTTTCTTGCAAGAAGTACAAAATTGTTGCTGGCGAGGACTAACTTCCAATTTTTGTCAGCCATTAGACGTGTATATAGTGTCCCGTATGCTTTTTCAATGATGACATAATCAATGTGCTGTTTATAAAATTCCTCATGCCAGTTTGGGCCTATATAAATAATATGCATTCTGTTGAGCTGGCTCGGCTCATATGTTTCTTCATATCTGCCGTCCATAAATATGAAATTGTTCGGATATAATTTATAGGCAAGGAAGCTTCCAAAATGAAAATTGGCAAAGAGATTTCCTTTAAGATTATTTATTTTTAGAAATTCAGCCTCTACATAGGGATATTCGCTGATTGTTCCCTCTATCTTATTTGTTTTAATGGTATATACAAATGAAAGTGTAATAAGGAAATAAAGCAATAATTCTTTAAAATTATTTAAGGTGTTTGGTAGTTTTTTATTAAAGATTTTTGTATAAATGTCATCATACAAAAAGGCGCATGCACACAAGGCAAAGAAAGGAAGAAGTCTTAAGGTTTTTAAGCTTAGGATAAACATCGTAATTAGGATAAGTGCTTTGGTTTTATCAAAATTGTGATATATACTTTTAGTTTTTTCAATAAAAGAGTCACCATTTGTTTTTATATATTTTCTTATTAGATAAAATATTGAGATTAAAACCATAGCAAGGCACCATAGCTTAAATTTAAAGAATTTAAACAAGTGGATTTTGCTAAATAATGGTTGCCATTCTGTAATATTTGGCCGACTAAGCGTTATGGCGTGGAATAAGAAATAAACATATTTCACTCCATAAGGATTTATAAACATTACTGTCAGTGAGATGAAGAATGTAATCATAAAAGGCTTGATTGGTTTTTTGTTTAAAAATTCTCCCAAAATATACAAGGCTAAAAGTCCAAGCCCTGTGAAACATCCGCCATGGATATTTGACCAGACGAGCATTGTAGACGGCAAAATCCAAAGAAGCTGGTAGTTTTTTTCAAGCCTTGTTTTTTCCAGTGTGTATAGCCATATTGTAAAGAATAAAAAGGTAAAGAGCTGACATCTTAATGTTGTAAACATTATGTCTAATGAAGATTGTATTAAAAGTATAAAAAATAAGATGTTAAATGGCGCTGTAATAAGAGGGTTTTCATTGTTTTGATTTTTATGTTTTCTTCTTAAAAGAATTATTCTTGTAAGTATAAAATAAGTTAAAGACAATATGATTATTTTAAAAATAAATAATCCGGTTTCTCCAAATTTATCAAGAATCGTATAGAATATAAGGCTTGAGCCCCATTCATGGTCGAACCATTGTCTTGTCGGGCCAAATGACTGAAAGTCAAAGTTTAAAAGGCTTCCTGTTTGAAAAAAGGTTTTGCCGACAATCAGCCTTGCCCAAAAATCAAAATCTATTTCTTTTGTCATTATAGAGAGGGTTGAGATGTATAGAAATAGAGAAATATAAAATAATATAACCATTGTACAGTTCCCAGCTAAATCTAATAAAAATATTATATCAAAAAAACTTGATACACCATTTTTTTTTGGTTATTATTGGTGTGTAAAAAGTAATATTGGAGCGATTTTAGAAGCGGCTTTATGGAAAATAAAATTTTAGAGATTAAGGAAAATGCAACACGCGAGATTGAAGCAGTTCATTGTTTAAAAGAACTTGATGAAATTAAGAATAAATATTTATCAAGATCATCTGAATTAAATAATTTAAAGAAGGGCTTAAAAGATATAGAACCTGCTATGAGGCCTAGAATAGGTTCATTGACAAATGAAGTGTATAAAGAAATAGAGGCTTTAATAAAAGATAAAAATGAAAAATTTTATTTTGAAGAATTGAATAAAAAATTAATTTCTGAAAAAATAGATCCGACACTTGATGGAACATATATGAAAAAAGGCAAAGTTCATCCTTTAACTGCAACGGTCAATGAGATTGTCGAAATATTTGAACACTTGGGGTTTTCTTTGATTGAAAACCAATATTCACCCGAGGTTGAGGTTGAGAAATATAATTTTGATCTTCTTAATACCCCAAAAGAACATCCTGCAAGGGATGTACAGGATACTTATTATGCATTAAATGCAAAGCATGTTGTATTAAGAAGCCAAACATCAGGTGCACAGGTGCATACTATGGAGAACCAAAAACCTCCTATTAAAATTATTGCACCCGGCAGAGTTTACAGAAATGAATCGGTAAGTGCAAGGAAAAACAACCTTTTTCATCAGATAGAAGGCTTGTGTGTTGATAAAAATATCAGGTTTACTGATTTAAAAGGTACGTTAAATGAATTTATACGGCTTTATTTTGGCTCCAGTCGTCCAACAAGGTTTAGAAATAGCTTTTTCCCGTTTACCGAGCCATCTGCAGAAGTTGATGTTCAATGCATAATGTGCAAAGGAAAAGGGTGTGCAACATGTTCTGGCACAGGGTGGCTTGAAATTTTAGGGTGCGGCATGGTTGATCCTAATGTCTTAGAAGGTGTTGGAATTGATTCAAGTGTTTATTCCGGTTTTGCTTTTGGTATGGGAGTTGAAAGACTTACCATGCTAAAATATGCCATTGATGATATAAGGCTGTTTTTTAATAATGATGAAAGATTTTTAAAACAGTTTTAGCTTTATGGTTTTTTAATAATAAAGTCCCGCTTTTTGATATTGCGGGACTTTTTAATTGTATTTATTACAAAGCTCAAGAGCCTGTTTGGGATTGAGTACTGTATCACTGTTTAAAATCTGTCGATACCAAGCTTTTCGTATAGATTCTTTTTGTCGATAATTATTCCGGAAGCCATATCTATTTTTGCGCCATTATCAATTAGAATCTTTGCAAGTTCAAGATTATTTTTCTTCAAGGCTGTATAGAGGATTGTTTTTGACGATACCAATTCTTCAAAATTTACTTTTGCACCTTTTTGAATCAGAGCTTTTGCAAGCTCTGTATTATTATTTTTTGCTGCCCAAAAAAGTACCGAATCAAAGCCTGTGTTTGGGTTTGCCCCTTTATCCAGAAGAAGTCGGGCTATTTCTGTTTTGTTAAATTTTACTGCATAAAACAGAGCATATTCGCCAAAGTAATCTATATTTGGGCTCATTCCTGCTTTTAGCATCAGCTCGACATTATCTTTTTTGTTTTTCTTTATTTGTTTTATAAATTCCTCACTTGTGAAAGGAATCTTTTTTTGCACCAACTCTTCTCGTGCAAGACGGATTTGTTCTTTTTCTTCCGGGGTCATTTCCTTTTTTCTTAAAGGTATTTGTCCGCTGAAATTTGTAGGAAAGGGCGTGGAAAAATCAGATGGAGAAAAGTTATCAAATGAATATTTTCCAAATGTTTCGTCTATATTTGATACACAAAGTCCAGGCTTTAAGCTGATTATGCTAATAGCAACCAACAATACAAAGCGGATTATTTCTTTACTAAAGTTTTTTTGAAATGTGTTAAATAACAAGACCGCCGTCAACCCCTATTACCTGTCCTGTAATGTATCCAGCGTCAATGGCAAGAAATTTTACGGTTTTTGCAATATCTTCAGGCATACCCAGTTTTTTTAGAGGAATTCTTTCTATGATTTTATCCACAGGCAAGTCTTTTGTCATATCTGTCTGAACAAAACCAGGTGCCACAGCATTTACGCGAATGTTTCTTGAAGCCAGTTCTTTTGAAAGTGCTTTTGTAAAGCCTACTATACCTGCTTTTGCAGCAGAATAATTTGCCTGACCAGCATTGCCGTATATTCCTGAAACAGAAGCCATATTTACGATTGAGCCACTTCTTTGTTTGATCATAATTTTTGAAACCGGATGTGTTACAAAATAAGCGGAATTCAGGTTTGTGTTAATTACAGCAAGCCATTCTTCTTCTTTCATGCGCATAAAAAGGTTGTCGCGCGTTATTCCTGCATTATTTACAAGAATATCTATTTTTTTATATTCTTCTAAAATTTCAGCTATTGCTTTTTCTGCAGCTTCTTTGTTTGAAACATCAAATTTTTTAGCAGACGCATTTTGGCCAAGACTTTTAATTTCCTGGACAGTTTTATTTGCTGCCTCTTCGTTGCCGGCATAATTTATAATTACGTCGCAACCAGCTTTTGCAAGTTCTATTGCGCAGGCTTTACCTATGCCTCTTGAGCCGCCTGTAACGAGTGCAATTTTATTATCCGTCATTTTATTATCTCCTTATACATTCACTGCATTTAATGCATCCAGCGTGGTTTTTAGGGAATCGGTGTCGGATACATTGTAGGTTTTTACGTCCGGCGGGCATATTTTTCTGTTCAGTCCGCTTAAAACCTTGCCGTTTCCAAGCTCGATAAAGGTATTAACGCCAAGCTCCAGAAGTTTTTTAATTGATTGCGTCCAGTAAACGCTAGAATATATTTGTGCCGGCATCTTTTTTATAAAATCTTCTGCTTTTGTTGTTAGTTCGCTGTCTACATTAGTTATTACCGGAATATTTGCATTATTTATTTTAAGGGTATTAACAAATTCTTTAAACTTTTCTCCGGCATTTCTCATTAATTCGGAATGAAATCCACCTGAAACAGCAAGTGGTACAACCCTTTTTGCTCCTGCTTCTTTAATTAAATCATTTGCAAAATTAACCGCTTCCATCTCGCCGGTTATGACTATTTGATTTGGTTCGTTGTAGTTTGCAATACTTACCACACCCTTGTCAGAGGCCTTTTTAAGACATTCTTTTATTTTTTCTTCGCTTAAACCTAAAACTGCAGTCATTGCGCCTGGTTTTGAATTTTCACATGCTTCCTGCATTAGGTCAGCCCTTTTTTGAATAGCTAGAAGAATATTGTCTAAATCCATAACACCTGCAGCATACATAGCAGAATATTCACCCAGAGAATGACCAAGAACATAGTCTGCTTTGATTGTATTATTTGAGGCTTCTTTGAGTGCTTCAAGTGCTGCTATAGAAACGGCAAGCAAACAGCTTTGTGTGTTTGTGGTTTGTTTTAAAACTTCATCAGGCCCTTCAAAGCACATTGTTGAAACGTTTTTATTAAGTATTGTGTCAGCCGTTTTAAAAACTTTTTTTGCTGAATTAAAATTTTCAAACAAGCTTAAACCCATACCGGTGCTTTGAGCACCTTGTCCTGGGAAAATGAATGCTATTTTATTCATTGTTTTCTCCTAAAATTATTTAAGATTTTCTCTAAGATTTACAACAGCTGAACCCCAGGCCATGCCTGCGCCAAATGCGCAAAGGATTGCTTTTGATGGTGTTTTGATTTTGCCAGATTCAAGCGCTTCAGCTAGTGCAATTGGAACTGAAGCAGCAGAAGTATTTCCGTATTTATCAATATTTACAATAACTTTTTCATCATCAAATTCAAGCCTGTTTTGAAGTCCTTCAATAATTCTTAAATTTGCCTGATGCGGTACAAGATAATCAATGTCTTTGGGCTCAAGGTTTGCATCTTTTAAACAGTGCATAATTGATTCTGGCATTGTTTGAACTACAAATTTGTAAACTTCTTTTCCGTTCATTGTAATTTTTTGCTGGCCAAGTTCCGATGGTTTAACTAGCGGGCAGTTGTCTCCAACCAAATTCATTGTAATATGTCTGCCCATTGTACCATCCGCATTGATATTGAGTGCTAAAATATCATCCTTGCCGTCTTCTGATTCGCTTATTATAATTGCTCCAGCGCCGTCTCCAAAAAGAACACAGCTTGCTCTGTCATTCCAGTCAAGAAATTTAGAGTTTGTATCAGATGCAACCAAAAGGATATTTTTATATTTTCCTGCAGCAATAAAGCTTCTGCCGATTTCAAGGGCGTAAAGCATTCCAGTGCAAGCTGCCGTTATATCAAAAGCTATTGCTTTTTTTGCGCCTATTGCTTCTTGAATGGCGCAGCCGGTTGAAGGATAAATATTGTAAGGATTAGAAGAGGCGACAATTATTGCGTCTATGTCGGCACCCTGCAAGTTTGATTTATTGATGGCATCTTTTGCGGCTTGTATTCCAAATAATGTAGAATTCTCATCTCCGTTTGCAATAAATCTTTGTTTTATGCCTGTCCTCGTTGAAATCCACTCATCTGATGTATCTAAAATTTTTGTTAAATCATCGTTAGTGATTACAGTTTCAGGCACTGCCATGCCAATTGAGCGGATTTGTACTGGTTTATAGTTCATTTGTTCTGTTATCCTTCATTCTAAGGTCTTTATCTACTGAAAAAATTCTGCAATTTTTTTATTTACGCCTGTTTCTACTGCTTCTTTTGCAACGCGAACAGCATTTTTGATGGCGTAGGCTGTGCTTCTGCCGTGGGCTATAACCGTTATTCCTTTGACACCCAAAAGTAGCGCCCCGCCAAATTCTTCATAATTAATTCTTTTGTAAATTCTCTTCATAAAAGGCTTTGCAAGAAGCCCTATAACTTTTGAAATAATGTTGCTGTTAAACTCTTCCTTAATCATTTCAAACAGCATTAGGGAAGAGCCTTCTATGATTTTAAGAGCAACATTTCCGGTAAAACCGTCACATACGATAACATCGCAGTTTCCATGGAAAATTTCTTTGCCCTCAACATTTCCTATAAAATTAATTCCTTGTTCATTTTCCTGCAACATTTTATAGGTTGTCTGAACAAGTTCATTTCCTTTTCCTGCTTCTTCGCCAATATTTAGAATTCCTACAGAGGGATTGTTTCTGCCGTAGACATTTTTTACAAATGTCGTTCCCATAATTGCAAATTGACAAAGCATTTCAGGCGTACAGCTGCTGTTTGCGCCGGCGTCTAATAAAACAAACGGATGTTTCATTGAGGGAAGCGTTACACATATAGCTGGTCTTTCAATGCCTTTTAGCCTGCCAAGCCCAAATAAACTTGACGCCATAGCGGCACCGGTTGAACCTGCTGCGACAATCGCATCTGATCTTCCCTGAGCTACTGCATCAACGGTTAAGACTATAGAGGATTTTTTCTTTTTTCTGATGGCCTGGCCGACAGCTTCACCCATTTCTATAACTTCGTCAGCATGAGTAATTATTATATCAAGTTTTGATAAATCTACTTTAATACTGTGGTTAAAATATCCGCCGCGCATAGATTTAATGCCGTTTTTTTGAATTCTATCAAGCTCGGCCTGAATTTCTTCTTTTTTGCCGACAAGTTCTATCGGGATGCCGTAGTCAAGAGCAGCCCACACAGCACCTTTTACTATTTCTCTTGGTGCGTGATCTCCCCCCATAGCATCTATTGCTATTCTTGTCATAATACTAACTTCCTCAAAACAAGTCTTATCCTAAATGTTTAGGGCAGGCAAAAATTGTATCGCCTGCCATTTCTAAACTTAATTATTATTTTTCTTCCGTATCAGCTTTTTTAGGTTTTCTGGTTCTTTTTGGTTTTTCTTCGCTTTCGGTTGATTCTGATTCGGTTTTAGCTTCTGCTTTTACTTCAGCGTCATCAACTGGTTTTGCTTCTGTTTCAACAACCTTACTGTCAGCTTTTTTTACTTCCGCTGTTGTATCAGCTGTTTGGCCTTTAATGCTTACAACCTTGTTTTTATATGTTCCACATTCAGCGCAAACTGTATGTGTTAAAACAATGCTTCCGCAGTTTTTGCAAGTAGTTGTGGCGGGAACTGTTGCTTTCCAGTTGGCTCTTCTTTTTGCTTGGGCTGATCTGCCTGTTCTTTTCTTCGGTACTGCCATTTTTCGTATTCCTTTTATTTTTAATAGTTAATTGTTATCTGATTTTAACATAAACATAAAATAATTGTCATAAAAAAAGTCGTCCTTGTCAATATTTTGAATAATATTATTAAGGACGACTTTTATAATTATTGGCTTGTAAACTTATTATTTACATTAAATGCTTATATAAGACATTTATTATATAAGGCTAACTTTTGTATAAGCGCCTTTTCTTTCAATGTTAACTTTGTCTTCCCTTGCTAACCAGCCAAGGCTTAAGCTTGTAAAGTTTGCATCAAGGTTAAGGTCTTTTTGCATTTTCTTTGTAGTAACTTCGCCGTTTTCTGAAAGGTAGTTGTAAACTTCGCCAACTGCTTCGATAATGCTTTCTTGTAATCTCATCTTTTTCTCTCCTTTTAACTAACTGTGATGACGTATGTTTTGTGTATTTTTTACAAAAGTAAACAATTTCACAAAGTTTGAGCGTATATAATTTGTATTAGCTCTTTCTTTATGTATATAATAGAAAATAGATTTTAAAATGTAAATGGAACAAATGGAGGAGAAATTTTGAAAAAAGGCAAAAGTTTTGTATATGGGGATGATGTTGATACGGATGTAATTATCCCTGCAAGGTATCTAAACACAAGCGACCCTAAGGAATTAGCCGAGCATTGTATGGAAGATATTGATAAAGATTTCTGCAAAAACGTTCAAAAAGATGATTTTATTGTAGCAGGAGATAATTTTGGCTGCGGTTCAAGCCGTGAGCATGCTCCTATATCCATTAAAGCGTCAGGCGTGAGTGCTGTTATTGCCAAAAGTTTTGCGAGAATTTTCTATAGAAATGCCATAAATATTGGCCTTGTTATTATAGAAAACGACAAGCTTCCTGATGAAACAAAAAATGGTGATGAAATTTGCATGGATTTAGATAACGGCATTGTTAAAAATTTAACTACTGGTAAGGAATATAAGGTTAGCGTATATCCAAAGGAAATTCAGGAATTAATCAATGCCGGTGGCCTTGTAAATTATACAAAAAAGAAATTAGGAGTTTAGTTAGGAGTTTTTGATGAAAGAATATAAAGTAGCTGTTGTTGCGGGTGATGGCATTGGTCCTGAAATTATGGATGAAGCCAAAAAAGTGCTTGGCGCAGCTGAAAAGGTTTTTGATTTTAAGATTGAATATAAGGATGAATTAATTGGCGGAATAGCCTACGAAAAAACAGGCGTACCATTGCCTGATGAAACTGTTAAGACAGCTAAAGAAGCTGACGCTGTTATGCTTGGCGCAGTGGGCGATTGGAAATACGATACACTTCCTCCTGAAGTTAGGCCGGAAAGAGCTTTGCTTGGTATAAGAAAAGCTCTTGGTTTGTTTGCAAACTTGCGTCCTGCTATTGTTTGGGATGAATTAGTAACTTCGAGCCCCTTGAAACCTGAAAACGTATCTGGTGTTGATATTATGATAATAAGAGAATTAACCGGTGATGTTTATTTTGGTGAGCCAAAGGGCATAGAAGTTCGTCTTGACAAGGATGGGAATGGCAAAAAATTCGGCTTCAATAATATGATATATTCTGAGGATGAAGTAAGAAGGATTGCAAAAATTGCGTTTGAAACTGCAATGGTAAGGGGTAAAAAACTTTGTTCTGTTGATAAGGCAAATGTGCTTGATGTTTCAAGGCTGTGGCGTGAAGTAATTCTTGAAGTTGCAAAGGATTATCCCGAGGTTGAATTATCGCATATGTACGTTGATAATGCAGCAATGCAGTTAATCAGAGCGCCAAAACAGTTTGATACAATTGTTACCGGAAATATTTTTGGAGATATTTTATCAGATGAAGCTTCTATGCTTTCAGGCTCTCTTGGCCTTCTTCCAAGTGCCAGCCTTGGCGAAGCCGGAAAAACTTCTTTGTATGAGCCTATCCACGGCTCTGCACCTGATTTAAGAGGCAAGGATGTTGTAAATCCTATTGCAACGATACTTTCGGCCGGTATGATGCTTAAATATTCATTTAAGATGAATGAAGCTTATGATTTGATTGAAAAATCAATCAAAGACGTACTTAAAGACGGTTATAGAACTGCTGATATTATGTCTGATGGTAAAGAGCTCATAGGTACAAAGCGTATGGGGGATTTAATCAGGGATAAAGTATTAAAGGCAAAATAGATGAAAACAATCGGCATAATAGGCGGAATGAGCTTTGAATCTACCATTGAGTATTATAGAATACTTAATGAAATGGTTAACGAAAGGCTTGGCGGCTTGCATAGTGCTAAAATTTTAATGGAAAGCTATGATTTTGATATAATTGCCAATTTGCAAGAATCCGGGGAGTGGCAGAAGCTTGGGGAAATTCTTTCTTCTTCCGCTAAGAAACTTGAAAATACTGGTGCAGATTATATTATGATAGCAACAAATACTATGCACAGTGTTGCTGGTGCTGTTCAAAACAGTATAAGCATTCCGCTTATTCATATTGCCGATGCTGCGGCGAAAAATATTAAGGAAATTGACTGTAAAACAGTTTTGCTTCTTGGCACTAAATATACAATGAAAGAGTCATTTTATACAAAAAAGCTTGTTGGTGAATATGGTTTAAATGTTATAGTACCTGATGAAGCGGAAATGGATATTGTTCATAATATTATATTTGATGAACTTTGTGCAGGAAAAGTTTTGGATGATTCGCGGCAGAAAATTCTTGAAATTATTGAAAAATATAAGAATTTTGGTGCAGAGTGTGTTGTTTTAGGCTGTACAGAACTTCCAAACCTTATAAATGATAAATTGGTTTTTGGAATTCCTGTTATTAATACGGTATATTCTCATTGCAGGGCTGCGGCAGAAGAAGCTCTTAAAACTTCATGTTTATAAAGATTGGAGCAATAAAATGAATAAAGAAGTTAAGAAAATTTTATGTTTTGTCTTTTTGTTTTGTACCTGGCTATTTATATTTACGCAAACTTTTGCTTTTGCAAAGCAAAATTATAGTTATAATGCACCTGTATTAAAGTTTAATTCAAAAGAAGCATATGAATATTATAGAAACAATATAAATGAGGCGGTTTATAAGACTATGCCAAGAACTTTTTCGTACAAGGATAGAGAACCCCAGTTTGCAATCACAGTAAATAAGACGGGGCATGTTGATAAGGCGTGGATTTTAGTTAGCTCGGGCTCAAAAAAATATGATGAAAAAGTAATAAGAAAAATGCGAGAGGCAGAATTACCGGCTTATTCTGATTATATGAATGCCAAGCAGCTTACTTTTAAATATAAGATTAAAAAACAAACAAAAATTATTCCTATTCCAATTCCTTTGTGGTTTTAATCGTGTTTTTTATTGTAAAAAGCTGATGTGCAGAAGTTTCCGGCTTATTTTGTCACTTGTAGTGTTGCGAATCTTGCAAAGGGATTTTTTAATTTCATGGTTTGCTTCTGTGTATTTTTGGAATCAATATTTGATGATTGTTCTTTGGTGTTTGAATTATTATAATTTGCAAAATGTCTGTAGTCCTTTAAATCTTCTATTGCCATCATATGCGCAACGCGTGAAGATTGTTTTTGCTCTTTTGTGACAAATATATCAAGAAGAATTGTTGGAATAGTGGATAAAAAAGCTGGGGCAAGTGCTTTTATGATGTTTTTGGCACCTATTTTGTCTGATTTCATTAATTTTGCAATCTGCGTCATTGATAAAATTATACCTGTAATAGATAAGATGCAGTTTCCATATTGTTTTACTATTTGTCCTAAGGCTTCTGTGTTTTCAGAATAAGTTTGCGATTTATCATCAATTTTATTAAAGGTCTTAAATACATTTGTCTGTAATTGTTTTGCGTCATTCTTTTGTTTTTCAGAGAGCGTAATTCGGTTTTTTGCTAGTTTTATCTGTTTATCCTTGTCGCCATTTTCTTTTTTATATTTTTCATATTCTTTGTTTTCTTTTAGGGCTCTAAAATAAAACTGAAAGATATTTTCCTTCTTTTTATTTGGTGTTTCGATTTTGATTTTATTTAATTTGTCATCATCTACATACAAGGCTTTTTCCGGATTATTTTGAAAATCCCGTATAACTTCAAACCTTGCCACTCTTGAGGCCTGCTTCTGTAGTTTTGCAGAAACAATAGATACCGGTATCATGGCAATAAAGGTTGTAACCAGCGGAATAAGATTTAGACCGCCTGCTTCTTTTAAATTTTTATACCCATCAAACATTTTAAGAATATTGCCGCTTGGCTTCTGAGCTCTTTTGTCTGCCGCTTTTGCCAATAATGAAACAATGCCTCTTATTACAAAACCTGCTGCAGCGCCTAATAAGGCCCCGCTTGCGACAAATGTATTTGTGCCAAGCTCAACATCCTCTGCATAATCCTGAGAAGCGGTATCGATTTCTTCCACAATTTGCGTTATCATTTCCTGTTCTTCTTTTGCGCTCTGAACAGTTTCTTTGCTTAGTGGTTTATTGAAATTTTTCTTATTCTCTTCAAAAAGTTTATTTTGTTCTTCAAGATAATCTTTAACTTCCTGATTGCTTGATGTTAAAGATTTTAGTGTTGCAATGGCTTCCTTTACTGCGGTCGGCGGTTTTTGTTTTTCCGTTTCTTCCTTAATCTCAACACTTTCCGATAGTGTCTGCACTTCTTTTAGTTGTGTATCAGTAAGGATGGCGAATTGATTTTCCGATTTTGATTCTTTGTTAACTGCCTCATGGCGGCCTACTTTTGATGCAAATATTTCTTGTTTTACTGCCCAGCTTATAACCGGTGCAGCTGCTATCATTCCTGCGATTGAAGTAATGATGGTTGGCGCTTGGGTGAACAGCAGCATTTTTGTTTCATCCATTTTGTTAAAAGCTTCCTGTCCTTTTTTACTTCTTGTAAATAAGAAAAATGGAATGGTTGCAGCCAATGAAATTATGGATATTGCAAATTGCTGCAAAGCTTCAACGGCAATTTCTGCGTTTTCAGCCTTCACCTGGGAATATTCATCCATAATATCAACAGCGTTAAGTACGGCATTTATCTTTTTTATTTGTTTTTGCTTTTCGGCTTCTGATAAAGGATTGTTTTTAAAATAAAGCTCTTTTTTTGCCGCACGCTCATTTCGTTCTGCTTTCCATTTGGCGTATTTCGGCTTATTTTTTCTATATTCAAGGTAGCTGTTTAAAATTTCCATTAAAATATTTTCAGGCGCTTGTACGTTATTTTAAAACACCTGAAATAAATTGCTTGCTATGCATTATAGAAAAACTTAAAAATGTAACTTTTCTTAATAAAACAACTTATTTTTTATTGGGCAAGGTTTTTGCTTACTTCAATTAAATCCAACACTTTTTTGTAAACATAATCAGGGTCTCTAACATCGCCGATTGCAACAATATAGTCATGAAAACTTCCGACGCATACAAAAGAAATATTGCCCAAATTTGACATTTTTTGAAGAGGGCCTTTTGTAACGCTTGAATCAAGGATGGATGTGTATTCAAGGTATCTGAATTTGCCGTCAAATGCATTATATGTATATTCCATCTTTGTTTGATAGAATGTGAATTTTCTTGCCATCGTATTTTTTCTTGCAATATAGACAGACAAAAGGAAGGTTAGCATAAAAAATGTGCCGCCTGTTGTCCAGAAAATGAATTGATAATCCAAGAATCCAAAAAAGCTTAATACAACGGTTAAAAATGTTCCGATTGTTGCTGTTGCAACAACTCCTATAAACAGTGCAAGGAAAAATGCCCTTATCGATATTATTGACATATCAAAAGCAGGCTTTATATTAAATACCAATTCTTCTTCTCTTGGTCTTGGTATTATTGTTTTAGTTTTAACCTTTTTTTCCATGCTCCCGCCACATCTGCTGCAGCAGAGTGCATTATCTGGCAATTTTTGACCGCAAAATTTACACTGCATATATATACCGCTTTTCAACTATTTTATTATGTTTATAAATGTAACATAAATTTTAAATAATAAACAGTAAAAGTTAATTAAATGTGTCTAAAATTTACATATAGATAAATAATGTAGAATAAACTTATTAAAAATACGGCAATTTGAAGAATTGTAAACAGTTTTAAATTTTTATAGGATGCGAAATTTCCTATTGCAAAAGGGAATATGAAGAACATTATTAAGAATGGACTTTGCATATATTGTGCAACAAAAATATATCTTATTGCAGCAGCAATAAGGCCTGCCAGATACAAGAACAATAAAACAGATAAATAAACAGAGTAATATGCCCTTAGTTTTGGTTCAGTTGTTTCTTTAAATACGTAAACCATGCCAAAAATCAGAGATAATATTAATAATAAATTTATGAGTATTAAAATAATTAGTAAACTATGCAAGCTCTTTGTCTCCTTTATTTTTTGCTTTGGAGTTCTTTAAGGGTGATATCTCTTTTGTATGAAAGTGCGTCTGTAAATTCAAGTGTTTTATTGTACACAGTTTCTTTCTCATTATCATAAAGTACTAAATGATAGCTGTCTTTAAGCTCTATATATTCTTTATAAAAAGATGAAACATTATTGTAAACAAATTTTGCACTTTTTGTACTGGTCAAATCATCTTCAAGTGAATGAATTATTAAAATTGGCGCGTGAACTTTTTTAATATTATGCCTTACTTTTTTAGAGAGCATCAATAGTTCATATATAGAACTTAGCGGATAATTATCCATGGCGACTGTGTTTTTGCTCATTAGTTTTGAAATAGTGTTTCTTACCTTGATGTTTTTAATGCCGTAAGGCTCTCTTTCAGGGAAGGTGTAATAATATCTTAAAATTGTATAAAGACCTATGGGCATAAGGAAGTTATACCAAGGAATTGTCCAGCCATCTAAGAATAAGGTTGTGGATAAACATATAAGCCCTGTTATGTCTTTATTTTCCTGTGCCAGATTCAGTGCAAGCACGGCGCCAAGGCATAAGCCGCCAACAAAAAAGTCGGCATAGTTTTTTCTTAGCTCTTTATATCTGTCGTTTGCAAAACTTCGCCAGTCTTCTTCTTTAACTGAATAAATATCTATAGGATGATCGCCATGCCCCGGCAGGCAGTAGCAGTAAACATCAAAGCCGTTATCATATAAAAATTTTGCGTATTTTTTTAATTCAAACGGGCTTCCGGTTAAGCCATGGAATAACATGACAGCACGATTTGGCAGAACTGTTTCTCTATGGATTAAAATATAGTCCATATCGCTTTTTCTAACTTTTGTGTTCATATTATTTAGCTGAACCTCTTGAATAGTTTATCTATAAGTTCAATTGCCATATCAATTTCTTCATTTGTAATCGTAACCGGCGGCACAAGGGTGATTACGTTTTTGAAATATCCGCCGTTATTTAAAACAAGTCCGCATTTTTCGCCTTTATATTCAAGATTTCCTTTTAGTCCTTCTTCAATAATATTGTCGCAAAGCTCTTTATCAGGCGTAAAACCGTCATCTTTTGTACATTCTATTCTAAGCGCAAGGCCCAGACCATCTACGTTGCCTATAGTTTTATATCTCGATTTCAAGCACTTAAGCCCATCAAGGAATCTTTTACCTTTATTTTTTATTTCATCTTCAAAATTATGTTCTTCAAATGCATCCATTACTGCATTGCCTGCTGCACATCCTATTGGATTTGATGAATAGGTGGAGTGGGTTCTTCCTGCAGGCCAAATTTCGGGGTTAATCATTTCTTCTCTTGCCCAAAGCCCACCAAGAGGATTTAGGCCGTTTGTTAAAGATTTACCAAATGTTATAACATCCGGTTTTACACCAAAATGTTCTATTGACCACAATTTTCCAGTTCTATAAAATCCCATTTGAATTTCATCCGCAACAAAAAGTATACCAAATTTATCAAGAACTCTTTTTAGCTCCTTGAAATATCCCATAGGAGGAACAATATAGCCGCCTGTGCCTTGAACCGGTTCTGCTATGAATGCTACGTATTCACATTTTTTGGTTGAGGGGTCATAGAAGGATTTATACTCGCTTTCAAAGTTTTTTTCAAATTGTTTTACGCAATAAAAATTGCAGTCTTCACATTTTTTGCCATAGTGACATCTGTAGCAGTAAGGGAATGGCACAAAATGCGCCCTGTCGCCAAAGTGGCCGTAGTTTTCTCTGTATCTGAAACTTGAGGTAACACTTGATGTTCCTATGGTTCTTCCGTGATATCCGCCCATAAAGGCAAAAAGAAGGTTTTTTCCTGTGTAGTTTCTTACAAGCTTCAAGGCATCTTCGACTGCCTGTGCGCCGCCTACATTGAAATGTACTCTGCCTTTAAGGTTGAACCTTTTTTCGTTTGCTTTTGCAATTTTTGATGCCAGAAGTACTTTATTTTCAAATAAAAACCTTGATGCAATCTGGGGCATGGTGTTTAAGCAGTCAATAACAGCGTCAGAAATTTTTTTGTTTTTGTATCCGAGGTTGCAGCTTGCATACCACATTTGTAAATCAAGATATGGTGTGTTTTTTTCATCAAACATATAAGTGCCTTCGCAGCCTGTAAATATTTTTGGCATTTTGCTATAGTGTGTGGTGTCTCCCCAGGAGCAATATTTTTCGTCTAAGCTTCTGATTTCTTCTTCTGTTAGTGTTTTTTGTTTTAAATCCTGCATTTATATATCCCCTTCCTTAGATAAGTAGCTTAAAATATCGAAAAAATTGTCAAATTCAACAAAATTTATCTTGTTTTTTAAGCAATGTTTTTTTAAACTGTTCTTAGCAAACAACAGTTTAGACTTGCTTGCAATACACCTATCGGATAATCCATCACCGGCGTATATAAATTTTTCATTTTTTTGAATTTTTGCACATTTACATGTTCCGAGGCTTAAATCACATCTTTTCTCTTCATTTGGAAAACTTAATTCAAATTTTAAATAATTATTTTCTTCAAAAATATTCAGTTTATTTGAATAAAAATTTATATCAGATATGTTTAACTTTTTTAGTACATAATTAATAAAATAATCAAATCCATCGCTTAAAATTGTAAGTTTTAGCCCGCATGTTTTTGTTTTTGTGTAAAATTCTATAAAACCATCCTGAATTTCAATAGAGTCAAGATATTCGTGCAATTTTATCCTGTCTAAATTTTTGATTAAATTAAGCTGATTTTGCATACAGGTTTTTGAATCTATTTTTCCTTCAATCCAGTCTTTTTCAACATCAAGCCACTTGATATCGGCAAAATTTTTAAAGAAAGAATTAACGGTGTCATATTTTGTAATTGTGCCGTCAAAATCAAGATATATTGAATTATAATCTTTAAACATTTTATTTTTGCCTTGGTTATATTAATTTATATATTAAATATTAAAACAAGCAAAATAAAATGTAAAAAAATACTTAATTAATCATTAACTATTGCTGATTTTACGACAAGATGAGGTAATTTTATATGCCAAAATATAAACTTTCATCTGCCAGGGCGCACTGATGCCATTTTAGATTTTGTCAGGTTTATAAAATCTTTTGCATAATTAACAGGCACGGCAAAGCCAATTCCTATGTTTGACCTGTTGTTGTCGGGGTTATATATTGACTGGTTAATACCAATCACCTGACCGTCTAAGTTTAATAGCGGACCGCCTGAACAGCCCGGGTTTATAGCAGCGTCTGTCTGGATTTTTTTTCTTTGATAATCAATTCTTGAGATTATTCCTGTTGTAAGCGTGCCTCTAAAACCAAAAGGATTTCCTATAGCAAGTACTCTTTGGCCTACTTTTACATTTTCACTGTTGCCAAAAGATATTACAGGAAGAGGTTTTTTCGGGTTGATCTTAATTATTGCAAGGTCATTTTTATCCTTCAAAACAGCAAGTACTTCGCCTTTATAACTTTGGCCGTTTGCAGTTGTCACTTCTATATTTTTTGCCTTATTTATAACATGAGAACTTGTTAAAATTGCGCCGTTTGAATCTATAACGCAGCCTGTACCTGATGATACGCCTTCATCAAGCTGGGCGTCAATGGCTACGATTGCAGGGGTTATTCTTTCGTAAATTTTTGTAAAGGCGTTTTCTTCAGAACTTGCAGCAAACGCTGGAGCACTTATTGGGTAAAAAGGCATGGAAAAAAATAAAAAAAATGACAAACATGCTAGCAATATTTTCTTTGTTAATGTTTTATAAAGTCTATACATTCAACAATACTCCGATTTTATAGTATAATTAAATTAAAACATTACACCTGTAAAATTAAATTGCTCCAGATATTTAAGTGTGTTATAATTCTTTTAACTTTTACGAAAGGAAGAAAAATGAGAAATATTGATGTTTTTAAAAAACATTTGAGAGAAAGACGAGCCGTAAAAATTATTGCCGGCATTGATAATTACGATGTTGAAAGCGTAAAAAATGTAGTTAGGGCAGCACAGCTTGGTTTAGCAAGCGCTGTTGATGTTGCAGCTGATGAAGAAGTTATTAAAACCGCAAGACAAAATACAAAGCTTCCGATTTTTGCTTCTTCCGTTGAGCCTTTTAAGCTTGCAAAGGCTGTTCAATGGGGCGCAGATGCAATTGAAATAGGCAATTTTGATGCTCTTTATAAACAAGGATTTGAATTTAATGCTGATGATGTTTATGAAATTGCACTTGAAGCATTAACTCTTACTCCAAATGGCGTTTTCACATGTGTTACAATTCCCGGTGAAATCAAAGTTGAAGAACAGATTGAACTTGCAAGAAAGTTAGAACTTCTTGGAATTGACTTAATTCAGACAGAAGGCAGCAAAGTTGGCGCTATTGAAAAAGCTAAAACTGCAAAAGAATATTTGAATCTTGCTAAAGTTACAATTACAAACACTATGGAAATTGCAAGACATGTTGGCATTCCTATAATGACAGCTTCAGGTGTTAATGCAGATACTGCACCTCTTGCATTTGCTGCAGGTGCTAGCGCTGTTGGTGTTGGTTCTTTTGTTAACAAGCAGGAAACACAAATCGGCATGGTAAATGCTGTTAGAAAAGTAACAGGTTCAATTGCCTACAGAGATTCATTCAGACAAGATATTTACGAAACAAACCAACATCTTTTGATGAAGTAGTAAATCTATTACAAAAAAAATAGACTGGCTCATCCTTGAATTAGAATGAGCCAGTCTATTTAGGTGAATATATAACTTTACAAAAGTTAAAATAAGACATAATTTTGTCAATTTTATCTTTGATTTGTTTTATATGGGATATGAGAATAACAAATATACTATTAGCTAATATTAATATTCCACAGATAAAATATGACAGAATAAATTTTTGTGCTTTGCGACTCCTTTGGCTGACGGGTTTAAAAAGTCTTCTGATGTTGAAATTAAAAGGGTTAAAATAAAAGATGTTAATGATAATCCTGTTGAAGCTGTAATTGCCAGTTTAAAACCGGAGCGCGGAAGAATGCTTGAGCAGGCATTTGGCGGTGATTCAAAAGAATTTAGGATTTTTGTGGGGGATAAATTAGGCTACATTGAGGTTTTTGGAACCAAGGATGATAATATCAACAAGGATAGAGGACTTTATGTAAAAGAATTTTATACAGAGGAGAATAATTTAAGACACTATAAAGGGGCCGGGGTTGAGCTTCTTAAATGCGCCGTAGAAGAGAGCAAGAAGAGGGGATTTGGCGGAAAAATTCATTTGACAGCTTCTAATGTTCCTCCTCCGTTTGTATTTTATTATAAAAATAATTTTATACCCGAAGAATGTGCAGACAAATATTTTGCAGCAATAGACTATGCTGCGCGCAAGAATATTCCTATATCAAGGATATTGCCAAAATATGTTACAAATATTGATATGAAATTGGATGAGAAAGGTGCTGAGGCATTTTTAAATAATCAGAGGCTTTTTTATGAAAGAGAGTTTAAAACAATTAATGAAGCCATAATAGAGGGCCAAAAATATGAGGCAAATTGGATTGATGCGCCGGATTCTGATGAGCATTTTTTCCAAATTATCAATACCGATAAAGATAATTGCATGCAGGAATATTCAGCAAAAGCCAGAGAGATAAAAATTGATGGCAAAAGTTGTCTTGAGATTTATGATATAGATGATATATATGTTGATAATGCCGGTGTTTTTGAATTTGTAAAACAATCTGCCGAAAAAATTGCGGATGAGCTTGGTCTAAACAGAGTTGTATTTAACGAAGAAAGACAGCGCCCCAAAAGACGCAGATTTTAGAATAATTATAGTGCATATTCTTGAAAGTCTTGCGAATTAAGATTTAATAAAAAATACATTGTTTTATTGTATTGATTTTATTATTTGTTACAGACAAAAAGTGCGTTTTTAGAGTTCCGGTCTGTTTTTGTTTGCCATATCGTTAATCATGTTCGAAATTTTGTGAGGTGTGAAGCCTGTGCAGGTATTCCAGATAAGTGTTTGTACTGCAGTTTCAGGATTTTGAGGATTTCCTTTTAGTTTGCAAATGCCTTTTAATAAATCTATTGTTCCATCCGGGCATGACTCAAAGTGGCTGCAATTTTGACAGACTTTTATTGTAAAACCTTTACTTTTTAGTTTTCTTGAGATGTCTTCCATTGCATCATACATTCGAAGATGAGCGTCGGATACAAATCTTCTTTTTTTGAATCTGAACACAACTTTTCTCATGCCATCTTCTGACACTAAATCAAGCTTGCAGACATAGTCTTTTTTGCCATCCGAAACTATTGAATTTACTGTTGCGGAGTTTACGTTTTCATCTTCGTGAATTTGTTTTTGAATACCCTTTAATGATATTTTTTTTGTAACAACTTTGAAGTTTAACATAAATGAACAGATGGGATAAAATATCAGATATAGCAGTGATTTTGGGCCAAGGCCTGATGCTAAAACGCCTGTCATTGTGCTAAAGAGCCCTAAAACTCCAAGGTGGAGTATGTATTTAAAACCTATTCCTGATAAGAATGTGAATGAAGAATATAAAAGTGCTGTATAAATTATTAGTGCAAAAAGCGCGCCTGGTTTCAGGGTTGAAAATACAAATTCAACAAAATACCAGGGTTTTTTATGTAAAAGCGGCAAATAGTACTTAAACAAAGAATATCTTGAAGAAAGGTTTGCGGTGCTTGCATCAAAATTTTCAACATCCACAGATGATGCCATAAAGTGGCAGTACATAGGTTTCAGGTTGTTGCTTGCAAGAAAGAGCGAGTATTTTAGTTCATCATTTCTTGTTTCAAAACAAATTCTACCCGTTTTTTCAAGCACATCTGCAGACATTGCGCAGTTATTGCCATCTATAACCTGAGCTAATTCAAACATTCGTCGTGCAATATTTACGGTATTATTGACAAAGTGCTGCTTGGCATTTAATATTTTGTATTTTAATTTAAAGAAAAGACTTTTAGATGAGGTTCTAACCTCCAGCCTGCCTGTTAAAATTGTGCCTTCTTCAAAAATGTTTTTATTAACCGCTTCAAGGTAATTTTGACATACGATTCTATCTGCGCCAACAAAAACAAATGCATCAAATTTATTCTCAGGGAGCAGTTTTTCTACAAACATGGAAACAGCTTTGTCTTTGGAAAAATATTCAGGATTTTCAATATAATGAATTATTGCACCATGTACGCATTCCGGCAGAAAATTAACAGAATCTTTTTCTCTTTGTGCTATAACATGGACTGAATAATTTTGTTTCGGGTATGTTTGATTGTTTAAGGATTCTAAAAGCTCTCCAAGCCTTTTATGTTTGCTGCTTGCCCATATTACAACACATAATCTGTTTTCTTTCAGATTCATCTGCTGCATATAGTGTTCCTGTTTTAGGAATTTTTTTCTCCAAAATGCTTTGAAATTGAGCGTAAAAAGGTATATGCAGTATAAAATCAGGTATAAAAATAACAAAAATAATATGAAATTTATGATTATAATATGCATTGCATTATTTTAAATAAAAATCCATCAAAAATCTAGCTTTTTTTACGATATTTTGCGATAATTATACCAAGTTTTCATTTGAACCGGAAAAATTATGATTTCACTTTTAGGACAATGTGTACAAAATTTTATAGAGGCTATAAAATATACATTCAAAGGTAATGTTACCCTAAAGAGTGTGATATCTCAGGCTGCAAAAATTGGCTTTGATTCTCTTGGTATATCTTTGATGATAGTATTGATAGCATCTTCTGTTATTGCTCTGCAGGTTTCAAAACAGTTTTTATTAAGCGGAGCAGAAGATTATATTGGGGGATTTCTCGGCGTTGCCTTAATAAGAGAAATCGCTCCCGGTTTTGCAGCTCTTGCTATAGGTGCACGCGCAGGAACCGCAATAACCGCGCAGATTGCTAATATGAAAGTAACTTCTCAGGTAGATGCTATGAGAGTTCTTGGCGTGAATCCTGTCGGATATTATTTTGCGCCAAGAATTATCGCAGGCGCCTTTGGGGTTATGTTTGTTGTAATTTTGGCTGAATTTATAGGTGTTGTTGGCGGCATGGCTGTTTCATATTTTTCTATCAGCCTGCATCCAAACAGGTATTTTAATTCTGTTTGGCTTATGTTTAATACTAAGGATATTTATATAAGCGTCCTTAAGGGGTTTATATTTGGGGCTATAATTTCAACTGTTTGTGCAACGGTTGGGTATAATACTGTTGGCGGAGCTAAAAATGTCGGTGATTCAACCACGAAATCTGCAATACTTTGCACCATTTATCTTTTATTGGCTGATTTATTGATGGGATTTTTATTCTATACAAGCAATTATTAATATTTACTTATTTTTTGTAATTTTTGCAGTATTACGGAATTTTTTTGCGCCTTTAAAAAATATTATCTTTTATAGTTTTAAAACTACCCGTTAGGGTAATATATTATATTCTATTTTCGCTTCAAACTATATTCAAAAGTTGTTTAATAAACGTTTAATAAACATCACAATGGTTAGTCTAATATATAAGGTTTTTAAAGAAATGAATGAAGCTAAGGCGAAAATTGGTAATTTAAAAAAGGAAGAGCGCAGTTCAATCCTTGAGTTTCTTTTTAAGGAGAGAAAGAATGGTAAAAAGGAGCTTGAAGATTATATTGATGATTATCTTGAAGGGCAGGAAGACTGGTGTAATTTATTTAAAAACATTCAAAATCTTGATACAAAATCCGGAGTAAATAATTTTATCAGTGAATTTATCGATACTGTAAAATTAAGCTTTAGTGAATTAAATCCGGTTATTATACTATATACTAATAAGACAGGCAGAAATAAAATATTTATTAAAGAAAAAAATGAAAAGCTTGAATATATTCTTGATTCTATCTTTCCTGTTTTAGATATGTATAAAGCCCACATTGAAATTGCCAAGTATTTTTCCAGTATGAATTATGAGCAAAATTATAAGATGATGCCTTTAGAGGCTGATGGCGATACTTTTGGGTATGTGTATTTTGAATCTGATTTTGCTTTTAGGGATAACAATTACGGGTATTTAGAAAATTTATGCCGATATATGTCATCAGGAATTAATGCAATAAAAGTACACAATGGCATTAAAAAGGAAGAAAGGGAAGAAATGGAATTTAGAACGAGTTTTTCACATGAGATTAAAACGCCTCTTAATGGCATTATTGCTTATTCAGAGCTTTTAAGGGAAAATTCTTCAACGCTATCTGATGACTTAAAAAAATATGTTGAAAATATCTGTATAAGTTCAAAGCAATTAAAGGGACTTTTGATGGATGTTATTGAAAATGCCAAGTTAAAATGCGGGCAAATAATTATACGAAAACAAAGTTTTGAAACTAAACGCACAATTGAAGATGTTCTTAAAATATTTTCATCATCCATCCAGGAAAAAAATATTGATGTAAAGTCTGTATTAATGCAGGTGAACATTGTTTCTGATTATACAAAATTTAATCAAATACTTTATAATTTGGTGAGTAATGCTGTTAAGTTTTCTGATATAAAAGGGCTCATTAATATAACGTCATGGGTAGAAAATTCCAAGTATTGTTTTGAAATTAAAAACAAGGGTGAATATATTAATAAAAAACAGGCTAGAAAAATTTTTGAATTTTTGCACAAGACAAATAGTAATGCCCATAAAAATCCTGAGGGGGCGGGTATCGGGCTTTGTGTTTCAAAACAGCTGATTGAAGCGCTTGGTGGAGAATTAGAGTTTCACAGCACAAAAAAAGAGACTATATTTAAATTTTATCTTCCAGTTGATTCAAAATAATTATTTTCTTTTCTATAATGTAATTCCAACTCTTCTTGCCATATTTTTTGGCAAGATTTTTTTACTTAAGCGAGCGCGTCTAAAGTTTATAAAATGTTTTGGCAAAATAAAAACGCCTTAAGGTCTTTATCCAAAGGCGTTCATTAATTGTGTTTGTGTTAAGTTGCAATTATTGCTTTTGCGTTTTTGTGTTGTGCTTCGTTTTGGCATAGCCAGTATGTGTTTGGGTTGCGTTGTTGTTAATGTTCTATTGTATAGATATTTTTAATTTCGTGTAATGATTACACTATATTAAAAACTATGAATTTTAAAATTTGCTAGTATTTTGTCTTTTTTAAGTGTTTTTGTTACATTTTTTAACAAAAATGGTCTTAAACCCTTGATGGGCGCTGTTTTGTATAAGTTAATAAAATATTAAAATTATGCAGCTTTATTGATTTGTTGTTTGTGCATTAAATATTTTCTTTTCATTTCAGGCCTTATGCACTAAAGGAGCGGGATAAGTTTCGCTTTACAGAAAACTTGTTTGGAACACTCCTTTAGTGCATAAGGCTTCCATTGCAAGAAAAAAGAAAAAACGGATAGTTGTATTATGAAATTCATAAAGCTGCAGATAATCAAACGCTTGCAGTCTTAAACTGCATTTCATAGAGATATTTATACTGCCCGTTTTCAATCTTTAATAATTCTTCATGAGAACCTGATTCCACTAATTGTCCATCATTAATAACAAGGATGACATCGGCATTTTTAATCGTTGAAAGTCTGTGCGCTATTACAAAAACAGTCTTATTTTTCATAAGATTTTCAAGTGCCTTTTGTACAATTGCTTCTGATTTATTATCTAAAGCGCTTGTTGCTTCATCCAATATTATAATCGGCGCATCTTTAATCATGGCCCTTGCTATTGCGACTCTTTGTCTTTGGCCGCCTGAAAGGGTTGTTCCTCTTTCCCCTATAACTGTGTCGATGCCATTTTCAAGTGTGTGCAGGAATTCATCAAGATGTGCGCCCTGAACCGCCTTTTCTATTTCTTCATTGCCGGCGTTAAATTTTCCCATCAGAATATTATCTCTAATGGTGCCTGAGAATAAGAAATTATCCTGAAAAACTTCCGAGATATGGCTCCTTAAGGATGAAAGAGTAAAATCTTTTATATTAATTCCATCTATTTTTATGCTTCCTGATTTAACATCATAAAATCTTGGTAAAAGATTTACTATGGTTGATTTTCCACCACCTGAATTACCTACAAGGGCAATGGTCTGGCCTTTTTTTGCTTCAAAATTAATATTTTTTAAGACCGGTGTGTTTTCTTCGTATTCAAAGCAAACATTTTCAAACGTAATACCTGAATTTACGCCGTTTAATTCTTTTGAATCTTCTTTATCTTTAATATCAGGAACAAGGTCGAATAATTCAAAAACCCTGCTCATTGCAACAAAAACGCCCTGCAGGCCTGTAAGGGTGCGGCCAAGGTCTTTAACAGGCTTGTATAGAAGCAGAAGCGAGGTTATAAAGCTTGCAAAGCTTCCTGTAGTCATTTCGCCTGAAATAATTAAATGGTTTCCAAAGAGCATAACTATTGCAACGCCAATACTTGCAATTAAATACATAATAGGTGACATCCACCCCACGCGCTTTGTTAAGGACATTGCAAGGTTGAATGATTTTCTTATCTGCTCCTGGAATTTTTCATTAAGATTGTTTTGAAGCGAATATCCGGTCATAATCTTGTTGCCGTGATAGGTTTCGTTAAAGTTTGTATTTATGCCGCCGCCAAGCACCATAGAGGCGTTTGAAACTTCTTTAATTTTTTTTCTTATCATTGCAACCGGCAAAAATGCGATAATAAGGACGGCAACGCCCACTAGTGCAAGTTTCCAGCTGTTATACAGAAGCACTGCAATAAGGCCCATGGCACCCGTTGCACAGGTGATTAGGGTTTTAACTGAATCAATAACGCTTCTTGAAGCTGTATCCGGATCGTTTAAAAACCTTGAAAGAACAAGGCCGGATGAATTTTCATCAAAAAATTTAGAATCAAGTGATGTTAATTTTTTGAATAAATCAATCTTTATTGAGTTAGATATTGTGTTGCTGAGCCAGTCTGTGAGATATGCATTAATGTATTTTAAAAGCCCCTGCACCACGGCAAAACCTACAATTAGCCATGGAATGAGCGCTGCAAGTATATCCCTTGTAAGTTCATATCCCCTTACTATCATTGGGTTTCCATTTACAACAACATCAATGTATGGTTTTAGAGCATATGCTGTTGCGCCGTCTAAAAGTCCTAATGGAATTGCAAGTATAAAAGCAATCAATGTCCTTGGAATTAAAGGCTTTATGTATGGAAAAATCCTTTTTGATAAAAAGGCATAATTAAAGGCGTTATCTGTTTTTGTGTTTGCAAGTTTCATCTATATTCCTAAAAAATAAACTAATTCCTAAATATATCCTGAAACCCATTATTCCATAAACAAATTTTCTTTGCGCCCTTATTATAAGTTCTGTAACAAAAATAGGCCTGCCAATATCTGTGCGCTTATAAAAAAGCCTTTATTCTGCATATCGTTTATAAAATGAAAGACTTTATCCGTTTTGACTTCAATTCTATCAACAATAACACCACCATCTGTGACAGGCTCGCTCTTTATCTTTAAGTCATACATCTCTGCTAAGGCTAGGATTGATTTTTCAGAGGTTAAACCGCCTGATGAAACAAGGTTTTCTACAAGTATTTTTATATTAGAGGCTTCATAGCCTGTTTCTTCAAGCAGCTCTTTTTTTATCGCATCAATTATCGTTTCATTTTTATCTATGTCTCCGACAAGGCCGGCAGGAAGCTCTATACAAAGTTTTTCACCGTATTCTTCAAATATTGGCGGACGTTTTGTTATTAAAAACAGGGTATAATCACTATCTTTTTTGTGCAGGATTGGCAAAATTACAACAATGTTTGAGGCATTTGGCCTTTTAACGTAAACCCAATCAGGCTTATTTGGCCTTTTTGATGCCATTAAATTTAAATATTTTGTCTCAAACAATGTTTCTTTCATTATGCCTCCAATGGATTTGCGGGTTCTGGCAGGAAAAATTACCAGAGTGCTTTAAACAGTTTTTCTTTCATTATAAAATAATTATATGAAATTTAGAGCTAGTGTAAATGTAAAACTTAAAAAACAAATAAAGGATGCTAAGGGCGAGGCTGTGAGTGCTGTTATATGCCGTATCGGGCTTGAAGATGAAGCTAAAGTGCGCATAGGCAAGCTTTTTGAGCTTGAAATTAATGCTGATAATGAAGATATGGCAAAAACAAAGCTTGATAAGATTATTTGTGACGTATTAATAAATCCGATTGTTGAAACCTATGAAATAACAGCATTTGAGGTAATCAGCTAATGAATATTTGCAGTGCTTTGCATTTAAAAACCGGCTTAAAGGCTGCAGTTGTAGTCTTTTTAGGTACAAATTGCGAAAAAGAAACCAAGATGGCGCTTGAAATGGCAGGCTTTAGCACAGAATACGTTTTTCATACGGAAAAAAGCCTCCAGGGGTATGATTTAGTTGTGCTTCCGGGGGGATTTTCTTTTGGCGATTATATCAGGGCGGGGCGTCTTGCAAAGCTTTCGCCTGTTATAGAGGCTCTTAAAGAATATGTAAAATTGAATTCAGGTTTTGTACTTGGTATATGTAATGGTTTTCAAATACTTTGCGAGGCAGGGCTTTTGCCCGGTGCTTTGATTGAAAATATAAAAACAAAATTTATATCGGAAGATTCCACATTATTTTTTAGAGGAGGCGAAATAATTATCCCCATTGCCCACAAAGAAGGCTGTTTTTGGGCGGATTCTAATGTTATAGAAAATATCGAAAAAAACAATATGGTCTTTTTAAGGTATAAAAACAATCCTAACGGCTCGATTAATGATATTGCAGGGCTTTATGATTCAGAAAAACATATAATTGGTATGATGCCTCATCCAGAAAGGGCTGTATTAAGCCAGTGCGGGCTAGTTGACGGCACAAAAATTTTTGAATTTATAAAAGCAGAATTGCTGAATTTTAAAAAATCAGGCCTGGCTGTAAAATCATCAGGAAAGAGGGTGGAATGATAAAATATGAGACCCTGAAAAAACTTGAAAAACTTGGGCTTTGCCGGCATGAATATGAGGCGATAGTTAAAAAACTTAACCGTGAACCCAATGAGCTTGAATTATATCTTTTTTCTGCAATGTGGTCAGAACACTGTGGCTATAAGCATTCTAAGAAATATCTTGATATATTGCCAAGAAATAAAGGTTTATTCAGCGGTGAAAATGCAGGCGGAATAAGGATTGGCGAACACATTATACTCTTTAAAACAGAATCGCATAACCATCCAAGTGCTGTTGAGCCGTATCAGGGTGCAGCCACAGGTATAGGCGGCATTTTAAGGGATATTCTTGCGATGAATGCAAGACCTATCGCCCTTTTGAATTCATTAAAATTTGGCCCGATTGAAAAGATGAAGATAGCTGATAGTATACGTTTTGTATCTTTTGGAGGGGGTAATGACGGCTGTGATGAAGAATCTTTCAGGCGGAACAGATATCTTTTAAACGGTGTAACAGAAGGCATTTCAGACTACGGTAATTCAACAGGTGTTCCGACAATAGGCGGAGAAGTAAGCTTTGATGAGTGCTATAACTTGTCACCCCTTGTAAACGTTATGGCTGCTGGTATTTGCCATAAAGATGATGTGAGAACAGCCGCTGCAAAAGAAAATCTTCATATTGTCCTTATAGGTTCATCCACCGGGCGTGACGGACTTTTTGGTGCAGCATTTGCCTCAAAGGAGCTTGAGGGGGATTCATCTGACAGATTATCAGTGCAAATCGGGGACGCTTATACCAAAAAGAAGCTCATAGAGGCAACTTTAGAAATTTTGAAGTCAAAGAATGTATTTTGTTCCCAGGACCTTGGCGCTGCAGGCCTTTTAAGCTCAACCTCAGAGATGGCTGCAAAGGGCGGGATTTCAATGGATTTATACCTTGATAAGGTGCCGCTTCGGGAAGAAAATATGCTGCCGTATGAAATTATGTTGTCTGAATCTCAGGAAAGGATGGTGTTTGGGGCAAATAAGGCAGGTGTTGATGACATCATAAAAATATGCAAAAAATATGAACTGAATGCAGATGTTATAGGAAAAACAAGCAAGGGGAATATGTATAACCTTTATTATAACGGTGTTTTGCGTGCATCTGTTCCTGTAAAAGCCCTGTGTGAGCCTGTTTTGTATGATTTAAACCCTAAAAAGCCGCAGTACATTGATGATATACAAAAAAAAGTGTTGGTTTTAAATGAAGAAATTAACACGCCAGCGATTATTAAACATCTTATCTTTAAAATGGCTGCAGCACCTGAGTTTGCGAGCAAAAAATATATCTACAGGCAGTATGATTCCACGGTTTGCGCAAGGACTCTCAAAAACCCTCATTCTATCGGGGTTTCGCCTTTGTATATACGTGAAGAAGATGTAACCATAGGCTTTTCGATGGATTCAAATGAGGATTTATGCCTTTTAGACCCTTATATCGGCGCGTTTAATACTATCTTTGAAAGCTTTAGAAACGCTGTTTCATCAGGGTTTGAGCCTCTTGGTATAACAAATTGCCTGAATTTTGCAAATCCTGAAAAGCCGGATGTCGCCTATCAGTTTACGCAAACTATTGAGGGGATGAAGGATGCACTTTACGCACTTGATTTACCGGTTGTTTCGGGAAATGTTTCGTTTTACAACGAAGGGGTAAAAAAGGCTGATACCTCCTTGGAAGGCGCAAAAGTTAAAATTAATCCGACCCCTGTTATTGGCATGCTGAGTATTCTTAAAACCAAAAAACCAATCTACACAAGGGTTTTGCCCGGTGAAACGATTTTTGTTATCGGGAAACAAATTGATAATAATTCTCATATAGGTGCTTCCTTGTATCAAAGACTATTCTTTAACTTTTTGGGCGGAAAGCCTGATATGGTTGATTTTGAGCTTGAGATGAAATTAAAATCCGCAATTTTTAAATTAGGCTTTAAGGATGAAATTTCAGGCGCTATCGATGTTTCAAAAGGCGGTATTATTGGTGCGCTTTTAATTATACTGTTTAATTCCTTTAATTTTAATGCCCGCGGTAATTTCGGGCAATTAGGGTTCACTTGCACCCTTCCTTGTGATATTAATATGCTTTTTGGTGAAATTACAGGCAGATACTTGATTTCAACCAAAAATGCCGATATGGTTGAACAATATCTTATTAAAAGCAAAATTCCATATAATAAACTTGGCATGGCTAATGATACCGGGCTTTTAAACCTCGGTTTTACAAAAATTAACCTAGGGGAGTTAAGAGAAATTTATGAAAATTCACTTGAGCGAAAAGCCTGATTTTCGTGTTAAAATTAAAATGGCTTTGCCGTAAAACCTGATTGTGACAAGGAATTTTCGCTTCATGGAAAAATATACTTATGAAAAATCCGGCGTAAACTTAAATAATGCGGGTTTATTATCTAAAATGCTTGTAAACAGGCTGAATTCGCCTAATTTTTCTAACTTTGCTGGCATTTTTGAGCATCCGGCTCTTCCTGATTATCTTTTTGCTGCAACGACAGACGGCATTGGCACCAAAATTATTCCGCTTCTTCGAAGGAAAATGTACAAGACAATCGCTATTGATTTAGCGGCGATGAATCTGAATGATTTAGCCTGTGTTGGCGCAAAACCTTTATTTTTTCTTGATTATATAGCAGCTAATACCTTAAACCCTGTTGAAATTTCAGACTTTATTGCAGAACTTAACAATGTGCTGAAACCTTATGACTGCGCGCTTATTGGCGGTGAAACGTCTGAACTTGGCGGTTTTATTAAGGATGGCGCGTTTGATGTGGCAGGTTTTGTTGTCGGGCTTGTATCTAAGGCGTATACCATAAAAAACAATACAACTTCCGAGGCCGATGTGGTAATTGGCCTAAAATCAAGCGGGGTGCATTCAAACGGCTTTTCTTTGGTTAGAAAATTATACTCTGATTGCAAGCTTTCCGAGGCTGATTTTTTAAAAGCGCTTGAGCCTACCGTAATTTATGTGAATGAAGTTTTAAAACTTTGTGAAAAGTGGCTTGTATCAGGGCTTTGCAATGTTACAGGCGGCGGAATTTTATCAAACCTTGAAAGGTGCATTCCGGATGGGTATAGGGCTGTTTTGTCAAAAAAAGCTCTTCCAAAAATTGAAATTTTTGAAACCATTGCCCAATATGCAGATGAGGAAGAAATGTTCCGTACATTCAATATGGGCGCGGGTTTTTGTATTGTTGCAAAAGAAAAGGACGTTGATGAAATTTTTGATATTACAAAGGCTTATTCGCCCTTTGTTTTTGGGAGGATAGAGAAGCTAAAAGAAGGCAATGACAGTGCAAGAGCAGAATTTGAAGACTAAAAATGTTTTAATAATGGCATCAGGCAATGGTTCTAACTTTGAAGCCATTGTAAGACACTTTGATAAAAAGGGTTTTACCGCTATTTATCCTGATAAAACAAGCAGCTGCCGCCCGCATGGAGATAAAATTTTAGGAAAACCCGGAATGGCAAGGAATTTGCCCGAAAACAATCCGCAAAAAAATACACATGGGTGTCGATATTCGGGTGTGAAATTTACACTTATTGTTGATAAAAAAGATGCTTTTGCCCTCAAAAGGGCTGAAAAGCTTGGTATTCCAGCCTTTTTTGTTGAGTTTAATAAACTCCATGAATTTTTATCCGGCATAGAACATCAGGATTTATATGTGCTTGCAGGGTTTATGCGCATTTTGCCTGAAAAAATCTTAAAATTTGGCACTTTTATAAATATTCATCCTTCGCTTTTGCCAAAATTTAAGGGCAAAAACGCCATCAGGCGTGCGTTTGAAGCCAAGGTTAAAAAAACCGGCGTTACTGTGCATTTTGTAAATTCAAAGGTGGATTCGGGCAAAATTATTGAGCAGCGTGCAATTCAAACTAATGGGTTAAGTTTTGAAGATTTAGAGGCTGAAATTCATAATCTTGAACATAATATGTATCCAAAAATTATTGAAAATCTTCTTTTTAAAAAGAATGTGTTGCTGTTTGGCGGCGGAGCGCGTGAGCATGCTATGGCGCAAAGGCTTGCAGTTTCTCCATACTTAAGATGTCTGTTTCTTGCAAATGCGAATGACGGGTTTAAAGATTTAGGCCAAAATATAGAATTTACGGACTATTTTGACCTTTTAAACAAAGCTCATGAAAGAAACATTGATTTACTTGTTGTAGGGCCTGAAAATCCTTTGTGCGATGGCATTGTAGATATATTCAGCGCCAAAGGGATTAAGTGTATTGGCGCAAATAAAGACTGGGCAAGGCTTGAGGGGTCAAAAATTTTTGCAAAAGAATTTATGTTAAAACACGACATAAAAACCGCTGATTATAAGGCTGCGCATAGTGAAGATGGCATAAATACTGCATTAACATACTTTAAAAATAGAAAAAACCTTGCAGGAGATGATTTTCATCCGTCTAACGCATTGCAAGCCCCTGTAATAAAGGCTGATGGCCTTGCCCTTGGTAAGGGCGTTTATCTATCGAATGATTTTGATGATGCAAAAATTGCGGCAAAAGAGTTTATTTATGGCAAATTTAGTGATGCTTCGCGCCGTATTCTTATTGAGGAGAGGCTTTCTGGAAAAGAAATTTCTGTAATGTCTCTCTGGGACGGGCAAACACTTGTTTCTTTTCCTCCAGCCTCTGATTATAAGCGGCTTTTGGATGGAAATAAGGGTGAAAATACAGGCGGTATGGGCTCTTATGCTCCAAATAAACTTTCAAAACGGGAGAAAGTGCTGCTGGCACACTATCTAAAACAGCTTGAAAATGCTCTAAGGGCTGAATGTGCTGATTTTTGCGGTGTTATTTATTCGGGGCTAATGCTTGCAAATGATGATATTTACGTACTTGAATACAATATAAGGTTTGGGGACCCTGAAATCCAGTCTCTACTTGAATTATTGGACAATGATTTACTTGATATTTTTATAAAGATGACTGAAAAAAGACTAAATGAACTGCAGCTAAAATTCAGGCGCAAAACCGCGTACTGTGTGGTTTTAGCTTCGGAAGGTTATCCTTTTAATCCAAAAAAAGGCGCTTTGATTTCAGGATTAGATAATGCCTGTAAAAACTCTTGTAAACTGTATTTTGCGGGGGTAAAGGACGCTGCTTTCCCTATAGATGGGGTTTCAAATGCAGCCGAGTCCAGAAACTCTTTTACAAGTGCACTTTTAGCCATTCCATCAAACTCAACAGAACAAAAATATACCTTCCAAAAAAAACTTTTAACAAATGGCGGCAGAGTCTTAAGTATTGTAAAATCAGGCAAAAATGCCCTAAAAGATATTTATAAGACGGCGCAAGAGATAAAATTTGACGGGAAGGTTTATAGAAAAGATATTGGTGAATAAATTTTGTTACAAAAATTAATATTTATGCATCTGATGTTCAAAAAAAAATATTTTGGTGTTTTATATAAATACCAGACAAGGAGGAAAAAAATGAATATTTTAAAGATTTCGGGTGTGGCAAACACAATTAAAACAAGCCATGCCGCAGTAAAATCAGCTAAACAGCAGGCAAAGTTTCTTGAAGCACAAGATATTATGCTAAGAAAAATACATCTTCAAGAATTGGCAAAATCAGGCCGGACTGGTGAATTGTGCGAAAATTTGCGTATTATGGCGGTATCTGAAATGGCTAAGAAATCTCCGATTATGAAGATTTTTACTGCCGCAGCCGGCGCTAAAGAAAAAATTGCGGCTGTGTTTGGCAAAAAATAGGCCATAAGCTATAAATAACCTTGGAATAATATTGTTTCAAGGTTATTTTGAATATTGAATTACCTGAAATGCGGCATTCTGAGAAAAAATTTATGGCGAAACTTTTATTTTAAAATCCCTTTGTTAGTATATTTATACATTCGCACTGTGGTGCAACAAGGATTTTAGAGTGAGTGTTTCTAGGTATAAATATTATAGATAAGTGTCGTCAAAACGGCTATGACAAATGCTTTCTGGTATGCAACGTTCTTTGGCTATTCCAAAGAAAGATGTAGAAACCGTAAGAATATATTTTAGGAATAAGTGCCTCAGAATAAATGAAATAAAAACAGTGGTCTGGATGGTATTATTGAGCATTCGGCCTGTTTTTTACGCCATAATACTTTATAAAAAACGACGGTGATTATATACAATTACCTGCTTATTGCTAGAAATATCCAAATAATTTTATTATGATGCGGGTTTTATAACTTTTTATCAGATAATTTCTTGTGAATAATAATTGATGTACTTTAAGCCTTTGTTTTTGCGTTATTCTATGTTAAAAACCCTGATTAAACAATGCAATCAGGGTTTTTAATAAATTTATTTTATAATTTTGTTCACTGTATTTAATTGTTAAGTATTGTTAAGCAAAGCCTGCCGGGCTTAATTTTCAAAAACGTAGCCTATAATAGCAGCTTCTCTGCTTCTTTTAACAGCGTTTGAGAGCATTCTTTGATGATATGCACAGTTTCCTGTTATTCTTCTTGGGAGGATTTTACCTGCTTCTGATAAAAATCTTCTTAGTTTTGAAGCATCTTTATAATCAAGCGCAGTAACTTTGTCTGCACAAAAACTGCAGTTTTTCTTTTTTTTGTTATCTTTTAGAGATTCTCTTGCCATATATTTTTCCTTTTCTTTTTATTAATTATATTGCTGTTGGGTAAAACCCTTGTTAAACTTACTATTTCTTATGTTTTTAGAAGGGAATTTCATCCTCGTCTATTAAATCTTCTGATATTTCATCTACCGCAAACTGAACAATATCGCTGCTTTTTGGGGCAGCTGTATTTTGTGTCGGCTGGCTTTGTGGTGCAGAGTATGCTACTGATGAATTATCAAGCATTATTTTTTCTACTGCGGCGGCGTTTATTTCAATAATTTTGCGGTCTTTGCCGTTTGTGCTTTTAACGCTTGCTGTCTGCATTCTGCCATCAACAAGGACTGTATCGCCCATTTTTATGGTATCGGCAGCTCTGTCAGCCAAATTTCCCATAGCAAAAACCCTCACGAGAGTTTCATCTTGCGGATTTATATCCATTACAAAACTTGTGATAGCAAGATTATTTTGCGTAAATCTTTTTTCGGGATTTTTGGTTATTTTGCCTGTTACCGTAATTTTTGCAAGGGTCATTTTTATGCCTTTTTCAATTCTGTAAACATTGTTCTGATAACGTTTTCGTTTAATTTCAGGTTGCGTCTGAACTCAACAATTTTATCAGCAGGAATGCTCATTTTTTGAACTATCATAAAGCCGTCTCTAAAGCCCTGAACATCGTATGCAAGCTTTTTTCTGCCTAATTTTTCGGTTTCCAAAACGCTGCCGCCGAGGCTTGAAACGTTTTCTTCAATTTTTGCTGCTATTTTATCTGCTTCATCGTTATCCAGATTGGGTTTGATGGTTGCAAGCAGTTCATATTTTTTCATTTGAAATCTCCTATTGTTAAAATGTGTTTGTAAAAATCGTAGCACAAACAGTTTTATGATACAAGAAAAACGTTAAGTTATTTGTAGCAGTGTTTTTTATAAAGTGCCTCAAAGCCGCTTTTGCAGCTTATTTTCCGGATAATGTGTTTAAAATGCGACAATATCAGGTGTTTGGATTTTTGTGTTTATTTAAAAGCTATTTTTATTTACAAAAACCATCATACCAAAATTCTGCTCTTGAATCCGGTAAAATTTCTTCCCATGAGCTTAAAATATCGTCTCCTGCAATGTGTTGTTCCTTTAAACCATATACATGAGTGGATAGATTTCTTATTTTTCTATTGGTGCAGTCGATTTCTTGTTTAGCCAGAATATACCATATTTTTTGATTTTTTATCTCGTCAAAATCCCCGTTGTTCAACATTTTTAGCCAAAATACCACATTGCGGTTGTCTTTTATTTCAAAGGTATCTTTGTCGGCATAAATTTTTTTGCCGATTTGAACCCAGTTTGCCGCAAATGCGCCAGAATTCAGTAATACCAAACAAAATGGAGTGCATATAAATTTTTTCACAAATTTTTATCTTTCTATATCAGGTCGAAACCCTTTAGCCATAAGGTTTTTGGTTTATTGATACCAGACGCCTGAAAATACTTTTTTGGCATCGCCTGTCATAAATACGTGAGAGCCTTCTGTATACTGGATTTTCAGCTCTCCGCCAGGCAAAATAACATCCACTTCTTCATCCAGAAGACCTTTTTTGACACCTAATGCTACGCTGGCACATGCGCCTGTACCGCAAGCGAGAGTAATGCCGCAGCCTCTTTCAAAGACATCAACTTTTATTTTTTTTCTTGAAATAATTTGGGCAAATTCGACGTTGGTTTTTTCCGGAAATAGCGGCGAAACCTCGATTTTAGGGCCATATTCAAGTGCAAGTTTTTTAGTGTCTTTGTCTGTAAATATGACACAGTGCGGGTTTCCCATACTTGCGCTGGCAGCTTTAAAGCCTTCGACCTCAAAATTAAAGCTATCAGGGGCATTCAGGGGAATTTTTGTTGAATCAAAAATAGGAAGACCCATGTCAACTCTTACTTTTCCGTTTTCAAGAACTTCCGGAATAACTACTCCTGCAAGGGTTTGCACTGAAAATTTGTCTTTTAGAATTATACCTTTGCTTTTGACATATTTTGCAAAGCATCTAATACCATTGCCGCACATTTGGGCAACAGAGCCGTCTGAATTGTAAAATTTCCAAGCTATATCAGCGTTTTCGTGGGTTTGATGTCTGTCAAATTTTACGGCAGAAAAAAGTCCATCAGCGCCGATTCCAAAATTTCTATTGCACATTTTTTTGGCTAAATCGCTTGTGGCGTCTGCATTTTCAAGAATTATAAAATCATTTCCGAGGCCTTGCCATTTTTCAAATTTTATATCCATTTTTCCCCGCTATTAAGCTGTTTGTGCCTATTTTACGATATTTTTTTTGAAAAATCAACAAAAAAATTATAAAATTATTTCGATTTCAAAGCTTCTTTTCCAAGGAAGCGAATATTTTGGCTTTAAATCCTTGTCCAGAAAGACTGAGAGTAGTTTCTCATAGCGTGAAAAGTCTTCTAAATGGTTATTTAAGGCCTCTTCAAAACTGATACCACTTTCCCTGACTGCTTTTCGGACGTTAGCCTGATATGCCCAATCATCCAAAAATCTCACAGCCATTAAATGCTTAAAAGCATCCTCGTTAAAACAGCCGTATTTCAGCGCCAGAAAGCAATTGAGGGCTATGCACAGGCTGCTTCCTATGGTGTTTGCACTGGTGTTGTACGCACTATAGCCAAGCATAGTGCCTATTTTCATTTTTTCATTTGTCAATTGCCGCACTAATTCATTATCTGACCCGTTCGCATTGTTGATATCAGCGATAAAATAAGGGTTTTCGGGCAATTTAATTTTTTTATCAAGAGAATTTATGACATCTCCAAGCACTAAATCTCCTTGCTCATAGGCAAAATTATTAATAACCATAGTAATTTCGGGGTTTTCTGACGCGTCAATCTCTACTCCTGCAAGGGAAAGCTGGGATTTGACACAATTTTCTACCGAAATGTCCTCATACTTTGAAATTTTGGACTTTGAATCCTCGAAAACAAATGCAGGCTTGATTTTTACACGCTCATTGTCTGCTATTGCCCTTGCAAGAAGGGTTAAGGGGATTTCATCTGCGCCCGTTTTAATTATTGCATTTAAATTTCTTGCAGTTGCTTCTCTTTCAAGGGTTTTAGCCTCTTCCACGTTGAGGCCGTATTCTCCTGTGTCATCTTTTGAAAAAACAAGTGTATCTATTACACCTTCATCCAGCCAATCCAAATAAAGCCTATTTATTTCAAAATTTCTTTTTCTTGTGTTTAAGTAATCCTCTAAAATATCTGCGGGTACCGTGTTTATGACACAATTTGCCTGATTTAGGACTCTTGACTTATGTTGGTGGTATGAATACTGATAAATCCTTGTGCCCCAAGGGTTCCAGTAGTCTTTTTCTTCTTCATTTATATTGTTGTTTGAAATTCTCATAATGCTTGAGAATGCAAAAACCTTTGTATTAAGGCTTTTCAGGGTTTTTTTAAGGCTTAAAAGCCTTGATTTTATTGTGTTTATATCATCAGGGATTCTTCTTGAGGCTACAAGCCCGCCATATGCAATGGTGTCAAGAGAGATTATGGTGTAATCTGCCTCAGGAATTGATTTTAGCCAGTTTAAAATGCCTGAAATATCTGCCATATCGTACAATCCGCCCAATAAATTTCTATCGGGCAAGCTCACCTGTAAATTTTCGTTAACAGCTGAAATCTCTTCTATCAGCGAATAACAGATGGGTCTGTTGTCGATTGGAATTAATGCAATTTTTTTCATAAAAATTATTTTACATCAAATTCTGTTTAGTTTACAATGGGGGAAAATCAGGATTTAATTTGGGAGTTTTAAGCGGTTCGCTGCGCTCTATTTCTAATTCAGGAGTACGTTTTGAAATTTAATATAGATGAAATTATAAAAGTAACGAATGCCGAGATTTTGCACAAAAGTAATACTGACGGCACTTTTGATATTTCAACAGACACAAGAACCTTACAAAATATGGATGGTGACTGTATTTATCTTCCTTTACGGGGTGAAAATTATGACGGGCATAATTTTATTGAAAAAGCACTTGAAAATGGCGCCAGAGGCTATTTTACACAGCAAAAATATAAAATCAATAAAGATGCTGATTTTGTTTTGTATGTCAAAAATACGCTCACTGCCTATCTTGAGCTTGCAAGGTATATAAGAGAGAAAATAAATCCTAAAGTTATTGCTATAACCGGAAGTTCCGGTAAAACTACCACAAAGGAAATGTTAGCAAGTGTACTTATGACAACATTTAAAACGCATAAGTCAAAACTCAATCATAATAATGAAATTGGCTTTTGCGAGACTATGTTTTCAATGCCAATGGACACCGAAGCTCTTGTAGTTGAGATGGGGATGCGAAACCTTGGCGAGATACAGCTTTTGACAAGCTACTCTCTTCCTGATGCAGGTATAATAACTAATTTGGGTTCTGCGCATGTTGAAAGGCTTGGCAGTCTTAAAAATATTGCAGTTGCAAAATGTGAAATAGTATCAAACCTTAATAATAATGGTATTTTTATTGGAAATGATTCCGAGCTTTTAAGGGAAACGCTTAAATATTCCGGTAAAAAGGTGTTTACGAAATTTTCTGATTGTTCCAATATTAAGATGGAAATTGGAAAAACAGAATTTGACTATGGGCAAATGACCTATGGACTTGCTGTTGAGGGTGAATATAATATTGAAAACGCGCTGCTTGTAATTGAGGCGGCGAAGTGGGCAGGGGTTTCGTATGGTAATATTAAGAAGGGATTATTGAACTACAGGCCGATTGAAAAACGCTGGGAAGTCACTAAAATTGGTGATTTGACATTCATAAACGACAGCTATAATGCGAATCCTGAATCAATGATGGCGGTTTTAAAAACATTTTTATCTGTTTACAAAGCTCCACAGGCAGTGCTTTTAGGGGATATGGGCGAGCTTGGCAAGAATGAAATTGCGTACCATAAAAAAATTGGTGAATTTTTATCGTCGTATCCGGGTGTTTTGCTTCTTACAGTTGGTGAGTTGGCAAAGTTTATTTCGCGAGGCTCCTCTCTTAATTCAAAACATTTTGATTCAAAGGAAGAGTGTGCCAGATACATTAAAAATAACCTTGAAGCCGGTACAACAGTGCTATTAAAGGCATCAAGGGTGATGAAGTTTGAAGAAATTATTGAGATGGTGAAAAAATTATGACGATGATAAGTGTTGCGGCGCTGATAACGCTTGTTTTAACCTTGCTTTTCGGTGTTCCGTATCTTGAATTTATGAAGAAAAAAATGTACGGGCAATACATAAGAGAAGAGGTACAGATACTGCATGCCAAGAAGAATAAGACACCAACTACCGGCGGTGTATTCTTAGTTGCGGGGCTTATTACCGGTTCTTTAATTGCGCTTTTTATGGCGCAGGCGCTTTCAACCAGAGCAATAATTGTGCTTATGACACTAGTTTTTTACACATTCACCGGGTTTGAGGACGATATAAAGAAGATAAAAGGCTGTCATAACGAGGGTTTGAGCCCGAGAGCAAAGTTGGCTCTTCAAATTGCAGTTTCCATGTTGCCTGCCGTATACCTTGTGTATCAAGGGCAGACAATGATTTCGTTTTTTAATTTTCATCTGAATTTATTTTATTTTTATCCATTCTTTGCAGTGTTTATGATTGTCGGCTCATCGAATGCACTGAATTTAACGGACGGGCTTGATGGCCTTGCATCAGGGTGTTCGTTTTTTGCATTTTTGGCCTGTGCCTTAATATGCTTTATTAATGGCAATATGGACCTTGCTATTATCTCTATGGCTGCATCCAGCGCGTGTCTTGGGTTTTTATATTTTAATAAAAATCCTGCCAAAATTTTTATGGGTGATACAGGAAGCCTTGCTCTCGGAGGACTTTTGGCTACCATTGCAATCACCGGCAAGTTTGAATTGTGGCTCATTCCAATCGGCGTTGTGTTTATCGCAGAAACGCTTTCTGTGATGCTGCAGGTAGCAAGTTTTAAGTTGACCGGCAAAAGAATTTTTAAAATGAGCCCTATTCATCATCATTTTGAGCTTTCCGGGTGGAAAGAAAAAAAGATTGTCCTTGTTTTTTCAATGATATCAGCTCTTGGCGGTCTTATTGCCGTGTGGGGCGTATGTTTGCAGAGAATTTTAACTGTTTCATAATTATAGGCGGGTAAAAATGGAAATTTCCGATTTAAAAAATAAAAAAGTTTTGGTTTTGGGTCTTTCTGTGACAGGTTTTGCGGCGGCTAAATTTTTATGCCGTGCGGGTGCAAAGTGCTTTTTGAGTGATTCGAAACAGTTATCAAAAGAGGATGAAGATAAGGTAAAAAGCCTTGAGGAGTGCGGGGTTCAGTTTCAATTTGGCGGACATACAAAAGAATTTATGATGGGTGCAGATTTTTGCATATTAAGCCCTTCGATACCGCCGGACACCGCTGTTTTAAAGGAATTGGACAGATTAAATATTCCTTATTTTTCAGATATTGAACTTGCGTATAAAATAAAACCCGAAGGGGTCAAAATTATTGCTGTGACCGGCACAAACGGAAAGACCACCACTACAATGCTGATTACACATCTTTTAGCGCAAAAATTCAGGGCTTATCAGGCTGGAAATGTTGGGGTTTCGCCGCTTGATTATCTTTGTCCTTTCTCTGGTTCTTTGGGGATGAATTTAGAGTCTAAAGTAAATGCGCTATGCACCGAGGTCCCTGAGTTTCTTGTGATCGAAGCAAGTTCTTATCAATTGCATTATACTAAAGATTTTGCGCCTGATATGGCTGTATTTTGCAATTTGACGCCTGATCATATTAATTGGCATGGGGATATAGAAAATTATTTTTATGATAAGGCTAAAATGTTTAAGAATATGGGCGAAGAGGCCCATTCTATCCTGAATTTTGATGATACACGGGTAAAAAACCTGTCATCAAAGGCAAAGAGACATTATTTTATGCTAAATTCCTTTGGTGGTGCGGATGATGCTTATATTAAGGATGGTCAAATTTATTACGGCAATGAAGCGATAATAAGTGTTGATGAAGTTCCTATTGTCGGTGCGCATAATTTGCAAAACGTTATGTGCGGCGCAATTGCGGCAAAGGCTGCGGGGCTTGATAATGATGAAATCGGGGATGGAATTATGTCGTTTAGGGCGCCAAGGCACAGGTGCGAGTTTATTATAAAAAAAGATGGCGTATCTTATTATAATGACTCGAAGGCGACAAATCCGGAGGCTTCTAATGTTGCTATTACAGCATTTGAAGGCAAAACTGTTTCATTGATTGCAGGCGGCAGAGATAAAAACACGCCGCTTGATGAGTTTTGCAGGCTTGTGAAGGAGAGAATTAGTAAGGTTGTTTTGATTGGGGAGGCTGCAGAGAGGTTTAGGAATGCTCTTAGTGATGCAGGATATAAGGACATAGAGTTTGCAGAAAGCCTGGAGGATGCGATTTTAAAGGCTGAATCGGGTACTTTTGGCAAAAAGCCTGATGTGGTTTTATTCTCGCCAGCCTGTGCAAGCTTTGATATGTTTAAAAATTATGAGGCCAGAGGAGACGCTTTCAGGGATTATGTACTATCAAGGGCCTAATGATAACAACCGTTCCGGTGGCCGCGGAGGCTACGGCGGACGCCATGAGGGAGATTATGGCAGCGGATATACCCCAAGATACAGAGGCTATAGAAATAGCCAGAGCGGGAATTCTTCTAATGATAAGACGGATACAGGCTCTGGGGGCGGCAGCGGGCGTACTTCACAAAATTATATAATTTCGCCGCCTGACAAAACTCTTGTTTGGATAGTTGGGGCTTTGATTGTTATCGGCATTATGGCGATATTTTCTGCGGGTTCTCCAAGAGCGGTGGCAGAGGGCGTTAATCCTGTATTTTTTACGGTGAGGCAGCTTGCATGGCTTGTTGCGGGTATTTTTGGGGCTATGGTTTTTGCAAACTATGACTACAGAAAGCTTCGGGCGTTTACCTATCAATTGCCCGTTGTGGTGCTTGTTTTGCTATTATTGGTTCAGTTTACCCCGTTAGGACTAACCGTTAATGAGGCAAAGAGGTGGCTTGTCATTGGCCCGATTCAGTTTCAGCCTTCAGAACTTGCAAAACCTGCTGTTATATTGATGTTTGCGTCTCTTTTTGCGCAAAATTCACAGCTTGTGGATGATAAGAAGCTTCCTGCTTATATTATTTTCGGGGCAAGCCTTCTTCTTATATATAAGCAGCCGAACCTTTCTATGATAATGCTTTTGATTTTTACGTTTGCTGTTTTATATTATATGGCTGGCGGTTCGCTTAAAAAACTTGTTATATCAGGGCTTAGCGCAGCGGCCGTTATTGCTTTTACGATAAGGGATTATCAGAAGCAAAGATTTTTAGTTTGGCTTGACCCTAACAAGGACCCCTTAAATGCCGGCTATAACATTATTCAGTCACTTGTAGCGTTTGTTGAGGGTGGATTTTTCGGGGTTGGTTTTGGAAATTCTAAGCAGAAGCTATCTTGGCTTCCTGAGGGGCATACAGACTTTATATTTGCTGTAATAGCTGAAGAATTTGGCTTTTTAGGGTGCTTTTTTATAATTATGCTTTTTGCAATGTTTTTGCACAGAAGTTTTATAATAGCATCCAGAAGCCCTGATATGTTTGGCAAGCTTTTAGCTACAGGAATTGCTTTTTCTGTTGGGTTTCAGGCATTTATGAATATGTCTGTTGCAAGTTCATTTATTCCTGCAACCGGCATTCCGCTTCCATTTATAAGCTATGGAGGCAGTTCGCTTTTTGTGTCATTGTGCATGTTCGGGGTGTTGTTAAATATTTCTAAAAAAAGAGTTCAGAGGATAAGACCATATGCAAAAAAAGCCGCATACCAGTAAAACATTTTTTTTAACAGGCGGAGGCACGGGAGGGCATATCTATCCGTGCGTTTCAATACTTAATGAGCTTAAAAATAAGGGCTATAAGAGTATTTATTACGTTGGAAACTCTAAAAACCAGGAGTATAACGTAGTTTCGGGGCTTAATGTACCATTTTTGGACGTGCCTGTTTTTGGTATGCCAAGAAAATTGAGCCTTAAAATGTTCAGGTGGATTTTTCTTCTTTTGATATCTATCGTTAAGTGTTTAGTGTATGCCCTAAAATATAGACCAGATGTGGTTTTTGCAACAGGCGGCTATGTTAGTGCGCCTATGGTAATAACGGCAAATATTTTGAATATTCCATATGTTATGCATGATTCTGATGCGCACCCGGGGATTGTCACCATGGCTTTTTCAGGGAATGCAAGGGCATTAAATCTTGCATTTGATGAAGGCAGAAAATATGTTAAAGCAAAGAATATAACAAACTATCAAAACCCTGTAAGGAATGAGTTTTTTACCATTTCAAGGGAAGAAGCCCGCGCAATACTTAAAATTAAGGAAGAATTTTGTATTTTAATTATGGGGGGCTCTCAGGGGGCAAAAAGTATTAATAATGCTGCAATGTCTCTGATTGAACACTTCAAAGATGACAAGGATGTGAAGATTATTTTTCAGACGGGCAGAAAAAATTATGAGGATACAAAGAAAGAGCTTCTTTCTTCTCTTAGCGCGGCAAAGGGTGAAGATAATGCGGTGCTGCCTTCTAATCTTATTATGGAACCTTATTTTGAAAAATTATACATTCCGATTTTGGCCGCGGATATTATTGTTTCAAGGGCCGGAAGCCTTAGTATTTCAGAGATTTTAGCGGCCAAAAAACCATCTGTACTTGTTCCTTATCCTTATGCTGCAAATGACCACCAGAGAAGGAATGCAAAGGAAATAGAAAAACTTGGCGCTGCAATTTATGTTGAAGACGCTGCATTAAATTCTCCTGCTGAGGATTTTAGGCCGGGAGAACTGCAGATAAACAAACTTACCGCCGTTTTGAAAAATCTGATGCAGGATAAGGAAAAATTTGGTGAACTAAAGAAAAATGCCTCCAAACAAATTTTGAAGAATCCGACATATGATATTCTGAATTTAATATTGGGTGCTGCGGGGGTCTCCATGGCTGATATAACAAGTCAAGGGGCTGATGTTGCTTGTATTCAAACTGCGTCTGAATCTTAGGATGTTTATTAGGAGAAAAAATGCAGGCTGATAAAATCTTAAAATCTGCTGATAAATTTCATATAGAGCTTGGATTGCATCGAATATCAAGGGTTTTAGAGGCTTTAGGAAACCCTGAGAAGGATTTAAAATTTATACACATAGCGGGCTCAAACGGGAAAGGCTCTGTCTGTGCGATTTTAGAAGAAATATTTGTCAAAGCAGGCATTAAGACAGGGAAGTTTACAAGCCCGCACCTTTTTTCCTATACAGAAAGGATTTGTGTAGATAAGGAGCCAATCAACGAAGAAGGGCTTGATAAAATTATAAACAGGGTTCTTGAAGTTGAAAAGGCGCATAATATAAGTCTTACAGAGTTTGAAATTTTGACGGCTGCCGCTTTTTTGTATTTTAAGGAGCAGGGGTGTGATATTGTGATTTTAGAGACAGGTCTTGGCGGAAGGCTTGATTCTACCAATGTTATCAAGAAGCCTCTCATAAGTATTATAACCTCAATCAGCCTTGAGCATACGGAGATTTTAGGGGGCACCATTGAAGAAATTGCAAAGGAAAAGGCCGGAATAATCAAACCTTGTGTGCCTGTTGTGTTTTTAGAATCAAATAAAGGCTCTAAAACCTTATTCAACGAGGCTAAGAGCAAGGGTGCTTTGGTACATATGGCGCGAGGATTTGAGATTAAAGAAATTGGCGGGCTTTCTTGTGCTGTTATTGATTTTGAAAAGCACAAAGAAACTGTGCCATTTAACTTAAGGGGTAAACATCAGGGTGAAAATCTTGCTCTTGCCTTAAAGGCGGTTGAAATTTTGAATGTATCGGGTGCGCTTAATAAAAGGATAGATTTTGGCTGCATAAAAGAAGCGCTTGGGCGGGTAATGTGGAAATTCAGGCTTGATTTAAGGGAAATTAACGGCGCAAAGGTTCTCATTGACTCTTGTCATAATCCTGACGGGGCAAGGGTTTTAAGGGAATATTTGGATGAAAATTATAAGGATAAAAAGGTAAGGTTTATATTTGGGTGCCTTAGAAATAAGGATTACAGAAACGTTTTTCGGTATTTGATGGCAGATAATGCGGCGGCGGGAGTTTTGAATAGCAAAAGTATATATAAGCCATTAAAATCTGCTTGCCATTATGATATAGAGTGCGCTTTAGAAAATGACCGCGATTGCTTTAATGATGGAGATAGAGGTTTAAAGAATGAGAATCTGCAAAATGCGGCATTAGATAAAAATTCTGGGCAGTTTAGGCTTTCAGGGCAAAAAGAATTATTTTTTTATGAGTTTAATTATCCAAATGCACTAACCTATCAGGAGTTTTTGGATGGCATTTTGCCTATGATTAATCCATTGGATGATTCTTTGCATAAAGAATTTTTGCATTCTACCAATAACCCTCTTAGTGAAATTTCAGACGATGCTGATTTAAATGTTATCACCGGCTCAATTTATATGCTTGGAGAGGTTTTTAAGGAGTTTTAAGACTTCGCTTTTTGGGTGGATTTTATGTAATTACGTACAATTCTACACTTGTTTGTTAAATGTTTTCTTTTCATTCCAGTCCCCATATATAAAAAAGAGCGGGATAAGTTTCACTTTCAGGAAACTTATTTAGAACGCTCTTTTTTATATATGGGGACTTCCATTGCAAGAAAAAGACTTTATTTATTAATGATTTAAAATACGCGCATTCTGCCTGCAGATTTTGGATTAAGTCTATTAAATGCCTGTAATCTTTATTATTCATTTTATTTACTACATAATATTACTAATATATAAGTAGTATTATATAGTATTATATTTTATTGTCAATAATATATCATTAATTATTATGATGTATGAAGATTTTTTAAAACAAACCGGGCAAAAAATTAAAAAATTAAGGACAGATAAAGGTTTAAGCCAACTGCAGCTTGCAATAAGGATGGAGGATGGCTCAGGCCCTAATTCTATAAGTGATATTGAACGCGGCAGAAGGAATCCAACATTAAAGACGCTTTTTAAGGTAGCAGAGGCTCTTGGGGTGGAATTCAGGGACTTGTTTGATTTTAATGATGATGAGGGTAGTAAAGAATAGGGGTGGACGAAGAAGAATTTTAAAATGTTTGGCAGACAGGTTTAAGCAATTTAGGAAGTAAAAGGGCTGGAGTCAGCTTGAAATGGCGCTTGAACTTTAAATACACCTAAATGAACTTAGCAGCATTGAATGCGGCACAAGAAATCCCACTTTGCGCAGTGTATTTCGAATAGCAAACGCTCTTAAAATCAAGGTTAATCAGCTGCTTGAGTTTGAATGGTAGCAAACGCGGGCATTTTTTAACATTAGTTTTAATATTTTCCCTTGTAGCTTTCAGGTATTGCGTCCGTAAACAGTTTATGGCTTTACTTGTCTAAGAAAATTTTAACCATTGGTGCGGAATGGATGATGGCGACAATTACACGCCTGTGGAGCCAAAACCGCCTTCGCCGCGTTTTGTTTCAGATAGTCCTGAGAGGGTTATTTCTGCCCTAACTACAGGCGCTACAAGCATTTGCGCTATCCTGTCACCTCTTTTTATTGTGAAGGTTTCGTTTGAAATGTTAATTAAACCAACACAAACTTCCCCTCTGTAATCTTCATCAATTGTGCCGACACAGTTTGAAAGGGTGATGCCGTTTTTTATGGCAAGTCCGCTTCGCGGGCGGATTTGCGCTTCGTAGCCTTTTGGAAGTTCGATTTTTATGCCGGATGGGATGAGTGCTCTTTCAAGAGGTTTTAAAATAACAGGTTCAAGGTTTGATGCTACAAGGTCCATTGCAGCAGCGCCTTCTGTTTTATATTCTGGCAAACCTGCGCAGTGAGGCAGTTTTTCAACCTTTAATATTATTTTTTCCATTATTTATTTTCCTTATTTAAATCATACAGATATTTTAGCCCGATAAGGGTCAGGTCTTTATTTATGTGGTCAAATTTTCTTTCCATATCAGGGAAAAGAACACTTGAAAAACCGCCTGTTGCAATAATAGTTGCTTTTTTGCCCAGTTCCTGCTCGCAAAGTTTAATCATACCATCAATCATGCAGGCATGGCCCCTTACGATTCCTGAAAGCATGGCAGAAATTGTATCTTTGCCTATTACTTCCTTTGGCGCCTCTATTTTTACCTTCGGCAGCTTTGATGTAAAACTGCTTAATGAATTTGCCTGAATTTTTAATCCCGGCGTGATTATCCCGCCTACAAAATTTTTGTTTTCATCAACTATATCAAAGCTTGTGGCTGTTCCAAAATCTATTACAATTGCAGGCAGAGGGTATAATTTTACCGCAGCTGCTGCGTTTGCAATCCTGTCTGCGCCAAGCCCCTTTGGTTCTTTCAGGCTGATTTTAAAGGGCAGTTTTGATTTATGGGAAATCAAGATTGTGTCAATATTTAAATATTTTTTAAGAGCCGCCTTAAAGGTTTCTCCTAATGGGGGTACTACAGTTGAAATTATTGAGGCTTCCGGCAGAAATTTAGTATGAGTTGAATTTAGTAGGCTTAAAAATAAAATTCCGTATTCATCGGCTGTTTTTTTTGTGTCAGATGCCACATTCCAGTTTATCAGGAGCTTTTCACCGTCAAAAACACCTATGTTTGTATTTGTATTTCCAATATCAATAACAAAAAGCATGGTGCAATTATTGCATAAAAATCAAGGACTTGCAAAGAATTCTTTAAATGCCGGAAGCCTGTAGGAAAGGCATTATAGAAAAGTGTGGAAAATTAGAGACGGGTATTAAAAACTATACAAAAAAAGAGCTTTCAAAATGCGAAAGCTCTTTTTAAAGGTCATTAATATTTATATAAAATTTGTTTAAATATTATTCAGCGTCTTTTGCGTCTGCTTCCTCTTCAAGGATATCTGCAACCACATCTATAACATCCGCAATTGTTTCAGGGTCAATGTCTTCTCTGGTAACAACTTCTTCTTCGTTGGGTATTTCACGGAATTTGGCATCTATTGCTTCGGAATCTTCTTTATCTGAAACTTTTGAGTCGGCATATTCGATATTTATTGTTGCTGTTGTTTCAGAGTTTACTTTTGCTAATTCGTTTGCAAGAATTTTTGCGTTGTCTGCTTTTTCGTTTTTATAGATTGCACGTACGGCATGTGTTATACCTACTGCCGCAGCTGTTAATAAGCCGCCAATTGCACCTTTTTTTGCGATTGATTTAAAGTCCATTTTTCCGTTTTTAATGAAGTTTTCAGCTTTATGCAGACTGTCTTTAATATTATTCTTGACAATGTCAACCATTTCCTTGGTGCCTAAATTTTTTATTGTGCAGTTTTGTTCTTTGATAGCTGCATTGGCCTTAGCAATATTTAAGGAATCAGGGTTTGAAAGAATTCTCTTTTGATTTATTGCTTCCGCTGCGCCGTTTACTGCTGCGCCTATTGCAAATGCTGCTGCACCTGTTAAAGCTGCTCTTTTAAATTGCTCCTGTCTGTTTTGGTTATTGATTGAGATTCCTGACATAGTATTTTTTCTCCATTTTTTATTTAATTGTAACATTATAAAACTTGTGAAGAAATAAAATTGCCATCATGGGCAAAATTTTTAATGAAATTTTACAAATCTTCATATTTTATTTACAGAAAAGCGGCAAAGTCCATATAAAATGCAGGTATGTGCTTTTTGCAATAATTTATCTGCCGTTTAAGCTTTGTTCCAAAGCGCATTAGAAGTATTTGTCCTTAAAAAAGCTTTTATTGCAAGGAAAAGTTTACAAAATAAAAAGTGCGGCTTGTACCGCACATGTCATAAAATAAGCATAATTTACAACTGAAAGAAAACTTGTTTTAAAATAAGATAGTCAAAAAATGAGAATTATCCTAAGTTAAAAATTTTACCCTGATTTTACAGTATATCAGGTCTGTAATGTGAATCAGCGGATATCTGCAGGCTTTGCACCTGTTTAACCATATTAGCTGATATTTATTTTTTGATGTTTATTGGATGAAGCAGATAACTTTGTATTTATTTTAGAACCTTCAGACTTCATTAAAACCTGCAATGCCTGATTAAATATTGCGCCGTCTTTTTTAAAACCTGTTTGTTGTTTATTGACTTCTTCCATTTTAATAAAGTTTTTTGCAAAGTCATAATTTCATAAATTTGCAAAAATTTAACAAAACTTTACAAATATATGGCATTTGCTATTATTTAGTGTTAATTCTTGTTAACATTGAGCTGAACTCTGCGCAATTTTTATTATTTAGTTATTTTTATATAGTTGTGGAGTTTAATATAAAGAAAAAATAGTGAAGATTTCAAATAATAATACAACCTTTGGTTTGGCTAACAATCATATACAATCTAAAAACAATCAGCCCAGTTTTGGTGCTTTAAGGGCTGATGCAGCTGATATGTTTATGAAAAAGGCCGGAAAAAGTCTTGATGATAAGGGTAAAAACATTGTTGCTGAGGCGATTCAGACGCTTGCTAAAAATATTAGCGAATCATTTATTGATATTGGGACAGGAAAATCAAAGGTTATAAAGAAAAGCCCTTTTGGGAAGGTTCAAATAAGTGCAACGCCTGCGGTTAATGATGTTTTAACGATAATAGATGCGCATGCGGTTGATAATCAGATTAAACCTGTGCCTTTTGGGAAAATTCTCGGGTTTGAGCAGGATGGTTCAAATGTTTTTGTAAAAATGAGCGACAGGTTATCTGATACTCAAAATGGTGCTAAAAAGCTTTCTGTACAGGATTTTGTAAAACAATTAACTGAGCTTGTTAATTATAAAGAAAAAACAGCTGCAAAAGAGACGGCAAACAAAAAAAATAATTAAAACAGTTGATGGGGATTTTTTGGAAAAAGCAGTAATTGAAGGTGAAATAGAAAAGATTGAAAAGCTTGCCCAGACAAAACGTCAGGCTGCACTGGCCGCTTTGCCTTCTGCGTGCAGGCGCCGCCAGAGGTATTAATTTTAAGCAACGGCCGATATTTAGCTTTTTAAATAAGTGCTTATGCATTGAAAAATAGGCTAAGTGCATATTTTATTCTGTTTTGGGCGGTTTCATTGAATTAATAAAATTGGCTGTAATCTTAAGATATAAAAACAAAAGATGTCTAAAAAAGTGTTTTTTGTGAATAGCCTTGTGTATATTAAAGTTTTCATCAGGTAAATTAGAAAAATATAAAGATTTGTAAATACATTTTTAAATTTAGGCAATTTTTATAATTCATAGGATTTAACACATTATGAAAATGAACGAAAGGAAGTTATAAAAAATGCAAATTAGCAACAATTTTACACAGGTTTCAAGCAATCAAAGATTAAACAGCCTCGGGGGGGGGGGGGGTAAAAAATCAGCCCAGTTTTGGTGCTTTAAGGGCTGATGCAGCTGATATGTT
>CAJTXZ010000009.1:0-53223 GCA_910583725.1 uncultured Vampirovibrio sp.
TAGCGCACGACACTGGCAGTGTCGGGGTCAGGGGTTCGAATCCCCTACGCTCCACCAATAATTTAAGAGGCTTTTATATAGCCTCTTTTTTAATGCAAAATTTTAAACAGGGCGTGGGTTTTAGACATTTATTTCCTAAAGAGAAGTTCTCTTTAGGAAATTTGATAAATTTTTATGAAAAATTCTACACAAATTCTCTTTTTATAAAATCATTACCCTCTGTATTAAACAAAATTTATTTGTGATATAAAGAATTTATTTAGTTTGTGAGGTAAACATATGGAACAACCAAGCACTGATCATGGAAAAATCAATAGAATATTTAGTGATATTGATAATGGGGTAATAAAAATTCCACAATTTCAAAGAGAATTTGTTTGGTCAATAGAACAATCTGCTCAGTTAATTGATAGTATGCTAAAAGGTTATCCTATCGGTACTTTTATTTTTTGGAAAACTAAAGAAGAATTGAGAAGCGTTAGAAACATTGGAAATATCCAATTGCCAGAAACTCCAAAGGGGGATTTTGTAAAATACATTCTTGATGGGCAGCAAAGAATTACTAGTATTTATGCAGCTATAAAAGGGGTCTTAGTTAAAAGAAGCAATGACAAATTTGATGATTTCTCAAAAATTTATGTAAATTTGCAAGCCGCCGAAGAAGATGAATATATAGTAACAACCAATGTTGAAAGTTTAGAAAGTGGCTCATATATTTCGCTTACCGAATTATATGAGGGTGGACTTTCTTTGGCAGACAGGTATGACAAAAAATATCATAAACTAATAGAAAAATATTCTGGTTATTTAAAAACTTATGATTTTTCTATAATTCAAGTTCAAGATGCAAAGATTGATGAAGCTACCGAAATTTTCTCAAGGTTAAATGTTGGCGGAAAGAAATTATCGGTTTTTGAAATAATGGTTGCAAAAACATACTATCCAGAAAAAAACTTTGATCTGGCAGAGAAATATGAAAATTTGATAAACGAATTAGAAGAAGTAAAATATGAAACGATTCCAAGTTCAACTTTGCTGCAATCGATTTCGGTTTGTTTGGTAAAAGAATGTACAAAAAAACATATTTTAAAACTTGATAAGGGACAATTTGTAGAAATTTTCGATAAAGTTGAAGATGCGTTTAAGGAATGTATAGATTATTTCAAAAGCACTTTTCGCATTCCCGTTTCCCAGTTATTACCATATGATGGTTTAATTGTACCATTTACATATTTCTTTTTTAAAAATAAGTGCAATAAGCCTAATGAAATTCAGGAAAAATATCTTAGAGATTATTTTTGGCGAGTAGTATTAACATCAAGATTTTTCAGTTCTTTGGAACAAAGGATTGGACAAGATATAAAAAGAATTGATGATATTTTGATAAATAAGAAACCTGCTTATGAAGACAAAATAGATATTTCAAAAAATACAATTGTAAATAACGGATATTTTACAACAACAAGAGGATACATAAAAGGATTGCTGTGCATCTTAGCTTATCAAAGGCCGCTTTCTTTTGGAAATAATGCTATTATAAATATTGATAACGCCTGCTTGAAACAGGCAAATAGTAGAAATTATCATCATTTCTTTCCCAAAGCATATTTACAAAAACGAGGATTTGAAGATTTTAAAATAAATCATATTGCCAATATAACAATTGTTGATGATTTTCTTAACAAAAGAGAAATTAAGGACAAAGCTCCAAGTATTTACATGCAAAAATATATTAATGCTAATCAAGATATAAAAGAAACCATGGAGACTCATTTAATAAAAGATTTTGATGAATTTGGCATAACAAAAGACGATTATGAAAAATTCTTTGATTCAAGAATTGAATTATTTAGAAATGAACTTAAACAAAGAATCATTCCTCAGGAGTTTGATACTTTAGATTAATATTTGCAACTATTTTCAACATCTCAACGTATCTCTCCCTCAGACCTTTAGGTGCAAGGATTCCCACATTCGTACCCCACTTAAAGATATTCCAGAGGATGGATTTAGCACCGGATGATGTGAAAGATACAATAACAGCGCCGTTTTTCAATTGTTCAACCTTTTGTGTCGGATGAAAGTTATATCTTAAAACATCGTCCGCTATCTCTTTTTTAAACTTAAGTTTAACCTGCATTTTTTCATCGTGGAAAATTCCAAATGAAGAATCTGCCCATTCCCTCAAATCAAAAGAAGAATCAGGATCAAAATAATCATCCAAAATCTTTAAATCTGAAATCCTATGAAGTAAATATTGTTTAACCTTGCCCTCATTCTTTTTATCATCACTTTTTCCAACAAGGTAATGTCTTTCGCCATATAAAATTCCATAAGGTTCAACAACAACGGTCTTTTTCGGTTTCAAGCCTTTCTGTATCCTAAACCCTGCAAGGTTCTTTTCCTCTAAATCATAATATTCCTTAGCCTGATAAGAAAATTCAAGCTTTTTCATTGATTTTATTGCTTCTCTGATTTTTGACAGCACCTGGTTATCAACCTTAAATCTTGCCCCTTGCCTTACGGCATATCCTTCCGATTCCAGTAATATTTCAATGTCATTTTCAAGGGAGGTTAAATTAGGATTGTTCGTACCCTTTATGCTTTCAATTACTCTATTTAGTACTGGAAGCTTATCATCCAAATTATTAATCCTGCATAATTCTTTAACACTCTCTAAATCAGTAACATCATCGGCCGAAAAATTATAAAGATTAACCGGTTTTCCCTTAAATCCCCACCTTTTTACCTTACCTGTTGTTTGAAGTTCAGTTACCTGCGGGAATAGAGATATAACGATATCCTTCATCCTTTGTGCCGTGCGTCTTGAAACATTATATGTGCTTTCAATATCTTTTAAGCTTACACCATAGGTTTTTGATTGCATTGTCATAATTAAATCTATGATGTTTAATATTCTTTCATATCGTAAATCGTTGTCCATATCATCCATAAAAATTTGCTGCCTTCCTTAAATATAGACAATTTCATTATCAAAATCAAACTTTCTTTCAACACTTTCAAAAAGATAAAGTTCAAAATTTTCTGCAATATGATGAAGTTCAATCTTTTTTAGCCAACCGGAAAGGGTTCTGCATTCTTGCCATAAATCTTCATCTATAAGGAAAATCTCAGGCAATGGCACAATTCCAAGGATTGAATCTGTTATTTTTTCAAAATATTTATTTATATCATAATTAAATCCGACCTCTACCCAAAATCCTCTCAACGACAAGCTTTTTGATAAATATTCCACCGCCTTATAATATCTTCCAAAACCGGCATATAGGTTTGCAATTTCCCTAGAAAGGTTATAATCATCGGAGTTATTTTGAAATTCCTCCTCTTTTTGGATGAGCTTTTCATAAGTTTTTTCTATGCCTTCAAAATTTTCAAGCTTTTTATCAAATGATGCCCGCTTGATAAAATCTTTAAGTATGTCAAAATCAGGCTTTAATTTTAATGCCTTTTCGCATAAGATTTTTGCCATAAATATGGCGTGCGGATTATCATTATAAGCTTCATATAATTTCACCCCCAAGTGCCCCAAAATAAAACCGTCTTCAGGGTTAATTTTTAAAAGTTGCTCATATAGCCTAATTTCTCCGCCGGCAGTTTCTTCATTGTAACATCCGTCCTTATATTCATTTGGAGCATTAACCACATCCCAAACAAGTTCCTCATAAGGTTTTCCAAGCTTAAATTCTCTGATGAGGTTGGTGCAGTTTATATTATTCTCTTTTCTTATCCTATTCCTTTTTTCATCGAAATCTTCTGAACCAAGTTCTTTAAATATATCCGCTAATGCATCATTGGCTTCTTCTTTTTTATTAATTTTACGCCAGAAATCTCTAAACTTCCAATATATATTTTCAAGCGTATTTTTTAGGGATAAATTTTTCTTCTTTGATAAAATTCTTTTGTCTTCAAAAACGGTGGATAGATCCTTATTTTTAGGTTTTTTCTCAACCTTAATTCCTGCCCTTTTAAGCAGCACTTTTGCTCTATGCTTTCTTCCAAAATAAAGGTTATATTTTGCAGCTTTTATCATTAACTCTTTATCATCAGGGCTTTTCCTTAAATCATCCTCTAACATTGCATATTTCTTATATGATTCAAGGTCGGATGTTATTCCTAAAAAGCTTTTATATTTTTCATGTTCCAAGATTCTATCAAGTATTTCCTTTTCATCATTATGCACGGGGTTAAACTTTAATAATTTTCTACAAAGATATTTTAAGAATAAGTCACTTCTAGTGTCATTTTCTATCGTCATTGTAAAAGAATGCAGAATTTGCTCATCATTTGGCTTTTTTATAACCAAATCCTCATACAATTCTTTTGCATCATCCCTATCATATGAATAAGCTATCCTTGTCATTATGCTATCCTTACCCCTTCTTCGTTAAATAATGCACTTTTGCCATTTAATTTTGCAATAAAGAAAAAGGATTCAAAATCCCGAGGATACCCCCACCCCCCATTGATTTCATCATATATAAAGTCCAACATAACATCTCCCCTGATATTTATAATGCCGTAATTCTTACCTTTCTTTTTTGCAACAAAATAGTTTTCATCCGTTGGCAAGGTACTCATGTCTTCATAGTCAAAATCTATTATCTTTTGTCCATCTTGGTCTATGAGTCCGTATTTACCATTTTTGGCTGCAACGTAATAATTATTGATGTTTGGGGGCAGTGAAATCAAATCATATTCAGCCAGTGTAACTAGTTTTCCATTAAAATCCAACAATCCATATTTATTATTTAATTTATATAAAATCCTATCATTCGATATGTCTATACAATCATAAAATGTTTTAACCACAACGTTACCTAATTCATCGGCGACACCGTATTTGCCTCGTCTTTCCACAACAACAAATGGATCAAAAGGATTCCATATGCCGTAATGAAAAGAATCAAACTTATCAAAATTGCCAACAGACTTGATACAACCGGTTTTATCAATATGAAAAATTTGTTTGTCTTTGTAGACATGAATCTTATCCCCATAATTATCAATGTCATCATAAACGCACTCTTGAATGAATTCGCCCGTCTTGTTTATTATGCCCCATTTGTCATTAATTTTTACCCTTGCAAGGCCACATTCATTAAATGGGGTAGTCTCATCACAGATAAAATCAAATAACGCTTCGCCGTCCTTGTTTATGTATTGGCATTTACTATTATCTTTTACTAAAAACGCATCTTCTCCGGCTTCGTCAATATAAGTATACGCATCTTTCAAAACCGGTTTTAAATCTTTATCTAAAACCTTGGTTTTACCATCAATTTTAAGATAAACATATTCTTCAAAATCCATTAACTCGATTTTATTATCATAAATAAAATCATAGATAATATTTCCCCTATCGTCCAATATTCCCCATTTACCGTCTAAACGCATTGTGCAATATTTTTGCAGTATCATATACCAGATGCAACATTCATCCTCATCATCGCAATATTCTCTTAAATCATCATAAATAAATTCTGTTAAAGGATTCCCGTTTAAATCTATTAATCCTGCTTTGCCGTTTAATATTGCAACCGTATAATTGGTACGGCCGAATGGTAAAATGTCGTCGTATTCAAGTTTCCCAAGTATTAATTTCACTGTATCAGTTTTAGTTTTTTTCTTTGCCACAGTTTCTTCCCTTCTTTAAAAGCATAACTAATATATGTGTCAAAATCGGACACATATCAAGCAGAACCATAAAAGAAGGACATAAAACTTAAACTTCATAAAATGAAGTCAGAAAGGCTTTTATGACAAGCAAATTACAGTACAAATTCAAAAAGGCTCTTTATATCAATATCAAGCGCGTTTGCAATTTGTTCAAGATTTTTAATTGTGATATTGGTTCTTCCGCGCTCTAAAAGCCCAATAAAGGAGCGATTTAAACCAGCCTTTTCTGCAAGCGCCTCTTGTGAAAGCGCACGATCAGTTCTTATTATTCGAACCTTATGGCCAAGTTTTTTGATGGTGTCAATATTCTTCATTATATAATTGTATTTGTCATAATGGGGGTTTACCAGTCTTTATAATATTCAAATAGCTATTATGATAATCATTTTGTGCTATACTATTATCAAAAGCGAAATAAAAAGCATGTGCCGGATTTGGCACAGTGATGTATTATGCTAAATTAATATACGCAAAAGACACAAATATTGGCACAGGGGAATAATATGACAAAACAGTATACAAAAATAATGTTAGCAGCAATAGTTATTGTTGGTTTGGGTATCGTATCAGTATTATCAGTTAATAGTTTTACAGTTTTTCAAGCAAAGGCAGCTCAAACAAATTCATTGGTGAAAAACATAGGCAAAACCGAGGAAGGCTTGCCTCTATATGATTATACTGAATATAATAGGGATCAGTTAATGAAATGCATTACACTCGCTGAAGATAAAGGTTGGGAAGCTTTTAAGCAAGGCAAAGATGAAGAGGCAGATAAATGGACTCAAACCAAATGGCAATGTTTTGAAACCTATATGGATCTTCCACGAGAAAGCGTGCAAGATCCATTGCCAATAGGAGAGTACAATGAAAAAACAAATACATTTGAATTTACGCATTTTGACTAATAAAAGTAGTTCATAATAAGGAAATATTTATGATAGGGATTGTTACAGAACAAAGCGGGCAAGTCTGCATATTTGATGATAAGAATAGATCATTAGGCAGTATAATTCTTGGCGGAGGAAAGCTTGCCGGATTTAATTCAAAATGCGTCTGTATAGAAAAAGGTGGCAGGGTTTTAATTTACGATGATAAAAAACGCCAAACTGCAAATATTCCTTTAGGTGGGGGTGAAGTTTACGGTTGTGCTGATAAGATTATGATAAAGAATGGCAAAACCTTGACTCTTTATGATGAAAGAGGTAGAAAAACTGGTACAAAGTTTATATAGAAAGGGTTTTCAAGATGAAATTTAGTGAAGAGATTAAAAAATATCTTAAGAATAAAAAACAAATTAAAGAACTTTTAAACAATTATTCAAGCCTGCCAAAAGCTAACGGTATTTACATTGTGACAAATGAAGAAGATGAAGATGTAGAGTTCCTTGATACTACAACTGCAATTACTGAATATAATGGCAGAAGTTTGTTGTATGATAAAGTTAAGCTTATTGAAAAATACAACAAGGGAAATAAAAAGGTTTTATACATAGGAAAAGCTGCTTGTGATAATGGCAGACTTCAAAAAAGAATGAGCGAGCTTTTAGATTATGCACAGGGAAATTGCAATAATCATAGAGGTGGGCGTGCATTATGGCAAATTAAAGATTGGGATAAATTAATGATTTATCATTGTGAAGTTGATTGTGCAGAAGATAAGGAAAAAGAATTAATCCGCCTTCACAAAGCTGAATATTCAGTTTTTCCTGTTGCAAACTGGCGGGAGTAGGTTTTTAGTCTATATAAATTCAAGGAAGAAAAATGATCGAAGAAGAAGTTGAAAACAAACAGCAGGATGTAGTGGAACTACAAGATGATAATATTGTAAAAAGGGCCCTTAGCGGTATTCCGCTCTTTAATTTTGAAATAAGTAAAAATGAAGCTATTGTTGAGTTTCAAAGATATAAAAGAGCATTTCCGGATATGGATGAATATGAGTTAAAAAGGAAGGTAAGCAAGAAACTTATAAAGGATTACGGGAAGAAATCAGGAAATATTGGCATGCTTATGTGTATACCTGCTGTTATTCCAATGCTTGAATCAATAGCCTCCTTTGGCGCAATTCCTATTGAACAGATATTTATAACAAAATATAATTTAAGTCTAATGGTAAAACTAGCGGTAATCAACGATTACCCGCTTTCGAGCGATAATTTTATAGATACGTTAGTTAGAAGCGCAAAAAGCCATGGAGCAGCTGGCATTATTACAAAATTATTATTAAGATTGACTGGGGTTTGCCCTGCGGTTGGCCAAATTTTTACATTGCTTATTGGCACCCCGCTTTGTTTTTTAATAAATAAGAACGAAACCATAAAATTTGGTAAAACTTTATTAAAAGAATATGATATACGCTGTGACATTGAAGGTTTTCAATTTACATTACAGAATGTTTTATTGTCTATAATTGCACTTATTTTGGTTGGATTTGCAAGTTTAGGAGCTTATACAGTATTCTTTAATGGTGCAAACCCTAAACCAAATTCATCTATGTCAGAACAACATTATGATAATAACGCTCAAGAAAATAATTATTCAAACCCGCAAATACAGGTTGAACAAGAAACTATTGAAGAAAACGATGCTACTCAGATGGAGCAAACTATAAAACCGAATGAAGCGGATATACCTATGGCAACATTTGAAACAAATTCGAAAGCCCAACCCGACGAAGCCCAAATTAGGCAAGAAAAACAGAAAAGATTACAACAAGCACTTGATGATGCTAAAAATATGCACGAGCAAAAATTGCGTGAAATGGAGAGCGAACTAGCAAAATTACCACCAGAAGCCGATTGGGAACCATATAGAAATATAATTAGGCAAAATATTGACTTAGAAAACAAAACATATCTTCAAAAGGTTCAAGAATTAAAAAATGTTTTTAAATAGTGAGATTAATATAAGAATATAATTTTTTAATAAAATAATTATTTAAACCAACCATTTTTATGGTTGGTTTTTGTTTTTTGTGCATCTTTTAAATGCGTTAATATTTATAAAATATATTTATTGCATATAAATAATAACTCTTATATATATGTACTTTTAAGAAATGTAACAATTTTTGAAAATTCACCCTCCGAAGCGAACATTTACCCCCTAATCGGGATAATACTATTTGGCTTTTTTTAAATTTAAAAAAAGCAGGTAGTAAATAGGCAACCATAAGGAGGATAAAAATGCCTAAAAAAATTAACAAAACACAAGAAAATTCAAACCAAAACAAGGAACTTGAGATTAAATATCTTGAGATTGAAAAGCTCAAAAGGTATGAAAAGAACGCAAAAATCCACACCAAAAAGCAGGTGGGCAAATTAATTGCAAGCATTAAGCAATTTGGGATGGTGACACCAATTATTGTAGACAAAGATTTTACAATAATTGCAGGCCATGGCAGGTTAGAAGCCCTTGAAAAACTCGGTCATACAAAGGTTCCGGTGATTTTAATTGAACATTTATCAAAAACGCAAGTACGCGCCTATCGTCTTGCGGATAACAGAATAGCTGAAGAAGCAGAGTATGACAGAGATTTACTCAAAGTTGAACTTGAAGAGATAAGCTTTAACGATGAATTTGTTATAACCGACACCGGTTTTGATATTGCAGAAATTGATTCCATTGTTCTTGAAGACTATTCTGTTCAAAAAGAAAAGCAGGACAAGGCAGATGAGCTTAAAACATCTAAAATCAAAGAACAGGTTAAATCAGGCGACATTTGGAAACTTGGCCCTCACCTGCTTTTATGCGGAGATGCGACAAAAGAAACTCATTATAAAGAGCTTATGCAAAATGATAAGGCAGCCCTTGTAATCACAGACCCGCCATATAATGTCCCAATTTCAGGACACGTGTGCAAAACAAAGCACGAGGAATTTCAAATGGCTTCAGGTGAAATGTCTGAGGCGGAGTTTGAAAAATTTACCACAAATTTTATGCAAAACCTTCTCAATTTTTCCAAAGATGGATCTTTGCATTATGTTTTTATAGATTGGAGGGGCTTAAAAACTTTTCTTAATGCCGGTGACAAAATATATTCAGGTCTTAAAAACATCTGCGTGTGGAATAAACTTGTTGGTGGAATGGGCAGTATGTATAGGAGCCAACATGAATTTGCTTGCGTATTTAAAAATGGCACAGCAGCACATATCAATAATGTTGAGCTTGGTAAAAACGGTAGATATAGAACAAATATATGGAATCATAAAGGTGTAAGTGCCACCAATCCCAAATCTTTAGAGCTTTTGAAAATGCATCCAACCGTAAAGCCCATAGGTTTATTGCATGAGATTTTGCTTGATTCGTCAAGGAATGGTGATATTATTCTTGATTCGTTTGGTGGTTCGGGTTCAACCTTGCTTGCCTGCCAGAGGGCAAAACGCAAGGCGAGGCTGATTGAAATATCGCCACATTATTGTGATTTAATAATTCATCGTTTTGAAGAGCTTTTTAATCAAAAGGCCGAATTTATTAGAAATATCCAAGATAAGGAGGAGGTTTAATATGACCAATCTAAGAGAAAGAAGAGTAATTGCACAGCGCATTATATATGATTGTGAGTATGGGCTAAAGCTGGTTAAATTGGCCAAAGGGATTGATAAGATGAATCAAGGTCTTATATCAGACGTTTTTGATTTGGATGATATGGAAGCAGGATTAAAGGAAGCAATAGAAAGGATGAGCCGCTATGTCTAGTGTAAAAGAAGAAAACAAGCAATTAAAGAAACAAGTAGAATTATATAAAAGAACAAGTGAAATCTTGTATGGTAAAGTCCATGAAAAAATGTCGCTTATGTACTATTTTGTAAAAGAAATATATCCAAAGTTGAGTAAAGATGAGGCAGAGAGAATTTGTAAAGAATACAACATTTCAAATAAAACTATTCAGGAAATCACAAACGCCATAAAGAATGCCGAAAAGACTAATGATAACAAGAAAAAACCACAAGCAGAAGAGACGGAAACAAATGATGACGCCAAAGATAATGATGCAGACCCAAATTATAAGGTTGGTTACAAAAAACCGCCCAAAAAGACCAGATTTCAAAAAGGCAATAAAGGGAACCCAAAGGGCAGAAAATCCAAAAAAGGAGTACCCATAAAAGATCTTCTTTTAAGTGAATTAGATTCAAAGGTAACAATTGTAGAAAATGGTAAAAAGAAGAAGGTATATAAACGTGAAATCATATCAAAAACAATTTCAAAGCAAATGCTGAACGGTGAACCCGTTCCAAGAAACAATATGAAGCTTGTAGAAAAGCTTGATACATATGCTACACGAAAGGCAGTTTTTGAAAAGGTATTTAAAAATAATAAATAAAACCTTGACTTGCACTGCTCTTTGAGTGAGTAATTGCCTCAAGGAGCTGGTATGCAAGAAAAATATAAAGAATACACAAAAAAGGAGCTTGAAAAACTTTGGAAACAAGAGTTTAAAAAAGCTCCTTTTCCTTATCTAAGCAGAGTGTTTTTAATAAAACACCTTATTTACCAGGAGCAAATTAAGCAATTTGGAGATATTTCACAAAAAACCAAAAAACAGCTTGATAAGCTTATATATAGATATTCTGAAACAAAATCGGTATCAAAGAATGATATTAAGGCTTCTAAAACATTTTTAATACAGGCCGGTACAAAGCTGATTCGAGAATTTAAGGGTATAAAATATGAAGTTACGGCACTTGAAGACGGTTTTGAATTTGAAGGCAAGATTTATAAAAGTTTATCAGCCATTGCAAATAAAATTACAGGAACAAGATGGAACGGTAAATTATTTTTTGGAGTGCGTAAGCCGTGTGTGAAGGGTGAAAGCCCTAAACCGTACGATAGCGACGTTGCGGAGTCAAAGACGAAGCGCACAAATTTATGAAATAAATTTGACAGGAGCAATAAAAATGGTTAAGAAGATATTACAATGTGCAATATATACGAGAAAATCAACAGAAGAGGGGTTAGAACAAGATTTCAATTCTCTTGATGCGCAAAGGGAAGCATGTGAAGCTTATATAAAATCTCAACAACATGAAGGCTGGATATTAATAGAGAAGCAATATAATGATGGAGGCTTTTCGGGCGGAAACTTGGAAAGACCTGCCCTAAAGGATTTATTTAAAGATATTCAGGCAGGCAAAGTGGACATTGTTGTGGTTTATAAGGTGGATAGGCTTACAAGATCTTTACTTGATTTTGCAAAGATTGTTGAGCTTTTTGATTCTAATGATTCAAGTTTTGTTTCGGTCACTCAAAATTTTAACACTACAACTTCAATGGGCAGGCTGACATTAAATATATTGCTTTCATTTGCACAATTTGAAAGAGAGGTTACGGGCGAGAGGATCCGGGATAAGATTGCGGCATCAAAGAAAAAGGGAATGTGGATGGGTGGCAGAGTGCCTATTGGCTATGAAAGGAAGGACAAAAAGCTTATTGTTGATTGCGTTGGCGCAAAAATGGTCAAACTTATTTTTGAAAAATATATTGAACTTAAAAGCGTGCCAAAGCTTAAGGAATATCTATGTGAAGCAGGGATTAAAACAAGCACAGGTAAAAACTTTGCCAAGGGACAGCTGTATCATATATTACAAAACAAGGTTTACATAGGAAAGGTTTTACACAAGGGTAAAATATATGACGGAGAACATTGTGCAATCATTGATGATACTTTATTTAATGCTGCACAAGAATTATTGTTTGCAAACAAGGTTGATTTTGAAGGAGAGTATAGCTCCTCAAATTCATTGCTTGTTGGAAAAATTTATGATGACAATGGAAATAGGATGTCACCAAGCCACAGCAAAACAAGGAAGAAAAAATACAGATATTATGTAAGTCAAGCAATAACAAAGTTTAGAAAATATACAGCAGGCTCCATCTCAAAACTTCCAGCAGAGGAGATTGAAAGGTTTGTAATGAATGAGATTGGAGAATATTTTAGGGATGCAAAGCAGGTGCAAGAGTATATTTCAGATTTAACGGTCTCCAGACAAAATGAAATACTGGCGTACATAAAAACCATGGGCTTTAACAGCCCAAACATAATACGCAGCGTGTTAGATAAGGTTACGGTTTCAAGAGGTCTAATTGGGGTATACCTATCAAAATACCGCATTAAAAGGCTTCTGTACAGCTTTTGTACAGATGATAAAGAGATAATGGAACCCAAAGAACAAGATGAAGATATTATTGAAATAATGCGTAATGTTAAAATATCAACAGGAACTTCAAAAGGAGGTAATAAATTAATAATTAAGGATAAAGAAAATTCAGAAAATGATTTAAATGAAACTTTAATAAAGGCAATCGTTAAAAGTTTTTATTGGCAAAATCTGTTTTTAAGCGGAAATATCAAGAATACTAAAGATATACAAAAACTTGAGAATTTAAAGGATGATAGTTATATAAAGCAGATTTTGAATTTGAGATTTTTATCACCGAAAATTATTGATTTAATATTAAACGGAATACAGCCAAGAGATTTAACCGTATCGAAACTTTTTGACATAAAAACCTTAAATTGGAGACAACAAGAACAACTATTGGGTATAAATTAATGCTGGACAATTAATGTTAGTATACACTTTTTAACATATCCCCGCATTTTACGGGCATGCAAATAAATACGTAAATTAGCATTAATTGTCCAAGATATTTTCAACCTTTTTAGCGTTTTTGATTATGAAAAATATCAAAAAAACGAAATTCCCATTAAATTCCCATAAGTGGTTTTAAAATTCCCATTTCTTTTTTATATAAATATGTCATAAATTCAAGAGCATAAAGTATTTTAAGGAATTTTTACCATCACAATTTTAACTCAGTTTTTTGTTTTTGCAAGTATAAAAAATGTTTATTTTGATATTCTAGTGCATTTCAGGCAATTACTTATCAGTTTCAATATTTAAACCTAAAATACTATCTAAATATATTTTCCCTAAACACTCACCCAATGGCGTCAAAGATGCTGATGACGTACCAAGTTCATTCCAAATGAAAGACAGATGAGAAATAATAACTCTTATATCAGGATTAACATCTCGTCTAAAATTATTACCATTTTCAAAGAAAACAGACGATATATAGCTATGCAACACTGTACCAAAAGTATACGTGACAGCAGCTCCATTTGCAATAATTGTTATACCAATGGCAGAAATCTTATTTGTAGGAAAATCAATTAAAGGTGCGATATATTTATTGTGAAAATTTTTAAATTCTCTATATGGAACATTATTTTTCACATAATTTGAATGAAATAGGTATAGAAACGCAATTGCTTTTAAGTGATCCTTGGTAAGATTTTCCATAGCTCTGATACATAAAGATAATGTATTAGATGTTTCATCTTCATTTGAAGTTATTTTTTTATATATCAAATCAGATAAAATTTTTTTCTTATCGCAATTGTTAGTTTTATAAGCAATTTTGTTAGCTTCTGCCAAGGTTGCAACAATTTCAGGATCACACAATTTTTCCTGAATAAAATCCTTTGAAATATGATTTGCTTCCAATAATTTCTGTAAATTATTTCCAACAGCTATAGCATTTTGATTGCCGACATTTAATGCTTTATTTATAGCTTCAGGATAATTTATACTTAACAGCACAGTATTATTAAAATTTTGTTGAGTAATATGGGTTTGGGAATTATTAAAATTGTTATTTGTGCAACCAAGATGATTATTAAGATTGACTTTATCAGCAACTTTTGCATTTACCAAACCTATGTCACCAGTCTTAACATAAGTTTTTAGATATTTAAAAATTTTTTTAATCCAATTAAACAATCTGCCTTCCCTTATGATAACTTATTTTGCTTATTCTAACATGTTGTTTGAATATATTCTATTTATAAAATATTTTTTATCAAAATCTCAAATTTTTATTGATTTGTGTCAATATTTTAATAATACTAGAACCTTTCAATCTGCTAATCCATTTCAATGTTATAATAACTATTAAAATATGAAAAAGAATGATGATAAATTAAAACTGCCATCAATATTAGACAAAGAGATTTCCAAAATTGAAGATGATAAATTTGGACATATTCATTATGCACAAATATTGTTTTCTTTAATTGAAAATCACAAACCACCTTTCTCAATTGGTTTGCTTGGCGAATGGGGAGTAGGCAAAAGCTCTATAAAAGAACTTTGCAAAAAAGAGTTTTTAGATAAACATAAAGACAAATATGAAATTTTAGATTTTAATGCTTGGAGATATGAAAGCGAAGATGTTAGACGGTCATTATTAAAATGTTTGTATGAAAAATTAAGTAAGAAAAAAGAAGATGATTTAATAAAAGAGAAACTATATTCCTATGTAACCGAGAACAAGAAAATAGTAAAAACTTGGAAACAAATTTGGGACGAAGTTAAAGAAAATACTTCGTTAATTATACAATTGTCAATCATTTTAATCATATTTTTGTTAGCTGCTTTAGCAATAAATTGTTTTTTTCATTTCAAGGAAGACAATACTATTTTTATATATTCAATATTGGCAATTTGTGGAACCTGTAGTGCAAAGTTCGTTTTTGAACATCAAGGTTTATTTATATCTAGTTTTATCCCTAAAACAGTTACAGCTTTTCCAATTGTAAGTTCTGAGCAATTTGAAGAAGAAATATTAAAACTCTTAAAAAAAGATTGTCAATGCAGTAAAAAGAAAAAAATTGTAATATTCATAGATGATTTAGATCGCTTAACTGCTGAAAAAATGATAAATGGTTTGGATGCAATAAGGGTATTTTTAGATTTACCAATAAGCAATTTTATATTTGTCGTTTCTTGCTACGATGAATATATTGCAAATTCCATTATCAAAACCAAGACTACATTTTCAAATATAGATAGTGCAAGAAAATATTTAGATAGAGTTTTTCAATTTAAGATTGATATACCGGCCTTGCCAAATCAATCAATGAAGCAGTTTGCTGAAGAACATTTGAAAAAACTAGCTTGTTATTCAGAATTTTTAGAAGATGTAAACAAAACTGATAATTATAGTATCAATAAGATTTTGAATATCTTAGTGCCAATCGAAATAGGTAGCCCACGTGCCACAGTTCAAATTTTAAACTCATATATGCAAGCTTGGTGGCTAGCAAAACAAAGAGAAAAAAGATGTGAAAAATGTGATGAAACACAAGAATTAAGTTGTCCGTCTAAGAAAGAATGTCTTCTGATTAAAAATATTATAACCAATAGACTTGATATATTGGCAATAATAACGGTATTAAAAAATCAGTTTCCTGACTTTTATAATGATCTGGTAATTGATTCTCAGTTGCTAAAGACCGTCATGTGGAAATTTTTAAAATTAAAATCAAATGGTACAATTTTAAATTCCCAACGTCAATTATTGCTTGAAAAATATTCTGTACAAAATAAAGATGAAAATAGCGCGCAAAAAGAAAAAAATATATACGTTTTTAAATCAGAATATGTAAATTTGCAAAGTTATTTGTCATCAATACAAACAATTAATATTCCTGATAATATCAAACCCTTTATAATGCTTTTGCAAGACCCTCTTGAACGAAAAATAGATGGTGACACAGTTCCATTATACAATGCACTAATTACACAAAATTGGCTACGGTTGCGTGATGAAATGGGAATTGACAACGATAATACAAAACTGTCTGAAATACAGACATCTCAATTATATAATATATTGGAAGAAATAAATAGGAATGAAGATTCCGATCGTATAGAAAAAGCGTATATTACTCTTGCAATACTTGCCAATAAGTACAGTGGTAAAGATGCTAAATATCTCATAGAAGAAGTTTCAAAGACTATATTTGAAAGAAAATATATAGACAAGATTGATGTTTCCAATATTCAAAGTCTTTTAAAATCTAAATATATTAGAAATGAACGGATAAATAAAATATATGCTTATTTAACCGAAACATTGACTGGAGAAAAAATTACTTCATTAACCAAGGTACTGAGTGAAGATTATTTTAAAACAGTATTATTGATAGGACTTGAACTACATTATGCAAAAAATCAATTAGATAAAAATAATCAAAATGACTTAAGACAGCTTTTAAACATAGGAACTTTTACCTATACTCCAACTGATAATACAGATGCGGCTGGGTACGATACAATAAAAGTAGATTTTTATATTGATAGTATTGAAAAATACGGCAATGCATTATTAAAAGATTTAGGCTTTAAATATATAGAAGACTTACTGGAACATTTAAATAATGGCAAAGATGAAGATATCGATAAATTTATTTCACAGATTGATTTTGTATTCCAAAATGTTGCATATGAAAAAGAAAACTGCAAAATAGTTGCATCTGTAATCAATAAAGGCATTGCAAATAATAAACAAAAAATTATCGATTATTTTATATCTTTAATTCTAGAAAAGAACATTTTTGATAACATTGACACCAAATTTATTCCTGAAATTATTGATTCTTATGTCCAAAGAATAATTAAGCACTATTCAGCAAATAAACTTGATGATATACAGCAGTATATTAAAAATTTACTAACAATAATTACAAAATACGAAGAAATGTCTGTTGGAAAAATTGATAATTCAATATCATTAAACTTATCAAATTTGATTGAAATTGTTACTAAAAAAGAAGTGTCGGATATTTTTGAGCAATTATTTGATAAATATAACGGTTTATTTGGCGAAGACGCCGTAAGTATTTTAAATAAGTTATCTGATAAAATATTTCTTATAAATGATATTGAAGAAACCGATCTGATTTCGGAACAACTGTTAAAGCTATTAGCTAAAAAATATATTGGTGATTTACAAATCAAACATATTAAGGATACATTACAAGAACTGTTTGAAGATTATTCAATTAGTATTGATGATGTTAACGCCAACAGGTATTATATTTTAATATCTAATCTGAATGAAGTTGCAATACATAGCGAATCTTTTAAAAATCACATATCAAATGTTTATGAAAATTTGGAACTATCATTATCTAAACAATATAATGATTATTTTGATACTTTGGTTGATACCGTGATACCATTGTTTGATAAAATCAAAACCGAAACACTAGATTCTTTATTGTCTTACATAATTGAAAACTATTTAACAAGTGAAACAGAAGAAACTGAAAAGTTTTATTCCTTGATGAAAAACAATTGGCCACATGAAGATGATAAAAACTTAGTTAACTTTGGTTTATATAAAGTTATAGAAAAAGCAGATGAACTAATTCAGAGCAAAGATGTGTCTTGTTCCAAACTGATTATATTTGAATCAATATATTCCATGTATACAAATAAGCTTATAACAACAAATGAGGCAAAAAACAAATTTGTTGATTCAGCTATGATGCTTTGGAATAAACATACGCAATATGCATACGAAAGATTGCTTGATTTGAAAACGACATTATTGACCGGTTTTAAATGGGAGTGGCTAAGTCCAAGGACACCTATTGATCAGATCGAGCTATTAGAACAACTTTGGGGAGAATTATTTGCATTATCCGATGTTAATTTAATAGAAAAAAGAACCCGAAATTTCTTTAAAGAATTTTCAAACGATAATAATTTTTCTATATGGTCTTCTTTAATTTATAAAAAGTATAAAAACTTTGATATTTTAAATAATATAACTGTAGAATTAATAAAAACTTGTGAAGAAAAACATATATCTGATATTAAAAATATATCTAATTATATTGTTAAGCATCATAGTGAAATTGAAATTCAAAATTTCGCAAAAGCATTATTTACTGGTTATATTTCAATTATAGATGGCACATATAAATACAAAATATTATTAATATTAAAAAAATTATTAAACGAAGAAGCAAAAGGATTTTTTAATAAATCGGATTTTAAAAATTCAAAAAATCCAAAAAATGATGTAGATAAATTATCTAAAGCTTTTCCTAAAAATAGATGTTTGCAACGCTATAGAAAAGAATTATTTACTAGGAAAAAGAAAAACGGTCAATAAAAAGAGAATTGTGCTATCCAGACTACTAGCACCAAATCTATCCTTTTGTCTGATTTGTTAAATCATTATTTTTAGTTTCATCTTTTTTATGTGATATTTTAATGGAATTTTAGTGTATTTTTTTGAGTATTTTGATTATGGCAGATGGTGTTATTATTTCGGCTAATCGGCTCTTTGTACGACATTGAGGGGTAGGAAATAATCGTTCCTAAGTGTCAAACAAAATGGCCAAATGAATCTTTTGATGGTTTCACAGGAAGTTGTATTGTAACAAACTGAGTAAACTCGTCAGGGCAGATGGTGTGATTATTTTGGGCAAGTGAGTAATTTGAAATTTTGCACATAAATTACAATTAAATATTTTGCGAAGTCCAATAAATAAGATTTTGATATTAAATTTTAAATCGCACCAAAATAAAAAATTGACAACAGTTCGTTATCGAACTACATTGAAATTATGAATTTTTTAACCTTGAAAAAAGCATATTTAACTATTGCAAAAATACACGAATACGCAGACCGTTTTATTATTGAAGAACTTAAAAAGAATGATATTGTAGGTCTTGTTCCAAGCCATGGTGAAATTTTACTTTTGCTTTATCAGAACAATAAAATGACAATGAAAGAAATTGCAAATAAAATTCACCGTTCAAAATCAACAGTTACGGTATTAGTAAGCAAACTTGAAAAATCAGGATTTGTAAAAAGAGAAATTTTGGACACTGATAACAGATATTTTTATATTTCACTAACTGAAAAAGGACAAAATTTTAAGCCGATTTTTGACAAAATAACTGATGATACAAATGAAAAATTATATCAAAATATTTCAAATGATGATTACCAAATATTAGATAATATCCTAGATAAAGTATTAATAAATATAAAAGGAGATAGGTAAATGGATTTATATGAGGCTATATATAACAGACGAGTTACAAGAGATTTTAAAGACCAAGTTGTGCCGGATGAAGTTTTAAAAAGGATTATTAACGCAGGACTTCAAGCACCAACTCATGACCATTTGAGAAACTGGGAATTTATTATTTTAAAAACAAAAGAAGAAAAAGAAAACGTCTTAAAGAATGTAAAAATCGGAATTGCTCCGACTCTTGAAGTTTTAGAAAAGACTCTTGTCAATGGCACTGCTCAGCAAAAAATGTATGCGATTGCCATGCCAAGGCAATATTCAATGTTGATGAGCGCGTCGCACGTTATTTTGCCGTTTTTTAAATCAAATTCAGGTGTTTTAAAGCCAAGCTGCGTAAGTTCGCTAAATCCGATTTCATCAATTTGGTGCGTAATTGAAAATATGTTTTTAGCTGCAACCGCCGAAGGTCTTGCATGCTCTATGAGAATTCCCGTGGGCAGGGAAGGCGAAGCCGTTGCGAAATCCGTAAATGCTCCTGACAATTATCTTTTGCCCTGTTATATCGGCTTGGGTTATCCTGCTGATGATAAACCTGAAATCGAGCAGGTGCAATATAAAGCCGAAGATAAAATGCATTTTGGAAAGTGGTGAAAATGATAACAAACACGGGCGGAAGAACAGACACGGTTCAATATTACAGTGAATGGTTGTTAAACAGGTTTAAGGAGAGTTTTGTTTATTCAAGAAATCCTCTGTTTCCATCTAAAATTACGCGCTACGAATTAACGCCCGATAAGGTTGATTGTGTTGTATTTTGTTCTAAAAATTACGAACCGATATTAGAAAGATTACACGAGATAACAGACAAATTTAACACATATTTTCACTATACAATAACAGCATACGATAAAGACATTGAACCAAGAGTACCCTCAAATGAAAAAAGTATTGAAACTCTTTTAAAATTAGAACATATTGTCGGGAAAAACCGTATTACATGGAGGTATGACCCTGTTTTATTAACAGAAAAATATACTGTTGATTATCATCTTAAAACTTTTGAAAGTATGGCAAGCCAACTATCAGGACATATTGATCACTGTATTTTTAGTTTTGTTGAAATGTATAAAAAGTTATCTATTAATATGCCTGAATTAAAACCGATAACAGAAGATCAAAAAATCTTGCTTGCAAAAGGCTTGGGTGAAATTGCAAAAAAATATAATATTTATCTTCAAACATGTGCAACAAATAGAGATTATACCAACTTTGGAATTCACCCTTCAGGGTGTATGACAGCAGATATTTTAGAAAAATCTAACAATATTAAATTAAAAAAATTAAAACACAAAGGCAATCGCAAACATTGTAACTGCATAGAAACAAGGGATATTGGAGCTTATGACACCTGCCCAAACGGCTGCAAGTATTGTTATGCAAATGCAACTCCTAAAAAAGCAATTGAAAACTTTAAATTGCATAATCCTAATTCTCCGATTTTATTTGGTGAAATTAAGGAAACCGATATTATTCAACAAGGAAATCAAAAAAGTTTTCTTGTTGATAGTCAATATATTTGTCAAAATTTAAAGCTGTTTTAGTTTGTAAGATGCAAAAATTGCAGACATTAAAGTGAAAGATTTTATTTATGTTGCCTAAAATAGTCAAACCATCTGACCTTTGTAATTAAACCATGTGACCTTTTACATTTAGTGTAATCCTAAATATATTTTTTAAAATTTAATGGTTTTTTCAAGCTTCTTAAGATGCTCAATATTTCTAATTGGCTCAACTGTAGACATAATATTCTCCTTTCTTTTTTTAAACACATGGTGAAATTTCTTTTGAATCAACTGTTTAAATATCTATTAACTTTTGTAAACAAAATTAAAAGTCTGTAAATATGCTATGGATTTAAAAAATTGATTTATAAATAAATTAAATGAGGTAAATTTTATTAGACAATTTGAGGAATTTTAAAAACATGAAAAAATTTTTATAATATTTTTATTCTAATCAAAATGGTTTTCAGATTTAATATTTGTTTTCTAAATTGAGAGCAGAATCTTTGCTTTGGCGGGTTTTATAGTTATGCTTTTGATTAGAAATATTGTGATTATTAAGCTGCGCATATTTTTGGCCTGATTCTTTATTGACAAATTTTAAAGGATAATTGTTAGAGATTTTTGTTTACCTTTTAGGGCTTGTTAATATCAAAATCCTAACCTCGACAGAATTAGTGCAAGAGCTTTTAAGGATAGGAATAAAAGATGGTAGTTATGTATTTATAAACTCTGAAAGACTATTAGAAAAGCTTTCTTAAAAACATGTAAGTGCGCTAATGTTTTATCATTTAAGACATAGCGCAGGAACCTGATTAATTGAAAAAAAAGGTTTATATGAAAACGGTACAGGAATTATTTACTCATAGTTCAATTACCACTACGAAAAGATATCTCCCACATCGGCCAATCGAAAGAAAGCGGCGATTGAGGTTCTTAATTCATATAATTAGGATTTAATTCAAATTACAAAGTGGACACAGAATGGATATAATAAAGGCCCACGTAAACCGAAAAAATTTGGCGCAGGACTCCGTTTGAGAAAGTGTACCGCAGCCAAGGGCGATAGCAGACTTGCGACGAGCAAGGATGTGTGCCCGTTTATGGCGAGGAACAAGCAGTGACTAAATGTCACTTTAGAGGAGAGGGCATAAGCGAAGCGGTTGCTCCGAGACAATGGGTTAAGGCAAAATATGAAAAAATTTGGCGCGTCTCACTCTGCCGACGAGAAAGTGACTAAATGTCACTTTAGAGGAGAGGGCATAAGCGAAGCGGTTGCTCCGAGACAATGGGTTAAGGCAAAATATGAAAAAATTTGGCGCGTTGTATATTAACTTGCAGTTTAAAAAATATTAACAGTGTTTTTGATAAACATGTACCGCAGGCTGGAATTGAACCAAGATTTTATGATGACATTGAAGATATTAATTTCAATTCATATTTGTATAATTATATTAACTCACTTTTAATCAGATTTCAAGGGGGTTTGCTTGTCAACTCGTTGACAATTTTAGAATTTAGGAAACTATTGAATTTAAGGTTATAATTAATAAAATTTGATTGCCAAACCCCTTAATTTTTCGTTCAATTTTGTCAACTTGTTTCTAATTTTAAAATATGTAAAAACATTATAGAAGAGGAATAAGCTAAATTAAAAGGCTGGGTTAAGAGATTCATAAATGCATTTCTGCCTATTTTCCTATCAGAGAGTTGAATATTTTGAACAATTGTGCTCTAAAATCATCTATCCTTTTGAATACATCATTATTTTAAGGCATCAATGCGAAATAACCTAACTTGTGGCTCCCAAGGTATTAGCTCAACATCTGCAATTTTAATTTCATTATCTCTTAATGATTTAATATCGTTTTGGGTTACAAATAAAACTTTTTTATCAGAATCAACTTCACTAAAATCAAAAATATAATCCACATTTGAAGAATTTTCAAATAAATCTATAAATTTATCACAGAAAATAGAATGAATACGAGTTCTTGTATTTGTGTCCACATTACCAAGCAGGGTAATATCTTCAATAAAAAAAGCAACTTTAAATATTGTATTTTGTTTTGCGATTCCTTCGGTAATTAAATTATTTTTATATTTTTCTATTTTTGAACAATGTCGTGTAAAATTTTCTTCTAAGTTATTCCAATAATTTGTCATATTTATTGAACATTTAATAACATCATGTATATTATTTTCTCTTTCAATTCTTGCTAATTCAGCTAACGATTCGCTACCCTTTTTTGCTGTAGCACTGTCAAAACAAAAATGTTCCATAATTAATATTTCGTTGTCTGATATTTTAGAATAACCATCTGGACAATCTCTGTCATAAATCCCTCTTGCTATATAATTTTTAAATTCAAGCAATATTTCTCTAGAATTGCCTATTGGAATTACACCAACACCAAAAGAAAAATATTTTTCAAATAAATTTTTTAATTCAGACATCATTAATACTCTATTATTTATTTTAATATTTTATCAATAAGCTTAATAGTTTATACTAAAATGTTTGAGTGTCTTTATGCAAAGGTTACGCTCCATATATTAAGTTAATAAGCCGAATAATATTCATCTCTAAAAATATCTATATCGTAATATTCTCTTCCTGTATTATAATTTCTAACAATTTCAGCAGGGGTTGAATACTCGGTATTAATGAATACATGCATAAATTTACTAGCTATCCTTGCATTATAACTACGATGGTTGTAATCAAAATCTAAACAAACTTCAATATTGTTACTTAATTTAGATTTAATTTGTTCTTCCAATTCTTTACATTCATCTTCTTCTAAATAATAAGTGCGTGCCTCTCTAAAGGTTTCTATAATTGTATTTGTGGGCAATAAAAATAAATCTTTGTTATTACGAATGAAGAATTGAAATCTATCATATTCGGCAAATGGAATATGATAGTCAAGACCATACGGGGTAATATCAATTGCTGAAGGTTCAGCATATAATTCAACTTCACCTGATAGTGGACCTATTTTTAAACTTTCATGAAATGATAAGTTTTCACGATATAAATTTTGCACATCTTTTTTTAACTCTTCATTTTTAATTTGACTTAAGCTAAAGAAATGAAATGTTACACCAAAACAATTATTTTGGTGATAATAATTCCACGTATTAACTTGTCCTGATTTCATATCAATTTGCATTACGACATGTATTGTGTTATTTATTAAGCTCTTATCTTTATAAATACGCTGTTCTTCCCCTAAAGATTCTGCACGCTCACAAAAGTTAGTGTAATACTTTATAGCATCTTCTCTGTTTTTGAAAGAATTAGGGAAGAAGTATAGTAATAATTCACCTATATCTACAAAGATACCAAAGTTAATAACCTCAGAAGTTGGAAATAACTTTTTTTTCATTATTTCTTCCCTGTATTTTTTTAATTCTTTGTGCCTTTTTCTATCTAGTTCCTGTCTTTTTTCTTCAGCTAATTTCGCTTCTGCAGTTTCTTGCATTGTTGGTTGGCTATTGACTTTATTGTTATGAATTAGGATTTGCTTATCCTTAACTTGCACAATTATTTCTGGGTTACTATGGGGAAAAGTTAAAGAAATTGCTTTAAGAAATTCACTTTCTTTATTATGATATATCCCAATAAAACCTTCTTTTGCAAATTCAATAATTATTTTTTGTGGAGAAATTTCAATAGGTGTTGCAATTCCTTTAAAGAAACATCTTGTAGCTATCCTGTCAATATTTGACAATAAATTAGTCCAGTTTTCTTCTAAATTACTCATACAACCTCTTTTTTACAACATTTTCTTTATTATACCGCAAAAATTAACATAAATTACTACACCTATTAAGAATGAAATTTTATCAAATTTAGAAAATATAAATTAAAATTCCCAACTAAAATTTTAAAAGCCCTATTCCAAAATTCGCATTTTAGCCGCCCAAACTTAAACACCGTCTAAACTAAAGCTATATCAGGGTTCAAGGCAACCATCCAAGCTCGGACAAAATTGGACAGCTAGTGGACTTTTGAGGACAGTTGAATTGCGAATTTTGGAAGACTTCCGACTTCTAAAACCTAGACACACAGCCACTTTTCAGCTTTTTCGCATTTCAGCCGCCAATTCGCAACTGTCCTGTCAAATAACACGCGTCTCACTCTGCCGACGAGAAAGTGACTAAATGTCACTTTGGAGGAGAGGGCATAAGCGAAGCGGTTGCTCCGAGACAATGGGTTAAGGCAAAATATGAAAAAATTTGGCGCGTCTCACTCTGCCGACGAGAAAGTGACTAAATGTCACTTTGGAGGAGAGGGCATAAGCGAAGCGGTTGCTCCGAGACAATGGGTTAAGGCAAAATATGAAAAAATTTGGCGCGTCTCGGAATCGAACCAAGGACACGGGGATTTTCAGTCCCCTGCTCTACCAACTGAGCTAACGCGCCAAATAATATTAAGTTTTCAATCATTGGATGTTAGCTCAGTTGGTTAAATATTTTGTTGGTTTCACAAGTTCAACCAAGGCTAACGCGCCAAATCTAAAATTATTATTTAATTATCAATTCTTGCAGTTAGCTCAGTTGGTCAAATATCTTTGACAGCCTTAACGGCTATCAAGTTGTTGGTTTCACAAGTTCAACCAAGGCTAACGCGCCAAATAATATTAAGTTGTATTTGAATTTTTAAGCTGCATTCGCAAACTCAAAAAGCTTCTTATATAATATCAATTAAAGATTTTAAGTCAATAGTTTTATATAAATTTTTAGAAGGTTTGCCGATATATGCTTTTAGGCCGGGTAAGGCAACTATTTTAGCTAAATTTTTTGCAAATATTTTTATAAAATGCTTTACTTTGTCTAATTAAGAGAATTCTGTGCGCAACGCGGCTGCATTTTTATAATGTACTGCAAATATCTGTGTACATCTTGCATTGAGGGGCTCAATAGGTCTTTATAGCTATTTAACAGTGCATTTTGGCCTGCTGGCGGTACATTATTTTTTGTGCAGCATAACATATGAAGCCCCTCATTTATGGCTTCCAGTGTATATTCGGCACTTTTGTCATTCATACCTTTAAGCGCTTCTTTTATATAATCTCCAAAAATCTTGCCCTCATTGTCTTTGTGCATATATACGTTGTATAAAACAGCCGGATATGCAGCCAAAGTGTCATTTAAGTCCTCTATGTCGCCTGCTTTTGTTAGTAAAGAGGAAACATACCTTCCATTTGTATCAGGTATGTTGTGAAATAACGCAACGCTTTCCGGTTTGCAAAGATTATTCAGGCATCTACATGTTTGCGTTAGAGTGTACGAGTTAGCAGCAGGGCTTTTAAACTCTCTTGAACATCTGTTTGTGCACAAACGCGCCATATCAAAAGAGCTCAGCTTGTCAAATTCTTCTTTGTATCCATGAAGATGTACATCATCGTCCAGTGTTGCTTCCTGTAGCTTCTCCAGCGCTTTGATATGTTTTAGTTCTTCTTTTGTTTTAATAAAAAATCGTGACTTTAAATCAGCAAAATCCTCGAGGCATTCGCATGTTTCGCTCATAAACTGCGGGTATGCTTCGGTATTCCAGGCGTTTTCAAAGATACTCAGCCCCATTTCATTTTTAGAAAAGAGCGTCATATTGAGAAGTTCTTCTCTTCTGTCCTCATCGCCCCGATACCGGGAATCAATGTTTTCAAGAAATTTTGTGGCAAATTTTGTTGCTGTTTCAGGTTCCAGATTGGTTCCAAGAAACAAAATTTTAGACATGATTTCATCATTTCTTCCATATTTGTTGAATAAATATTCCAGATATTTGCTTTCCCTGCCTGCCGTTAATGCTGTAGAAATAATACAGTTGTTGATTTTTTCTTTATCGTCTTTATTTAAAATGTCTGGTTTGCCATAAACTTCTGTTGTTCTGCAAAATGCCGGCATTTGCGCCTTTGCGTGCACTTTATGACTATCCGTACAGGGGCTTATTTGTGCATGTTTTTGTGCACTAAAATAGTTTGTTGTTAATATTGGTGTAATATGCATAAAATCCTCTATGTTTTATTTTATTAACAACTGTAAATATTTTTTGTTGCTATATATATCTTAAAATGTTTACAAAAATTAACATACCAGCTGTTTTAGGGCTCTAATTTTCTAAAAGTATTTTGATGGCCTCCCCGTTTTTATGCATTTCAAGGGCTTTTTTGGCATATTTCATCTGCATTTTTTTTGTGATTAATTTTTCAACTTCCACTTTGCCTGTTGAAATTAAATCAAGCGCTTCCCTAAAATATTTAGGGGTGTGGTGAAATACGCTTATAACGTTAACTTCATCATAGTGGATTCGCCGTGTATCAATGTTTACAGTGGTTCCGGATGAACAGCCTCCGAAAAGATGGACTATACCGCCTCTTCGAACGAGGCCAAACATTGCTTCCCATATTTCAGGAAGCCCGACACACTCTACAGCCACGTCCAGTCCGCGCTTAGCAGGGGTCATACTAAGTATGATTTCTTTTGGGTTCGGGTATTTTTTTAAATCTATAATTTCATCCGCCTTGGCAAATTCCTCTGCAGCCTTTAGTTTCAGGGGGTTTCTGCCCATTGCTATAACCTTTGCGCCCTTTAACTTTGCAAGGCGTGCAAACATAAGCCCTATGGGGCCAATTCCTACAATGCCTACCGTATCCCCTTCTCTTATCGGGGTTCTGGCTATTCCATGAACAACGTTTGCAAGCGGTTCGGAAAAAGCAGCCCGCTCAAATGAGACATGGTCTGGGATTTTAATCAGATTTTTTTCGACAATTCTCCTTGGAATTGTTATATACTGGGCATATGCACCATTTAGAAGGTCTAAATTTTCGCATAGATTTTCTTCGTTTCTCTCGCAGAAAAAACACTCGCCGCATGGGGCGGAATTTGCCGCCACAACTCTATCTTGGGGCTTAAAACCTGTAACATTTTCGCCCAATTTGAATATTGTACCGGAGAATTCATGCCCGAATCCTGACGGTGTTTTTTTGATGAGCAGGGGATGCCCGCGTCTGTAGGTTTTCACGTCTGTGCCGCAGGTGAGGGCTGCCTCTACCTTTACAATTACTTCGCCCTCAGCGGGTTCATTGACAGTTACTTCCTCATATCTTATGTCGAGTGGTGCATAATACCTGACAGCCTTCATTTTCATACTTTTATACAAGCCTTAAAAATCTTATTCAACATAGTATCATTAACCGCTTCAGCTAAATTGTCAAGCATATAATGTGTGGATATGCCCGCTAAGTCAATCCTGCCTTGCTTTATAAGTTCATATGAAAGCGCTAAATCAACGGGAGCGGGCGAATAGCTTCCTAAGACGGTTAATTCTCTGTAATAAACATCATTGTTTCTGTAGCCGAAATCGCCTTCTACAGAAGAGAATACGACGATTTTGCCGCCATCTTTAATATATTTAAACGCTGTATCAATGGCTTTATTTGAGCCGGATGTCATAAAAATAGTGTCATATTGCAGGTTTTGGTCAAAGTCTACACCGTATTTAAGAGCAAGGGCCTGCCTTTTAGGGTTTATATCAAAGCCAAAAGCCTCAATATTAAAGGCTTTAAGGCCTAATGACATTAAAAGCCCTATTGAGCCAAGACCTATTACAAGTGCCTTGTGGGGCGGGTTTTCAGTGCATTTTATGATTTCGTTTTTATCATTTTTTGTCATATTGTTTTTGCCGCAAAAAGTGTATCCGGCGCGCCTTATAGCCCTGATGCAGCAGGCAAAAGGCTCAACAAATGTGGCATTTTCGATGTTGAGTTCCTTAGGAACCTTGAAAACAGTGTTTTTCAGGTGGCCTTCATTAACATAGATATATTCGCTAAATCCGGCAGGGCTGATATTCACTGCCTTAAAGGTTTTGCACATAGAGTGATTGCCGTTTTTGCATATATCACAGGAATTACAGGGATAGTGGTGGCCTAAACATACGATATCACCGGCTTTAAAGGGTGTTGTATTGTCATTATAATAAGAATTTCCGATAATTTCTGTATTAATTTCAACAATTTTTCCAACAACCTCATGGCCTAAAACTACCTTAGAATCAGGGTTTTTGGCGGCATGTTTAATTTTTACAATATCTGAGCCGCAAAGTCCGCAGGCAAGAACCTTAATAATTGCCCCTTTTGCAGTCAGGGCGGGCATTTCGGTCTCTATTATTTCTATTTTTCCGTTTTTTAAAACTGCACTTTTCATAATTTTATAAAATCGCTAAAATCCTTTATTTACGGGGTCATTGGCGGAACCGTCAGTATTCTTTCATCTGTTTTTACCCCGAAAGCCGCACTGGAGCCTATATTTGCGAAATTAAATGCGCTAATTACAACTATGACAAAGAATACGGTCAATATTGCCAAAAAAACGTATTCTATAATAGTTTGGGCTCTTTTCATGATAAAATTATACTACGAATTATGAATATGGATAAAAAAACACAGGAAGATATTATAAAATGCTCAAGATGCGGGCTGTGTGCGGATGTTTGCCCTGTTTATAAGGTAAAACGCACTGAAAATACGCTTATCAGGGGAAAATTTTTGCAGCTTTTAGGGCTCATTCGCGGCGATTTAAAATGGTCAAATGACCTAAAATCAAGTATAGCCTATTGTTTGGGGTGCGAAAAGTGTAAAACACAGTGCCCATCAGGGGTTAGCGCTCTAGAAATATTCCAAAAAATAAGGCATGAAAATTTGGCATGGTTTGAAAAAATTTTATATGGAAAAATTATTTTCAAAATCAAGATTTTTATCTTAAAAGTATTTTATAGGGTCAAACATCCAGTAAAATCAGTAGTTAGAGGCAAAAAACCATACGTGCAGAAAATGCAAAAAAAGCTCATTCATTTTAATGGTTGCCTGTCAAAGTGCATTAATCCTGAGTTTCAGCTGCCTTTTGAGTTTTTGGAGGGTGATTTTGAGTGCTGCGGCATACCCTATAAAAGCAAAGGAAACCTTGATGAATACAGGGCTGTAGCTTCCCGCAACGCCTGCAAGATAGAAAAGACGGACGCTTTGATTGTTTTTAACTGTGCAACATGCCTGTCAACAGTGAAATCCCACGCCTTTAATGACCCTAAAACCAAGGAAAGACTTGTATTTTACACTGATTTATACAGCGAGTACTTAAAAAATAATAAATTAACGTCTAAAAAGCCCGTCACTGTTACGTTTCATTATCCGTGTCATCTGAAAAGCGCTGGTATAAGCCTTTCTCACGTGGAAGATATCCTAAAAACAATAGAAAACGTCGCATATAAAAGGCTTGAAAACCCTGATGAATGCTGCGGTTTTGGAGGAGATTTTTTCCTTTGTCACCCGAAGACTGCTAATGCATTATCTATGCAAAAAATTGATGATGTTATAAAAACCGGAGCTAATATAGTTTTAACTGCTTGCCCCACGTGCCTTTGGAGTCTTAAGTACGGCTTAAAGGCTCGTAATATTAAGGATATCAAGGCTTATGATTTGGCAGAATTCTTGTATAGTCTTGATTTAAACAGTAAAAATGAGCGGGGTTAAAATGTTTAAAAAACACGCAAATATATTGATATTTTTTTGCAGCTCTTTGCCATTGTTTAAAAAGTTTGTAAGAGAAAAATTCTGTCACTTATTATTATGAATTATTTTGTTAAGATTTGTAAAGATTTTAAAATTACACAGGCCGGTAGAAATTTTCTTTTGAAGCGCGGCTAAAGCCTCTGTATGAAGTGAATGGCGGTGCTTTGTTGTTTGCTTGTTATAGGGTATATATAATTCAGAGTTTTTGGAGAAAATCATTAGAACCCTTGGTATGCAAGGATTAGAGGTGGTACGTCAAAAAAAGCTGTACTCTTTAATATTTAAAAGGCTTTAAATCACAAATAGTTTTCACTAGAATTTAAAAAACTAAGCACCCTGTTTTAATCTTCCAGAACTGGTTTTAAGACTTATTTTCTATAGGTTAAAATAATGGTGGATAAGGGTTCGGATTTTATCGAAATGGTTGATTAAAAGCACTGTAACTATTGAAACACCAAGGCCGAAGACTGTTTTTAGGAAATCTTTTACGACGTGTTTGTACACCTTTTTTTGGGTTTCAAACCTGATTCTGTTATACATTGCAACTTCTCTACCGGCCAGAAGGCCTACAAATACCCAAGTTGTGGACATCGGAACATTGTTAACGTGCTGGAAATACATTAAAATCAGGGCGTAGACAAAATCAATTATGGTGGCAGACCTTATATCCTGTGTATTTGTCTTAAGTTTAAGTATATTCTGGATTTCGCCCCCTCTTTGATAACATACTATTCCAAGGAGAAGAACAAAAGCTAGCATGCATAAGGACATTTGCCAAACGTCAAGCTTTCTTGGCAGGTAGACAAAAAGGTTTGCAGCATCCTGCATTAGCCACTGCGACCACAAGAATGCTGTTGCACCCCATTTAGCAATAATCCAGCGTTTTTGAGGTTTTCTGTCTCTTGTATAGAGGAATATTTTTTCAACGGGTCTTGCTATTATAAAGTATAGAAGAAATGAACATATAAAGGCTAAAATATAGCCAAAGAAGGACTTTGCAAGCATAAGCCCTATCACTGTGTTTGATGAAAAGACGCTTAAAATTAGGAATGTGGTTGAAACAGGGATTCCTTTTTTGGTTAGAAGGATGATAACAACGGGCGGAAGGACATGCCACCAGTAAAATTCATTTGCAAAAGGAATTTTGGTGAGCCTGCCAAATGCCATATCACCATTGTTAAAATACCAGCCTAAAACAAAGGTCAGGACAAGGACTGTGCCTGAAAAAATCCATAATACCCAAAATGGCCGGTTTTGGTTTGCAGATAAAAATGTGCCCAAGGTTTGGATGACATCATTTGAAACGCAAGTGTAAAGGGATAAAAGAAACCCCAAAATCATATAAATATTGCTTGGTGTTAATGATATTGATGTCATATTCCAAGCTTTATTTTAACAAAAAAATATTTAAATCAAACAATATGAAAATTTCTCTTAACAAATTGTCTTTTTTTTGACATAAAATCAGCTTCTGAAAGGAACACCGGAGGTAAAAAGCCGCGTGAAGCTAAAGAGAGCCAGGCTAAAAGGCTTGGAGAAACTGATAAAATATTAAGATTATGCGTGTGGATGAAGCTTAAAAAATTTATTGTGGTGATTGCCGCTACGTTGTCTAAATTCAGGGCTATTCTTGCTTTTGTGTCTTTTATTTTTGAAATTATTTTGTGTATTTCATTTAGAATATTATCATCTAAATTTACATCAGAATCTTTGTTAAGAATATTAAGAATGTACTTACCATTCTTTTTGATTGTTGTTATTGTCATTTGTCATCCTTTTTTAACTTTTGCGGATTGTTTAGAGGCCGTAAGGGTTTTATGGAAAAAATATTTTTAAGATGTGCTGAATTATTTGCATTAAAACGGCCGCATTTTGTGGTTTATAAAAATTATATATGGTTTAAGCTGAATCTTAAATAGAGCAGAAGTTAGAAATATATTAAACTTTAGTATAATTTTTAATTGTTTGAATTTTTGTCACGTTATGTTAAGATTATTACAAGATAATTATTTGAAATACGGAATATGATTTTATGAATTTGCTTGCCCTTTTTTCAAGTTTTTCCAGACAAAAAAAAGATGATTTATTTAACGTTTATCCTGATGGGATATTCATTGTCTCTATGGATGGCAGGGTTTTGGACGTAAACTTAAAAATCGTTGAACTATACGGCTTTTCAAGGTTTGATATGATAGGTCAGTATTTTTCAGAATATGTTCAGGGGGGCTCTGGGCTTTTAAATAAAATTGTTGCGCAAAAAAGACCTTCAATCACCAAGGCGCAGACAGCAAAGGATGAAGACGTTTTTATAGAGGTTTCAGCGTCTAAGGATATAGAAAATGACAGGGTTTTTGTAACATTAAGAGATGTTACGCAAAACTATAAGATGCAGAATATGGTCAATGGCGAGTATGAAATAGCTAAAAAAATAATTGATGAAAAAAATACATTTTTGTCAGAGGTTTCGCCTGAAATAATTTCATCGCTTGATTCTGTTGTGGGGTTTTCAAAGGCTTTGCTTGAGGGTATTGGCGGGCATCTTGTTGATAAGCAGGAAAAATATGTAAGTATTATTAATAAAAATTCAAATGATTTATCTTTTGATTTAGAGAAGATTTTTGATTATTTTAAATTGGAATCAGGCCTTTATAAATATGAATTCCGTACGTTTGATATGGTTGATTTGTTAACAAATGTTGCAAAAATTTACGAACCATTGTTTGAGTCAAAAAAGACTGTTTTTAAGTATGATTTTTCTGCTATAACCACGCGCGGCGCTTATTTAGACCCTGCTGTTGTTGAAGATGTGACAAAGAACATTCTTGATATTTCATTAAGGTGTGCAAACCTCGGTACAGTTACTTTTAATGCCGGAAACCCGCCTATAGAGTTTTTGGAGGCAAACGGGTTTGATACAACGGATGCTAATATTAAAAAACAATTTGTGATGTTTGAAATCAAAGATACAAGCTTTTCTTTGACGCCTGAACAATTAGAGAATGTGTTTAATCCCTATTTTATAGATAATTCCCAGAATAAAAAACCAATAGGCATTAAAATGACATATCCGATTGTAAAAAAACACATAAAATATTTTAAGGGCGAAGTTTGGGTGTATTCAAAATCTGGTGCCGGCACAATGGTTTGTATTTTACTTCCGATTGAAAAACAAAATCCTTAAAATGATGGAGATATAGGTGTCAAAGGTAGAATTAGAGGGCGTTTTTAAATCTTTTGATAAGAAAAATATCTTATCTGACATAAATTTATATGTTGAGGATAAGGAGTTTTGCGTTCTTGTGGGTGCCTCAGGCTGCGGTAAATCAACATTATTAAGAATTATAGCAGGCCTTGAGACTCAGGATAGCGGTGATATTTATATAGGCGGAAAACTTTCTAATTATATACCGCCTAAGGATAGGAATATTGCCTTTGTATTTCAAAGCTATGCGCTTTATCCGCATTTAAGCGTGTATGATAATATGGCATTTCCTCTTAAGATAAGAAAGATGTCAAAAAGAGATATTGAGCAAAAGGTGATGAGGGCATCGGAAATTTTGGGGCTTGGTGATTATTTAAAAAGGAAGCCAAAGGAATTATCCGGTGGGCAGAGGCAGAGAGTAGCGCTTGGTCGTGCAATAGTAAGGGAGCCTGAGGTTTTCTTAATGGATGAACCGTTATCAAACCTTGATGCTAAGCTTCGCGTACAGATGCGCTCTGAAATTAAAAATCTTCATAAGGAGCTTGATACAACGTTTATATACGTTACCCATGACCAGACAGAGGCGCTTACTATGGGTAATAAGATTGTAGTTTTGAATGACGGCAGAATTCAGCAGGCAGCAAAACCGGATGATATTTTTAATTATCCGGCGAATATTTTTGTTGCCACATTTATGGGAAATTCGCCCATGAATATAATTCCGGCCTCCATAAATGACGGTATTCTCTGTTTTGACCGCGTTATGATTACATTGAGCGAATTTTCAAGGCAGATAATAGGGAACAGAAAGAAAGTACTTCTTGGAATCAGGCCTGAAAGCTTTAACCCTTATTTTGTTGAAAGCATTGTGCCAACAGGTGTTAGAATAAATGTTAATGTTAATTCTGTTGAAACAAGCGGCGGGGAAAAATATGTTTACTTTAAGCTTGATGAAACAGAGGTTACAGCAAAAGTGAATTCCAAGATAAATATAGGTGCAACGGCTGATTTTTCAATTGATCCCGGGGATTTTCACTTTTTTGATGTTGAGACCAAGGAAAGAATAGTCTAAAAAAATCCTTTTAGGGCTTTAGTTTTGGCGGTTTTTTATATGTTTTGTTGTTTAGCTAGAAAATAAGAAAACACGATAAAAAAAGACAGTGAAAGCTTTTCGCGGGGTTTTTATGGTTGATTCTAAGTCTTTAAAAAGCTTTAATTAATTAAACTTGAGGCCCAAAATGCGGCCGGAGGGGCGATTTTTTTATGAATAGTACCTTTAAAACACAGTATAAGACATCTTTTATCTTCCTGTATACATTAAATTCAGATAGTATATTCCAAAATATGAGAAGATAAAGCCAAAAAGGATTGTAAAGATTTTTGGGTATAATAAAAATTCAGGCATTTAACAATCCTCCCTTTTTTCTTTTGGTGCCTCTACCCATACTTTTGTTTCTGAGACGGCTGATTTAAAAGGATTATGAGCATAGTTATATTCAAGAAAGGGGTTTTTTGCCTTCTTGTCATAACAATTTACCTTTTTTTGAAGTTCTTTTAAGTATTCTTTAATATTCATATGTTTCTCGCTTTCAAACATATGCCTTTTTGCATATACCACTATATATTAATTATAGACTTTATATTCATCTTTTACACCCCAATTTGGAGAATCAATAATGATACTTTAGGGCTAAATTCCATCTGGGTATTATTGATTTAAATTGTGTTAATGCTACACTATCTAGTGTAGGAAGCTGATTAATTATAATTTGGGGAGCTTTGTTTATTTATGAAAAGAAAAATCGGTATAGCGATAATATTGGTACTCTTGCTTGTTGCCGGCAGGTTTGCATTTGTAAAGTTTGCGGAAACACAGACAGCAAAAGGAAGGGCTGCTGCTATGGTGCCTGTTGTTGCGATGAGCACTGTTGATGAGGCTGAAGTGGCAAATTCTATTGAAACCTCAGGCAGAATAACTGCTAAATATAGTGTTGACATTGTGGCAAAGGTATCAGGCTCATTATTGAGTAAACATTTTAATGAGGGTGATTACGTTAAAAAAGGCCAGCTCTTATTTTCAATTGACCCGCAGGAGTATGCTATAGCTGTAAATAAAGCGAGTGCCAGCCTTCAAAATGCGCAGGCAGTTGCATTCAGGGCAGAAAAAGACTACGAGAGAGCAAAAGAACTCGTTGCAAAGGATTTTATAGCTAAATCAACATATGATCAGAATTTAGCCGAAAAGAATGTGGCAAAGGCCAATATAAGGTCTGCAAGTGCGCAGTTAAGCGACGCCAGAAGACTTTTATCATACACAAAAATTACCTCTCCGGTTTCTGGAAGGATTGGCATGGTGAATGTTACGGAGGGCAACTACATTACGGCGCAGACAGGCTCTCTAGCTCGTGTTGTGAGCCTTGATCCTATCTATGTTAATTATTCTCTTGATTCAAAGCAATTTAACCAGCTTCGAAATGATACGATTATGCCGACAGTAAAACAGAATGAGCCTATCAGGGTTCAATTAACGCTTCCTGATGGCACTGTTTATAAATATGAAGGTGATGAAGATTTCTTTGGTAATGAAATTTCGCAAACAACTGGTTCTATTCCTTTAAGGGCAACATTTAAAAACCCTGAGCACACTCTTGTTCCCGGTGATTTTGTGAAGGTTAAGATATTTTCAAATACAAAACATAAAAGGCTTATAGTGCCGCAGGCAGCGGTTCTTCAAGACTCTACAGGAAGATATGTTTATACTGTTGATGCTGATAATAAGGCTGTTCAAACTTACATTACAACGGATGGCGAATACGGCGATAATTTTATAATTAAAGATGGACTAAATGCCGGTGATAAATATATTTCATACGGTGTTATAAAGGTTATGCCCGGCTCTCCTGTAAAGATTATGAGCAATGAAGAATATAAACAGAAAATGTTAGACGAAAAGGCCGCTTTAGAGGCAGAAGATAACAGTAAGGCTGCAGAGGAAGATAATAAGCAGGCGCAAACAGCTGAGGATTAAGGATTTTATAGATGTTTTCAAAGTTTTTTATAGACAGACCAAGATTTGCAATAGTTTTATCACTTGTTATAGTGCTCGTAGGACTTATATGTCTTAAGGTACTTCCTTTGGAAGAATATCCTGACATTACACCTCCTCAGGTTGTTGTTTCTGCAACTTATTCAGGCGCAAGTTCAGAGGTTGTGGAATCAACCGTTGCCCAGCCTATTGAGGCACAGGTAAACGGTGTTGAAGATATGCTTTATATGACATCAACCTCAAGCAACGGCACATACCAGTTGAATGTATTCTTTAAGACGGGAACCGATCCTGATATGGCGCTTGTAAACGTGCAAAACAGGGTTTCTCTTGCAACGCCGAGGCTGCCTTCTGACGTTCAAAGGTACGGTTTAACAACAAAAAGGTCAACACAAGGTGCGGGCCTTGTTATGTATGCAATATATTCGCCGGATAATTCAAAAGATAAGGTTGAGGTGAGCAACTATGCTTCAATTTATCTTAAGGATGAACTAGCAAGGATAGACGGTGTTGGTGAAGTTGGTGTCTATGGTGCCAGAGATTATTCAATTAGAATCTGGCTTGATGCAGATAAGATGGCAGCGTTAAATGTTTCTCCTCTGGAGATTCAAAATGCAGTTCAGGGGCAGAATACTCAGATTCCTGCAGGAGACATCGGTGCAGAACCTTTGGTAAACAAACATCCTATGAAGATTACCCTGAAAACAACCGGAAGGCTTACAACGCCTGAACAATTTGCAAATATAATTATCAGGTCAAACCCTGACGGCTCTGCAATCCGTTTACAGGATGTTTCAAGGGTTGAACTGGCCGGTGAAAGATATTCAAGCCTTGGTCGTTTGGATGGGCAGGAAATCACGGTGCTTTCTGTAATGCAGCTATCTGATGCAAACGCAATACAGGTGGCAAATGATTGTAATAAAAAAATGGAAGAAATGTCTCAGGGTTTTCCTGACGGCATTTCATACAGGGTTTTGCATGATACAACAGAAACTATTAAAGAATCCTTAGAAGAGGTTGTAAAAGCAATTGTTTTAGCTGTTATACTGGTTACCCTTGTTGTTTATTTGTTCCTTGGGGACTGGAGAGCCTCAATAATTCCTTTTGTTTCAATTCCTGTATCTTTGCTTGGCACACTTGGAATCTTTGCAATTTGCGGGTTTTCAATAAATACTTTAACTTTATTTGGCTTTGTGCTTGCTGTCGGTACGGTAGTTGACGACAGTATTGTTGTGGTTGAAAACGTCCAAAGACATATTGAGGCTGGTAAAAGTCCAAAAGAGGCAACAATTATTTCTATGAATGAGATTACGGGCGCTGTTGTTGCAACATCACTCGTTCTTATGGCTGTATTTGTTCCCTGCTGTTTTATATCAGGTATTTCAGGTAAAATGTATCAGCAATTTGCTGTTACAATTGCTGCTTCAATCGGGTTTTCCGTTGTTGTAGCTTTGACTCTTGCACCTGCATTGTGCGCAACATTGCTTAGAAGCCAGGAAGAGATGCCGCACAGAACTTTTTATGAAAAATTCAGGGAATTATATAAAGATTATTGGTCAAGAAAACATCCTGTTACCACAAGACAAAAAATAAGGGCTTGGGGCGAATTTTTTGCAACTGCCTGGGAAATTTGCATAAAAAAATACAATAGATTTTTTGACAGAGTGAAGAAACTTTATCTTAAGGGGTCTGATTATTACATAAAAAGTGCAAAAGCAACAGTTATTTCATACCTTCTTATTGTTTTATCGCTGCTCGGGCTTTTTAAATTAATCCCGACAGGCTTTTTGCCTGAGTCTGATATGAGTTTTCTTTTGACAAATATTATTATGAAGGATGGAACTTCGCTTGCCAGAACTTCTGAGCTTTCAAATGAAATTGAACAGAAAATGCTTGCCCTTCCCGGTGTGAAGCAAATAGGCGGTATTGTCGGTATGAATGGTGATAATACGGCATTAATATTTGCAGTATTAAAACCGCATAAAGAGAGAAAACTTGACACTCCGAGCTTTTTCTCAAAATTATTTATGAGCAAAGAAGAAAAGGCTAAATATAATACAACTCTTGCCGGCTATAAAAACAGCATGAATGCTATCACTAATCAATACAAGGATGCGCAGATTGTAACATTTGTTCCTCCTGCAATATCCGGTATGAGTATGTTCGGCGGTTTTGAATATCAGTTTTTGGATAAGGGCGACAGGACTGCTCAGGAATTATATAATGACGCAAGAAAATTAATTATGAAGGCTAACCAAAGTCCTAAATTAACAAGCGTTTATACGCAGTTTAACGCCAACATTCCGCAGTTTTTAATAGATATTGACTACCCTAGGCTTAAGGCTCAGAATATATCTGAATCTGAGGTGAGCGCTGCTTTGGCGTCACAGTTTGGTTCGTATTATATTAATGACTTTAACCTTAAAGGCAGGGTATTCAGGGTAATGATGCAGGCTGATGAACCATTTAGAAGTGTTCCTTCTGATATGAATAAGGTTTATATTAAAACAAATAGCGGCACATCTGCTCCTTTAAGCTCTGTTGTTAGTGTTACACCTGTAACCGGCCCGTACAGCGTTACAAGGTTTAATATGTACAATTCAATCCAGATTCAGGGAAGCCCTGCGCAGGGGCAATCCTCAGGTGATGCTATTAAAGAAATGGAGAGGATTTCAAAAGACGCATTACCATCTGATTTGGGCTATGCCTGGTCCGGTACGACATTACAGGAAATTGAATCTACGGGGCAGACAACAAGTGTACTTATAATGTCATTAGTGTTTGTTTATTTGTTCCTTGTAGCATTATATGAAAGCTGGATGCTTCCAATTGGCGTTATGCTTATTACACCGATTGCTATGCTCGGCGCTTTGTTCTTGCAGTATGTTACGGGAAATCAACTTGATATTTATGCACAAATAGGGCTTATAATGTTAATTGGTCTTGCTGCAAAACAGGCAATTTTGATTGTTGAATTTGCTAAGGCGGCAAGGGAAGATGAGAATAAAAGTATTTATGAAGCAGCCATGGAAGCAGCTGATATAAGGTTTAGGGCTGTTATGATGACTGGTATAGCATTTATCTTAGGTATGGTGCCCCTTGTTATGGCTGTCGGCTCCGGTGCTGAATCAAGAAAAGCTCTTGGTACTGCTGTATTTGGCGGTATGATTATTGCTGTTACTGTTGGTGCGATTATGGTTCCTGCTTTCTACGCGCACATTCAAAAACAAAGAGAGCGCGCCAAGAAGGACAGTGACATAAGAAAACAAAGACATATTAAGGAAATCAGGGAAAATGAATAAAATATATTCTATATTTATATTGATACTTGCTGTTGTTGCTCTCGGGTTTAACAATTCTGCGGTTTTTGGTGAGGAGTTGCCAGATCTTTTGCCGCATGCTGCTGATGGCTCAGCTAAAACTGTGCCTGCGGGGCAAAGTTATACAGGAGCCGAAAAGAATTTTTTTGAGGTAGCAAGTAAAAAAGAGACTACAAAGGAAGTTAAAAAGGAAGCTAAAAAATCTACTAGCAAGCAGGCTAAAAATAGTACTGCAATAAAAGAAAATAAAAAGAAAACTGCAAAGGCTGATAATAAGAAACAAAAACAGTCTGCGGCTTTAAATAAACAGGATAAAAAAACAAAAGCTGCTGTGAACAAAAAAAGTACCGGTGCTGATAAAAAGAATGAAATCAGCGCAAGGGAGCTAAAAAGGATAGAGAAGAAAAAAGAAGAATATAAGGAATATCTGATTCCTACTGATGGATATATGCCTGTTGGCAATCTTGAGGACAGGAGTACTACAATAACAGGCTCTATACAGAGAACACTCGAATTTAATCTTGCTGATTGCCTTGAATTGGCGCTTATAAATCATCCAAGGATTAAGGCAGCATATGCAGGCGCTTCTGCCCAGAAAGCTGTAAAAAATCAAACTCTTTCAAATTATTCGCCGCGTGTTAATATCGATGCCGGCATTTCAAGAATAAAACCTGATACCAGCATGATGAGAGGTTTGTCAAGCGATTCTTATACAAAATATTTGCTTGGCACCATTGGTGTTTCGCAGCTTGTGTATGATTTTGGCGTAACACAGAATCAGTATACTATTGACAAGCTTGCCTGGGAAAGCTCTAAAACTCAGATAGAATCCGTTGTTAATGATGTAATCTGTCAGGTAAAGGATAGCTATTACGGTCTTTTGTATGCTATTGCAAGAAAGCAGGTTGCACTTGAGACGGTGGAACAGTATCAGCAAATGTACAATCAGGCAAATGCATTTTATGAAGTAGGAACAAAGCCAAAGGTTGATGTTACCATTGCAGCTGCAAACCTTGCTGATGCAAAGACCAGTCTTATTGAGGCTACAAATAATGTTGATATAGCTGTTTCAAGGTTGAATAATTCAATGGGTCTTCCTTTTGTGCCGCCGTATGTTGTTGATACATCTATTCCATATCAGGATGTGAATGTTTCAATGAAAGAAGTAGTTGAGATTGCAAACTCAAACAGGCCTGATATTAAGATTGCGCTTTTAGATGTTGAGCAGGCAAATCAGTATGTAAAGCTTGCAAAGAAATCATACTTCCCCACACTTGAATTTAGGGGAAATGTTTCTATGGGCGGTGCTGATAATTTTACGGATACAACTTGGTATGATGCAGGTGGGTATTTGAGCTTTCCTGTGATAAATCCATTCTTGATTAGAAATCAGATAGTTCAGGCAAAGGCTTTACATGAGCAGCAAAAATATTCTACCAAGGCTAATATTAACGATATCTATTATGAAATTCAACAGGCTTATGTTAAACTTGTCGATGCGAAAGAAAGAATTCCATCAACCCAGCTAACTGTAAAAGAGGCTAAGGAAAGTTATGAACTATCTCAAGGCAGATACAGAGTGGGCGTGTGTGACGCCATTGAATTAAGGGATGCGCAGATTCAATATGCAAATTCAAAGCTTGCATATATTAGTGCTTTGTATGAGTATAACAGCGCAAAGGCTCTTCTTGAGAAGGCGATAGGACAAACAATCAAGCCATCGCAAACGCCCCAACGAATTGAGATTTAATTTGCTTTACATTAAAAGATAATTTTATTTTAGAGTCCTGATTGTCCGCAAAATAGCAATTCGGGCTCTAAAATTTTGTTAAGGGCTTTTTTATTATGTTGATTAGGGTGTAATTACTTATAAAATAAATCCTTTTGGCTAATACAATCAGGCGGATTTATTATTTCTGCTTTTTGTGTAGGGTTTTATATGTTAATAAAGGAGGAAATTATGACATTTAACCCGCTAAAGGAAAAAGGTATTCCTGTTGAAAAACAGTTAAGAACCTGGCATGAGATAGTAAAGAGACCTTATAACAAGGCATTTGTTGACTGCTATTCAAGGACCAGACAAATCTTGATGAATGGTATTGAAGTTGAGGCTTGGAACTTTAAACATAATCTTTCAAGGATGCTTGATGATGTTGAAACAAATAAAATCATTGCCCAGACAAGGCGCATTGAAGATATGCACCAAACAACTGTAAACTGGCTTATTCCTGCATGTCAGAGTGTATTGGAAACTACACTTGCATACGAGCAGGTGGCAGTTGATTTAACAAGCTGGCTTGCGCAAAACGAACCTGATGAATATGTTAAAGAAACGTTTAATTTCGGTTTGCTTGAAGATTTTGACCATTTGTACAGATATTCTCAGTGGTATTATATGATTGAAGGTGAAATGCCAGATAATATTTTACAGGGGCAGACTGATGTTTTCCCCGGAAGACCTACACAAAATCATCATAATCCTAATGATATGAGGCTTAGAAAATGTTACAACAAGGAAACTGCAAGCCCGCAAACAAAACTGAACATTATGACACTTGTTGCAGGAGAACAGCAAACTCATAATTTTTATGCTGAACACGGCTTTATGTATGGCAACGATGTTTTAAGAAGAACTTATGCAGAAATAAAGGATGTGGAAGAAGAGCATGTTTCTATGTATGAAAGTCTTATTGACCCCACGGAAACGGTTTGGGAAAAGCTTGTAATGCATGAATATTGCGAAATTTGTAATTATTATAACTGCATGAAGGATGAGACCGATGAAAGGCTTAAATTAATATGGGAAGAATTTATGATGCATGAAATCGGACATCTTCATATTGCAAATAAACTTTTGCAAAAATATGAAAAACGTGATGCTGAAGAAATTATCGGTGATACTGTTTATGAACCTTGCACGTTTAAGAGCCAGAAAGACTATGTACAAGAGGTTCTTGAATCTGAAATTGACAAACGTATGGACGGTACTGATAAGATGGGTTATACGACAATCAGCAAACTGCCTGAAGACTGGGCAAGCTATGATTTTCAGGAAATTTTAAATGCTGATGGTTCACCTACCGAGCAAACTATTATATTGATGAAGGAACAGACAGGAAGAGACCTTGTGACTGCTGATGAGGCACTTCAAAAGAAGGAAGCTAAGCTTATTGAAAAAGGGCTTGAAAAATTAGTTCAGGCTCCAAATACTGTACAGCCTTCCGAATATAAAGATATGGAATAAATAAAATATTTAAGTTATTAACCGCACACTTTCTAATTCGCTAATGATGAAGAATGGGTGCGGTTTATTTGTATTAATTAATTAATTTATTTAAATGCTAAGAAACCATAGTTTTAAGCGCGTTGGCATGCCTTATTTATACGCCAAAAGAGCTTTGTACTTTTTTGTATTTATAGAACATTTGCAATAACATGGTGACAATGCTAAGCGCCGGCTTTGTTTATGAAATTATTTTAACCACTATTTGAAAAAGTATAAAATAAGCAAAACTTATTAGAATCCATTTAATCTGGATTCCTGAATATTTTGATGAAAACAGGTAGCATAAAAGACATATAGCATAAAATACAAAGCAAAGTGTTTGATAAAGGTAGACAGATACAAATAAATTTTGAAAATAGTTGTTTAATATATAGGGAGCTATTGTTATTGAAAGCACAGCAATGGCAAGCGAAATGCTTCCCAGTGAAAATAGTATTCTCTCTCTTTTTAATCTTGTTAACATATGTATAATTGTATCACAAACTATGGAATGACAAGGGTTGAAAGTTCAAGCATATTTTCAAAATCAGGGTATTTTTCCTTAAGTTCTCTGAATGTACCCTTGTCTATAATTTTGCCTTCTTTCATAAATATAAGCGCATCGCATTCTTTTAGTGTTGAAAGCCTGTGGGCAATTGCTATTATTGTTTTTTCACCCTTTAATTTCGATATAGATTTTGAAACCTTATCTTCTGTTTCTAAATCAAGGGATGAGGTGGCTTCATCAAGGAAAAGCACGTCTGCCTTTTGGTAGAATGCTCTTGCCAGTGCGAGCCTGTGTTTTTGCCCGTATGAAAGCTCCGGTTTTTTATTTATGTCTTTTATCATATCAAAAATCTCTGCTTTTTTAAGGGCCCAGTTTACCCTCTCTATGTCTATTTCTTCCTTTTTGTCACCGAATGTTACATTATCCAGAACGCTTAAGGGCATAAGGAAAAAATCCTGAGGCAGAATTGCAATTTTTTTGTGCCAGCCGCGTATGTTGTTTTCTGTTATTTCGAGGTCATCAACCAAAAATTTACCGCTGTTTGGCATATTTATGCCTGATAAAATATCCATAACGGTTGTTTTGCCGGAGCCTGAGGCGCCAACTATTCCTATAAATTCACCCTTTTTTATTTCGAGATTTATATTATCAAGGCTAAAGTTTCTTGTGTTATTTTCGTATGTGAAGTTTATATTTTGTAATTTTATTGAGTCATTGAATGGTATAGCTTCATAATCAGGCTCTAGTCTTGTCCATTCCTTAACTTTTGCCGATGTCTCCAAAAACCAATGGATGGAGCTTCTTGACTGGTTTATTGAAAACATTGAACCCTGGATTTTATTCAGGATGGGAACAAGCCTTAAAACCACTGCTGCAACTATAGCAAGGGATGATACCATGTATTCAGGTTTTCCGTTTTCAAAACAGAATATTAGCCCTGTTAAGATACCAAACGCAATTATAATGCCTATTTCTGTTACATAAACAGGATATGCACCGTTTGAGGCTAAAAGTTTTGAATAGTTGTTTGCGCTATAAAAATTATCTGCGATGTTTTGAACAAAGAAATCTCTGTTTTTTGAAACTTTAATCTCTTTTAGCCCCTTAAATGTATATTCAAACAGGCTGCTTAATTCTCTTGAAATATCAATAAGCTTTGCGCCGTATTCCTTTGCTCTTTTTTTAAAGAACAGCTGCTCAAGATATACAAAGACAGAGAGAAATACGCCGGTGCACAAGGCTGGAATTGCGAATTTATAGAATAAAAATCCTAATATGCAAAGGGCAATTATGCTGCTTGAAATTATGATTGTTACTTTGTGCACAAAGCCCCAAACGCTTGCGGCAAGGCAGTTTCCTAATAAGGAACTTTTGTGTCCGAAGGAAAGATTACTAAGTTTTATATACGGACAATAAATTAATTCTCTTAATGATTTTTCGTATATTGAATATTGCAGGGATGCCATAACGTTATTTTGATAGCGCGTGCATAAAATCATCAGGATGTCTTTTAGGATGTAGATAAAGATTATAGCAAAACACAAAATGCCGGCAAGAGATTTTACGCTTAAATTTGTGCTATTGAACAAATTATTTATTACAGGAATGCTTAAAAAAGTTTTATCACCAGCTAAAATCATCATAAACGGGAATATAAGGGCCAGGCCGAAAAATTCAAACAAACCCATTAAGAATGAAAATGCCGTAATGAAGAAAAGTTTTAGTTTATAGCCTTCTCCATGGTTTTTTATAAATTCGTAGAATACCTTTAAAAACAAAATTCTATCCTCTAAAATATCTGCTTGCAAAATACTTATAATACAATTATACTCTTGATTATGGCAAATATGTCAAGTAAAGAATTTTTTTTTGTTGGAATTTCGCTGTCAAACAATCAAAATAATGACAGCTCTGTTTGCGTATTAGACAGAAATAAGAAGATTGTATATCTGGATAAGCTTTATTTTACAAGTGATATAGAGCTTTTTTTGGAAGAAAATCCTTATGTAAAAAATTCGCAGATTGCTGTTTCTATTCCGCATGATAATACAATATTGGAAGGCAAATGGCGCATACACTGTAAAAATTATAAAATGATGAACGGTGTTTTTGATATAAACCGTAATGACTGGACAAAAAGGCTTTCTGACAGGTGTGTTAATATTTTATTTAAGATGAAAAAAACAGGAAGTACCGTTTGTCGTTTTGAGGTAAATCTTTTGAGGGATGCATATTCTATAGGTGCTCATTATCTTCAAAGGACGTCACTTGATTGTAAAAGCCTGCAGAGTGCCTTAAAAATCAAATACGGTTTTGAAGAATTGCCTGAAAATATGCTTCCTGCTTCAAGCCTGGAGGCAATTTTAGGGGCAATGTTTATACACGACAGAGCCAACGGCCTTATAAATACAAAAAAAATATATGAATTTGGCGGGGTTGATGTGTTAAACAGGGTGTAGCGAGTCTATTGTTTTAAGGTGGGAATTAAGGCTCTAAAAGACTACAAATATCTTTATATGTTGAAAAAATTCTCAAAATACTTAGTGTATTATTGTTGAGCGCATATAAAATTAAATATTTTTTTCTGAAAACATAAAATTTTACATCTTTATTTGTTAAATCAGGCCGTTTGCAGCCAAGTTCAGGATAATATGTTAATAATTCAAAGGCAGTGTATAGTTGCTGAAGAAAACTTGCTGCTGCTATTTTGTTATTTTTCGAGATATATGCTGCAATTGCTGTCATATCTTCATCAGCTTTATCAAGGATTATAAGGGCTAGTTTATTGTTCATATTTTGAAATTAGTTTTTTCATTACCTTGTGTCCGTCTTTAAATTTGCCTGTCTCTAAATCATTCCAAGCGGCATCTATCTCATTTGAAAGCATCTGAAGTCTTTCCTGGGGTATGCCCTTTTTTGAAATCAGCAGTGAAAGCGCTTCCTGAATTATATCATTGACGGACTTGTAGGCACCTTTTGCTATCTGTTCGTTGACAAATTGTTCAAATTCGCTGTTGAGTGATATTTCCATGTTAATTTCCTTAATCTCTTTGCTTGGGTTTGACTGATAAAGCAGGGAATGGAGTATTAGCCCCTATAAACCTTATGCATTTCTTATCGGCAGGCTTGCTTTGTCTATGTGCGGGCGGTAAAAATCAGTGTTAATGTTTAGTTTTTTACCTACCTCTAAGAGCATTAGGGCTATTTGCCTGTCTGAATCTTTTGTATCTGATGTTTCAAGGTGTTCAATTAAGATATTAATTTTGCTGTAAATTTTTTCAAAATAAATATTCTGCGCCACCTTGATTTCTACATTTATCTGTAAAATATCAATCAAATCAAATATTGCAAAAATTTCATCCGCAATCTTAAAGTCCATAGTCTGTGATAAGACATCAATTAATGACTGTAGTTTTTTTGCTATTATAATCCCTGCGTTAGATTTGTTAAGATTTATGAAGAATTTTTCTGTTCCTGCTTTTATCCTCTTTAGTTCGCTTAAAAAAGCTTCATTCTTAAAATCGTGCGTGTGGGTTAATAACTCTTCTAAATTTTTTATAAGACAGAATTTTGCTGAAACACGGAAGGCATCAGGAATATCCATGCCTAAATTTGCAAGGTGTACAACAGGTGTTTTTAATTCTTCATACAATTCTTCATATGTTTTTGCGACCTTTGTAAGCCTTGATTTTAGTACGTTTTCAAGGATGATTTTTCTTTTATCAATCAAAACATCCTTTAATGTGTAAAATTTGGCGGAGTAGTGTTTTTCAAAGCCCTTAAGTGTTTCAAGGAGCACATTTGACATAAATGTGTCTACTATAAATTTTCTGCCTTCAGATAGATCTTCATCAGGGGTGCATTCTTTTACTGTGCAATAGAATTCGCTGTCAGGAGTTTTTAGCATAACAAAGCCCATATCCCATTTTTCAAATGTGATTTCAGATGTGACTTCAATTCTGCCTAAAACAAGCTCTGCGTGGCCATTTTTTTCTACAGAGTAGTTTATCTTTTTTATTCTGTAGCAATAAATTTCCTCAAGTTCTGAAAGATTTGTGTATAGTGATGAAATTGCCCAGTGGCACACTATTTTTTCTATTGAAATAACGGACGGTTTTACAAATTTTTCGTAAATGTCTTTGCCTGTGCCGTATTCAGCCACATTGCTTTTTGCTTTTGATAAGATATTCAGGAATTTTTCTTCATAATTTGTATTTGAAAAACATCCTGCAAGCTGCATGGCGCGCGCTGCATATTTCATTACCTGTACTGTTTCAATGCCTGAAATTTCAGCAAAAAACCAGCCGCAGCTTGTATACATAAGCATGCAGAAACGCTGTATTTCCATAAGTTTTAAGGCTTTTGTCTTATCCTTAAAATCAAATGAATCATGGCAGTTTTCTCTTAGGAATTTATCAACGTTATCCTCGCTTCTGTTCAGGATTACGTCAATATATTTGTTTCTTGCGTCCCAAAAATCTTTATAATATTTAGCGCCTTCTGCCGAGCAAAGCTTTATTAATTCATCTCTTAGATAATCAAGCGCGTCTCTTAAGGGTTTTCGCCATTTTTGGTTCCACCCGGGGGCAGAGCCTGTATTACAGCCGCAGTCGTCTTTCCATCTTTCAACACCATGACAGCAGCTCCAGCTTGATGTTGGTTTGATATCAACCTCGTATTCAGGCGGATACATTTCAAGGTATTGTCCGTAGTTTGTAATTTCAAAGCCCAAGTCTTTTGCTTTAACACCAAGTACATAAGACAGTGCCATATCGCCGAATTTTGTATGATGGCCGTAGCTTTCGCCGTCTGTTGCTATGTTTACAAGCTGGTTTCTCTGTCTTTCCTCTGAATAGCCGTCTAATAGCCTTCTTGCAAACTTATCCCCGTCTGTTAAAAGAAAGTCAAATGCTACTGATTTTGAGATTGCGCCGTCATAGAAGAATAAATCAATGAATTTTTTGTTGTCAGAGCCTTCTACGTAATATCTGTACGGCTGGGAGGGGTCAATACTGCCCCAGCTTACGTCATACCAGTCATTTGTACCCATTTTTTTGACGCATTGTGCCTGGAAGGGTGATAGGATAGTGTATCTAATACCAAGGTCAATTAATACTTCAAGCGTTTCAGCGTCAACTGCCGTTTCTGCAAGCCATATGCCTTCGGGCATTCTGCCGAAACGTTTTTCAAAATCTTTTATGCCCCAAATAGCCTGTGTGTATTTATCATTAGTGTTTGCAAGGGGCATAATCATGTGGTTGTATACCTGTGCTATGGCTGAGCCATGGCCATTATATAGTTCGATGGATTTTTTATCTGCGTTAATTATGCGCCTGTATGAGCATGGTGCGTATTTTTCCATCCAGGATAAAAGCGTAGGACCTATGTTAAAGCTCATTTTTTCATAGTTGTTTACAATGTCAAGAATTCTGTTTTTATCATCAACTATTCTTGAAACGGAATTTGGCTCATAGCATTCGCCTGAAACTCTTTCATTCCAGTCATGGAAAGGTCTTGCAGAGTCTTGAATTTCTATTTCTTCAAGCCAGGGATTTTCCCTTGGTGGCTGATAGAAGTGTCCATGAATAGTCAGATATTTTTTGAATGCCAAACCTGTTACCTCGCTTTAATCCTGCTCTTATACTATACTAATTTTTCTTTGTATTATTTGTTTCGGCCGCTTTTGCCTTTTTTGTGATTGTAAGTTTGTCTACATCAATCCAAGGGTCGCCAAGGGCTGTTGAGAATACTTTTCCTGTAATTTCAATCTTATCTCCCGTATCTAAATCAAGAAATTTTTCGGCATAGCTTCTTTTTAAGAATAGTTTCATTTCTGACAATGGTATATTATGGTCAAGTACATCATCTCTTTGAATTAAAAAGCCTATATAATCAGCTGTCGGGCGGAGTGCTTTTTTGTAATCAAGCCCGAGGGTTGAGAATTTATCAAATGTTGCATTCATTTTTATTTGCTGATTTAAAAATTTTGCCGGGTTTTGAACAACTTCCAGTGGTTGAACCATTATATATTCAGGCAGATTGCAGGTTTCTGTATTATTCACAGGAACCACATCGGCTTTTGCTTTTGGTGCTTGTGTTTCAGTTTTTGTTATTGGCTTTATATTATTTTTGTTATCTAACTTTGGGACTGCATAAGAAATATTTGCTGCCGTAATTGATACAAAAACAAGCATTGACAATAGTATTGAACATAATTTTTTATATAGCTTAAGCATGTTTAAAAAACTCCACTAAATTATGATATTACACTAAAATATTTTAGCATAAATATTGGCTTCTGGCATAGCGCAATTTTATATTGACAGTGTGTATATATTAGTTCAATTAAGAATTTTAAGCGGTCTTTTATTATATCTGTTTTTGTCTGGTTTTTAGGGAAATCGGCAGGAATATTTTAAATCTGCAATAATTTCAGGCAAATTAATCATATGCACTTTGATTAATGTGCCTGTGCTTGAATGTTTGAAGGCAGTTTCTTTTAAAATCTGCCTTTTGAATACCTTTTTTGTTTCTTTGCACCTGAATGATTTAATCATGGGGGTATTGTAGCATAAACTGGCTTTTATCAGGGTTTATATAAAGAGGTGGTGTATCTGATAAATTTATTCTATTTTATAATCTATGCCTAAATGTGCTAAAACATTGTCATAAGCCATTTTTTGCACCTCTTCTTTGGTTAGAAGGTTTTTATTGATTAAATTTTTTGCTATTTCATCCAAAAACATTGAAGAGCCAGCCAGTGTGCCGTCTTTGTCCTTTCCGCCTTTATATATATTTTTGCCGCAGAAAACAATGGAATCAAGCTCGCTGTGCGCTATAGGAAGGGCGTCGCTTACAAGAATTATTTTGTCTTTATTTTTAATCTTAAAGAATAATTTTAGCATATCATCATTAACATGAAGGCTGTCTGCTATGATTTCACAGTAAACTTTATTGTCCAACATTCCTTTTAGTGCGATGTTGCTTTTTTTGTGCGTCAGGGGCTCCATTGCATTAAAATGATGTGTGGTGCCTGAAACATTGTATAATTCAGTACTTATAGTGTGTCCGGCATGGGCTTTTATATTGTTTTCTTCCAGAAAATTAGTCAGGGATGAATTTTTGTCTAATTCCGGTGCCAGGGTTACAATTTTAACGACGTCCATATTATTTTCAGCTATTTTTTTAAAGTTTTCCACTGTTGGCGCATAAAAGGTGCCTGCATTTTGAATGCCTGATTTTTGCGGATTCAGGAAAGTACCTTCAAGGTGTGCGCCTAAAATTACGGCTTCGTCTCTTTTTTGGTTATGCAAAGCTTTATTTATAAGCTCAAGCCGGTTTTTCAGTATAGAGGTGTTATCGCCAACAAGGGTGGGGCAAAAGGCAACAATACCCCTTTTTTTAATATTTTTTGCAAAGAGATGAAAATCCTCATAATTACAGGTGTTGAAGTTTATTCCGTATCCGCCGTGGATGTGTGTATCTATAAATTTCATATAATAATTATATACCATTTTTGTTAATTTATTAACTTTTTTGTTTTTTTGTATTTTCTTTGAAACCCGCTAAAATAGCGCAGTTACAGCTTTTTTGCTTTTTTGGGTCTATGAATAAAAATTTTTATTCTTTTAAAGTTTAAGATTTTCAAAGCTAATAAATTGCGGTCTTAGTATCTAATTATAATAAAAAAGGCAAAAAGACAGTTTTTGAAAGTGTGGTTAATTACAAGCAAAATGGGCCTATATGGAGCTTTTATGCTTTTGTTTTGACTTAGCTATAGATATCATTAAAAAAGATGATGTGTGAGTAATATTACGTGGTGTAAAGTTTTATTAAGACACTATTTTTATATGATTGTAAATATTTTGTTACAATTGACCAAAATTTCTAAAGTCAGAAAAACATTTGCCGATATTAATAATATAAAGAACATTGGAGGCAACTAAAATGGGAATGGCAGCAAGCCAGGCAAGATTTTTAACTCTTACTGCAAGAAAATCAAACGTTGAATACGAAGGACAACAGGTTAACCAGGAAAGAACTTCTCTGGCTAATGAAAGTGCTGGATTATTTAATAAAATGATGGAACTGCAGGTTCCAACACCGCCAAGCGCAACAGACTTTTATAATACGCGCTATACGTTTGATGCTAAGGGTTCTGATTATTCTATTACAAATACAACCCCAAGAACCGATGGTAAATATGATTTAACCCTTGCCTATAAAACTACGGAAGCTACTGCTAAAGCTTATAATACATTTGGCACAATGAATTTTACAAGCGGTGTGCCATCTTCAATTAAAACAAACGGTGTTGACTGCCCTATTACTGTTTTAACAAGAAATGCCGCAGGTGATTATGTTGATTCAGCTGGTGTTGTGGATACTGACGTCAAAACGGTTGCAAAAATTGCCAATGAAAATCTTGAATCTGATATAAACGAACACTATTATAAATATAAATATAATGATACTGAATATTATATTTCAGGCACCAATATGGCTGATGTTATCAGCGATGCTAAAAAAGCCGGTGTAGACAGCTATGATATTTCAAAAACATTCCCAAGCGGCTTAAGTGCTTATTATGCCACAATGCAGGATGTAACGAAGGCTGTAAATGCTGTTGGCGGATTCCCATCAACAACTACAGAAGGCCGTTTTGAGCAGCTTTATATTGATAGTGTTGATAAAGATGTGGATGAATCAATAAGCAAGGCGCTTGTCGGCAAAGTATTTGACCTTACATTAACCCAGGTGCAGGATGATGAAGGCTATGCTGACGCTATGAAGGATTATGAATATCAGAAAATGCTCTATGAGAGAACAATTAATGATATTAACGCTCAGACTGAGATTATCCAACAGCAGGATAGAACCCTTGAGTTAAGGCTAAAACAGCTTGATACCGAGCAAGATGCTTTGAATACAGAGCTTGAAGCTGTTCAAAAGGTAATTCAAACAAACGTTGAAGCTACATTTAAGACATTCGCATAGAAAGCGTAAGCCAGAGTGAAACTTAGGCAATGCGATGAGCATTGACGAAGTGTAACTATTGATAACTGCCGTAGGAAGCGCAGTGAAAACGAGCACCACAGGCAGAAAGAACGCGCAAGCCAGGGCTCCCAAGCGAGCTGCGATGAGCAGAGAGCTGGAGCTATTGATAACTGCCGTAGGAAGCGCAGTGAAAACGAGCACCACAGGCAGAAAGA
>CAJTXZ010000009.1:53323-91786 GCA_910583725.1 uncultured Vampirovibrio sp.
CGCAGTGAAAACGAGCACCACAGGCAGAAAGAACGCGCAAGCCAGGGCTCCCAAGGAACTTGCCCTCTAAGAGAATCTAATTTGCACAAAAACAAACAGATTTTGGCAAATAGAGGCGATGAGCAAGCGACGCAGCTTTTGGGTGTATAAACTGAAAAATGCCTTTATATGCTGCATTGCAGGTAGGCCTACTTGCTAAACACCCGGTTTTTCAGGTGATGGCCGGGGATATAATGACTAAAACCCCTGTAAATAAAGGGTTTCACGTTTATTAAGAGAAATATTGCAGGAAGATGGATTTAAAAATTTGACTTATAAAATAAAATAATTAAAAAATTAACTGCCGGTTTGGTTTTGGCAAATTTCCGCATGATGAGCTAAATGTGCCGTTTGCAGAGCGTTTGCGCTAAAAACCGCGGTTAAATTTCTAATACATTTATAGGTTTTAAAAAATGTTCTTTATAATATAAAATATAAACAAACCCCATAAGAAAAAGAAGGTATTAAGGTTAGACTAAAAACGAGGTAAAAATGTCGTACAGATACGATAGTTCGCTGGTTATAGCAAATAAATACGGGCTTGCAAGCTCTCTTGCAAAGGCCGAATTATACGAAACTTATGACAGATTAAGGGATATTACAGTATCTGGCTCTGCCTCTGCCGGTACGGGTTTTGGCACTGTGGGCGGCTTTTTGTGGCAGCTTGCAAGCTTGTTTGCCCCAAGTTCATTTATGCCTATTATGGGCGGAACCTCAATGATGAATATCCCTGGAACCTCTTACTGGTCGCCGGTTACAGGGGCTACTTCAAACGTATATGGCGCCACAAACTCTTTTGGAATAGGCGGTTTGGGATCTTATCCCGGGTTTCCTTCAGGTGCAGCGCCTGTTTCGTGGGGTTTGGGGACTATAACAGGTGGTGCAAGCAGCATTTCAAATTCTTATTTATCAAATGCTTACTCCGGCGGGGTTTCCACGGGTTATGCGGTTTCAGCTTCTGATATAGCGGGCCTTACAGCCGGTTCTTATTTGACCAGTGCGGCAAGCACCGGCACAAACTTTGGCCAGAATTTTATTTTGCCTGTTGCAGGTGTTATTTCAGGAATTGGCGGACTTATGCAGTCTGTTGCGCCATATATGGGCACATCCGGTCTTGCTGCTATTGTTGCAGGTAATTTGCTTGAAGGCACAGGCTCTGCGGCGTTGAATGCTTATCAAAACGTGACCGGCAGAATTACCACAAATGCTGATGCTATTTTATCAGATAAGGTTCGAAACATAGAAACTGTCTGCAAAATGCTGGATACGCAGGCTGAAATTGTAAGAAAGACGCTGAAAGATGAGATTGAGGGCGACAGCCAGGCAGTAAATGATATATCATAGGCTTGTTTTGACCTTATAATATGTTTAAAATCCGGATTTAGACAGCATTTTAGGTGTGAATTATTTTTAGTAAAAATGTTATGTCTTATATTCATTGTGCTGCAATGGTTTTAGGCAAATTAACTTATGATAATGCATAATAAAAAACTTCCGTACAATTATTTAAATGCCTAAAAGTCTTGAGTTTAGGGTTATTGTAATGTATTGTTGTGTTGAAAACATTATTATACCTTTATTTGTGACTTATTTGATTTCTTATTTTCTTGATATATCCCGGTTTTAGTGTAAATATAGATGCTTTTGTCTGCATTTGCCTTTAAAAGCAGTAACGGCGTGGGTTTTGTACGTTAGTGTTATAGTGAAAGGGTATGACTGCCTGTTTTTTGAGCGATTTTTCTTTTTGATAAAAATATGCAGAGAAGGATTATATGGTTTAATAAGCTTGATGGGTGCTGGTTTTCAGTTTTAGTTCCCTGTGCATAGCTTGCGGCATATGGATTATTCTGATTTTAAGAGGTTGGCATACCATATATACTTCTATTTTAGCTGTTTAATAACTTGTAAATTCGTTTATAAGTAGTGTTTTGGGGGTGATTATACAGAAAATAAACGGATTTTTTGTTTTTCTTTTTATATAAAAAATTGCACGTATAAACCTAAAAATGATTGTCCGATGTCAGGATTATTTTGTAAAGATTTATAAAGTTTTGTGTAGAAAGGTGTGATTTGCTAAAGATTTTTCTGTAAAGACCGTTAATAATTGTATATAAAGTTTATATCATAACAAGGAGCAAGAAATGGAGTTTTCTAATTTCAAATTGCAGGGCGTTGGCACGCCATCAAAAGGGCAGGGTGCACAAGGGCAAAAAACAGTAACCCCAAAGGCTGTAGAGCCTTTGTGGGGCAATAGTATTGCACAATTAAGGAGCACGGGTACTGCTACGGCTGAGGAGGCGCTTTTAGATATTGGCGGAACTTCAGCAGCCAATAAGGTTGACACTGCTGCAAAAAAGATAGCCGAGAAACGGGCTAAAAAATTCAAACAAAGGGCAAAGAAAAACGGTGAAAACATTGATATAAAGGTAGATGGCGACAAGGTTATCCAGACAATTAAGGATAAAGACGGAAAGATTACAAACGTTGTCACTAAGCAGTATAACGCCAAAGGCAAGGTAATTGCTAAATCAAACCAGGTTTGCGATGAAAATGGCCTTCCTGCTAGAATTGCCAATATAAAATATGATGAAAGCGGCAAAAAACTCAGCAAAACAGTAACCGGGAAGGTAGATGGCGTTGATACTACGGTTGAGGTTGAATATACAAATGGTGCGCTTCCAAGCAAAAAGACAATAACTAAGGGCAGCGGGGCTAATAAAGAGGTGACAGATGTAGAATATACTTACGATAAAAATAATCTACTTCAAAAGAAGGTGAAAACCTTGCCAAACGGCGATGTCAGAACAACAAACTATGTTGATTATAAATCAGGCGAGGCTGATGGCATTATACAAAGGACTGCAAAGGTAACTATTGTTGATAAAAATGGCAAAGAGCTTGAAAAATTTGATGAAATGCAGAAATTAAACAGAAATAATCAAATTACAAGCACCGAAAGAACTGACGATAAGGGTAATGTTTTGCGCCGAAGCGAGTCAATTTATGATGAAAAATTTAACCTTACAGAGCGCAAGGTTGTGCGCTTTTATACCGGTGAAGACGGCAAGAGTATGGGCAGTTCATCAATATATTCAAACTTTAAACAAACTGCAGTTGGCAAAAAATTTGATATAAAGACTGAAGTTTATGAAAATAATATGGAAACAGGGCTAAAACTTGTCGACACAACGCATAAGAAAGGAATGATGTATTTTGACGGCAGCCAGGATAATGATTATTTAGAGAATAAAGACTCTGATAAAAAACTTGTCTAACCCTGTGTGGTTTTAAAAAATTTTGGCCGGCTATACCCTTGTTTTTTGCGGTAAGCCGGCTTTTATTTTCTTTTGCATTACTGTTATTCGGTGCAGATGATGGCTGCACAGAGTGTTTTAGGTGTTTGTGTTTTGCAAGGGTTGTTTTTTTTGGGCTGAATGATAGTTTTTGGTTTATTTGAGATGGTTTATTAGTAGTCCTTGTTTTTGTGTGCTTAAAAAAATGCTGATATTGAACATTCTTATAAGATTTGTGCATTGTGGAATGGGTTTTTAGCTGATTTTTAGAATTTATGTTTGGTGTCGTAATCGCCTTCTGTCATGATTTTTAGGCTGATGCAAACTATCAGGGTGATATTTTTGGGTTAAAATAAAGACTGCAGACTATTGATTTAGAAAAAATGTATTATAGGACAAATTTTGATTCTTTAATTGGAAATATTACACTTGCCGCTGATGATAATGAAAGGCTTATAGGGCTTTGGATTATGGGGCAAAAATATTTTGAATATAGTTTAAAAAATGAGGGTGCAGATAAAATTATTGAAAACAATGAGCTTGAGATTTTTCGCTTAACAAGGGATTGGCTTAAGAGGTATTTTGCAGGCAAAAGGCCTGAAATTTCAGAATTGCCGCTTGCGCCCATTGGAAATGATTTCAGGCAAAGGGTTTGGCGGGTTCTTTGTAAAATTCCCTATGGCAAAACTATGACATATGGTGAAATTTCGTGCATTGTAGCAGAGGGGCTTTGCCGGAATAATATGTCAGCACAGGCTGTAGGCAATGCCGTCGGGCATAATCCTATATCAATTATAATTCCATGTCATCGAGTGGTGGCTAAAGGTGGCAATTTGACAGGTTATGCGGGCGGCATTGAAATGAAGATTAAACTTTTAGAGCTTGAAAATATAGGCATTCAAAAGAGGTTATCAGGATTTTTTGTGCAAAATAGGGACTAGCGTTTAATTAGAAGGGTTTAGTTGGGTTATTATGGAATTTTATATCCTGTTTGTTTTAAGGCATTTTGGGCGGCAAAATTTTTAGGCGGTTTGCCGTTTTATTGCGAAATGAAGGTATTTTGAAGGTTTTTAAAAAAATGTGCAGAAAAATTTTTACGGGTTTTATAGCGTTTTTTGTGTTTATTTTTACGTTTTTGGCTCTGGTTTTTATTGATGCGCGCTTTATTGAACCAAGACTGTTATTTGTGAAGGATAAGACTTTATATTTGCCAAATTGGGACAAGAGGCTTGATGGTTTCAGAGTTGCAGTGATTTCTGATTTACATATAGGAACAAAGGATGTGGGTTTAGACAGGCTTAATGTGATTGTTAATAAGGTTAATGCTAAAAAGCCTGATTTAATAGTATTTTTGGGGGATTTTGACTCTCAGGCGATTCAGAATACCGGATATTCAGATGAAGAGCTGGCTGGGATTTTTAAGAAGCTCAGGGCAAAATATGGCGTTATTTCGGTGCTTGGAAACCATGATTACCATTATCCTTACCCTGTCAGGATTAGGAAATTTTTATCAGATGCGGGTGTTAAGATTCTTGAAAATGAGGATATGTATATTTATGTTAACGGCGCAAAGTTAAATATAACGGGCTTTAAGGACTTGTGGTATTTTAAGTTTAAGCCCCGTGAGGTTTTGAGACAGGGCGTAAAATGTCCGATAATGGTGCTTGCGCATAATCCTGATTCATTTTTTGATATACCGGAGAATGTGAGCCTGACACTGAGCGGGCATACCCACGGAGGTGAAATTAATCTGCCGTTTTTAGGCTCTCCCATTGTGCCTTCTGAATTTGGGCAAAGGTACAGAAAGGGGCATATTATTGAGGATGGAAGGCATTTATATGTATCTGGCGGAGTGGCAACACTTAGCGGGTTTCGGTTTTTAAATCCTCCCGAGATTTCGATTTTGAAATTATATTCTGAAGCTGGCTGCAGAAGGGTGATGAATACAAGGGAGAAAAAAGGTTTTAATAAAAAGCACTGGAAAAAATGTGTGGAGATTTATTCAAAATATAAAAACGGTAAATAAACTGCTTAAATTTCCTATGGTTGCGTGTTTTGCCTTAAGAGGAAAAATTTTGGCAATTTACAAAAATTTATAAAATGTCAAAATCTTAAAGTTTCTAAAAAATATAACCGATATACTTTGTATATTATAATGTGCAGAAAGGAATAAAAATGGGCGGTAAAATTACCCAAAATGCCGGAATTAGTAAGACGCAGGCTGCAGTAAAACCGGGTGCTGCAAAAAAGACTTTTAAGGCTGATTCTAATAAAGCCTTATTTTTGCCTGATGAGACTAAACCCGGAAGTGCAAGTAGTGCAAAGCAAACACTAACCAGTGCTAAAGAACATGCTGCAGCAAGAGCAGCTGTACTTCAGGAAAGGATTGGCAAGCCCGGAAGGGATGGTCTTGTTTTAGAAAAAGTGTCACAGGATGGCGACAAGCTCATAAAAACATTTAAGGGCGGGAAAGTTGTTGTTGAAACATACAAGGACAATGGTAAAATTGCTGAAAAAGCCACCACAGAAGAAAGGGACGGGAAGAAAATAGAGGTAAGAAAAACTTACGATGATGATAATAATGTAACAAGCAAAACGGTTAAGGAAAATGACAAGATTACATTTCAATCAGATAAGCTATATGAAAATATGATTGATACGCAAGTGGCAGTGTATAGCGGGGAAAATACTTCCGATTCTGTTGTAAAGTTTGCCGAGGCAAAAGTTTTTACTCAGGACGATGTTGAGCAAAAAATGGCCTCTTATGCTGATGCTGCGGAAAATATGGCAAAACAGCAAATAGCTAAATGGGATGTAGAGGATGGCAATAAAGGCAAGATGAGTTTTGGCGAATTTCAGGATGAGCAAGATGATTTTCGAAAGAGAACCTACGGTAAACTGGCAATGGGACGTGATGACCTTGAAGCAATGGCTAAACTTGAAAGCGAAAATTTTGATGCAATGGATATAAACCAAGATGGTTTTTTGGATTCTAAAGAGCTTGCGACATCAATTATGGCGCTTGATGCAAGTAAAATTGATTCATCAAAAACCCCGTCGGGACGTTCATTAAATAATTCAGAGTATGAATTTGATGGAAAAATTGATTTTAATAATACAATTCTTTATCAAAATCTTGGCGATGAACTCAAGAAGATTCATGCAGAATTTTTTGGAGATGAAAAGGGCTAGTTTTAGCCCTTTTCATCTGGTGTGATAGAATACAGGGGGTGAAGTTTTAAGAATTGTAACAATTTTTTTAAAAAAATATATTTTTCTTTAAGTCTTTTTAGGATGTGCCGATATATAGAATATAGGAATGTTTCAGGGATTTTGACATAAGAAAATGAAACATTAAATTGTATTTAAACTCATGATATGGCGTACTTTTCGGGCAATTTTTTGGCTTGTTTTGTTTTTATTAAATTAGGCAGGCTTTGCCCCTTATGAAAAAAGGAGTAAACTGTTGCAGCAAACAATACAGATAAATTTAAAAAGATTTAAAAACTTTCTAGGGTTTTCAAAGAGCTATTTAATCAGAAATAACCCGATAAAAGCTTTTATCAATGAGACTGTTGCAATAGTTAAAGACATGCTCTCAATTAATAAGAAGAGAAAGCTTGCAAAGTATCGTCTAAATTATCAAATGTACAAATTGAACCAGATGGAAAAACTCATTGCTGCAAACAATGATCATGTTTTTCTTCGGGGCAATAAATTTAACGAAATGAGATAATATGGGTTTAATCACCGCAACAATTAGAAAGGCACAATTAAATAATTACAGACTGGATTTAGAATACAGGATGCAGTTGATTAATTCATCCAAATTAAATCTGAGTCAGACTGTGAATGAACTTTTGAGCGTTGGCAGTGATTTAGACGCAAATTCACCAGAGGCCAAGGCCTTAGAGAAAAGGAAAGAAAGACTTTATCTGGTTGAAAAGAAACTTGAAGAACAGGCACAAAGGTTTGAAACGCAGCTTAAGATGGTCGAAGCAGAGCTTCAAAGCTGCGATCAGATGATTGATAAGAATATTCAATACTCTTATGGCGGTGGAAGATAGCGTTTTATTTAGTTTTAATAGCCTTTTTATGTTGTTTTGCTTGTAATTGTGCCATATGGCGGTTTATTTAGCTTTGCTTTTTGGGAATTTTTGATTAGAATTAATGTTTTAGGCTGTTTTTTAATACTTTTAGCTTATTGAGAAATGCTCTTTTTTATCCTTGTGCGCAAGGCTATTTAAGGCTATTCACGGTTAAAATTGCCTCTGCAAGTGGCTTTTCACATTTAACTGCAGCTAATAAGCCCCCGGAGGCAAGGTTTCACGCGTATTTTATGCAAGCTTTCTACTTTACAACAATGTTTACAAGCTTATTTGGCACAACTATTGTTTTAACAACGGTTTTACCTTCTATAGCCTGTTTTATTTTTTCGCTATCCAGGGCAAGCTTTGTTAATTCATCGTTTGATTGATTATTTGTTGTTTCAATCTTATCCCTGATTTTGCCGTTTATTTGAACAATAAGGGTAACATCATTAAGTTTTGTTAAGCTTTCTTCATATTTTGGCCAGTCAAGCTCATGAATTGAGCCTTCTTTGCCGTCTTTTTGTGCAAGTTCAGAGTAAATTTCTTCACTCATATAAACGGCAACAGGTGATAAGAGCTTAATTAATGAAATAAGAGCAAAACTTAAAACATTAGGCTCAATGTCTTTTTCGTCCTTAACGTAGTCATAGATTGCGTTTGTTAATTCTCTATATCTTGAAACGACGGTATTGAACTGAAATTCGTTTTCAATGTCGTTTGTTATTTTTTTGATTGATATGTGAACTTCGCGAAGCAATCTGTCTGATTTTGCGTCTAATTTTTCAGGGATTTTGTAATCAAGGGTGATTAAATCCTGATATTTTGAATAGAGCCTGTAGACTCTGCATAAAAATTTATAGCAGCCTTCTACACCGGCATCTGACCAGTCAAAATCTCTTGCAGGCGGTGAATCTGAGATTATGAATAACCTTGCTGTATCAGCGCCGTAGTTTGCAAATATTTCATCGGGGTCTACGGTGTTGCCCTTTGATTTTGACATTTTAGAGCCGTCTTTTAAAACCATACCTTGGGTTAAGAGGTTTTTAAACGGTTCATCAAAATCAAGAAGCCCTATGTCTCTTAGCGCCTTTGTGAAAAACCTTGAATAGAGAAGATGCAAGATAGCATGTTCAATTCCGCCAACGTATTGATCAACGGGCAACCATTTGTTTACAAGGTCTTTATTAAATGCTTTTTTGTCGTTTTTAGCGTCAGCATAGCGCATATAATACCAGCTGGAGCACATAAAGGTGTCCATTGTGTCAGTTTCTCTTTTTGCAGGGCCGCCACATAGTGGACAAACCGCGTTTTCAAAGGTTTTTGATGTTTTAACGGGGGATATTCCCTGGATGGAAAAATCTACATCGGTCGGGAGTTTTACAGGCAAATCTTCTTCATTAACAGGCTGGCAGCCGCATTTTTCACAGTATACAACAGGAATAGGAGCACCCCAATATCTTTGTCTTGAGATTAACCAATCGCGAAGCCTGTATTGGGTTTTAGCATAGCCAAAACCTTTATCTTCCGCGCATTTTGTAATTTTTGCCTTGGCTTCTTCGTTATTGATTTCGTTAAATTCACCAGAATTTACAAGGGTGCCAGGGTCAATATAGGCTTTATCCGGCGCATAGCCTTCGCCGTCTATTACCTGAATTATTGGAAGGTTATATTTTTTTGCAAAGTCAAAGTCTCTTTCATCATGCGCAGGAACGGCCATAACAGCGCCTGTGCCGTAGTCTACTATTGCATAATCTGCCACCCATATAGGGCAAATGCGCCCTGTAAAAGGATTTATAATATGCGTACCCAGAGGGGTGCCTGTTTTGATTCTTTCTGTTGAAAGTCTTTCGATTTCAGACATTTTTCTGGCATTTTCTCTGTATTTTTCAACGGTTTCTTTGTTTTCCGGAGTGGTTAATTTTTCAATGTCAGGATATTCCGGCGCCACAACAAGATAGGTTATACCGTAAGAAGTGTCAGGGCGGGTGGTGTAAACTGGGATTTCGAGGCCGCCTTTGTCTTCGAATTCTTTAACTTTGAATTTAAGGATTGTGCCTGTTGATTTTCCTATCCAGTTTGCCTGCATAGTTTTTACGTTGTCGCCCCAGCCTTCAAGTTTGTCTAAGTCTTCAAGCAAAACTTCCGCGTAGTCTGTTATTTTGAGGAACCACTGTTCTAAGTTTTTCTTTGTGACTTCACTGTCACAGCGCCAGCATTTACCGTCTATTACCTGTTCATTTGCAAGCACTGTTGCACATTTTTCACACCAGTTTACGGCTGCACCTTTTTTATAGGCCAAGCCTTTTTTGTATAACTGTAAAAAGAGCCACTGTGTCCATTTGTAGTAATCTTCTTTGCAGGTGGCAACTTCTCTGTCCCAGTCTACAGAAAGGCCGAGCATTTTTAATTGTTTTTTCATATAAGAAATGTTTTTATCAGTCCATTCTGCAGGGTTTGCACCGTGCTGGATTGCAGCATTTTCAGCAGGAAGGCCGAAACTATCCCAGCCCATAGGGTGCAATACATTAAAACCATTAGCTTTTTTAAATCTTGCTATAACATCTGTTATTGTGTAGTTTCTAACATGCCCCATATGCAGTTTGCCTGAGGGGTATGGAAACATAGATAGAGCATAATATTTGGGCTTATCTGAATCATCATAGGTTTTAAATGCCTTATTTTTTTCCCATTCTTCAAGCCATTTTTTTTCAATTTTTGAAGGATAATATTCGCTCATTAACATATGTTTTTAAAACTCCAAGTCTTTTTAATCATGAATTATGTAAAAATTATAACTTAAAAATAATATTTGAATTGTACATTCTGAGATTTTTTGCCGAAGCGGTCGGTGTGAAGCACTAATAGTGCCACAGGAGCGGATTTTAGCATTTTGCTGTTTCTTTAATAAGATTATATCCTGCTTCAAAGGAATCAATGTTGAATCTTAGAAAGTCTGCCCTCTTTGCCTGAGAGATTTTTTTTAGCGCCTCAAGGACGCTTTCTTTTGCAAGTATACCGGTTTTTCTAATTAGAAGGCCAAGCGCCATTATGTTTAAAAGCCTTGTTTCGCTTGATTTTGCAACTAAGTCGGTGAATGGTTCCATAATGTAGTTTATGTCATTTCTTGATTTAGCCTCGCCTGTCATTGAGGAATTTAGAATTGCTGTGCCGTTTTTTGCGACAGTTTTTTCAAAACGGTTTAGGGCTGCTTTACTCAGGAAGATGCCGTAATCCGCCTCATCAAAGATGGGGGACGGGATTTCCTCATTTGAGATTGTGACATAGCAGTTTGCACTTCCGCCGCGCATTTCAGCACCGTAAGATGGTATCCAGGTTGTGTTTTTACCCTCTATCATTGCAGCTTCTGCAAGAGTTGTACCTAAAAATAATACTCCCTGTCCTCCAAAACCTGCAATAATTATGTGTTTTTCATCTTTTGAATTCATAGATTTTATTCCGTAATATTGGTTATATCTTTAATTACCCCTAATTTGTGTACTTTTGAAATTTCGTTTTGAATGTATTCTAAAGCCTTTATGGGGGAGAGTTTCCAGCCAGTGGGGCAAGCACATAAAACTTCCACAAAGGAAAAACCAAGCCCGTTTATTTGGTTTAAAAATGCTTTTTTGATGGCTGCTTTGGTTTTTATTATACTCTGAGGGTTAAAAATGCCTGTTCTTTCAACGTATACAGCGCCGTCACACAGAGCCACCATTTCTGCAATTTTAACAGGATAGCCGTTTTTTTTCGGGTCTCTACCTTTTTTTGTCGTGGTTGTGATTTGTCCTAAGATACTTGTGGCGCTTGCTTGTCCGCCTGTCATGCCAAAATTTGTGTTATTTATGCATATTGTTGTCAGGTTTTCGCCCCGGCATGCTGTGTGGATGGTTTCATTCATGCCAATTGTTGCAGCATCGCCATCTCCCTGGTATGTGAAAACAATTTTATCTGGTTTGGCGCGCTTTACGCCGGTTGCAACACAGGGAGCTCTTCCGTGGGATGAGCCTACAATATCTAAGTCATAAAACTTTTCCATACTGATAGAGCAGCCAACAGAGGCTATTGCAATGGTTTTACCCTGAATTCCAAGCTCATCAATCACTTCTGCAACAAGTCTTAAAACTACTCCATGCCCGCAGCCTGCACAGAAAGGGTAGTCATAGTTCTCTTGTATTGTTTTTGGGCGGCTGAAAACAAGTGTCCCTTTTTCTTTTAGCATATTATCTGCTCCTTAGGAAATTTTTCTGCTGCATTGTGTGAAAGGCTGCATTTATTAGACAATTCTTTGATTTTTTCTATTATTTCGCCCTCTTTTACTATTGCTCCGCCAAGTCTTGATAGTAATTCTATAGGGCAAACTCCGTCTATTGCAGCCTTAACATCAAGCATCATCTGGCCTTCATTAAGTTCTATATCAAGAATGGTTTTTTTGCCTTTGGCTGTATCTTTTAATTCTTCTGAAGGGAAGGGCCACAGTGTAACGGGTCTGAATAATCCTGCCTTAATTCCAAGCTTTCTTGCCTTTTGTACAGCACTCTTTGCCACTCTTGCCACTGTGCCGAAGGCTGTTAGTAAAATATCAGCATCATCTGCCATATATTTTTCATACATTACTTCGTTTTGTTGGATGGTATTATATTTTCTTTGAAGTTTTTCATTTAATAATATTAAGTCATTACCTTGCATATGAAGTGAGACAAGCTTTCTAAAGGGGCGTTTATTGGCGCCTTCGCCAACGCCGTCTGCTTCCCAGTCTGATGAATCTGGTATTTTAAGGTCAAAAGGTTTTAATTCGACAGGCTCCATCATTTGTCCGAGCATACCATCAGCCAACAGCATTGCGGGATTTCTGTATTTAAATGCAAGATAGAAGGTTTTATAGGTAAGTTCTACTGCTTCATTAATGGTGGATGGGGCAAGGACGATTGTTCTATAGTCTCCGTTTCCGCCGCCTTTTGTTGCCTGAAAGTAATCTCCCTGAGAGGGAGTTATATTTCCAAGGCCCGGGCCTGCGCGCATCACGCTTATAATTACACCTGGAATTTCTGCTGTTGCCATAGCGGAAATTCCTTCCTGCATAAGGGCTATAGCACAGGAGGATGAACTTGTCATACTAAGGGTTCCAGTTGAGGCTGCACCGATTAACATATTAACGGCTGCAAGCTCTGATTCAGCGCTTATGTATGTGCGGCTAAGTCTTGGCATTTCATCGCTCATAAATTCGCCAATTTCATTCTGGGGCGTAATCGGGTAGCCAAAATAGCATTCCAAGCCTGCATTGATTGCAGCCTGGGCAATTGCTTTATTGCCTTTCATTAAAATTTTTGAAGTCATACCAGCTATTTATAAACCTCTTTTATTGCTATATCAGGGCAGCTTATGGCGCACAAGGCACAGCCTATGCAGGCATTTTTTTCTGCGTTAAAGACGGCATATTTGCTGCCTGAAGAATTGGTTAAATTACCAATTTCTATAAGCTTTTTTGGGCACACGCTGACACATATCCCGCAAGCTTTGCATTTTTCTTTATCAATTACAATGTTTGGCATGACTACATGTTAGCACCTGAATTTTAAATTACACAGAATAATTCTCTTTCGTTACATTTCAAGATGAAGTTATATGAAGCGGGTTTTATTAAGTGCTGCAACAGCAGGCTTTTTGTGATTAAAATGTAACTTTTTTGCAGGTATGTTTGGTGTCTGTTTCGGTTTTTAATGATGGAATGTAAAAACTGAATACATTTTTCATATCATCAAGGCTTTCGGCTTTTATGCTTCCATTGTGCGCGTTAATGATTCTTTTAGATAAGTATAAACCAAGGCCTATTCCTATTTTTGCGTATTTTGTAGAGAAAGATGTGTATTTTTTAAAAAGCTGTTTTAAAACTTTGTCAGGAATTGGACTGCCTGAATTTTCAATATAGAATCTAAAGAAACCTTTGTCATTTGCAAGGTTTATATTAATCAAGGTGTTTTTGTCTGCGTAATTAAGTGCGTTTGCAATTAAATTCATAATCACCCTTTTTATTTGAATTTTATCAGCATATATAATGCCGGTTTTCATATCATTTGTACATATTTGGATGTCAAGCATGGCTTCTTTTGCAAGACTTTGGACTTCCTCTCTGCATTGAAGAACAAGCTCTGTTATATCAAAATTTTCATATACTAAGTTTAGAGCGCCCGCATTGACCTTATACGTTTCAAGGATAGTAAAGACGAGGCTTTTCATATATTTGCATGAATCCAATATTCCCGAGACTAAACTTTTTTGTTCGCTGTTTAATGTGCCAAAGGTACCATCAAGAAGTATTTGAAGACCTGCTATTTGGGAAATAGTAGGGGTTTTCAGGTCATGGCACAGTGTTGCAACAAAAGCGTCTTTTTGTTCGGAGGCTTTATCTATATCAAAGATATTAAGAAGGCTGTATTCACTGCTGCAGTTTAAAAACCTTGGAATCATTAAATATAAAACAAATGAACAGAATATTATGATTTCGCATTGTCTATTAGAAAAACCTGCATAGGGATTATAGCACAAGAATAGTAAACACAGACAAAATATGCAGTCCTTTAAGGTTTCGTAAAGATTTTTCTTTAAAAAATCCATCATATAGTGCGTTTAATCTTTTCTTGTTTAAGAGTTACACAAATTTTAATTATTATAATGTATATTCAAATTATAACAAAGATTTGAATATTTTGTTACATTTCTTTATAAAAATGCTATAAAATAGTATATAGAGGGGATATTATTTTTTAATATATGTTAAATACGGGCATTTTGACGGTTTTTTGTTGAATTTGTAACCAAAAACCATTCATTTTTGTGCATATAACTTTTGATTGCAAGAAAGAAGCTTAATTGACATAAGCCCGTAATTACATATATTGAATTTCAACCCGTTTTGTATATTTTTCTTCTAATACCCTTTTCATCTTTTTGATTACATTTTTTCTGATTTCAATTTCAATTGGAAGCGCCGGGTCATAATGAGCCTGATTCAATTGTGCACCAACCATAAATAGAATGTAGTCATTGTCTAACAAGAGGTTCATAAGCCTTGTTGCAGCATTAATTTCTGTTATTCTTGTCTCGTCTTCAAGATATTCATAGGTTAGGCTCAGGGTTAAGATGCCTTCTGTTATAAGGTCTATTCCTTCCATAGAGGAGCATGCCGGTAATTTTCCTGTATTAAACGGGCTTTCTGTAATAATTTCTCTATTTAATTCTCTTGAAATAAGATTTGCTGTTGTGCCGCCGCATATGGCTTTTTTACCGTCAAATTCCGCGAATAATTTGGCGTATTCCGCGTCTTTTTCAGAATGATATGGAGGGCCTGTAAAAATACAGAGTTTTCTTAATTTTGCAAAATGTACAACGCATGCTGAAATGTCGTCTTTTGCCTGCTTTTTATCTATATATTTTGCGTACTCTACTATATATTTTGATAATTCCCTGCTTGAAATATCGGGCTGGTGCTTTAATTTGTTTTTAACAACATCGATAAGCCCTTTCCTTCGAAGGCCGAGTTTTAAGTTGTCTCCTCCAAGGCCTGCCTGTGTTACACCATCAGAGCAAAAAATGAGCCTGTCACCTAAATCAAGCCTTATGTGATAAATTTTCATATGCCTGTTTGAAAAGGTTTTAGAATTAATTATTTTGCAATCCGGCTCTATTACTTCGCCGTTTTTTTTCATCCAGATAAACTGCGGATTTCCTTCTTCTACTATCTTTACATCACCATCATCCGTGCAATCAAGGGCTGAAAATGTTGAATAGCTTATCTGGCGCACTTTGCAGACAGGAAGGGAATTTAGTATTGTTTCGCAGGCTGCTCTAATATTTCTTTGTGCCTCAATGAATCTTAAGAGCATTGTTGCTGTCATACAGGATAATATATTTGCCTTAATGCCGCTTCCAAGGCCGTCTGATAATACGGCAATAAGCCTGCCTTTGAGCCTTTTTGATATAAAATAGTCTCCAAAAGCATTCTGGTTATATTTTTTTTCCTGTGTACAGTTAATATCTATAAACATTAGTTTTGCTCTTTTTGGATGGTGGTATCTTCCATATTATCTTTGTCATAATCCTGCGCAATTGAGCTTAAAAGAAGCTCTGTTTCAACCATATGTTCGCCAAGAAGACATGCTATATTTTGAACGATTGAAATGTTTTTGTTTATGACCTCATGTGCTTTTTGAGCGATTTTTTCTCTATTTACCTGAGATTTTGTTACATCGACAATAATGGCGCCAACAAGTTCATCCTTTTCTATGGTAAATGCTGTGATGTCATAAAGCCTGTCGTTTGAGGGGTAGTGTTCTTTATGAATATCAGAGTAATCCCCGAGTGCCGTTCTAAATACAGAGCTGAAATCCACAATGCGCTCTATCTGTGCTCCTTTTAGCATATCAGGGTTTTGCGAGTACACATCGTACATATCAGGCATGAACATTTTTATGAAGGCATTATTGGCCTCTGCCACCCTTAAATCTTTATCCACCATAACCATAGCGGATGGCATACATCTTAAAAGCGCATCAGCCTTTCTGTGGGCGATTTGCCTCATATATGAAGCACACTGCGAGGGCTCTGCTTCGTTACGTAATAGTGCATAGCCCATTTCTCTGCAGGATGAGTATCCGCAGCCGCCGCAGTTAAGTTCATCCTCAATAGAGTTTTTGCCGATTCTCTTTAGGGCTTTTCTTAATTCTTCTACGCTGAATTTTTGGTTTAAAATCGGCGATTCTTTAAATTCCATATTTACAACGGTTTTAGGGTTTTTTGGAATGTCAGGTCTTGATTTTGTATAATTAATTATTTTTGCCATAACATCAAGGCCTGCTTTTTTATCAGTAACACCCGGGCCCCCGACACAACCGCCGCCGCAGCTCAGACCTTCCATAAATATTTTATTTTTCAGGGTGGACTCATCAAAACCTCTTAAAACCTTATCTATTGTTTCAAGAGAGCTGACGTTTAGAAATTCAATGTCTTTTACGACATTATAATCATAATTTCTAAGGCATTTTTTAATTGTAGAATTCATCCCGCCTTCTATTGGATAAATTGCTCCTTCATATGCGGTTTCAGGCACAAACTGCTCGTTTTCGTAGTGAATTTTTTCTGTGTTTATATATTCTTCATTCAGCCAGTATTTTAATTCATCAAAGGTTAAGGAGGCGCTTATTAAATCAGGGTTTCTGTCGGCTTCGTTCTTTTTTGCAATGCAGGGGCCTATAAAAACAACCTTTATATCGTTTCCAAATTTTTCTTTTAAAATTTTTGCATGGGTTAGGGCAGGAGAAGCCACAGGTGTAATATTTTTTGCAAATTCGGGGTGGTAAAGCCTGATAAAATCAACAACGACAGGGCATGCGCTTGATATGTAAAGCTTTTGGGCTGATGTATTTGATTCGCAGAGCATTTGTGCGGTTTTAATTGAAACTTCCTGTGCGCCAAGGGCTGTTTCAGATACACCTTTGAAGCCGAGTTTTTTTAATATTGCGATTAATTTTTCTTTTGGCATATTATCAAAAATGCCTGAGAATGTAGGCGCTAAGGAAACGTAAACATCAGGCCTTACGCCATTTTTTGGCATAAGGATGTTTTTTACTTTTTCAATGTCATTTCTTACCCTCTTAGCTTTTGAGGGACAAGCCAAAACACACGCCCCGCAAGAGATACACTTGTCTCCTATAACGCTTGCATGGCCTGATTCAATTTTTATTGCTTTTACAAAACAGTTCCTAACGCACTTATAACAGTCACTGCACTCATTTTTGAGTGTGTATACCGGCAAAATTTTGTTCATTCTTTTAATAATTCTTCCAATTTGTTTTTATCAACACCGTAATAACTAACGCCATCTATAATTATATTTGGCCCTTTTGCACAAATATTTTCGCACCTTGAGCCGGTTATTTCAATCTTGGCTTCAAGATTATTTTCTTTTATATATTTTTCTATAAATTCTAAATTTTGGTCATTTCCCCTTGCAAAGCAGGAGCTTCCCATACAAATTTTTATATTTTTCATCAAAATAAGCCTTTAAATACAAATATATATGAATATAAACCAAAAACGGGGCTATTGCAAAGGAAAATTTATATTACGAAAGTTTTTATGTATTTGTATACATATTTTAGCTGTTCATCATCAAGTCTGTTAATCAAGCCGTTCAAGGCTGTTTTTAAATCTTTTGGCGGCAGGAGGTGATAAAACTCAAATAAATCTTTAATTTCAATGTCAAAGGTGTTGGCAATTTTTAATAACAGCTGTGGATTTGGCATATTTTTGCCAAGTTCTATGTTGCTTAAATGTTTGCTGTCAATTTCTATGATTTCAGATAATGTTTCCTGGCTCATTTTATATTTTTGGCGGTATTCCCTTATTCTTTTCCCTACAAGCTTTTTAACGTCTATTTCTTTAAGTTCGTTGTTTAGCATTTAAAGCAGTGTCCTTTTTGTTTATCATTCAATAGCTATTATTTTGACTTTCTTTTAATGTTTTCTAAACCATAATTTTGTCGAAAATTTGACAAATTTCCGATAATAATTTAGAATGTTTACGTAAAATTGTGGATTTTTGTTTAACAATTCGCCATTTTTACCCAAAAATTGTTTATCGTTCATCTTTTTAAGGAAATTGTTTATCATGAAAAAATGTTCATCTTTATCTGTGCTGAACAGATGCGTCTGTTTACGCCTAAAATTTTGTGGCGTTTGTTTTGGCAATAAACCAACAGTAAACCCAATAATATCAAAACACCAACCTAAGCAACACAAAGCACTGAACGGCAGGGCTGCTTTCTCTCTTGTCGAAATGCTTATGGCACTTCTTATTGCTTCATTATTGCTGGCAGCACTAGCGCCTGTAATGACAAAAAGGTTTAGTGAGAATGTAGTAGTTTCAGGAGCAATGGGCCCTATTGATACAGTAAAGAAAACCTTAGAAATAGAATATAATTCAGATATATGTTCTGATATAAAAACTGATAGCGCCGACAACAGTGTATATTGTGAAGGAGAATTTGAAGTACCTGAAAAAATAAACGGGGGCTTGAAGATTACTGTAATAGGTGCTGGAGGCGGTGGAGGTGTTGCTCCAACAGCAGGATACACTGAATATACAACAGCAGGTTCTACTAATACTTTTACTGTACCATCAATGACTGGGAATATAGAGGCGACGTTAATAAGTGGAGGAGCAGGCGGGGGTGCCGGGGGACAAGTACTAAAAACCCAAACGTTTGTTACCTATGGTAATGGGAATATGGTAGCTGATAGTAATAATGTTGTAACTGTTAACACATCAGGGACCGGGAGCTGGACCATACCTGAGGCTGTGCGTGGCAGAAATCTTTTAGGATCTGCTTGTGGTGGCGGAGGCGGAGGGGGTGGAGCCTCTGGAACTTGGAAAGAAATAGCAGGAAGTATTGGCGGGGGCGGTGGTTCTGGAGCATATATCTTGAATAAGGTAATGAATTTTGGCTCCAATTCTTCTGTAACTTATTATATTGGTGGTGGAGGTGGCGGAGGTTTTGGACCATACAATATTAATACGACTTGCTTGGTAACAGGGCAAACGTATGGCGGAGGCGGCGGTGGCACTGGTGGAGGTAGTCAGGGGCTTGTAAATGCTGGTGCCTTGGTTACTGCATCAACCATTGGGGGAAAGGGTGGAAGCGGTCATCCTAATGGAGTTCAACCTCATTCAACCGTGCCGTATTCTGTTTACACTAACGGTGGCGATGGAGGACAGCCAGGAGGTGGCGAGGGGGCGTCTATACATTGGGGCGGATGCGCAGCAGGCGGAGGTGGTGGGGGTGGCGGAGCCTCGCAGATTGTAACGGGTTCAACCATACACTTAAATGCACCTGGCGGCGGCGGAGGCAGCGGGTACCAACGAACTGCCATTGTTGATGCTTGTCCTGCTAATACAGTTGCTGGCGGCGGAGGCGGTGGAGGTACAGGTGGTGGCGATGGCGGAGGCCTGAATTCAAATCCCGGAAAGGGTGGCTTGCCTAATGGCGTTAACGGCTCCGGGGTTGCTGGTGGTAGAATAGATACTATTTTTGGCAGTGGTGTTTATTGTGATGGCAGAGATGGCGGATTACAAGGAAACAGCTGGACAACTGGCATACATGGTGCTAGCGGCGCCATCCGTCTTGCCTACCTTGATTATGGTCCAGGAGGCTCCGGGGGTGGAGGGGCGCATATAGTTCCGATACAACAAGTCAAAATTAATCCAATGGATGTAATCAGCATAAAATTAGGATCTGGAGCTGCAGGCGGAACAGCAGGCGCAATAAATACGAATGCAACAATATCAAATCCAACAATAGGACAGAGTGCCTATACTAATGTTGGGCCCTTAATTACAAAGATATCTAAGGATTCAACCGTTCTATTATCCACTCCTAACAATGGCAATTATGGATTGTTTGGCGGTTCTCCAACAGGAGTGATAGAGGTTGGGGGTTTATATACTGGTGTGCATGGCGTAATAACAAACGGACTTTTGAATTCAATGCAAGGAATTTCTGTAGCAGGTTTCTCAAACACCGGAGGTAAATCTGCAAACAATGGCACTACCCTTGGAAATATCACTTACCCCAACGGCTCAACTGGTGGAGACGGCGGTACAACAACTACACCCTTCACCCGAACCTGCACCCCTGGAAGAGGCGGTACTTCATCTTCCCCTAACGGAGGCAATGCAAGTGGCTATGGTTGCGGCGGGGGCGGGGGATATGGCCTTGCCAACGGAGGTATGGGTTCTGGAGGTTATGCAAGAATATCTTGGAATAAGTATTGGGATACTGCAAGTAATGCATATAAATTAGCCAGTGTTGGTGCAGCAGGAGGCGGTGCCAGCGGGAATATATTTAAATACTCTATTACTCCAAGAAAGGGAGAGATGATTAAATTCAGAATAGGAAAAGGAGGAGATGGGGCATATGTATCAAATAATACCGTAATAAACGCTAAAAAAGGCGGAGATACATCATTTGGCGATGTTAAGGCAGGCGGAGGAAACCCTGGCTCAAATGTCACCACTAATCCCTCATATAATCCATCCTCTCCAATATCAAATACTAATAACCCCCTAATAAACGGAATAGGAGGAATGCCATCTAATATATGTTCAAACGGAATTAAAAGTTTTATTAATGACAGAAGTAAATGCACCCAAGGAATAAAAGGAAACGATGCTAATAATGCAACAGGAGGAAAAGGAGCAGACTTCATCGGATATACATATGAAATAACAACAGAAACAAAAGGTCCGGATGGAACAATAACCTTAACAAAAACAAAGAAAACATTAACAGGAACAGGAGGCAATGGCGGCATACAAGGAGATAACAGTAATGGAGAAGACTCTATTCAAACAAATGACAGCATATCATCAGGAGGAGGAGGAAGTGCAATAAGAGACCTAGGACAAGTATCATCATCAAGCCAAACAAACATAACCCAAAACCCAACAAAAGGAGGCAAAGGTTCTCATGGAAGAATAATCCTTGAATGGAGCGAGTATAGGTAGTTTTGCCCTAACGGGCAGGCACTATTTTGCCATCTTTGGGTCGGGCTGTCCTTGCCTTTGCTTCACGCGCTTAATTATCAACGGTTGCAGCTTGCAGCCAGAGCTCATCACTCTGTCTTTCAGCTTCACCCTGGCTTACGCAATCCAGTCCAGTGTCGGACTTCTTGGATTATTGCGGGTTCACAGGCTTCATCTGGCCTCTTGCTTCTCGCGCAGTCATATGGTTTTGACGGGCACAGGCAGACGTCACCGTCAACCCTATCACCCTTGGCTGTGGTGCGCTATTCACAAATGGCGTTTCACGCCTCGCCTCTATTTGTACAAAATCTATTTGATTTTGTACAAATTGGGCCCTCAAGGAAATGCAAAATCCGCTGCCTGCCGCTTCATCAGCGTTAGACTCGCCCTTACATCCTTAAGGCCCGTTCGGTCTTATTGGGCGCGCCCTTGACAATTCGACTCTCACTGAAGCTCCTCTTGGAAATCAGAGATTTCCATCCTTTTACAGGATGAACTCTGATTGTAAGGTTCTACTCCGTATCACCTAACAATCAGGGCCTTCCCACAAGGGGATGACGCTATCTGTAGTGCTCATACTTCGCACACAGCTAGGGCCTCGTCGCAACAGAACGGTTCTCGGCTCATCGCCGCTCGCTATCCGCACCGGCTTGAGCAAATATCCAGTCCAGTGTCGGGCTGCCTGCCGCTTCATCAGCGCCAGTTCGCCCTTACATCCTTAAGGCCCGTTCGGTCTTATTGAGCGCGTCGCGCCACAATTCGACTCTCACTAAGATTTTAGATAAAACAACTTTTCTTTGGAGTGCTTTTTGTAACCTTTAGCACTCCTTTTTCTTATGTTAGTGCTGCGGCTGGCTTTAAAACTTCCTGTAATAATATAACAATTGCAGGAATTTGTGCTGGCAGCAAGGATAAGGAATTATTTTATACGCCAAACGGGGCTTTTTAATTGTGATTTTTGCAATATAATTTGCAAATAAACAGGAAATTTAAAATTTTTGTGGACAAATGTTTTAAAAAGTTGTAGTATTACCTATGTAGTAAATTTAATGAAAGATAGAATATGAGCGAAAATCAAGTAACTGCCGCGGCTTCTGACACTGGAAAGAATGAGGCTGTGCAGATTTCAAGGACTGCAAGAATATGTATCGCTGCAGTATTGTTAGCTTTAGCGGTAATTGCAGGCACTATAATCAGTGTTAGAGAGACTTTTGGCGAATTCATAGAACAGAGTCCCTTGATAAACGGGGCTGACACGGGGTTTGTATTTATCTCTGCGTGTCTTGTAATGCTTATGACACCTGCTTTAGCGCTTTTTTACGGCGGTATGGTTCGAAAAAAGAATGTTTTGGGCACTATGATGCAAAGCTTTGTAACACTTGGCGTTGTGACGTTTATATGGATAGCATACGGCTACAGCCTTGCTTTTGGGCCCGATGTTAATCATTTAATCGGAAACCTTGACTGGGCAGGGCTTCAACACGTGACGCTTGCCCCAAACCCGTCATACAGCACCACTATTCCGCATCAGTTATTTATGATGTTTCAGATGATGTTTGCATGTCTTACTCCTGCCTTGATTACAGGAGCTTTTGCCGGCAGATTTAAATTTAAAGCTTATATTATGTTTTTAATTTTGTGGATAACTTTTATCTATTGCCCGCTTGCTCACTGGGTTTGGGGTGATGGCGGCTGGATAAAAAACCTCGGCGGTCTTGATTTTGCCGGCGGTTTGGTTGTGCATATAGGCTCTGGCGCTGCAGCACTTGCTGCCTGTCTTGTTTTGGGCCCCAGATTCGGCTACAAAAAAGAGGCAATGCCTCCTCATAACCTCACTTTGACCTTTATCGGTGCTGCTTTATTATGGATTGGCTGGTTCGGGTTTAACGCCGGGAGTGCCTTGTCTGCCGGACAATTAGCGGTTTCGGCTTTTGTGACAACGCAAATAGGCGCCGGGATGGGTGTTATTTCTTGGTGCTTAATTGAATGGGCAAACAGAGGCAGGCCAACTGTTTTAGGTGCATTATCAGGCGGTGTTGCAGGCCTTGTTGCTATTACGCCGGCATCAGGGTTTGTATCTCCCAGCGCAGCGCTTGTTATAGGCTTTTTAGCAGGCCTTGTGTGTTATCTTGCTGTCAGCCTTAAATCCAAGTTCGATTATGATGACAGCCTTGATGTCGTGGGTATTCACGGTGTCGGCGGAGTGCTTGGAAGCCTTCTTGTTGGCGTGTTTAGCTCTACTTTAATTAATTCTGACGGCGCAGACGGCCTTATATTTGGCTCTTGGAATTTACTTGGGGCGCAAACTATTAGTACACTTGTATCTATCGCGTTTTCATTCTTTGGAACATGGCTGATACTGGTATTTTTGAGCAAATTTATGGAGCTTCGTGTGACTGAAAGGCAGGAGATGAAAGGGCTTGACATTACACAGCACAGTGAAAACTGCTACAGACTTTAGTTTTACGTAGATACTAAGTCAAAAACAGCCACCGGATAATGTTTTTAAGGATAAGGATTTTATAAATGAAGAAAATTGAAGCTATAGTTAGGCCTTACACGGTTGAAATTATAAAAAATGAACTGAATAAGATAGGGATAGGCGGCATGACGGTTTCAAGCGTCGAAGGGTTTGGTAATCAGGGCGGACATACTGAGGTTTACCGCGACAAGGAAATGTGCGTATCATTTGTGCCAAAGTCTAAGATTGAGATTGTGCTTGATGATTGGCGTGTGGAAGAGGTTATTAAAGTAATCTTAGAAAACGCTAGAAGCGGGCAAATAGGGGATGGCAAGATTTTTGTATTGCCGGTTGAAAATGCTATTAAGATACGCACAGGCGAATGGGGTGAAAAAGCACTCTAAGCTTTTATAAGCAGCCATTACAAGTGTAAAATACAACAGCTTTTATTTTGCTAAAAATATATTAAAGACAAAGGCTGATTATATAATTTTACAAAGCGCTCTGTTATGTAAAAATTGAGCGCTTTTTGCATAAAATTGTGTATAACTACCTTAATTAGAAAGGTCTTAAAAAAGCGATTAGAAAACAACAAACAGCCTTGCTTTAAATCAATTTTTCCATATATTTTTGTAAATTTTTGTAACAATTGTCTTATTTTCTTTATTTATATAGCAAAAAAAAATTTGTTTCAGTTTTACTAATACAAGTACAAAAATTTTACTTTTATAGCCAGCTTTAGTGGAAGGGAAAAATATATGGCAAGTGTTGATAACATTAACAGTATTCAAAGCGGAGGCATAACAAAACCAAGACAAAATGTTGAACAATCTGCATATCAAAGTTTGAATGAGTATGCTGTGGATAATAAGAATACAAAGGGTGGAGATACTTTTACTTTTTCAGGTGATAAACAAACTATAGAGGCAGATATTGCAGACAAGTCTAGTGCAACAAGCGCAGCAGCTACCTTTGAAGCTGAAGCCTTAAATAAAACAGCAAAGTCAGACGGTGTGCAAAAACCAGCACTAGAGCCTGTTTCGGATGAAATACAAGTATTGATAGATGAAACACTTGCTTCATATAATAAAACATTAGAGGCAGAAAAGATGGCACATAAAGCTGCATTTAAACTTAAAGATTCATGTGAAGAAGAAATTAAGGGCGCGCAAAAAACAATAGATGAGCTCAATGAAAAAGGAATGTTTTCCGAAAGTGGTATTTATGAGATAGAGGATGAAGATGGAAGCCATACACAGATTTCAAACCAAGATTACGGGTTAAGTTTAAGGAAAGATAAGATAGAAAATGACGATTCCATAATTTGTAAAGAAGATATATTTGCCGATAAAGATGACGAAGGAGAATGTAAAATATCTTTGATTGTTACAAACAGGATATCCTATAAAGGCGAGGCACTGTTAAAGGATGACATCAGATGGTTCAATGAAAAAGAAATCGTTACAAGAGATGATGGAAGCTTGAATAACTGCGTATTGGGTGAAAAGCGTTATACTAATAATAGCGATATATCTATTACTGCCCAAAGCCAACTTCATGCTCATCGTAATGGAAAATTAAGCCTTTATAAAGATACAGCCAGTTTTAAGAACGGCAGTAAGTATTTTACACAAATGCTGGATGAAACAGCTCCGGATGGTAGTTTCCAAAGATATGGCGCGGGGGTAAGAACTGCAAGAAACAGCAGTAGTAGAATTGAATTTGCAGCTGATTTACTTAAAAAAGAAGAATACTTTTCCGCTTTTACCCGTAAATATGGTGTAGGTCCTGCAAAAGCAGAGACGGCACTTAAACTTGTAGAGGATTCTAATGGCCAGATGGTTCCTAAATATTTTTATTGGGGCTGGAAAGGTGAAGGAACACGCATACAGGATACAGATACATATGATTACAAGGCGGAATTTGTTGACGGCAAATGGGTAAAATGCGAATAAGTTAATAATTATTTTAGGTTTTAAGTATAAACGGGATAGTTGATTGCAAGAAAAAATAAAGTCTTTGCAAGTTACAAACTGTGTTAGTGCTTGCAAAGACTTTATTTGCGCTAATAAGCAGCAGTGGATATGGCAAAAGCTAGTCTGCCACTATGTTAGGTTTGACTTGATATCAATCCCATTTGCTTTTTATGAATAAGCATGGAAGCGTAATAACCAAGCCTAATGTAGGTATTAAGTTAGCAATGGTTAACCAGTGGGAAAGCTTTATGTCGCGCAGTCTTTTGGCTGTTGCTGCAATTTGCAGCCATAAAACAAACAGTATAGCAATAGACAAAACTTTCATATTAATAACCATATTAGAAGCATCAAGGGAATGTATAAATATGCCACGTATAATTAAATCAAAAAAATGTTTTCCAAAAAAGTAAAATACAATGTGTGTCGTAATCATCACAGCCGCATAATTAGCTCTGCCTATTCTGCCGGACGGATCAATAATGTTATTTTCAATTTTTGGTGCTTTTGTATTTTGCATATTTTTTAATAGTAGCACTTGTATTGTATTTATGCAAGCTTTTGGCTGCAAAAGATGGAGGGCTGAAGTTTTTGTGCAAGGCTTAATTTTTAAATATTTTAGCTGGTTATTTGTTGTCATATAAAAAATGTAAGGCAAGGTTAACAAAATTTTACAAGCTGTGATATTTGTTTTATAATATTTATAAGTAGATTAAGAAGGTGTTAGGTATGGAAAAAATAGAAGTAGAAATCTGTATGGGTACAACTTGCTTCATTATGGGCGGGGAAAGTATGCAGGAGCTTGCTTCTATTCTCCAGAGAAAATACCCGGATAAGGTTGACACCAAAGGAATAGTATGCCATGGGCTTTGTAATACGGATTGCCAGTATTCAAAGGCGCCTTATGTAAAGGTGGCTGGGGATGTTATAAGCGAGGCAACTGTAGATAAGGTCTTATCGGCAGTAAATAAAAAGCTTGGAGAGGAAGCTTAGAAAAATAAAATGAGCACTAACGACAATCAGATTAAACATTTAAAAAGAGAGATTTTAATAAGAATAACAGAGGCTTTTTTAAGCGGTGATTTTGAAGAAAACGCAAGAAAAATTCCTTATGCAATGCGCCCGAAAGGCTGTGAGGTTGATTTAAGATGCTGTGTGCATAAGGAGCGTGCGGTTATAAGAGATAGAATTGTTGCCGGGCTTGGCTATCCTATTGAAAAGGATGATGAGTGCACTTTGCTTTCTACGTATGCGAAGGGCGCTGCTGAAAGACAAAAGCCGGATGATGAGATTTTAACTGTGCTGCAGGGTGCATGCAAGGGTTGCGTGCCAAGCTCTGTCTATGTTACAGATTTATGTCAGGGATGTGTTGCAAGGCCATGTAAAACAACATGCAGATTCGGCGCAATTTCAATAGTGAATGGTAAATCTCACATTGACAGTTCAAAATGCAAAAACTGCGGTATGTGTATAAATGCCTGCCCTTACAGCGCTATTGCAAAAATTATCGTCCCTTGTGAAAGCGTATGCCCTGTGGATGCCATTAAAAAAGATGAATCAGGCCATGCCAAAATTGATTTTTCAAAATGCATAAGCTGCGGCAAATGTATTTCAGCATGCCCGTTTGGTGCAATTCATGAAAAAAGTCAGATTGTTGATGTTTTATCAAGGATTAAGGAAGGCAAAAACGTTGTTGCAATGATAGCGCCTGCTATAGCAGGACAATTCCCTTATCCTGTTTCAAAGGTGAGAACTGCACTTTTAAAAATAGGTTTTAAAGATGTTTTAGAGGTGGCCCAAGGGGCAGATGTTACAACGCTTACTGAGGCAGAAGATTTTAAGGAAAGGATGAATGAAGGCCAGGCCTTTATGACAACTTCCTGCTGTGCTGCTTATAATGAGCTTGTTAAAAAGCATATGCCCGAGATTAAGCCGTTTGTGTCTGAAACAGGCACTCCTATGTATTATACGGCAGAAATTGCCAAAAAGAAGGATCCTGATTGCATTACAGTCTTTGTGAGCCCGTGTTCGTCAAAAAGAAAAGAGGCGCTTGATAACCCCAATGTTGATTATGTTATAAACTTCGAAGAACTTGGCAGTATTCTTGTTGCAATGAAAATTGAGGTTAATAACCTTGAAGATACAGAGTTTGAAGTTAAAAGTTCAAAGGAAGGACGAAACTTCCCGCTATCAGGCGGTGTAGCCGAGGCTGTAAAAAGTGCTCTTCAATATAAGGGTGAAAATATTGAGGTTCATCCTTGTGTTATAAACGGTCTGAATAAGCAATCTATAAGGGATTTAAAGAATTTTGCCAAAAACGGAAAATGCCCGAATGGAAACCTTGTTGAGGTTATGTCCTGCGAAGGGGGCTGTGTTGGTGGTAATGCTGCACTAATTGCCCAAAGGAAGGCGCAAAAACAAATAACAGACTACGCAAATGAGGGTGAAGCTGTAGTTAAGGGCACAATTGAACAAAAATAAAAATTATATACAACTGAATAATATTTAATTAAGGAGAAAAGATGACCACACCTTCTAGCACAGAAAGCTTGAATATTTCAAGCGCAAATTATTCTAAGGTTGACAAAATCCTTGAGAGGTTTGAATACAAAAAATCCAACCTTATTGCCATATTACAGGAAGTGCAGGCGCATTTCAAATTTCTTCCCGAAAATATTATGACCTATCTTGGTACAAAAATGGGTGTTTCACCGGCAACGGTATTTGGTGTGGCTACTTTCTACAGCCAGTTTAGCCTTGAGCCTAAGGGAAAATATATTGTAAAAATATGCGATGGCACAGCATGCCATGTAAGAGGCTCAAAACCTGTGTATGACGCTGTTATGAACAGATTAAAATTAACGGACGGTAAATTTACAACCGATGACGGACTTTTTTCTGTTGAAACGGTGAGCTGCCTTGGGGCGTGCGGCTTGGCACCTGTGTGTGTTATAAATGAAAAAATTTACCCTAAAATGACGCCAGATGCAATTTTAGCTATAATTAACAACTTTGTTAAAGATGAAGGAGTATAAAATATGAAGCTTAAAGACGATGTACTTTTGGATATAGAAGATTTAAAACAAAAATCTATTGAGAATATCAATGCTCAGGGGCTTCGTGTTTTAATCTGTGCCGGAACCGGCTGTGTTGCAAACGGTTCGCTTGAAATTATTAAAAAATTTAAAGAAAGGGGAATAAATGTTCAGCCCCTTGGTCAAAAAGATAAAATGACGGCTGTACCTACAGGCTGCCACGGCTTTTGCGAGCAGGGTGTTCTTGTTGTAATTCCTGAATTAGATGTTACATATGTTAAGGTAAAACTTGATGATGTGGATGAAATTATAGATAGCCATATAATCGGCGGAAAGCCTGTTGAGAGGCTTTTATATACTGACCCTGCAACCAAAAATCACGTATTCAAGAATGAAGATATAAAGTTTTATGCTGGGCAAACAAGGGTTTCTCTTGCAAACTGCGGTGAAATTAACCCTGAGGCCATTGAAGACACGCTTTCTGTGGATGGTTATCGGGCTTTGTATAACGTCTTAAAACAAAATGACCCCGATAAGGTTGTGGATGAAATAATAAAATCAGGCCTGAGAGGCAGAGGTGGCGGCGGTTTTCCAACCGGCAAAAAATGGATGTTTACAAAAATGGCCGAAGGGGATAAAAAATATGTCGTTTGTAACGGTGATGAGGGCGATCCGGGCGCATTTATGGACAGGTCTGTTATGGAAGGCGATCCGCATAAACTTCTTGAAGGTATGGCAATTGCAGGTTTTGCAGTTGGTGCTGATGAAGCATATATTTACGTAAGGGCTGAATATCCTCTGGCAATTAAAAGGCTAAGAACTGCAATCAGGGATGCTGAAAGAGAAAACCTCCTTGGCAAAAGGATTATGGGTACTGATTTTAATTTTGAAATTCATATAAAAGAGGGGGCCGGTGCCTTTGTTTGCGGTGAAGAAACAGCGCTTATTGCTTCAATTGAAGGCGAAAGAGGCATGCCAAGGCCAAAACCGCCATTTCCTGCAAATAAGGGGCTTTTTGGAAAGCCGACTCTTATAAACAATGTCGAAACCCTTGCAAATGTGCCTGTAATAATTTTGAAAGGTGCAGAGTGGTTCTCATCCCTTGGTACAGACACTTCAAAGGGTACAAAAACTTTTGCACTTACCGGAGAAGTAAACAACACTGGCCTTATCGAGGTTCCTATGGGAACAACCTTGAGAGAGATTGTGTTTGAGCTTGGCGGCGGTATCAGAAACGGCAAAAAATTTAAGGCCGTGCAGATAGGCGGCCCGTCAGGCGGGTGTCTTACTGAAGAACATCTTGATTTGACGCTTGATTATGACAGCCTTATTAAGGCCGGTGCTATGGTTGGCTCCGGCGGGCTTGTTGTAATGAATGAAGATACCTGTATTGTTGAAGTTGCAAGGTTTTTTATGAATTTTACACAGAATGAAAGCTGTGGAAAATGCACTCCTTGCCGCGAGGGCACCAAAAATATGCTCAAAATTCTTGAAAAAATTACAAGGGGTGAAGCCACGCTTGATGATTTAGATTTATTGGAAGAACTTGCACTTACCGTAAAAGACGGCTCTTTGTGCGGGCTTGGAAAAACCGCTCCAAATCCTGTATTATCAACGCTTAAATACTTTAGGGATGAATATATAGCCCACATTGTGGATAAAAAGTGTCCTGCAGGCGTGTGTACCGCACTAAAAGTGATTGAAATTCAGCCTGATGTTTGCAGGGGCTGCTCTAAGTGTTCCAGAATTTGCCCTGTGGGCGCAATTTCAGGTGAATTAAAATCTCCGTTTACAATTGATAAGGAAAAATGCATTAAATGCGGTGCGTGTCTTGAAAGTTGTCCGTTTAAGGCAATTGTTCAAAGGTAAAGTCTTAAGTTTTAAGATTGCGCCTGCGGTCCGATTTTAAGTTTTATTAAGAAATTTAATACATATTTCAGACATTGATTGTAAAGTATTTAAAATAGTTAAGGAATATTAAGAAAATGAGCGAAAATAAAACACTGTTTATAAACGGCAAAGAGGTTGAATTCACTGATGAAATCAATATCTTAGAGGTGATGAGAAAAAATGGTTTTAATGTACCGACTTTTTGCTATCGCCCGGATTTGAAGCCTTTTGGCGCCTGCAGGATGTGCGTTGTTGAAATTGAGGGCAGAGGAATTCAGACAAGCTGCACAATGCCTCCTGAAATTGGTTTAAAGATTCAAACAAACACAGAAAGAACAAGAAGAATTAGAAAAACAGTGCTGGAATTGCTTCTTGCAAACCATGACAGAGAATGTACATCATGTGAAAAATCAGGCAGCTGTGAACTTCAAAAATACGCCGAAGAATACGGTATAAGGGAAATTCGCTATGCCAAGAAAAAAGAATTTTTGCCGATTGATGATTCTAACCCCTCTATTGTAAGAGACCCTAATAAGTGTATTCTTTGCGGGGCGTGTGTTCGTGCCTGTGAAGAGTTTCAGGGACATGCGGTTCTTGGCTTTGCAAACAGGGGTTCAAAGACTGTGGTACAGCCTATGGCCGGCAAATGCCTTAATGAGGTAGATTGTGTTTATTGCGGCCAATGCCAGGCAGTGTGCCCGACAGGCGCCCTAACCATAAAGTCAGACATAGAGAAGGTTTGGAAGCAAATAACCGACAAAAATAAAAAAGTTGTTGTTCAAATTGCGCCTGCTGTCAGGGTTGCAATTGGTGAAATGTTTAACCTTCAGCCCGGTGAGAATACAATAGGACTCATTAATACAGCCCTTAGAGAAATTGGTTTTGATTTGGTTTTTGATACCAATTTTTCTGCGGATTTAACGATTATGGAAGAGGGGACAGAATTTATTGAAAGGCTTCAAAAGGATGAAAATCTTCCTATGTTTACATCTTGCTGTCCTGCGTGGGTCAGGTATCTTGAAAATGCCCATCCTGATATGCTCGGGCATCTTTCTACCTGTAAGTCGCCCCAGTCAATGCTTTCACCTGTATTGAAGGAGGTTTTGCCTTTGAGATTGCCAGAGTATACAAAGGAAAATCTTGTTGTGGTGTCAATTATGCCATGTACTGCAAAAAAATCCGAGGCTGTGCGCAGCGAGCTTTCAAAGGATGGAATTCAGGACACTGACTATGTTTTAACCACAAAAGAACTTGGTCGTATGATAAAAGAGGCTGGTATTGATTTTGCGCGTCTTACTCCTTCAAAAGGAGATTCGCCGTTTGGCGAATACACAGGTGCTGGAACGATTTTCGGTGCATCGGGCGGTGTTGCTGAGGCAGCTGTTCGTACCGCCTATGAATTAATTACCCAAAAACCTCTTCATGACTGCAATATCAGAGAATTGCGCGGGGTGCATAACAGGTGCCGCGATGTCGAGATTGACATAAATGGCAAAAAAGTAGTTGTAAGAGTAGTTTCTACCTTGAAAGAGGCTGAAAAATCAATAATGGAGATAAAAAAGGGCGAAGCAAAATTTCAACTGCTTGAGGTTATGGCATGCCCTGGCGGGTGCGTGAATGGCGGTGGCCAGCCAAGAAGCTGCGATTCTTCACTTATTAAAGAAAAGAGGGCGAAAGGCTTGTATAAAGAGGATGAAAGCCTTGCATTAAGAAAATCACATGAAAATCCTGAGATTCAAAAACTTTATCAGGAATTTTTAGGAAAACCCGGCTCCCACAAGGCTCATGAGCTTTTGCATACAAATTATAAAAACCGCTTAAAGGGCAGCTATAAAGATTTTGAATAAAAATTAAAACCGGCCGATAACCTGCAGATATTTGGTTTTGGCCGGTTTTTTGATTAAAAAAATTTAGATACTTGTGCTATTTAAAAATGAAAATTAATTATTTTAGAAGTGTAATGTATATAATTTTTTTTGCGGTGTAAACTTTTAAAAATATTTTAATATGTGCAATGTTTTTGAGCTGAAATTTATTACACGTGCAAAAAATGGGATTTAGTTTTTTAGCTAATGTGTGAAATTTTACAGTAAAAAACCTGAAAATATTTGATTTTATTGTAATATAAGGGTGTTCTACGCCATAAAACCTTTTATTATGGTCATTATGGACTTGCCTATTCTCTAAAAGATTATATATAATTGCATTTTACGTATTTAAATGGCATGTGTTTCTTATTTTATGCTGTTTTTGCTCATAACGTTTTTGAAATTCAGGTTTTTGTTAAATTTTTATACGGCTTTAATCTTTGATATTAATGTGTTTTAGGTGGTTTTGCACGGTTGAGTGTCTTTATTTATAATGTTTTTAATACTTTTATATATTTTTGTAGTGTTAGTTCTTATGGCACAGGGGAATTAGCCTTGTCGATTTTGATGAAACATTGATATATCTCAATTTACACTTGATGTTTAGGCTTAAAATGTCTTATATTATGGACTTTGTGAAATTGATAAAATCCTAAAATACTTTTGAATGTTAACTTACAACGGGATGGAAAGCCTGAAATATTTGCAGGGCAACGTTTTTTGCTTTAATCAAATAAGTATGTGCGGACTAATAAAGGAATGTCAAAATTTATTAAACAAATTGCAAACAAAAGAGAATTATAATATAATTTAAGAAGAATTTGTATGGGGTATTTTTTATGAAGATGGATTTTCTAAATAAATTTTTAAAAATTTCCAACAAAAAAACCGGCTTCACACTTGCCGAGCTTTTAATTGTACTTGCTGTATTGGCAGTCATAGCGGCTGTTTTGCTTCCTACGGTATTTAATTCTATGCCGGATGAGAACAGATTGAAGTTTAAAAAAGGCTACTATACCTTAAAAAGAACGATTGACGGCATGGTGAACTCTGAAGCTTATAATATTACCGATGGAAATTTCGGCGTAATTCTTAATGATGAGAACGATCCACCGGGATATGCTGCTGAGCTTGGAACCGGTGACACCATGGGTGAAACTTATTTTTGTATACAGTTTGGCGAAATGCTAAATACCCTTAAGGCGCAGTGTAAAACGTTTTTGAACGATGGAGACGACGGCTTATATGCAACAAAATATGGTGATGATGACCTTGATATTTCAAACAATATTGATGCAAAGTGCCTGGTTTCTACTAATGCCTGGCCAACAGGGAACTTAAACGATGAAAATAGCACTGTTAATTTTGCAACGCAGGATGGCATATATTGGTCTGTTCCTAAGGATAATTTTTCAGGAACCACAGAGACCGGTCATAAGGGACAATATATACAGAATTTCGGCAAAGTTCCTGCCTATTATGCCGTGGTTTGTATGGATGTAGACGGCCCTGGCGGCGAACCGCCTTTTGGCTTTGGTATAAGGCGTGATGGCAAAGTTTTTGCTGGTACTCATGCAAAAGAATGGCTTGAAGAAGGCACTACTACTGTAGTTCCGTCTGATGAATAAAATTTACTGCCGGCTGAATAATTTTACAGCCGGCAATTTTAGTTGAGATTTAATTGGAGTATAAGATGAAAAATTTAGCCACAATAGGTGTTTTTGGCGGGTCTGGGTTTTATGAGTTTCTTGAAAACGCCTCAGAAGTTACTATTGAGACGCCATACGGCCATACCAGCGATAAAATTACTGTTGGGGAAGTTGCCGGAAAAAAAGTGGCTTTTATGCCAAGACACGGTAGGAATCATTCCATTACTCCTGAAAATGTGAACTACAGAGCCAATGTTTGGGCTATGAAACAGATTGGGTGTAAAAAGGTCATAAGCCCTTGTGCCGCGGGCTCTTTACAAAAATATATAAAGCCAGGCGATATAGTATTTTGCGATCAGTTTGTTGATTGGACATTTGGCAGAAGAAAAGACACTTTCCTTGAAGGCCCTATTGTAACACACATTAGCGCCGCTGATCCTTATTGTCCTAAATTTAGACGAGTGGCGATTGAATCTTGTGAAAAATTAGGATTTAATTATCATAAAACCGGCACAGTTGTTGTAATTAACGGACCCAGGTTTGCCACAAAGGCTGAGAGTAAATTCTTTACAGCGCAAGGCTTTGAGGTTATTAATATGACACAGTATCCGGAAAGCTATTTGGTTAAGGAAATGGATATGTGTCCTTTAAATATTTCTTTGATAACAGACTATGATGCCGGTCTTGTTTCAGATACGGAGCCTGTTTCACATGCTGCTGTTATGGAAGTGTTTAAGAATAATATTGAAAAACTTAAAAAACTTCTTTATGAAATTATTGCAACTTCTGATGACGAAGAATGCGAATGCAACAGTATATTGGAAAATTCAAGAACATGATATCATACGGCGTTTATCAGTTATTTAATCTAATAATGTTTCTTATGCTTGTTAAGGTGCTTCTGAGCTGGTTTCCCAATATAAACTGGTATAACGAGCCTTTTTGTTCACTTAGGAAATTTACTGATATTTTCTTTGAACCGTTTAGAAAGGTGATTCCGCCAATTGGGATGATTGATATTTCACCCATTTTAGCCTTCTTTGTCCTTGGCATTGTGCAACAGCTGCTTTTTGCTTTATTATTGAAACTTGGCCTTTAGGATATCAATCATTAACAGGTTTTGTAAAAGTGTCTTTGCGACACAAGTATTATGCACTTTTAGGTGTTTAATAGCTAAGTGGGCGCCATTTATCATGTCAGCATGGATTTATATATTATTATAAAATAATGCTTGCACTTTACCTTTGTTTTTGATAAATTAATATTTGTCCAAAGGAGTTTTGCAATTTTGGATAGTTATTTTAAATTTGACATTAGTTAATTATTTGCCAAGCAATTTAAAATAGCACTGAAATATTGATAATTAAATAAAATGCAGCTTTTTGTTTTTAAAAGGTGTTTGGGGTAATGGAAAATTTTAAACGCGATTTATTTTTCTCTCTGCACAAGGTGAAATAATATCAATGCTTTAAAGTCATATTTTCATTATTTTGAAATTTCTGAGTATACACCATTGAAATTTACCTATACAAATTTTCCAGATTTATTTTATTTGAAAAGTAAAACTTGGTCGCCTTGTAAAATAAGTGCATTATTTCCAAAAAATATTAAGACTACCTATAAATGATGAAATACTCCCGCAGCCTAATCGGATAGTGTGCTTGTCTTTCAAGCAAGAAAATAAGTGGGTGTTATAAATAAAAATTACAATTAAATAAAACATACTATGCGTCTGTAGCTCAGCTGGATAGAGCATCTGCCTTCTAAGCAGTTGGTCTTGGGAGTTAAAAAACAAAATTTGACAATTTAATAAAAAATAAAAATGCCTCGGTAGCTCAGCTGGATAGAGCATCTGCCTTCTAAGCAGAGGGTCATGCGTTCGAATCGCATCCGGGGTATTTTTTGCGACAAGAGTCAAAATTTATAAAGTACGAGAAAGGTAAGTTATAGTCATAGCTTATCTTTCGACCTTCTAAAGTACAGTTCGATAGTAAGTAATTTAATAATTTTCTTTGTTCTATAGGGGATTGCTGTTTATACAGAGTATAAGCATTTTTCAGAGTTTCGATAATTCTAACCCCTTCTTCATAATATTTTTGTTCGGCATGGTGCAATGCTTCGAGTTTTATCATGATTTCATCTAAATCTTTGTTCCATTGAATACGTTTTTCATTATAAAATTTTGCATCAACTAAATCGTCATAATATTCATTAGTAATTTTGTCTATTCTATGACGAATCCTTTTTGCTTCAGCTTCAAGATTACTACGCATTTGTTCAGAAAATTCTTTTTTGTCTGCCAAACTTTCTTTCAAGCCTTGTTTAATGTAATCAATATGCTTTTGAGCAAGACTCACAGCTTTTACAGCTTCGTCAAATTGTGGCATTAAATCTAATTCATTTATGTAAATTTTTTTCTGTTCACATTTACCCTTACCGCCTGTACAATGATAATAGACATATTTACCCTTTTTGATTTCAGCAGTTATAGCACAACCGCATTTGGCACAAGTCATTAAACCAGATAAAGCAAAATTATGGTCATCTCTATATAAAGGTTTGTTATCTTTTCTAAATGACAACTGTGCTTTATCAAAAAGTTCCTGTGAAACCATAGGTGGATGTTGCCCTGCATATACGACATCTCTAAACTTTAATACTCCTAAATAATTGATATTTTGAAGCATTTTACCAAGTTGCCCCTTAGAAATCTTTTTGTGAGCAGGCTGATATAAAAATCCTTCTTCAAAAAGCTGTTCTTTTACTCTTTCCAGAGATAAACCAGTAGCATATAATTCAAAAGCACGTCTTACAAATGGAGCTTTTTCTTCATCTATAACAGTTGTGCGGGGGTCTAATTTCTTATATCCATATGGAACTTGCCCTATAAAGTAACCTTGACTTGCTTTCTTTAATCTTCCTTTTTGAGTTTCTTCTCTAAGGTTGTCAATAAAATTCTTAGCTAAAAGAACCTTTAAGCCATGAACAAGTTTTTCATGGGAAGTTGAAGCAGGACTTAATACAACACCCTCTTTAACTAAATAAACTGTGTAACCAGTTGTATCAACATCTAAATCAACATAATCCTTAAAGTTTCTGTATAAGCGGTCAGTTTTTTCACAAAGAATATTAGTTACATCTTTGTTCTTTTTTAAGAATTTTAGCATTTCATTGAATTTATGCCTGCCAGCTTGTTTGGCAGTTTCTGCTTCTTCAAATTCTTTTACTATGTCAATATTATGTTTGTGTGCAAAATCATGCAACAAATCAAGTTGAGCGGGAATTGAAAATCCTTCTTTCTTTTGTTCTTCTGAACTTACACGAGCATATATTACAGCTTTTATTTTTTGTTCCATAGGTCGATTATAGCACTAAAATCAGCTTATGGCAGCCTTCTGCATAAATTCTTTCATGAAATCCAAACTGGAGGCATGTATGAAAGAATCAACATTTATCAATTTAGGTGCAAGCAATCACGCTAAAAAAGGTACAAGAGAAGAAAACGACTATTACGCAACAGAACCCATTGCAGGAAAATTATTACTGGAAGTTGAACCAGATTTAAACAATATCTGGGAGTGTGCTTGTGGCGAAGGGCATTTAGCTAAAGTATTTGATGAAGCAGGAAAATTAGGTAAAGCCACAGACCTTATTAATCGTGGTTATGGTAGTGTAGAGGAATTTTTATTGAATACAGAGCCCTATCACAACGGGGATATTGTAACTAATCCGCCATATAAATATGCTCAGGAATTTGTTGAACACGCTTTAAACAAGATTGATGAAGGCAGAAAAGTTTGTATGTTTCTAAAAGTGTTATTCCTTGAAACTCAATCAAGAAGAAAACTTTTTGACAAAGAGCCACCAAAAACCATATATGTTTCAAGTTCACGTATTAATTGTGCTAAGAATGGTGATTTTAAAACGTACAACAGTAGTGCCATCGCTTATGCTTGGTTTGTTTGGATAAAAGGATATAAGGATGAAACGGTGGTAAAATGGATAAATTAACATTTCAATTATTTACACAATATGCAATAGAATGTACATTTTGGTGCATAACAACCATTACTTCAATATCCTTTGTCTGGCTCTTATTATGTAAATAGACACTGATTTATAAACACCCTCTATCGCATATTTAGCGTATTTCAAGCGTATAACCTAAAATATCTACGATTCTTTGCATGTCAATAAATCTTAAAGAGCCTCTTTTTAATTTATTGGATAAATTGGCTTTACTTTCTTTTGTGTAGTACTTCCTGTTTAGCTCTTCTGCCAGTTTTTCCATTGTATAGCCTTTTGTTACTATCATGCCCTTAATTTGTCTTTTAAGGGCTTCTGCTGCTTGTATATCAAGCTCTTTTGCTTTTTCTTCTGTATTCATATTTCTTACCTCATTATTAACAGGATACATCATTACGTTAACGAAATCAATAATAGTGTTAACTTATGTAACGAAAACAGAAACTTTTTAGTTGACTTTGTTTGCTTTTTGATGTATCTTGTTAACGAAAAGAGAAACAAAATAAACGAAAGGACAAAACATTATGGCAACACAAGTTATTACAACAAATTTAAACCTTGAA
>CAJTXZ010000010.1 GCA_910583725.1 uncultured Vampirovibrio sp.
GCTGATCATCCTCTCAAACCAGCTACTGATCGTCGCCTTGGTAGTCCATTACACTACCAACTAGCTAATCAGGCACAGGCTCATCTTAGGGCGCCGGAACTTTCAAGATTAGTATTTCAACTAAGCTCATATGGGGTATTAGCAGAAGTTTCCCTCTGTTGTCCCCCACCCTAAGGCAGATTTCCTATGTTGTACTCACCCGTCCGCCACTTTCCACAAGAGCAAGCTCTTGCTTCTCGTTCGACTTGCATGTATGAGGCACACCGCCAGCGTTCGTCCTGAGCCAGGATCAAACTCTCCGTTGTCAGAAATTTATGTCTGACACTTCAGAAAGAAGTGATTGACTCAAAATAAAGTTGTCCGTTGTTTTTAAAAAAATCAACAGGTATTTGTCGTTTGTAAATAATGTGTTATTCTGTTTTCAATGTTCAGAGTTAAATTTTTGCTTTAGAATAGTCCAGCCTAAACTGTTTTCTTAATTCCTGAACCATTCCTCACTGAATCATTGGTGTTTGTTTGAACTCACACCGTAATCAGTATCTTATCATTTCAATTTTGTTTGTCAAGCGATTTTTTAAAAAACTTTTTTTAAATTTTTTAATAAGTTGTATCAGCCAAGAAGATTTAATCTTCTAATCGCTCAACTATTGTTTGTTAATGTTTCTTATTGAGAATGTACTTTCTAGTTCGGTTGGCGAATTGTTTTTTGTTTCAACCGCCTTTATGATGTTAACACTTCAATTTTTTTTGTCAAGAGGTTTTTTAAAATTTATTTTTTTATTTTCTTGAGCTTTGATTTAGTTTTGAATGTGCATCGCTTCCGTAACTATTAATGTAAATCAAACAAAAATAATTTCAAGTCTTTTTTTAATAAAAATTATTTTTTTCTTTACAAAACTTAAGATAAATTGCCTCAAACTCAATAAAATCAAGCTATAATCAAAAGACGTAAATTTAATAAAAAAGTTCCCAAAAAAAGTAAATTAATCAAAAATTTCCTCTACCCCTGAATTTATCGTGTCTAAATTCTCAATAATAAGATAGCCCTTTTGCAATTTTTGTTTAATATCGGCCCCAAGAAACTTTTTCTTTGCAAAAAACACCGGCCCGGAACCAGACATCTGAAACCCGAGGGAGTTTAAAAACCTTAATTCTTCATAATAAGGAAGCAGTGCAAACTCTAAATCATTATTAAAATTTGAGATTTTATCACCTAAATCATCAAACCTTTGATAAGCTTCCTTTGCTGAAATCTTTAGATTTAAAGGTTTAATTAACGTTATTGGCATGTGTTCAAACTCTCTGTCAAAAAGGATTTCGCCCCTGCCTTTGCAGAGTTTTATGCCGCCCTTCATACAAAAATTTAAATCCGAACCTAATTTTGAGAGTATGGTATTTATCTGTACAGATGTATATGGCATGCCAAAAATTTTATTTAAGGCATAAATAACCCCGCATGCATCAGTGGAACCGCCAGCAAGCCCCGCGCAAACAGGAATATTTTTTTCTATATGTATATTAATCATGCCTGAAAATTTTTGATTCAAAGGCAGATTTTGCAAAAACAAAGAAGTCGCCTTGTATGCAATATTTGAAGAATCACAAGGTATTTCAGATGAATTTGATGATATTTTTATCACAAAATCAGATTCACCAAAATCATGACTAAAATCCTTAAAAAGCATGCTGATAGATTTATCATTCACTGCAGCTTTAGCTAAATTGCCTTCAACAAGGTTATGCGGGATAACTTCAACATCAATATAATCATACAGATTAATAGCAGCCATAATGCTTTCAATTGGATGAAACCCGTCAGGGCGCTTCTTTTGAACCTTTAGGGTTAAATTTATCTTCGCTGGTGCTTTAATCTTTATACTGCTTGCTTTTACATTTGTCATGCCGGTACTTTCCTCTCTATCCTGATTTATTATTATCAGGGTTGAAAACTTCTACAATATCAGCTATACTTATATTAGCGGTATCTGGTCTGACGAAGGTCAACCCGTTTGGGCTAACTTCACTTGCAGCACATACCGCTTCTTTTATTCTTTTTACCTTATGCCCCGCGTAAATATACGGCGAAGTTTCATTTTTAGGTATATCAACAATTATCTGAACACCATAAAGCATGCCCTTATAAATCAGTGCATTATAGTATAATTCCTGTCCTAAAACTTTATTGTCATGCCTAAAATCTGCCTCTCTTATTTTTAAACAAAAAGAACCTTCAACAAGTTCCTTCAAAATGGCATAAGAATTACGTTTAACTTCATCCCTATACACTCCTTTAAGAGAACGATTTATACTAGTTTTGCTAAACTGCACTTCTCTGCCGTTTGATTCAACTTTAATCATGCCAAAAAGAGGCAAATTTCCTATAATCCAATCCTTTAATTCATTTACTTTTTCAAAATTCTTAACAGCATTAACTTCAAGCCTGATGGGCTTAACACTATCCAAATTCAAAAGTTCACAATTACTCATCCTGATTTGCCTCATACAAGGCCTTTGATAATTTGCAAAAATCATCAATTGAAAGTTTTTCACCCCTTATCTGAACGTCAAAACCAGCCATCATCAGGGCTTTTTCCACATTCTTAAATCCGGCATTGAAGAGTGAATTTTTAATATTTTTTCTCCTTGATAAAAAGCATGCCTTTATAGTCCTTTTTAGATAAGGCGTAATTTCACATTTTGGCTCATCATTAATCTTTATCCTGACTATAGCGCTATCAACCTTTGGCGATGGATAAAAAGACTTTGCCCCGACCTTCATAATAATTGAAGAATCTGCCCAAAAATTAGACAAAATAGAAAGCATGCCATATTCTTTGTTTTGTGAATTTTGGTCTGCAACAATCCTTTTTGCTACCTCGTACTGTACCATAAGAATAATTTCAGATATCAGCCCTCTGTTTTCATTATTAATTTCATCAATCTCACCCAAAAGATACGCAATAATAGGAGATGTTATATAGTATGGAATATTTGCTACAACCTTAATCTTTGCACCATGCTCATATTCATCTTGAAAAATATCCTTTAAATTTGTCTTTAAAATATCAGCATGGATTAAAGAAAAATTATTTTGCCCTGCTAAATTCTTTTCTAAAACCTTAATCGCATCATCATCTAATTCAACAGCGACAACCTTTTTTGCCTTTTCTACAAGCTTTTCTGTCACAAAACCAAGCCCCGGACCTATTTCAAGAATAATATCTTCGTTATTTACATTTGACAATATTTTATTAATAACATCGGGGTTAATAAGAAAATTCTGTCCAAGACGCTTTTTTGCCCTGAATTTTTTCGCCCTTAAAATATAAACATTTTTTTGAAAATCCATAGAAACATTATAGCAAAAATAATCTTTTTTATACGTTATAAAGATACAAAGGCAATATCTGATAAGCTAAATGTTTAAAAAATGGTTTATGGTAATATACAAATTATGCAAAATACATTAAATTCAGAAATTGATAAAATATTAAACCTGCCGACAACAAGGGCTGAGATTATAGAATATTATCAAAGCAGCTGTAAAAAAGATGTCTTAAAAACAGGACTTGAATATGAGCGCATATCGCTTGATTCTAGGGTTTTTGAAACCGCAGATTATGATTATCTTGCTGAGATAATAAAAAATTTTGCACTCATAAACGAATGGGAATTAGTATTTACATCAAACATTATTACAGGCGCAACCGATGGCTCAAACTCAATATCTTTAGAACCAGGCGGCCAGTTTGAAATAAGTATAGAACCAAAAAACACCGTTGATGATATTTTAGAAAGCCTGAATCATTTCACAAGGCAGATTGATAAACTTGCGGAATATTATAATATTACCTTTCTGCCATACGGCATAAACCCTAAAAATACCTATCCCGATATAGAAATTGTAAAAAAACAAAGATATGAAATAATGGCAGCTTATCTTCCCAAAATAGGAAAACTTGCCCCTGTTATGATGAAAGAAACAGCAGGTGTCCAGGCAAACTACGACTATGTTTCAGAAGATGACGCCATAATGAAGTTAAAAACTGCAGCCTTCATAAGCCCTTTTGCAACAGGTTTTTATGCAAACAGCCCCATTAGAGGGGGTAATTTAACAAAATACAAAAGTTTTAGAGCTCTCGCCTGGAAATACACAGGCTATGACAGATGCAATCTCTTTTATCAAAACCTTGTAAACTCAAGGATGGGACAGGGTTTTGAAGATTATATCGACGCCATTTTAGATGTTCCCATGCTCTATATTGAAAGAGACAACAAACTTATTGAAATTAACGGCAAAATAACATTCAAGGAATTTATGAAAAAAGGCTTTTTGGAATACTATGCCACTCTTGAAGATTATATTCTGCACTCAAGTCTCACATTTCCTGATGTCAGATTAAAAAAATGTATAGAAATTAGAAACCATGACAGCCAGAATAATCTTGGAGCAATAAGCGTATGTGCTCTTTATAAGGGTATACTATATTCAAAAAATGCAATGTACGATACACTAGAATTTTTAAAACCCCTAAACCACGAGGATTTAGAAATCTTTGGCTTAAAAAGTGCAAGATACGGCCTTGATTATATGGTGGATAAACTCAAAATGACAGCAGCAGATGTTACTAAACACATATTTGAAATCTCAAGAAAACACTTGCCGGCAAAAGAAAAAGAATATCTTGATAAACCACTTTGGCTTTTAAATAATAAAAAATGCACGGCGGATTTACTGTTAGAAAAAGGCATAAAAGATACCGCCTCCCTTGTGGAATATTTAAGAATATAAATTATGGCAAACAATTTCGACAATATAAAAGAAAAAATTTAAAAAAAATATAAAAAACTTTAGACAACAAAAAGAGTTAACTCAGGTGCAATTAAGCATAAACTGCGGCACAACAGAAGACTATATCTATAGAATAGAAAAGGGTAAGAGGATTCCAAGTATCGAAAGACTATTCAACATAGCAAACACCTTAGGTGTTGATATTATTGATTTATTAAAATAGAAAAGACCTTATTTACACGTTTATACTAAACAAATCTAAGATGTCACCCTGAACCAGTTTGACTACTTTTATCAAAATCTTGATTTTGCGCAAAATGCCCGATGTCTCACAGAGCCTTTAGTGCAGAAGATACTGAAACAAGTTCAGCATGACGGCATTGGCTATAATTAGTACGAACATGTACATAAGTACCATAAAAATTATCAACTTTCATTTTCAATTGGTGACAATTTGTTACCGTTTGCCCTAAATATTGCAAAAAATATAAAATAAAAATCTTTAAGAAATTGTAAAAAATCGGCATGGAAATTTTTGTTTGATAAAATTTTAATTATGGCAAACATTCTAATGATTTCAAAAAATGATAATATTTTAAAAGAAACTATGTGTCTCTTTAGCGAACATGGCATCTTTAATACACCATATTTTTATGATAACGATGAAAACACTATAAATTTTATAAAAGAAAACGATTTTGACACAATACTGATTGATGATGAAATAGACTCATACCCAATTCTTTTAAGGCAAATAAAAAATATCGACCCGGAAAAAAATATATTCACATGCCTTCTTTACACTATGCAAAAATTTGCCAATAGCGATGAAGATTTTTCAGGGTTTGTTGATGTTTTTTTTCAAAAACCATTACAAAAAAATATCTTAATCTCAACCGTTAATTCACTCCTTAAAATCAGAAAAAACATAGAAAAATTCAAACAAGATAACAAAGAATTAAACAAAAGCCTATACCAGCTTGATGTTTTATATAATACAAGTTTTAAGCTGTCAGGAAACTTAGATAAAGAAAAACTCTATGAGATAATGTTTGAAGCTCTTGAAAAAACCCTGAGTTTTGATATGGCATGCGCCCTTATTCACACAAATTCAAGGAAAAATGAAGATAAATTAATAATCCATTCCCTAAAAAAACCTGACACTGCTCTATTAGAAACAATTAAGCAGCAAATAATCTCTATTTCAAAAGAAAACAGCACACAAAATTCACAAAAAGATTTTTCAAACCTAACCATAGAGGAACACATAAAACCATCATACGGTAATCAAAACTACGACATAAAATTTTTAAACAGTGACAAATTAACAGCCCCAATTAGCGTAAAAGACGAAAACTTCGGCACGCTCTTAATCTACAGAAATAAACCCTTCCAAAAGGAAGATGTTGTCTGCTTTCAGTCTATTGTTCACCAGGTTTCATCCCCCCTAAGGGCAATTACCCTATATAATGAAATCAAAAATACAAACATTGAACTAAAAAAACTGGAAAGAATAAAATCAGAGTTTGTCTCTATAGTGTCCCACGAATTAAGAACGCCCTTAACCCCCATAAATAATTCTCTTGACATTGTGTTGTCTGAAAATATCAGCGACGCTGCGAAAAATTTTACAAATATGGCAAAAAGAAATGTAGCAAGGCTAAGCCGGATGATTGAAGATTTGCTTGACCTTTCAAGGATTGAAACAGGCAAGTTTGTTTTTAAATTCAACAAATACAACATTAATTCCTCCTTTGACTTCTTATTAAAAACTTTTAAAGACCAGGCTCAAAATAAAGACATAGATTTTAAAATAAATATTGAAGATATTCTTCCTGACATCTACGCAGATTCAGGCAAAATCGAACAAATATTAACAAACCTGACGGCAAACGCACTTAAATTCACCCCAAATGGTGGCAAAATAACAATATCAGCAAAAAATATTTCCATAAACGATATCAATAAAAGTCTCCTGATAAATCCTGTAAACACAATAATATCAGCAAAAGACAGCAAATACATAAACATCTCAATAAAAGATACGGGAATCGGCATAAAAAATGAAGATATCTCAAAAATATTTGATAAATTCTCGCAAATTGAAAATTCACTAACAAGAAACGCAGGCGGCATAGGCCTTGGCCTCACAATCACAAAACATTTTATTGATGCGCACCTTGGGGCAATCCTTGTAAAAAGCGAGGAAAACAAAGGCTCTGACTTTAATGTCTTTTTACCGGTATATTCAGAATCAAAAGCATTTGAAATAGACCTTAACACCGCAAAAAAACTGAATAATTCAACAAGTCTTTTAACATTAAAAAGCCATAATGAAGCTAAATGCATAAGCCTAATCTCGCGCCTCAAGAATGAAAATATAATAAAAAACCTAAAAAATTCAAAAGAAATAAGCTATAAGGATAGCCAAACCTATACCTACAAAACATATTTTTCAAATATGCAAAAAAGTGCATTTGATTTTATGATAAATCAAATAGAAAAACTTATTAATGGCCCCGAATACACTGCCTGTGGTATAGTATTAGAAAAGGCTGTTTTTAATAAAGAACACGATGATGATTATTCCATCTAAAATATTTAGTATTGCCCTGAAATCTTTAAAAACACCAAGGAGAAGGTATGACAAAAATTTTAATAGTTGACGATGAAAAAGATATAGTGGAAACTATGGCTTTTATGCTTAAAACCAAAGGCTTTGAAACCATTTTTGCCTATGACGGCGAAGAAGGCCTTAAGCTTGCAAAAGAAGAACATCCTGATTTAATAATCCTTGATGTTATGATGCCAAAAATCAACGGCTATAAAATTTGCCGCCTTTTAAAATATGATGCAAAATATAAAAATATTCCGATAATTATGGTAACAGCAAGAAGCCAGGAAAATGATAAACTGATAGGCGAAGAGACGGGTGCCGATGAATACATAACAAAACCGTTCGAATTTAATAACATACTTGAAGTTATTAACAAATACACAAACCTTGCCTGACACTTATAAAACATTTTTATGGAAAAACAAAATGGATTTAGTTACAAATAAAACCATAGATAAACTAAAATACGACCTGGTAAGAAATAATATAATCACCTTTGATGACATTGAAAAAGCACAGGAAATGGCTAATGTGCAAAAAATAAACCTTGGACAGGTTTTAATAAACACATCAATGATTTCAGAGCATGACTTATTAAAATTCCTCGAAGAAAAACTTCATATTCCCTATGTTGATTTAGAGGATTACGAAATAGATAAAAAATGTCTGAACTACATTAGCTACAATGAAGCAATAGCCTATAAAATCCTTCCTCTATTTGAAATTGAAGATATTTTAACAATAGCAATGTCCGATCCTTTGGATTTATTTGCCATCGATAAAATCATAGAAAGGACAGGAAAAACAATTGAGCCTGTTTTAGGTTCAGAAAAAAGTATCCTGAAAAAAATCGGCGAATACTATGACCTGCAAGGAAAAGTGCAAGACATAGAAACAAAAGCAGACCCGGATTTTAAATGGCAGGACGAGCTCCACTCCGATGAGCTTGATGAAGAACACCTTCAAAACCTGTTTAGGGCAATATTAAAGCATGCCATAAAAGAAAATGTTCATGAATTATTTTTCGAAAATAACGACGAAGGCCTTTCGGTTAACTTTAAAAAAATGGGGGAAAGCAAATTTACAGGCGCTATTCCAACCCTTCTTATAAACCCTTTCATTCAAATGCTAAAAAACCTCTGCGCGCTTGACCCCACAGTTTCAGAAGTTCCCCAGCTTGGAAGGCTTAACTTTAATGTTGATTCAACCACCTTAACAGCAAGCATTTCAGCCTTTCCCACAATAAACGGTGAAAGAATTTTACTTAAAATATATCATCCTCCAAAACATATTGAAGAATTAATTCTGGATAAAGAAACTCTGATTAAATTAAAAACCCTGATGAACACACCTGGTATTATCCTTGTTTCTGGCGGTGCCCTTAGCGGAAAAACCCACCTTGTCTACTCAATCTTAAATAATTTGACCCCGGAAAATACCGTTGCCATGACTCTTGAATCCATTGCAAAATATAAGCTTAAAACCGCCCTTCAGTGCGAATTAAACGAAAGCATAGGTTTTAATATGGATAAAGCCATGCGCTTCATTGAATTTCAGTCGCCGGATATAATCTATTTTGAAGGCATTGCAACCAAAGAAGGGCTTGATTTTTTAACCTCGCTCAGCCTGAAAAACAAAACTCTAATTACAGAATTTTTAGCAGACAATATGGAAGATTTAAGAAGAAAATTCGACAGAAGCGAATTTTCAATGTTTAAATCCCTCCTAAGCTGCCTTATTTTTATCCATAATGAGCACAGTATCGAGCTTTTTGATAAAACCGCCCTTGAAAAATATTTGCTCTAGCACTAAAACAAGCCCAGCTAAAACCTTATAAAAATGTTTTTACACAATGTTTACAAAACTTATCTTAAAACCATGTCCTTAATATAAACAAAAGTTCATAAAAATTTCTGCCCGCAAAGCAAAATTCTGTTCAAATTGTAAAAATCCGCTGCTAATCTTTTTTTAACATCACATTAAATCAATCATTCTGCTTATTCTTAACAATTTTTCAAGCTCGCAAGCATCAAGCTTATGATTAATTATTTTTTTAATGCTGCTTGTATTATCTTGCGTTTGGGGCAATAAGAGCTCTACAGGTGATATATTAAATTCGCTGCAAATTTTATCTATTGTATCTCCCGTAGGGAGATATTTGTTGTGCTCAATGTTTCGATACCCTTGAACACTCATGTTTATTTTTTCCGCAAATTGCTCCTGTGTAAGCTGACAATTTGCTCTTAGTCTTTTTATTCCGCCTGTGATTAATTTTTGATAGCACATATTAATATATATACTTATTTTTTTTCAAAATTTAACTAACCATGTAGACAACTTTGTACTATATATGATATAGTATAGGCAAATTTAAAAAGGAGTAAGTAATGTATAAAAAAGACAACGCGTTAGTTAATGATATCCACATTATTAAGAATTCCGCTTTTTCATTAGTAGAAATGCTTATGGCGCTACTCGTTGCTTCACTTCTAATGGCAGCATTAGCACCTGTAATGACAAAGAGGTTTAAAGAAAGCGTACATATAAGCGCAACAGGAATCAGCAACGCTTCAAATTTTAGAATTTTTCAATACGAAGATTGTGAAAAAAAGGCCGATAACACAGCTGTTTGCAAATTCAAAGTACCTCAAAACGTCCATATGATTGACATATACCTGCAAGGTGGCGGAGGCGGCGGTGCAGGTGCAACAGCAGGTGTTAATGAAACCTGCACATTAAATACACAAACAGGAAACACAAGTGCAAACAAAAACATATGCCAAACAACTACCCTTAATAAAAATGAAGGAGACGGCCAAAGCAGCTGGAATGAAACAACATACACCCGCAACATCATTAATGCACAAATAGTTCCCGGAATGCAAAATTTTAAAGCAGTTTTAATAGCCCAGGGCGGAGGCGGCGGAGGCGCTGTAGGAAGAATTGACTGCTATAATGATGCACACAAATATTTAACCGCAGCACAAAATGGAGGCACACAAGGGTGTGTCACCAAATATAACGGCGGAGACACCTATCTTGGCGGACCTTCTGCTCACGTTAGTGGAAATTCTGTTGTAAATGCAGGACAAAATTGTACAGGCACTGCCTGCTGCTGGCTTGGAAACAACACAGGAATTACAGCATCAACGTCATTTTGCGAAGACACATACGGCACTTTGGGCGAAGCTAAATACATAAATTACTCTGGCTGTAAAAGAACATCCTGCACATGGGAAGCAGCAAATAACATCTGCAGATTATACACAGGGGGCGGCCTTGCAGCAGGGCAATGGAGCCTTCCATCTATTGCACAAATACAGGCCTGGGCAAATAATTTTGCAGCATTAAATCACAATCAGGGACATCAGGGCTTAATGATATGTCTGGATGGCCCAAGAAAAAGCACTGGAACGGTCAATTGCGAAAACAACAGTAATTCCTGCCTTGGCAGCTATGATAACGGATGTCATAATTACAATGTCTGGACATCAACCCCGAATGACAGTGAAAGCAGGCGCGCTAACGCTTGGCTCGGCGATGGCCTCACAGGCGGAGTGCAATGGCATCCAATAAACGCAGCCTTTGGTGTGCGTTGCGTTTCAACAAACACTTCCCTCTACGGCTGGAAATCCTATTCTGGCGGAGGCGGCAGCTCAGGCGCAGTAATCACATTAAATCCATCAAGTGCAAAATTTAATGATTTCTTAAAAAACAACGTCGGAAACAGTATCCATTTTTGGGCACGGAGCATAAAACGCGGCGCTCCTGCAGTTGATTTAACCGCAACAACAAGCAAAAGAGGAGAATACACATTGTCTGACCCTGTGGGCCTGCACCTTCACCCGGGCGGTAGCACTGGAAGCGCATTTCAGGTTATATTAGGCGTAACTGGCATAGGACAAGGCGGCTATGGCGGTGCTGTTGCAGGCCAGGGGCAAGGAGGGGCTGCAAACAGCGAATGCGCGTATTCAAGTATCGGTATTGCAAAAGGAACCGATTACTCCTGTGCAACAGGAAATTCAGGACAAGCAGGCACAATATCTAAAGGCGGAGACGGCGGCAGCATCTCATACACGCTAATTGACGGCACAACACATACCTGCAATGGCACAGGAGGAAATCCCTCAAACGGTAATCAAAACGGCTCAGCGCCTTCTTGTTACGGCGCAGGCGGGGGTGGAGCTGCATCTTATTCTACTGCAAACGGAAAAGGCGGAGACGGCGGCATCTCATATGCAGAAGCCACATACAAAGTCATTCGCCCTGGCGCCCCGGGAGGAGGCGGAGGAGGTGGAGCATACCTTTCTAAAAAATCCGTAATAGTTTCACCAAATGACGAAATTACAATCTTAATAGGCATGGGAGGCAAAGGCGGAGTGGGCGGTTCATTGGACAGCACCCTTTTAAATGGCAAAGACGGCGCTAATACAAAAATCCTAATCAATGGAAAAGAATTTATAGCAGAAGGCGGTAAAGGAGGTAAAGGTGGAAACGACGACACCCTAATCCCAGTTGGCGGACTTTCAGGTGGCGGAGGTGCAGGCACACCCTCAAATACAATAACAAAAGGTAAAGACGGCACAACAGGAAAATATGACGCTGTATCCAAGGTTTCATATGGCGGAATTGGTGGAAATTCAGGCTCAGGAGGCATTGGTGGATGTGGAGGACTATATTCTGGAAGCGAGTGTTCAAACCCTACAAGCACAAACGCCTCAATGCTTTCAGTAGTATCAGATTTTATAGTCTCAGAATTAATGAATAATTTTAAAGCTCCGTCAGGACAAGGTGGCGGAGGAGGCGGTTTTAGAGGAATTGGTGACTCAGCCTCATTTGGAAACGGTGCACCAGGCCTTAATGGCTATGCAATGATAGATTGGAGGAAATATTGATACTGATATATAATATCAGGCTTCGCAAACTTGATATATGCAGTTCAGTGTCAGGCTTCTTGGATTATTGCGGGTTCACAAGCCTTCGACAGGCCTCTTACTCCTCGCATAGAGTTATGTATCTTGCAGGCACGGGCAGACGTCACCCTCCCCCCTGTCGCACTTGGCTGTGGTGCTCTGCTTGCTTCTCGCGTTTAACAGGCACGCATTCTTGCTTGTCACAAGTATGCTATCGCTCTCAGCTGCGGTGAGCTGTACACAGAAAGTGTCCGGCTTCGCCTGCAACGCTCCGCAAAATCCGCCGTCTGCCGCTTCATCAGCGTAAGATTGGCCCACGCAAGGCTGTAGTCATTACACGAGTTTACGAATGTTACAAATAGGATTCATCCCGCCGGGAGCCTAAGGCCCATTCTTCCCTCTCGCAGGAACGTGACATTTAGTCACTTTTCTACTCGGCAGAGTGTTGATTCAAATACCGCAAGGATATGACCATTATCTAGTTTTCACAAGGCTAAAGCTAAGATAATCAGGCCTTCAGACTAACGTTTAACTCTCACTAAGGCTCCTCTTGGAAATCAAAGATTTCCATCCCCAAGGGTATGACGCTATCTGTAGTGCCCATACTTCGCACACAACTAGGGCCTTCCCCAAGGGATGAACCCTATTTGTAAGGCTCTGCTGGGGCATCGCCAAACAACTAGGGCCTCGTCGCCATCGTACGGTTCCATTCCGCCGGCTCATCGCCGCCGTCATTAGGAACACACGGCTCACACAATTCAGTCCAGTGTCGGGCTGTCTGCCGCTTCATCAGCATGAGACTCGCCCTCACATTCTAAGGCTCGTTCGGTTTCAGCAAGTCAGGTCTGACTAGGTTCAACCTTCACTAAGATTTTAGATGAACAACTTTTCGGGGCGCTTTTTATGTAACCTTTAAGCGCCTCTTTTTTTACCCTCGAAAGAGATTTGCTTTCAAGTTTACACAAAATTTTTTAGGGGTAAAATCTGAAATGTAAGGAGAATTTATGAATATTTTTATAACTGCAACAGACACAGATGTAGGCAAGACCTATGTTTCAAGGGGCATTGTTAAAGAATTAATCAAAAGAGGCATAAAAACGGGCTATTTTAAGCCTTTTCAGAGCGGTATTATAGAAGATATGCCCTCAGACGCTGATATGGTAAGCATTTCAGCAAAAGACAACCGCAAAAATCTAATAACAAAAAATTCATATATAACCAAAACCCCCTGCACACCTTCGGTTTCAGCAGAAATTGACGATATAAACATCGACATAAAAAAAGTAGTATCAGATTATAAAGAATTGTCAAAAATGTGTGAAATCGTTGTAACAGAGGGCTCCGGCGGTTTATTTGTACCTATAAATGAGACTATGCTTGTATCTGACGCAATAAAAGCCCTGAAACTGCCTGCTATCATAGTATCCAGACCGAATTTAGGCACAATTAACCACACCCTTTTAACAATAAAAGCCCTAAAAAGCCTGGAAATAAGCATTCTGGGGGTGGTGATAACAAATTACCCAAAAGATACTAAAGACCCGGCCGTAACAACAGCGCCTGCCCTCATTGAAAAATTCGGCAAAATACCCGTAATCGATATCATAGAAAAAAATGGCAGTGATTTTAGCAAAGTGGTGGATAAAATCCTCTCATAACAAGCATTTGAGCAATAACAAAATACAAAAACCACTGAAAGAAAAGATTAGGGACGCATTTATAATATAAAAACAGCCTGATATACAATATTTAAGCGGATTTTAGCACACTAATTATTAAAAAAAATAAGCAATAACAAGACTGAACGACGTGCACCATATATGAAAACCGGCAAAAAGTCCGCCCTTGCTGAGAAAATGTCATTTCATAACTTAAAAAATTTTGAATATTTTATCCACGCAGCAAAATACAATCATCAAAAGCGAGATTTAGCAAGGTTTTAGACATCTTAAATACGTGCAAAATGAATAAATTAAAGCATTTTGCCTGTTTCATAAAGAGTAATGCCAGACCTTGCAAGAGTTTATGGCGATAAAATATATAAATAGGATAAAATTAAATAGCCACAAGGCTTTCCACCGTATAAAAGCCCTAAAAAGCTTTTAAATACAAAGTTATGGATATAATAAAAAATAAAAATATTATTAAACAAAAAAACAAAAAGCCAGATAACGCCCTGATAGCAAGCATTCAAAAGATATAAATCGCGTAAAAAGCTTACACTATTTTACTTTAGAGCCGTTAGGCATCATTAAAAGCCCGAAAATACAGGCATTTTGGGTGTGGGAATAAGCTAAAACACATTCGCATACTGCATTAGAGACGTTTTTAACTAATATAAAGCAACAAAACCTAAAATTTCATAAACCCGATTTCTGCACGCACAAAATATGCCCAAAATGCAGTGCCATCAAGATTTTACAACCAATCTTAATAAACATTACAAAAAATAATAAAAATCACATTATTTTACGATACAAAACTTGACATTCAACCTTAATTACCCGGCAAAGGCACATCAACAGTGCCTACAGTAGGTATAGGCGCAGGTGCCGGAGCTTCTTTGGTATTAAAAGGTTTGCTTGAATTAGCCGGAACTGCAGGCTGTGTCTGCTCTTCAGCCTCTTTATTTTTTGGACGGCGCTTGTTTGGCTTCGGCTCTTCTTCATATTTAATTTCAAATTCTTCTTGTGCACTTACGTTATTTTCCCCCGGAAGTGGCGCTGTGCCTTGATTTATGCCCTCATTGAATTCAGCATCATCATCTTCCTGCATCTTTTCTGTTGGAACTTCGTTAATAACCGCCTCATGATTAGATTTTCCGGTGGGTTTGGGGTAATCAAACACAGAATTCGGATAATTCTGCAAAGCCACTTTCATATAATCAGCCCAAACCTGAGCAGGCAGCACACCTCCAGTAATGCCGGGAAGCCTTGTGTTATTGTCATTTCCAAGCCACACACCCGCCACAATATCAGGCGTATAGCCCATAAACCAGGCATCCTTGTAATCATCCGTAGTACCTGTCTTTCCGGCAACAGCCCTGCCGATATTAGCAGCACGCCCTGTTCCCACCTCCACAACCTTTTGCAGCATATAGGTAATACCGGCAGCCGTATCATAGCTTATAACCTTTACATTCTTTGGCCCGGGATTCTCATAAACCACAACCCCTCTTGAATTTTCAACCCTTTCAACCGCATAAGGCCGCACCCTGAAACCGCCATTTGCAAAGGCACCGTAGGCTATAACCATATCATACAGTTTTACGCCGTTTGAGCCCAATGCAATCGTCATATCGCTTTGCAGTGGTGTAGTTATGCCCATTTCACGTGCTGTTGAAATTACATTAGGTACGCCGACTTTTTCAATCAATTTTACCGCAACAACGTTTGAAGACACAGCAAGGGCTTGCCACAAAGGCATTCTGCCCCTATACTTTCCGCCATAATTCCTTGGAGACCACCTGCCAAAAGAAACAGGTGAATCATCAACAGTATCAAACACGCTGCTGCCCTGCTGCAAAGCAGTTGCGTACACGAACGGCTTAAACGATGAGCCGGGAGGCCTTATAGCATTCAAAATCCTGTCATATTGGCTTTTTTCATAGTTTTTACCGCCCACATAGGCATAAATTTTACCCGTGGTTGGAGAAAACGAAAACAGCGCCATCTGTGTCTTGTCATTGGTTAATTTTGCGGCCTTAAGACGTGCGTTGATGGCATTATCAGCCGCTTCCTGAGATTTATAATCAAGAGTAGTATAAATCTTTAAACCACCCTGTGAAATGTCTTCTTCCCTAAAACCTATATATTCAAGCTCTTTTAGGACAAAATCAATAAAATACGGGGCTTTGTTGTATGAATAAATCTTTGATTTTTTGTTAAGGTGTAAGCGTTCAGCCTTTGCACGCTCATATTGGTCTTTTGTAATGTATCCTGTCTTATACAGGCGCAATAACACCTGATCGCGCCTCTGGATAGAGATTTCAGGGTTTTGGAAAGGCGAATAAACACTTGGCGCCTGAGGAAGCCCTGCAATCAAAGCTGCTTCGGCAAGGGTTAATTCATTCAAATTTTTATTAAAGTATGTCTTCGATGCAGATAATACGCCATATGTGCCAGAGCCTAAATACACAGAATTTAAGTACATCTCAAGGATTTCGTCCTTTGAAATCGTCTTTTCAATTCTGTGGGCAATAATCAACTCTTTTATTTTTCTATCAAACGTTCTCTCATTTGACAAAAACAGTATTCTTGCAAGCTGCTGGGTTATTGTACTTGCACCCTGCTTAAATGAACCAGCCCTTAAGTTTGCAAGAACTGACCTCATAAGGCCAAAGGTGTCAAACCCTCTGTGTTTATAGAAATTTTTGTCCTCTGTTGCAATGATTGCATATTTAAGGCTGTTTGGAATATCCTTAATGGAAACCTTTTCAAAGCGGAAAACCGTAAATGTCTTAATGTTTTCACCGTCTGATGAATATATTGATGTAACAGGGTTTGGCTTAATATCCTCAAAATTACTAATTGGAGGAAGTGAGGCCAAATAGAGATTAAACGCTGCAATAGCAGCCATAATCGCAGATACAATCATCATAAGAAAATACAGGAAAAAATTTCCCTTCTTTTTCTTCTTATTTTTTACTTTTCTCGCTCTAACATTCGCCATAATGATATTCTATACAAAAAATACTTAAGTGCAATAATTTTAAAAGCACCCGCAACAAAGACGGGTGCAAATTAATGTTAATTTTTATTAAGCAACAAACCCATAGCCTATCTAAAAAACTTATTCTATGTTTAGAAAAAATTTTTGACAAACCCAAGATTGTACCCTGAACAAAAGCTTGGCCAGAAGACTAAAAATCAAGCCCGGCTTCCCTTGCAGCATCAGCTAAAGCCTGAATTCTGCCGTGGAATAAAAAGCCGCCTCTGTCAAAAACAACTTCTTTAATGCCTTTTGCAAGAGCCTTTTTAGCGATATCTTCGCCAACCATTTTTGCAGCATTAATATTCCCGCCATGAGATAATAATTTATCCCTTAAATCCTTGGCATCGCTTGAAGATGCCGCAATAGTTACACCCTTAGTATCATCAATTAATTGGGCGTAAATATGCTTAATACTTCTGTAAACAGCGAGTCTTGGACATTCAGCAGTTCCTGAAATCTTTGTCCTTACTCTTTTGTGTCTTTTTCTTGTTTGTTCTTTTCTGTTAATTAATTTAATCATCTTATTTTTCCTTTCACCCGAACCAAATATTTCGTAAAATACGGTTCATACGGGCAATTTTAACTACTTATTATTTTTTACCTGCTTTACCAGCTTTGCGTCTTACAAATTCGCCTTCATAGCGTACACCCTTGCCTTTATATACTTCAGGCGGACGTTTAGACCTGATAAGGGCGGCAATGTCACCTACTGCCTGCTTGTTTGAACCTGTAATTGTGATTTTGGTATTAGCTTCTACTGCAATCTTTATGCCTTCCGGCGGTTCAATTACAATCGGGTGTGAATAGCCAAGCTGCAGATTAATAGAATTGCCCTGCATTTGAGCCCTGTAACCTACACCCTGAATTTCAAGTTTCTTTTCAAAACCGTCTTTAACACCAAGCACGATATTGTGAACCAAAGTTCTTGAAAGACCGTGTAATGAACGGCTCTTTCTATCATCACTTTTTCTTGTTAAAATAATTTCTTTGCCTTCAACCTTAACTTCAATTTCAGGCCTAACTGTAACGGACTCTGTGCCTTTCGGGCCTTTCGCCGTTACAACATTGTTTTCAACCTTAACTTCAACCCCGTCAGGAATTTCAACGGGCAATCTTCCAATTCTGGACATTCTTTTTCTCCTTTTGCTTTTACGTGAGGCAGTATACAAGATAAAATCTTACCAGGAACACTGCACACAACCTATGTATATATCAAGCGGGAACGCTTCAACCCTGACAATATCAGAGTCAAATCAACCCTTAGCGCTGAATTTTACAGCGCAGTAAACCTGCTACCAAACGTAGCAGAGCACTTCACCGCCAACGTTTTCTTTTTTGGCAGCTTTATCTGTTAATAAACCTTTACTTGTAGAAACAATGGCAATTCCAAGTCCATCAAAAACTTTTGGCAGATTTTTTGCCTTGGAATAAGTTCTCAAGCCTGGTGTAGAAACTCTCTTTAAGTTTGTGATAACAGGTTTAGTACCGTTATATTTTAATTCAACATCAATAACATTAAAACCGTCTTTTTCTTTAACTATATAGCCGTTAATATATCCTTCTTCTTTTAAAAGTTTTACCATTTCAACCTTTAATTTTGAAGCAGGAATTTCAACGTTTGAATGCCTAACGGTGTTGGCATTTCTGATTCTTGTGAGTAAATCTGCAATAGGATCACTAACTGTCATTTTAATTTTTCCCTTTCTACTTGCAAAGCCAAAACGCCTGTTTTGTCCTTGTAGTTTAGTAATTTTCATACTTTATGGCACAATTTTGCACCATAAAGACAAGATAAATAATAAATAAAACAAAAAAAATATGCAAACTTTTGTAAAAAATTGTAAAGTTTGGATGATATGCAACAATTTAAGATTCAAAATTAAGCAGCCAGACAAAACAGTAGCTACAGGGCAATAATCATCAATATTGACAAATACTACTACAGTCTAAACAAATCGCTATGCGTGCCGGTGCGAAACAAAACTAAGGTAAGGGTGTCGTTTTCAATTTTATAAATCAAAAGCCAATCAGGCTCAATGTGGCATTCTCTATAATTTTTATAATTACCGCTCAGGGGATGATCTCTATATTTTTCGGGCAATGATTGCGTGGTACAAAGAATATCAATAACTGTATCAAGTTTTGATAAATCACACCCGCGCCTGTTGGCAAGTTTTAAATCCCGCTTCATCTGTTTGCCAAAAGCAACATTTTTAATCTTCATCATCGCCCGCTAACATTGCTTGAATAACATCTTTGGAATTTGTATAGGGTATAATCTCCCTATTGCCATTTTCAACATCTTCTATAGCTTGCTTCGTTGCAGCATTTGGAATTTCAAGAGATAATTCAAAGGGGATTCTTTTTTCTCTAACAACAGTTTTTACAAACATATTTATGGCCGTTGACATAGTTAAGCCAAATTCATTACACAAATAATCAAATTGTTTTTTTAACTTTTCATCCATACGAATAGAAATATTTGATTGCGGCATACAACACCTCTATACATTTTTATTACATTGTAATTACAATATACAACATTTTAATAGATTTTTCAACTTGAAAAAAATATGCAAACTTTTGTAAAAAAATGTAAAGTTTGGATAATCATATAGCAAATTTCAAAATTTAGGAGCGTTTAATGGATACCAAACATAAAATAATAGATAGGGGAGGACAAAGTATGACATCAGTATCGTCTGGAAACTTAGTATTGGTTAAAGGTATTAATGGGTATAATCATATTAACCCTGCGCATATTGAAAATATAACTACAACGGATGGTAAAATAGATATCCAATTGGCAAGCGGCAGAAATGTACTAGCTGACAAAAGTAATAATTATAACCTTATCGATGCAACATTACAAGCAATGTCTCACAATAATGAAGGCGGCATACTTTATGAAGCAAGATATGGAAAGAAAATGCCCTTGCCGCCGTCTCCGTTTGATGAATCATAACATTATATGTAAAAAGTGATTTTTGCAGATTAATTATACAATTTTGAATAACAATACTCTAAAATTCCAGACTTCCACAATATCAGAGAAATCTGGAATTTAATCTTATATATATCTAATTGTAAGTCATATACACAGCTATTAAATTCTTAACAGGTATTCAAGCCAAATCTCATTAATACCCTGCTGTTCTGGCTTTTTGGGTGGCTCTATATATATTATAAAGAATCCTTATCTTATTTTCCAATTCCGCCTTTGAATATCCGGGTGAATCAATCTCAAGCTTATTATAAGCGTCGCTCATCCTAACAAGCCTTATTATATAATTTACATCCAAGGGCGACGCTATATAAAGCTTTCTAATGGCATTCTCTCTCTTTACAAGCTTGTTATCAAATAATTCTAAGCCTGGGTTTTCATACAAAAAATAATCCCACAAATTTCCTTCAAGAGACCAGGCAAATATCTGTTCATTCACAGAATCAATAGAATCACAATGTACGGAAAGCCCTGCAAGCAATGCCGCAAGAGCCTCATTGGGGGCATCTTTATGCTCCTTATTAACATAAATATAAATTCTTCCATTTTTCATACGAACGAGGCCTGCAAAATTTTCATAAATTGAATCAATTTTAGCTAAATCCTTAAACTCAATCCTCATAGCCTTTGAGGTTGGATTTTTGCCAAGGATTCTTTTGTATGAAGCAATAGCATGGGTGTCTTTTAATAATTTTACAGCAGATAATATTTTTTCATCAGATGTTATCTTGTCGAGATTCGCTTCAAAATCAAACGTATCAAACTCGGGACTTCTAACAAACCTGTAAGCGCCCTGAGCCTCGGCTTTATCAATCCAGCTAAAGGATACAATTGAAACAGCCAAAACAAGATACAAAAATATTTTTTTAAAATTCATAAAAATCAACACCCTTTCATCCTATTATCAATAAATGCAAACATAATTAAAACACACCCGAAACCGGGTGTGTTAATAATCTTTAAAATACTCTTACCAAGATGCTTTTGTAACACCTGGCAACAAGCCTCTGTGAGCGAATTCTCTTAAATGAATCCTGCAAAGACCGAAATCTCTGTGATACCCATGCGGTCTTCCGCAGATAGAGCATCTGTTATGAAGTCTTACAGCGGGATATTTTCCTTTTGCTGCAAGCATTTCGCGTCTTTCCTCTTTGTTTATCATTGCTTTTTTAGCCATTATTGTTTAGTCTCCTTTGATTAATGTTTTTTAAATGGCATACCTAAATGTGCCAGAAGGCTTTTTGCCATTTCATCATTTGGGGCGGTTGTAATTATTGAAATATTCATACCCTTAACAATATCAACTTCTTCATAGTGAATTTCAGGGAAGAGAGCCTGTTCCTTAAGACCAAAGGTATAATTGCCTCTGCCATCAAAACTTTTTGATGAAACACCTCTAAAGTCACGGATTCTGGGAAGTACAACGCAGACTAATTTTTGTAAAAAGTCATACATCTTTTCGCCCCTAAGAGTAACCATAGAACCAACCGGCATACCTTCTCTTAATTTATAAGAAGCAATTGATTTTTTTGCTTTAGTAACAAGCGCCTTTTGTCCTGCAATTTTTGTCAATTGGTTAACAATTGACTCTGCAAGTTTTGAATTGTGGGATGCTTCGCCCACACCCATATTTATAACTATCTTATGAAGCTTTGGAATCTGCATATCATTTGATAGCTTAAATTCTTCTTTTAATTGATTTCTGATTTCTTCATCATATTTAGCTTTTAAATCAGTAGTTTTTGTCGCTGGCATTATCTTATTTCCTTCCTAGCCTTTGAAATTTTGCCCTTAAGTAAAAGACTGAGAGCCTGTCAAATTTCAATGCCTTAGGCTGTTAATTATACATCTAATGATTCGTTGCACTTTTTACAAACACGGATTTTCTTACCGTCTTTAACTTCATGTTTTACTCTTGTAGCTTTTTCACAAGACGGGCAGTAAACCATAACCTTGCTTGAATCCATAAAAGCTTCCTGTTTTACAAGACCGCCCTGAACTCCAGCCATAGGATTAGCTTTTTGAGCCTTAGTTACTAAATTTACACCTTCAACAAGAACTTCGCCGTTTTTAGAATCTACTTTTTTAACGTTTCCGATTTTGCCCTTGTCACGGCCAGATGTAACCATCACTCTGTCGCCGACTTTTGTATGCAATTTCATTTCTTTTGACTTTGAGTTTGACATTTTTTTGTTCCTTTTAAATTAAATAACCTCAGGTGCAAGAGAAACTATTTTCATAAAGTTCTTATCTCTTAATTCCCTTGCAACAGGACCAAATACACGGGTGCCTCTCGGGTTGTTATCTTTATTTATTATAACAGCAGCATTGTCATCAAACCTGATAACAGAACCGTCGTTTCTTTTGATATCAGCAGTTGTTCTAACAACAACAGCACTTACTACATCGCCTTTTTTAACAGGCATCCCGGGGGCAGCATCCTTAACTGATGCGACAATTATATCACCGACAGCAGCATATTTTTTATTTGAGCTTCCCATAACACGGATGCATAAAAGTTCTTTAGCACCGGTATTGTCTGCCACCTGTAATCTAGTTTCTTGTTGTATCATTTCTTTTTACCTTTTTAATTATTTTAGTGAATTTACTTTAACCTTGAAAATGATTTTCAAGGATATAAGAAAAATTTATTTTGCAGCTTCAACAACCTTATCCAAAACCCATCTTACAGAGCCTGAAATTGGTCTATTTTCAATGATGGAAACCACATCGCCCACTTTGGAAGCGCCATTCACATCGCTTGCTTTAAATTTTTTGGTAAATGTCATTGTCTTTTTATATTTTTTATGAGCTTTTTTTTCAGCAACAGACACAACAATTGTCTTGTCCATCTTGTCGCTCACTACAGTTCCAACTATGACTTTCTTTGGCATTTTATTGTTTCCTTATCTTAAGCATTAATTTCTTTTTGTCTCAAAATTGTTTTCATTTGAGCTATTTCTTTTCTTAATTTTTTAAGCTGACTCGGATTTTCAAGAGGAGTCATCTTATTATGTTTCATTCTTAAAGAAAACAATTCTTTTTTAGAATTAACAATCATTTCCTTTAATTCATCTATAGCTTTTTCTTTTATTTCATTAATTTTCATCTTGCACCACCTGTTTTTCTACAATTCTGGTCTTGACAGGAAGCTTTTGTGCAGCCAATTTAAGAGCTTCAATTGCATCCTCTCTTACTGAATAATCAATTTCAAAAAGAAGTCTGCCGGGTTTTACTACAGCTACCCAATACTCAGGGTTGCCTTTTCCCTTACCCATACGGGTTTCAGCAGGTTTTGCAGTAATTGGTTTATCCGGGAATATCTTAATCCAAACATTACCGCCTCTTTTAATTTTACGTGTCATACAACGACGGGCAGCTTCTATTTGTCTTGATGTAATCCAGGCAGGATCAACACTTATTAAACCGTAAGAACCAAATTCCAAAGTAGTGCCTCTGGTCTCAGTTCCTTTCATATTGCCTTTCATTTTCTTTCTGAATTTGGTTTTTTTAGGCATTAACATTTTTAGTTTGCTCCTATTTATACTTTATGCTTCAGCTTCAGAAGCATTGTCTTCACTACGTTTTCTTCTGTTAAGAGGACGGTTTGCACCCTCTTTGTTGTTTTGTGGTTTTTTGGTTTTTATATTTTGATCAGCCTTTTCACCGGGCATTAAATCACCTTTAAATACCCAAACTTTAACGCCGATTTTACCCATAACCGTATCAGCTTCTGCAAAACCGTACTGCACATCGGCTCTTAAAGTTTGAAGAGGAATACGGCCTTCTTTTGCCCATTCACTTCTTGCAATTTCAGCACCGCCTAAACGGCCTGAAACCATAACCTTAATACCTTGTACACCGGCACGCATTGTTCTTTGCATAGCCTGTTTCATAGCTCTTCTGAATGCTATACGTTTTTCCAATTGAAGTGCGATATTTTCTGCAACAAGCTGAGCATCAACATCAATTCTTGCCACTTCCACAACATCAATTGAAACATTTTTGTTGTTAATTAAATTCTGAACAGCAGTTCTTAATTCATCAATACCCTGGCCGCCGCGTCCTACAACGATACCGGGTTTTGCAGTGACTACTGTAATATTAATATTTTGAGCTTTTCTTGCCACCAAAACTCTTGATACACCGGCAGTGTAAAGCTTTTTCTTTACAAACCTTCTGATTTTAGCATCTTCGGCGATATTTGCTGCATACTGTTTTTTCTTTGCAAACCAAGTGCTAACCCAAGGTTCAATTATTCCTATTCTAAATCCGGTTGGATGTGTCTTCTGTCCCAAAGTTATATCTCCTAGTTTTTCGTTAATTTCACTGTTAAATGTGAGGTTCTTTTTAGTCTTTTATACATTCTGCCTTGCGCTCTGGGTCTGGCTCTTTTGTAAGTCACACTCTCATCGGCATATATTTCAGAAACTTTAAGAGCACCTGCCGTACCGTCAAATTTTTCAGATGCATTTGCAATAGCAGCTGTCAAATTTTTCTCAACAACTCTTGCTGCAAAATAAGGCATAAACTTTAAAATTCTTAAAGCATCGCTTGCCATTTTGCCGCGAACTTCATTTATGATTCTTCTGAGTTTTCTTACAGGCATCTTTATATCAGTTTGTTTAGCTGTTGCTTGTTGCATTGTCCTTATCCTTTTATTAATTAATCAGGTTATTTTCTTTTTGCTGTTTTATCCTGGCCAGCATGACCTCTGAATGATCTTGTATTGGCAAATTCACCAAGTTTACATCCTACCATCTGCTCTGTTATATAAACAGGAACATGGGTTTTACCGTTATGAACAGCAATAGTATGTCCCAACATATCAGGTATAATCATAGATGCCCTTGACCATGTTTTTATTACTTTCTTTTCTTGGGTTTCATTCAACTTTTCAACTTTTTTTAATAAAGATTGGTGTACGAATGGACCTTTTTTTAATGAACGAGCCATCTAAATATATTCTCCTATTATTTTTTTCTTCTTCTTACTATTAGCTTGCTTGAAGCTTTCTTGGCATTTCTGGTCTTTTGGCCCAATGCTGGTTTACCCCAAGGGGTTTTAGGATGTCCGCCGGGACCTGTTTTACCTTCACCACCACCGTGCGGGTGATCAACAGGGTTCATAGTAACACCGCGGACAGTAGGCTTAATACCTAAATATCTTGTTCTGCCGGCTTTACCGGTTGAAAGGTTTTTAAATTCAGAGTTGCCAAGAACACCAATTGTAGCCATACATTCTTTTCTTAGCATTCTCATTTCAGAAGATGGAAGTTTAACTGTAACATAATCGCCATCTTTAGCCATTAACTGTGCAGACTGACCTGCAGCCCTTACCATCTTACCGCCTCTTTTAGGTTCCATTTCGATGTTGTGAATCATAGTACCTAAAGGAATATTCTCCAAAGGCAGAGCATTTCCGGTTTTGATATCAACCTCAGGGCCGGAAACAACAACATCGCCAACTTTCAAACCTTCGGGAGTTAAAATATATCTTTTTTCGCCGTCAGCATATACAACTAAAGAAATTCTAACATTTCTGTTAGGGTCATATTCAACAGTTTTTACAAAACCAACAACGCCAGTTTTATCTCTTTTGAAATCGATAACGCGGTATTGTCTTTTATGGCCGCCGCCTATGTGCCTTGTAGTTATTCTTCCGGTGTTGTTTCTGCCGCCGGTTTTATTTAATGGTTTTAATAATGATTTTTCGGGTTTATCTGTTGTTACTTCTGAAAAATCAGGTCTTGTCATGCCTCTTTGTCCCGGAGACGTCGGATTAATTTTACGGGTTGCCATTTTGTTATACTCCTGTTAATTCTTCAATAGGATCGCCTTCGATAGTAACGATGGCTTTCTTCCCTGATTGTGTTCTGCCAAATTTCATGCCGAGTCTCTTCTGATGTGACGGCATATATACGGTTCTAACCTTCTTTACTTTGCGATTTGGATAAGCAAGCTCAATTGCCTGAGCAATTTCAACCTTTGAAGCATCTTTGTTAACTTCGAAAGTGTATTGACCCATCTGAACTGCCATCATTGATTTTTCGCTTATTAAAGGTTTTTTAATAATATCGTATAATTTTTCTTTGTTGGTTCTAGTTTTAGCCATTATTTCGCCAACCTTTCAGTTATTTCATTGATTGCATTCTCTGTCGCAACAATTGAATCAGCCTCGATTAAATCTTTAACATTTAAGTTTGAAGGATATAAAAGTTTAACAGAAGCTATATTTCTTGCAGACTTTTCAAGATTTTTATTTTCTTCAGCCTTAAGGTCAGCTATAATTAATACTTTACCTTCAGCCTTAATGTCTTTAAGAATATTTGCTACAGCCTTTGTTTTAATGCTGTCTAATTCTGAAAAATCTTTAACAACGGTGATTGCTTCTAATTTAGCTGAAAGAGCACTTCTTAATGCAAGTTTTCTAACCTTCTGGGGGAGATTAGTAACGTAGTCTCTCGGTTTGGGGCCAAAAGATACACCACCGCCTGCAAATAAGGGGCTTCTGATTGAACCGGCACGTGCTCTGCCTGTTCCTTTTTGTTTCCATGGTTTTCTTCCGCCACCTGAAACTTCAGCTCTGGTTTTTGTATTATGTGAGCCCTGTCTTGCATTGTTTAATTGTCTTTTAAGTGCAAGATGCATAACATGGATGTTCGGTTCAACCCCGAAAATATTGTCATCCAGGTTAAGTTCACCAAGCTCGCTGCCTTTTGTATTTAATAATTTAACTGTTTGTGTCATTTTATGTACCTCTAATTCCATTTTGTTCTTGAAGGTCTAATTGTAACCAATTTACCCTCAGGACCCGGAACTGAGCCCTTAACTAATAACAAATTTTTATCGCTGACAATTTTTACAACACTTAATTTAGAAACGGTAACTTTTTTATTACCCATATTTCCAGCCATTCTCTTGCCTTTTAAAACACGGCCTGGTGTTGTACCTGCACCTATAGAACCGGGTTCTCTGTGGTTTTTAGAACCATGCCCCATAGGACCTCTTGAAAAGTTGTGTCTTTTAACTGTACCTTGAAAACCTTTACCAATTGATTTTCCTGATACATCAACTTTTGATATTTCAGCCAAAACACTTACATCTATTTTCTGGCCTACCTGATATTCAGACGGATTATCTACTCTGAATTCTTGTAAGTGTCTGAAATTTTCTAAATTATTCTTTTTAAAGTGACCAATTTGAGCCTTGGTTAAATGTTTTTCCTTTGCAGGAACAACACCAACCTGAATAGCATTATAACCGTCTATTTCTAAAGTTTTAATTTGTACAACGGTTAGAGGGTCAACTTTAATCACGGTAACAGGAATACACAAACCTTCTTCGTTGTATACCTGTGTCATTCCGAGTTTTTCTCCAATAACACCTAATGTCATTCGATTTTTACCTTTCTGTTGTGAGAGCTATATTTTAACTCTTGTTTTGTTTCTACATCTTAGCTTTGTTTGTTTGCCTTTTTTAATAAGGCTATCCGACAATTCATCCGGCCAAACTCTGCTTTTTTCCATAGTTCACATTTACTTATGAAATTGTCAATGTAAATTCTTTTGATAAACCACTACAGTTTAACTTCAATATCAACGCCAGCCGGCAAATCCATTCTTGAAAGTTCTTCTGTAGTTTGTTGTGTAGGATCATAAATGTCTATAACCCTTTTGTGTGTTCTCATTTCAAAATGTTCACGTGATTTTTTATCAACGTGCGGTGATCTTAGAACACAATAAACTCTGCGTCTTGTAGGGAGAGGAATAGGACCGGAAACTGATGCGCCGGTTCTTTTAGCTGTCTCTACAATTTTAACTGCAGACGTATCAATAAGCTTATGGTCATAAGCCTTTAAACATACTCTGATTCTGGGTCTCTTATTTTTACTGTCCATTTTGTCTTGTTCCAGTTCTTTTATTTAGTCACATTAATCACCCGGCAATACACCGGTATGATTAAATGTAATATAAACAAATTTTATCGTCAACACCTAAATTAGAATTATATATCAAACTTTGTTACAAAAGTTAAAACTTTAACAAACAGTCTGCAAAAAAAGCACTCTGCCAAGTATTAAGAACGGATTTAAATGTTACAACATTCTCAGGATTTTAAAAAACCATTCTTTTATGTAAAATAATAATATGCTAAAAATATTTGCAATCTTTATAGGCGGGGGCCTTGGCGCCTCTTTAAGATGGTTTTTATCCGAAACCTTCTGTAAAATTGCAAAATCATTTCCCATTTCAACGTTATTTGTAAACATTCTGGGAAGTTTTATTTTAGGATTCTTGGCATATTATTTTATAAGCAGAATATATATAAATAATGAGTTGAAATTACTATTAACCGCAGGTTTTTGCGGAGGCTTAACAACATTCTCAACATTTGCATATGAAAACTATTCAATGCTTCAAAATGGAGAAATATTAAAAAGCCTGTCATATATATTTTTAAGCATTACTTTGTCGTTAGCAGGAGTTTTTGCGGGGGTATATCTTGCAAAACAGTATTGATATTAATAAACCCAAGGTATTATTCCTTGGAATGCCCGATATGGCTGTTGTTTGCCTTAATAAGCTCATAAATTCAAACATAAATATAAGGGCTGTAATTTTGCCGGATAAGACAAATGCTTCAAGAGAAACTCTTATAAATATTGCAAAAAAAGCAAACATCGACATCCTTGAATATCAAAATACCCCAAATGAACCTGAATTTATTAATAGAGTTAAAGAGCTAAACTGTGATATCGGCGTCATTTGTTCATTTAATCATAAACTTTGTAAAGAACTGCTTGAGACAACAAAAGACGGCTTTATAAACTGTCATCCTTCCATTTTACCTAACTACAGAGGCGCAAACCCTTATTTTCATATAATTAATAACGGTGAAAAAACATCGGGCATCACTCTGCATTTTGCAGATGAAAACTTTGACACAGGTAATATAATTACCCAAGAGAGTTTCCCGCTTATGGAAAAAGAAACAATGGGAATGCTTTTTTCAAGGACAAATTTTATGGTCGCAAATATGCTTGCAAAAACGCTTTTAAGGTATCAAAGAGAAGGCGAAATCCAATCATGGCCGCAGGAAGAAGGCGAATTTCCAAAAGCTCCGACCATTAAAGGAGATTTATTTATAAACTGGGGCGACAGTATTGTAAAAACAGAAAGATTAATAAGAGCCTCAAACCCTTTCTTTAACACCCTTACAAACTTTAGAGGCGGTTATATAAGAATTGTTGCAGGCGATTACAAAATTGAAAAACATAATAAAACCCCTGGTGAAATCACAAAAGTTACAAAAGATATGCTAAAAATTGCAGCAAAAGATGGTTATTACTTCCCAAATGTAATACAAGCAGGAAGCTGGGGCATATATTCAATCAAGGAATTTATAGAAAAATTTAATCCGCAAATAAAGGAAATCTTAAGGTAAATAAATATGGAAAAACTCAATTTTTTAACAGCAGGAATTCCTCTTAGAGCAAAAGACTATAAAACGGGCTTTACGGCTCTAAATGAACTTGGCCTAAACGGCCTTGAGCTTGAGTTTGTCCATGGTGTTAGAATGAGTGACGCTTCAAGAGATTTTATAAAAAATAATAAAGAAAGCCTGGTTTTAACTGCCCACGCCCCTTTTTATATAAACCTGAATTCAAAGGAAGAAGAAAAGGTTGAAGCAAGTATTACAAGAATAATAGAAACGGCAATGCTCGCAAATGAGCTTGGCAGCTATTCTATAACATATCATGCAGCATTTTATTTAAAGGAAGATAAAGATACTGTATTTAAAAAACTTATTAACAGACACGAAAAAATATTTGAGGCATTAAATAAAGAAAATAATAGTATATGGGTAAGGCCTGAAACCACAGGGAAAGGAACTCAGTGGGGAAACATTGATGAAATCATAGAATTGTCAAAAATTTTCCCAAATATGCTGCCCTGTGTTGATTTTTCCCACATCCATGCAAGGACAGCGGGAAAATTTAACACATATGATGAATTTGCTTTAATCTTTGAAAAAATAGGCAAAAATCTGGGAGACATTGCACTTAATAACTTCCACGCACACATTGCGGGCATAGAATACTCTGATAAAGGCGAAAAGAAACATCTAAACCTTGAAGAAAGTGACTTTAATTATAAAGATTTATTAAAAGCCTTCAAAAAATTTAACATTAGAGGAGCAATCGTTTGCGAAAGCCCTAACATTGAAGAAGATTGTAAATTGTTAAAAGATTATTACAATTCGCTTTAAAATTTGTTTAAAGAAACTAAGATAGATGGTATAATAAAAACGTTAAGGTTATATTTTATTTTTTACATTTTTAAGAAGGATAGTAAGTTTATGAAAATTTTTAAAAAAACCTCCCCAAAGGGCGGCTTTACACTTGTTGAAACTTTGGTAGTTTTAACTGCAATTGGCGTTGTGGCAGCACTTGTAATACCGGCAATAGTATCAGACACACAAAAGCAAAGACTTATTGCGGCTCTTCAAAAATCCAATGCTGTTCTAACAAGCGTAGCATACCATGCACAGGCAAAAAACCTCAGAATGGAAGATTGGAACTACAACGCAGACTCTGAAACATTTGCGAAAGAGTACATTATGCCTTTCGTAAATACTTTAAAAGAATGCGGTACAAACAGCGATGAATGCTTTGCAAAATCATACACTTATAGAGATGGCTCGGATGCAACATCAGTAATATCAGAAGACCATTATAAGGCAACACTTGCTGATGGCGCCTCTCTTGCAATAAAAAGCGGCGGATGCACGGATGCAAACCCAAGTATTTGTGCTTCATTCATTGTTGATACAAACGGCACAGAAGGACCGAATCAATGGGGTAAGGATGTTTTTGAATTTCAAATACTTGGCGGTCTTCACGCCATTGTCCCCGAAGGCACATTCGAAAGTTATGATGACGCTACCAAAAAATGGGTATTTAAGGAAGCTGACAAAGTAACAGAAGACTGCCTCGCAAAAGGAACTTCCTGCGCTGCCAAAATAATCAGCGACGGTTGGGAAATGAATTATCAATAATCAAACACCAAATACAAAGTGCCGCACAAACAAATATTAATGCGGCACTTTTATTATTAAAATTTTTATGCTATAAAGATTTTAATAATAAATATTTTTAAGGAAACAATAATGACAAACTTCTTCTTTGTTCTTCAAATGATATCAGGCGTATTACTTATGATTTTAGTGCTTCTTCATTCCCCAAAAGGCGATGGTATAGCAGCAATAGGTTCTGCAAGCCAATTATTTTCATCACAAAAATCAGCAGAAAAAGGTCTGAATAAAGTAACATATATAATAAGTGGAATATTTATCCTCTCTACACTCATTTTAGGTTTCTTCATAAAAGGATAACACCTATTCTGCACAAAAATAATGTTTTAATAATATTTTGACTTCTAATAAAATATTATTAAATATTTTGTGCTATGAAAAATGTATTCTTATACCTTATTTCTATAATAAAAAATGCAAAAAATTGCCGTCATACAAGAGCCTTAATGAATACAAATGAAGGCTATTGTCCAGATTGTGGTCAATATCTTAAAAAATATTACTACGTCCTAAGATGTTCCTGCTGCTCACATAAAAGAGAGGCTTCAAGAGCAGTTTTCGGCAGCCATGATGAAATATTGCCGTTGTCAAATTTTTGTCCTGTTTGCGGAGGAAGTGAATTCTATATTGAAAAATATGAAAAGCTAAACCTGGTTGATATAAACTATGCAATTGAAGTAAAAGAAATTTACGATATTACAAAATGCAATATGTCAAAAACAAGCATTTGGGTTGAAATGCCCGATACAGTAAGTAACACAAAAGAAGATATAAAGACCAAACTCATCGCTATACCGGCACAAGAACAGTTTTTACTAAAAACAATCCAGGCATAGAACCTTATTATAATTGTACAATGCCAAACCAAGTGAGCTTGGCGTTTTACAAAAACAAATCATAAGCACTCTCTATTCAACAATAACAAAGAAGCGGCCTCAAAAAACCGCTCTTAAAGTTATTATTTCTTTATTATACCTTGCAGATAAGACGATTAAGCCCTATTTAATCGTATTTTTTTAAACTTCAAAACAGTTGCGGATATCCTACAATCCATCATCCTCAAAGCCTGGAGACCTTGATGGCAGCCCCTGATAGCCTGCATTTGAAATTACTGATTTTCTAATATATTTATTCGTATAATTCCCCTTTACAAACATCTTTTTAATAGTATTTTCCCTGTCAACAAGAACATGACTTACTTGTGCAACTTCAGGATTATCATCGGTCAATTGTGTCCAAACAGCAGCCTCAAGCGTCCAGCAGTAAACTTCTTCATTTATAGAATTTAATTCATCCTGATGAATAGCCTCATGGGCAAGGACTGCAGCAAGTGCTTCCTTTGGTGCACTCTGATGTTTTATATTAATAAAAATATTCAATCTGCCCCTTTGTTTCCAGCCAAGAGCATCAAAATTTGCATACGCAGGATTTAAAACAGAAAGGTCTTTAAACTCAATCTTGATAGGCTTTCCTGATAAATTATCCCCTAAAATTGCCCGTCTTGAATAATCAGCAACGGTTCCTTTCAAAGTTTCAGCTGCCCGAATGAGCCTTATATCCTTTGTTGAACCCCTGTACTGCTTTATAACAGCATCGCTTAAGGGCACCTCGACAATTGCATTTGCACTTTGAACACAAAAAGCAAACACTAAAAATGCAAATAAAGTCCTAAAATTCTTCCAAAAATGTTTCAATAATCTATCCTCATCTTCCCGATAATTTTATACAAACATTATTGCATACTTTTTAATTAAGGAAAGTTTATAAAAAAGAAAATTTGATTTGTTAATTTTTGTTACGAAAACAAATACAGCTAGCAAAATATTTTTTTACAGGTTTTTTATATACAAACACTTTTATAATTTATTTTAGGAGGAAAATAATGAAACTTGCAGCAATATCTCAAACAACACCGGAAGAAAGAAAAGCAAAATTAATAAACAGTGCAGTTGGTGGCGCAGCAGGTGTTGCAATAGGTCTTGGAACAGCTTACACAGCATCAAACATATCACACAGAACAGAATTAAAAGATAAATTCGAGAGCGCAAAAAAAGCAGTTAAAGAAGCAAAAAATAATAACTTAGGAAAAGAAGGAATAAAAGAAGTTAAAAAAGGTTTGAAAGACCTAAAATCAAAGGTTAGAAAAGACTCTCTAAAAACAGTAAAACAAGTCGCCATTCCAATATTAGCAACAGGCGCAGCAATTATTGCAGCAAAAGATTTAATTATACCTGCAGTAAAAGAATATCTTTCAGGCAAGGAAACAGTAAAAGCTGATGATACAAAAGAAGAGTTAAAAACCGAAAACAACGATGCAGAATAACCGGGCATTACAAATTGGCAGAAGAGGCCTAATAATATAATGCTTGTACCTACAAAACACAGGCAGAAAAAGCCCAATAAAAACTTAAAATAAACATTTAAAAAGACAGTCACATTCGCGGCTGTCTTTTTATTTAGAATATCACAATAAGCGCAGCCAAGGCCCCTATCATATTTCTTCAACTCTGGTCTGCTCTCCGGAAGCCAAATCCTTAACGGTATAATATCCGCCATTAACTTCATCTTCCCCTATAATTAAAGCCTTTTTTGCAATCTTTCCTGCCTTTTCAAGCTGCTTTGCAAACTTCCTGTTTTGAAAATCAAAGTCAGCACTATAGCCCTTATCCCTTAATTTATTCACAGCAAGCAAAGCGTCATTTGGCATTGTTGAAACAACAAAGTAATCAAGTTTTTCTTCATCCTGATGTTGAATTAACTCGTATAATCTCTCAACACCAAGTGCAAACCCAACAGCAGGCGTCTTATCACCACCAAGCATTTCAACAAGCCCGTCATAACGCCCGCCTCCTGCAACAGCACTCTGTGCGCCAAGTGCATCACTTTTTATTTCAAAAACAGTTCTGTTATAATAATCAAGCCCCCTTACAAGCATCTTATTTTCTGAATATTTAATACCTAAAACATTCAAATATTCTTTAACCTTATTATAATGTTCTCTGCACTCTTCGCAGATAAAATCACCCGAAATCACATCCTTTATGCCATCTTTTTCAAAAATTGAAGCACAGTGTTCATTCTTGCAATCAAGCATCCTTAGAGGATTTTTTTCATACCTCACCTTACAATCATCACAAAGTTCATTAAGGTAAGGTTTCAGTACTTCCTTGATTTTATCCTTATACTTCTGCCTGCATTCAGGACACCCCAAAGAATTTATCTCTGCCTCAAGGTTATTAAGCCCCATCTTATTCAAAAACTTAATAGCAAGGGCGATTACTTCACTGTCAGCAGCAGGCTCTGATACTCCAAACATCTCAACCCCTATTTGGTGAAACTGCCTCTGACGGCCCTTTTGCGGCCTTTCATAGCGAAACATGGGTCCAAAATACCAAAGTTTTACAGGAGCACTTTTTCTATTAAACCCATGTTCAATATACGCCCTTACTACGCCTGCAGTGTTTTCCGGCCTTAGGGTAATTGAATTTTCATCTTTATTTGCCCCGCCAACAGAAAAAGTATACATTTCTTTATTTACAATATCAGTAGAATCCCCAACTCCTCTTTTAAAAAGTTCGGTTGCCTCAAATATAGGAGTTCTTATCTCCTTATAGTTTGCAGCCTGAAATAAATCCCTTGCTGTTTTTTCAATCATCTGCCAGGTTAAAACATCCTCAGGCAATATATCTTTGCAGCCTCTCTGCACTTTAATCATAACAAATCCTCATTAATAATTTTCACCCATATTTTACTATAAAAATCCCTCACACCATCCTAAAACTACAATAACAGTAAAGAAATGTAAAATTTATCACATCAAATATTTTTTAAAATATGTGTATCTTATAATTCAGATAATGATAGAAAAAATCAAAAATTTTATAGCAGATAACTGGTATTACGCAAGCCTTTGCACAATATTTACAATATGTATATTTTATCGTCTGTTTGCTTATTGTTTATTTTCGGAATTTTGGCTTGATGAAGCTGCTCTTGCAAGTAATTTTATTAAAAACACAGGTTTCCTATGGATATTTAAACAGCTTGATAATACACAAATTGCACCGCCTTTGTTTCTTCTTTTAATAAAAATAACAACTTTGCGATTCGGTGCAATTGAACACAGTCTGAAATTCACTCCATTGATTTCATCTCTGGCTACAATTCCTGTTTTTTACTTTCTCTCTATAAAATTTTTCAATACAAAACGTGCAATATTATTATCAAATTTTTTATTTGCTGTTAATTTTATAATGGCCCGCTACAGTGGAGAATTTAAACAATATAGTACAGATGTTCTTGTTTTTATGTCAGCCCTCATTATGGCAGATAAAATTACAACAGAAAATTTGTCGAAAATAAAAGCTATAAAATATGCCATTATATTTACATTATTATTCTTTCTCTCCCAGCCGGTTATTTTTATTTTATGCGGTTTCTTTATCTATAATTTTCTAAAAAATCCAAAAAAACCATTAACATACATAATAACCGTTATTCCGCTGTTTTTTGCCCTTGTATACCGTGCCTTTCAGCCTTTAGAACTTATGCTAAGAATGAAACAATACTGGAGCGACTGTTTCATTGCATTTAATAATTTTAACCGCATAATAAACGAAAATTTTATGTTTTTTACTGACCAAAAACCTTTTTCAGAATTTTTAGCAATATTTGCAATCATCGGCTTTCCCATCTTAATCTTTAAAAAATCCAAAATAAACAGAATTTTTGCTTTTTCTTTCTTTGGTATCATAATGGCAGGCATTCTTCATATATATCCTGTTTATCAGCGCCTAATTTTATTCCTTTTGCCTTTTATAATATTCTCAATCGCTCAATGTATAGATTTTAAAATTAAGCCGGCAAAATATGATAAAGTATTATCAATGGCTGCTATACTCGTTATAATTGTGTCACTGGTTTTATTTAGATTGTCACTAAAGAAAAACTGCAGAAGATTTATGAACGCAGGCCGTGCACAAACAATAGCAGTGTTTTTAAAGGAAAACTTTAATCAAAGTACCGACAATTTAATCCTTAATCCTGGCGCCGATGTGGTTTATAAATATTATTCCAGACGGCTCGATATGGGAATCAGCGAAAATAAAATCGTACGAATAAATTTTAGAAATACTGCTGATTTTATAAAAGATATAAAAACCTTAAAACAAAATGTATTCTACTGGCTTTATATTCCCCATCCTACAGATTACATCCATCTTAAAGCCCTTCTGAATGCAAGCGACATTTATTACTCTATAGATTTGGCAAACTTTAGACTATATAAAATAAAAATCAAAAATCCTCTATAAAGCCAAAAATTTCTAAACGCCTATAAACTATCAATACCTTGATAACCTAAGACATACCTTAAGCTAGGTTTAAAAATATGGAAAATAACTAGCCTTCAAAATTTTAGCCGTTTCTATGATGTGCTCTTTAGCCACTCATCAATAAACTTATCAATCTCCCCGTCCATAACAGCATCTACATTCCCAATTTCAGCATTTGTCCTGTGGTCTTTTACAAGCTTATAAGGATGAAAAACATAAGAGCGTATCTGGGAGCCGAAATTTATATCCATGTTTTCGCCCTTAATATCTGAAAGCTTTTTCTCATGCTCCATCTGTCTCATCAATAAAAGCCTTGAAGCAAGCATGGAAAGCGCTGTTTCTTTATTCTGTAGCTGTGACCTTTCCTGTTGGCACTTTACAACAATACCTGTCGGTTTATGATAAATCCGAACAGCCGTCTCCACTTTGTTGACATTCTGCCCGCCGGCCCCGCCTGAGCGCATTGTTTCAACCTCAATATCATCAGGGGGAATTGTAATCTTTTTTTCAAAATCTTCGATAACAGGCATAATTTCAACACTGGCAAAACTTGTCTGCCTTTTGCCGTTTGCATTAAACGGCGAAATTCGAACAAGCCTGTGCACCCCTTTTTCAGCCTTCAAATAACCATATGCAAACTTGCCTTCAATCTTAACAGATGCTGATTTTATCCCGGCCTCATCCCCGTCTGATTTATCAACCAGAGAGGCTTTATACCCATGCTTTTCAGCCCACCTTAAATACATGCGAAGAAGCATATTAGCCCAGTCCATAGCATCCACACCGCCAGCTCCCGCATTAATACTTAAAATCGCACTATCAGTATCATATTCACCTGAAAGCATTTTTTGAATCTCAAATTTATCAAGTTCTTCATTAAGCAAAGCAAGGCTGCTAAATCCTTCACCCATAAGAGCTTCATCATCAAGTTCAAGGCTTATTTCAGCATCATCCAAAGTCCTCTGCCACAAAGCCGCCGTCTCAATTAATGATTTTATTTCCTTTTGCTCCTTAAGATATTTTGAAGCCTCATCCTGATTATCCCAAATAGAAGGATTCTCAAGTTTTTTTGACAAATCATCGAGTTTTATATTAAGAGCCTCAAGGTCAAAGATACCTCACAGACTGCATTACACGCTCTTTAAGCTTACTGAGTTTTTCTTTTAAAAGTTCTTTAATATCTTCATGCATAAAAAAATTTTACTATAAATATTATTTCTTAGTATATTTTTTAATGTGTTTTTGATAAAATTATCTAGGTTTTAAGCATAAATTTTGGAGCAAATAATGGAAGATATCAAAAAGATGATTAGAGATATTCCTGATTTTCCGCAAAAAGGAATAATTTTCAGGGATATTACAACAGCTGTAAAAGACTCAAAAACAATGAAAAAAATCATTGATTATATCGTAGAACAATTTAAAGACGAAAAAATCGACTATGTTGCAGGAATTGAATCAAGAGGATTTATTTTTGGCATGCCGGTTGCATATTCTCTTGGCTGCGGCTTTATTCCTATAAGAAAACCGGGTAAATTGCCTGCAGAAACCATTTCTATAGAATATGAATTAGAATACGGAAAAGATAAAATCGAAATCCACAAAGATGCAATCGAAAAAGGCAAAAAAGTTCTTTTAATCGACGACCTCCTTGCAACAGGCGGCACTGCAGCAGCTGCTGCAAAATTAATCCAGCAGGTAGGGGAACTTAAAGGCATAGGTTTTGTAATAGAGCTAACTGCCCTTAAAGGCAGAGAAAAACTTCCAAAAGATGTTAAGGTTGTCTCAATGGCAAAATATTAAAAATTTATATTATAAGCGGGCCGCCTTGGATTTTTAATTATCCAAAAGTCCGCTTATATTAACCTTAACCGTCAAGATAATAAAATCCCCAAAATTAAGAAAGGAATATATAGGCACAAAAAATGCTTGTAAGACTGATATACCCCACAGATTGGAGCTTATCGTTTAAACAGATACCAGGGTTTGAAACAACCTCAAAAACAACAATAGGAAAAGTAACATTCGCAACCGATATGGTTGAAGAAGCCGATTTAGCCGTAATTGTAAACTTTAGCCCATATAATCTTAAAATGAAAGCAAAAGAAGCCTGGATATTTCATCATGAGCCAGGCAACTATAAATACTTCGGGCACTGGCAAAAAGCTTATCCCTTTGCAGACAGGGTTTTTGGAAGTTGGAATCCTCTAAATGAAAGAAAAAAAGGCAGCCTTAAAAACCTTACAAGAGAGCAGGCTTCAATTTTCTGGCAATGCCCGAACTCATATGATTTTTATAAAAACCTCCACCACCCTGAAAAAACCTGTACACTTTCTGCCATAACAAGCTCCAAAAAAAATTTTGAAGGCCACAAAGAAAGACTCGAATTCTTATTCGGACTAAAAGAAGAGCTCAAAAACACAGACTACGCCTTCGATATAAAAGGCAGAGGAATTTCAGAATTTAATTCAAAAGACGAAATCTTAATACCCTCAAAATACACACTCGCCATTGAAAACACATCAGAGCCGCATTATTTTACAGAAAAAATAACAGACGCATTTTTGTGCAGCGCAATGCCAATATATTTTGGTGCACCGAATATTTTTGAATATTTCCCAAAAAATTCCCTAATTCAGCTTGAAGATTTAGATATAAAAAAGGCTAAAGAAATAATAAAATTCACAATTGATAATAATTTATACGAAAAAAATTATCAAAACATTTTAATGGCAAAAAATATGGTGCTTAACAAGTATAATTTCTTTATGAACTTAATTGAAAAAATCGCAGAATTTGATATCCAAAACAAACCAATAAAAGAAATTTTTATCCCAAAAAGACACCAGATGAGACACCCTGTTTTATCAAAGATTAAAAACAAAATAAAAGGAATAAGCTAGATGGGTGATGAAGATAAACAATTTGAAGCCTCCCAACAAAAACTGCAAAAGGCACGAAAAGAAGGTCAGGTTGTTAAATCAAAAGATTTTTCAACCGCAATCGCCCTTATTGTAATGTTTTCAGCCATTTATGCACTTGGCCCCTTTATTTGGAATCAGATATCGCTTCTTTATGCAAAATTGTATGAGCAAATACCAAACGCCCACCTTGAAAAAATAGGCTATATGTACATTTTAACCTCTACACTCATACCAACATTTTTAATCATCCTGCCAATACTTGTCCTTGCAGGCATTATGGGTATTATGGGAGATTTAATTCAGGTTGGCCCCTTATTTACAATGACACCCCTTATGCCAAAACCCGATAAATTAAACCCGACAAAATATTTTAAAAATTTAATAAGCCCAAAAACAATGTTTGAATTGATTAAAAACATTGCAAAAGTTGCAATATTAGGACTTATCGGCTGGGTTGTCTACCTGGAACATTTTCCTGAAATCCTTCTCCTTGCTGCGGTTGATAACCAGTTTGCAACCTTAATTGCCTTTGGTAAATTAATTGTTGATTTTATTATAAAGGCAGGAATTGCATTTTTAATAATTGCAGCGGCAGATTACGGCGTTACAAAATGGAAATTTATGCAAGATCAAAAAATGTCCTTCAAAGAGGTAAAAGATGAATACAAAAACTCTGAAGGCGACCCTCATGTTAAGGCTGCATTAAGACAAAAAAGGCAGCAATTACTACAAAAATCAATGATGGATATGGTTCCTGAATCAGATTTTGTAGTCACAAACCCGACACACATTGCCTGTGCGCTTAAATATGACGCAGAAACAATGGAATCTCCTAAGCTTTTAGCTAAAGGTACAGAGCTTTTTGCTAAAAAAATTAAAGAAATAGCACAGGAACACGACATTCCTGTCATTGAAAACCCGCCCGTTGCAAGGGCAATATTTAGAATGGTCGAAATTAATCAGGAAGTTCCGCCTGATTTATATAAGGCTGTCGCTGAAATTTTGATATTTGTTTACAATTTGAAAAAGAAAAACCCGCCAAATAAGCCAAATAACAAGCCCGACAACAAAACCCGGCAGCCTGAAAAATAACCGCCACAAAAGTATATTTTATTTCAGCCCAAAACCAGTGGGCAGCCCGCAGGAGCAAAAAAAGAAAAAGGTATAACAGGCGCCATAGCAGCCATTATACCTTCTTAGGATAAAATCTATATCATAATGGAGGAAGGAGTGGAAAAGAGAAGAACTAACCACTTATATAATTCCACATTTAAAATATATATAACATATATATCATTTATATATTAATATTTGTTACAATATGCCGGTAAAAATTAGCCAACTAGCAAAAAATAATTTTCACGCGTTTTAATAAAATTGCATTAACAAAATATTCAATTTTTATTAGCTGAAAAGGAGAAAATAAGAAATGAGAATAAGCTCAAACTATAATAATTACAATGCGTTTCAGGTTAAGAATAATGTTAGGCAAAACAACGCAAAACAAAACAGCGGGCCAAGTTTTGGAAAGTTTTTCTATATGGAGAGCGTATCACCAGAAAAAATAGCTAAATTATTCGGCGGACAAAAAGTTGTTGATTTATTAGAAAGAATTTCAGACGAAAAAAAATTAACCGTGCAGTTTGCAAATGAGCTCTATAGGCGTGGCAAAGAAGGCAGTGCTATTTGGGGCGCAAGTGTATTTGTAATTGATAAAACACCTGCTAAAGGACAGCAAAAAGTGAAAGTTATGCATATTGCCGATGAAAGAACTATGCCTTCAAAACTTGTTCAAGAAGAATATGAAAAGATGCAAAAAGCCAATCCGGAACTAGATAAAGCAAGCGTTCTAAAGAAACTTGCCGATACAGTTTCAGAATTGCAAGAGAAAAAACTTGTAGAGCGTGTAATTGATTCCATAATATATTGCAGGGCAAGAACAACCAATGGATTAATTGGAGCCCAAATAGCCGGCAAAGAAGCCAAAAAACTTTATGGCGAAGAACTTGCAACCAAAATATCAGACAAACTAATGGACCCGACTTTCATACAAACGGACGCACTGGCAGAAGCCACCAAATATAATAACCTTTAAAATAAATTTCAAATCAAGTTTTTAATAAAAGAGTTTTGATGAAAACAAAACTCTTTTATTTTATAGAGGTGCACCATACAACACTATTTCTAATTATAGATTACACCATTGACTGCAACAATAAATTCCCGGCCAAAATACTATAAACTAAAATCATACAGCAAATATCATAAAAATCACTACCGCGGGCTCTTTTGCAAACTTGCAAACCAAACCGCACACTACCCGCACAATTTTTCAAGTGCTGCAATCTTCATCTTGTCAGTATTTGGCGCCTTGCCTGTCCAAATCTCAAACGCCCTTGCGCCCTGATGTACAAGCATATCAATCCCGCCAATACACTTTTTGCCCGCCTTTTCAGCCTGTCTTATTAATTTTGTCTTCAAAGGATTGTACACAATATCATAAATAACCCCGTCATTAGAAAGTGTTCTTATGGTATTATCGCCAATTGGGCTCTCATCAATATACTTGCCCTTCATACCTAAAGGCGTTGTGTTCACTACAATTGAAAACTCTTCAAGCGACGTTAAAAACTCATTCTGCACAAGATTTATTTTTATGTCTGGAAATTTCTGCCTGAAACTTTCTGCCGTCCTGTGTGAATCAATAATATTCCTTGTATACAGACTAATTTCAACTATACCAAGGCTTTTTAAGCCCACAATAACAGCTCTTGAAGCACCGCCCGTGCCAAGAATTGCCGCCTTTTTACCATTTAAATCTATCTTTTCTATCGGCTTTATAAAGCCATAAACATCCGTATTAAAGCCTTCTAAGGACTTATCTTCAAGAATTCTTACCGTATTAACAGACCCTGCCAAATTCGCATATTCATCCACCTTTGATAAAAAAAGTGAAACCGGCACCTTATGCGGAATAGTGACATTAAAACCGAAAAAATTATCCCTCTTTAGCATTTTAATTCTGTCAATCAAATCTTCCGGACTCGTTTCAAGCAGCTGATACTCCCCGCAAAGCCCCAAAGAATCTAGCGCCGCTCTGTGCATAACAGGGCTTAATGAGTGCCCGAGCGGGTATCCGATAATTCCAAATTTATAATATGTATCTTTATTACTGTTTTCTTCCATCTTCCCTTACTCTTTTAGTGTATAATTACCCCGATATCCCTTCTGCAAGGACTTTACAATACCCAGGCTGCGCGATTTTCCTGTCACATCTGGCCGCAAGGCCTGCATACCTTTTAATAGGCAGCTAATAAGCTTATCCATCAAGATTTTTCAAATTCCACACGCCGTAAAACCCTTTATAGAAGATAATTTCACGCTTCATCATCGGGCATTGGCTTAGAAAATTTGCATGTTTTGCTTGAACAGCCGATTTTATTTCCGCTCTTTAAGAATTTTTTAACAAGCAAACTGCCGCAATCCGGGCATTTTTCACCTGTAGGCTCATTCCACACGGCAAAATCGCAGTCAGGATATTTTGAACAGCCGTAAAACGTTTTGCCATACCTTGATCTTCTTTGTATCAATTCGCCATCACGGCCTTCATCAGCACATTTCGGACACTTTACACCAGATGAAACTACAATGGATTTTCTTGCCTTGCACTTTTCATCAAGACACTGGTAATATTTGCCATACGGCCCGGTTTTTATCACGGTTTTGCCGCCGCATTTTTCACATTTTACATCCGTTTCTTCATCCTGCGCCGGCGCCTTCGCCTCTCCGCCCTCTAATGGCATCATAGTCTTACATTCAGGATATCCCTGACACCCCAAAAATTGTTTGCCAAAGCGGCTTGTTTTTACAACCATTTTTTTGCCGCAATTTGGACAAACCACATCAGACTCTATGATTACCCTTTCCATATTGGTTTTTGCACTTTCAACAGTTTTGCTGAACGGTGCGTAAAAATCCTTCAAAACCTTGACAGATTCAGCCTTATCATCTGCTATATCATCAAGTTTTAACTCCATTGAAGCAGTAAACTGATAATCCATAATATCTGTAAAATGTTTTACAAGCTGCTCGGAAATTGTTCTGCCTAAAATGGTTGGTTTCAGGGCCTTATCAAGCTTTTCAACATACCCTCTCTGCTGAATTTTTGTAATAATCGGAGCATAAGTAGACGGACGGCCGATTCCATACTCTTCAAGCTGTTTTACAAGTGAAGCCTCAGAAAACCTTGGCGGCGGTTGGGTAAAGTGCTGCTTGGCATCAAGCTTGATAAAATCAAGAATATCCCCTTCCTTAAGGTCAGGAAACTTCATCTGGGCCTCTTCTTCATCATCATGGTAAACCTTCAAAAAGCCGTCAAACTCTACCTTTGAAGAGCCAATCTTGAATATATAATCATTCGCCTCAATATCAACCGTATGATTTTTTATTTTAGCATTTTCCATCTGGGAGGCCATAAACCTTGACCAGATAAGCTTATACAACTTATACTGTTCGCTTGAAAGATACTTTTTGATACTTTCTGGCGTTCTTTCAATGTATGATGGGCGAATAGCCTCATGTGCGTCCTGCACATTCTTCTTTTTGCCCTTATTATAGTCATTCGGCGTCTTTGGATAATATTTCTCACCAAAATTATAAGTTATATATTCTTTTGCAGCATCCCTTGCATCATCAGAAATCCTGACAGAATCGGTTCTCATATAGGTAATAAGGCCTATTGCACCCTCTTCGCCAAGTTCTATACCTTCATACAATTTTTGTGCAATCTGCATAGTCTTTGAAACGCCGTAGCCAAGCTTTGAGCTTGCTTCCCTTTGAAGAGTTGATGTTATAAAAGGCGCCTGCGGCTTTCTCTGTGAATCTCTTGTTGTAATCTTTGCCACCTGATATTTAGCGTTTTCAAGGTCTTTTAAAATTTTATCAACTTCATCCTTGTTTTTAATTTCAATCTTTTCATCCTTGCTGCCGGTTTTTTTCCTTGATAATTCAGCCAAAAACTGAAAACCATCCTTAGATAGAAGTGCATCAATGCTCCAGTATTCAACTGGCACAAATGCTTCAATTTCAGCCTCTCTCTCGCATATCATACGAAGTGCAACCGATTGCACCCTTCCTGCTGAAAGCCTGTAATTTTTAAGCTTTTCCCAAAGAATAGGACTTATCTTAAACCCCACAAGCCTGTCTAAAATTTGCCTTGTCTGTTGCGCCTTCACCTTTAGCATATCAATATCATGATAATTTATAACAGCATCCTTTATGGCCTTAGGGGTAATTTCATTAAATACAATCCTAAATATTTTATCCTCTGGAACCTTTAAAACCTCTTTTATATGCCATGCAATAGCTTCTCCCTCGCGGTCAGGGTCGGATGCCAGGAATATTTTATCGGCACTTTTTGCGATTTTATTTAAATTATCCACAACCTTTTGCTTTTCAGGAATAACGGCAAATGTAGGCTTAAAATCATCCTCAACATCAAAACCAAGGCCCTTTGGGGGGAGATCTCTAATATGCCCAAAGCTTGCTTCAATAATATAATCGCTCCCTAAAATTTTCTTAATCGTCTTAGATTTTGCAGGAGACTCTACTATCACAAGGTTTTTTCCCTTTGCACTCTCTTTTTTTTCGCTTATCTTAGATGTAGTCTTGCTTGCTGTCTTTGTTGTGGTCTTTTTTACTGTTGCTCTTGCCATATTTTCGCCATAAACTAATGTAATATCAAAATTTTAGCCCGAAATAAAATAATTTCCGCCAGCTTGTTTTATTAAACCTTTAAGTTCCATCGATGTCAAGTTCACCATCAAATCATTAATATTTATCCCGAGTTTCAAGCTTAAATCTTCAATGTTTTTGCTATCCATCGAAATCTCTTCCAAAAGAAGCTTTTCAACCTCATTTAACGGTGTATCATTTTCCTTTTGCACCGTAATGTCCCAATTCATCGTATCAATTATATCATCCGCATTTGTAATCATTGAAGCACCGTTTTTCAACAGATAATAAATCCCCTCGGTATTTGGGTTTGAAATTAGCCCCGGAATGCACATCAATTCTCTGTTATTCTCTAAAGTAAGCCTGGCGCTTATCATAGCTCCTGATTTCATTCTGGCCTCAGCCACAACCGTGCCGAATGAAATTCCTGTTACAATTCTGTTCCTCTGTGGAAACTGATAAGGCATAGGCGGCGCTTCATAAGGATATTCGCTGAATATAAGCCCGCACCCTTTTGGAATTTTATCGTACAAATCCTTATTTGTTGAAGGGTACTGAAACTTAAACCCGGAGCCTATTACGGCGATTGTCTTAATATTATTTTCAACAGCACTACTGTGGCTTTTAGCGTCAATCCCCTCGGCAAGCCCTGAAACAACAACGATATCCAGCCCCTTAAATTCTGAAATTATTTTATTAAGCGCTTCTTTAGCATGAAGCGACGCCTTTCTTGAGCCCACAAATGCAATCGCCCTGTTAAAATTAATCCCATCAAAACTTCCCTTATAATAAAGTCCCAAAGGAAAATCAGCTATATTCTTAAGTTCACAAGGATACAGAGGGTCATTATAGCTGACAAAACCTATGTTATCTTTTTGGGCAGCACGTTCAAATTCCCCCCAAACCACTTCGGTGTTAATTAAATCCCTTTCTTTTAAAAAATTTCTTGGAATTGTAACGTGTCCATATGTTTCAATAAAATATTCAGAGGCTGATTTTAAATCTTCACTGGATGCTTCAAAAGTTTTTTTAATGTCAAAATTAAAATATTCAAACAATTTTGCCTTAAAAAGAGGATTGGTAAGGCAAATATTGCTCATAAAAACAAAATATCTGATATCTTCACTGAATTGAGGCACTATTCTTCATCCTCATCATCCTCATCATCTTCATCCTCATCTTCTTCATCATCATCCGCACTAGCAACAGATTTACCGCCGCCCTCGCTCTCGGAATCTTCTTCACCCTCTTCACCTTCTTCACCATCCTCTTCCTCTTCTTCTTCATCACCGCAATCTGTGCCCCCTGCAGCTGGAGTTACTTCATCCTCTTCTTCATCTTCCTCTTCTTCTTCATATACATCATTAATATCAGAAGGTTGATTCATGCTTTCATCCTGCCTCTCAGGAGGTTCTAAATTAGAGACATTCTCTGTCTCTTCATCCAAAAATTCATCTTCATCAAATTCATCTTCATCATCAGATTCACCACCTTGAGGTTCATCATCAACTGTATTCTTGGCTAGTAAAGAATTTTGAACAATACTTTCATTTTGCAAATTTGCAATAGAAGCGCTGTCATTTTGCACTCCGTTAATATTTAAATCTTCCGCCTGCCCTATTTGTGCACTATCAGCGTCTTTTGCCTCAAGTTTACCTTCTATTGCCCCAAAGGCAGCATCCGGTATATTATTCTCTGGCTCATTCTCATTAGCCAAAGATTCTTCCTCTAATATTTCACCAAATAAATCAGCCTCTAAAATACCAGACGTATCAATAAAACCTGGGCATTCTCTTAATTCTTTCATAACAGCATATTTGTTAAAAGATAAATTTTCCTCATTCTTTAGGGCAAATTCAAGACATTTTTTATATCCCCTTAAATCACCCCTTATCTCATAAATTTTACCATACAGAAAATAGAAATCTCCGCTTTCTGCAAGGTTTTTCCTCATCTTATTCAAAACACTCTTTGCAGAATCAATGTCATTGAGTTTTATGTAAAGTTGCGTTAATAATTTATAAGCTTCTCTGTCTTTAGGATTTTTTTCAATAGTCAAATTCAGCATTATTGCTGCTTTTTCAAAATCTCCCGCTTCATAAAATATCTGCCCCAAATTAAAATACGCCCAGGAATAATTCGAAGAAAGCTGAATCACCTTTTTATATTCATCAACCGCCTTGTCAATTTCCCCGGCTGCTTTATAGGTATTTGCCAAATGAAAATGCGCAAAATAATCAGCATAATTATACTCTATTGCCTTTTTAAAACACTTTATTGCCTTGTCATAATCATTTTTTTTAGCAAAAAGACAACCAATGCAAAAAAACGAATTTGAATCATCACTTTCAAGACAAATTACCCTTTTAAACTGAAAAAGAGCCTCATCATCAAAGCCTGAATTTTCATATGCAAGAGCAAGGTTATAGATAAAATCAGGTTCATCCTCCCGAAGTTCTACAGCCTTTTTGTATGAATCAAGCGCATAATTATATTCTTTTAATTTTTCCCAGCAAATTCCAATGTTAAAATAGAGATTAGCATCATCAGGAAAAGTGTTTTTAAGATAAATCAAATGCTTTAAAGCCATAGCATCAAACCCCAAATCAAGGCACATAACAGCAAGCTCACGCCTTGCCTGAAAATTTGTGGGGTCATTTTCTATGTTTTTTTTTAAATTTTCAAACCTCTGAACATCATTCATTGATTATTTTTTAAACTTATTCTTCCTCATCAAGGTCTAAAATGCTTGCCTCAATAGCATCTTCATCAGGCATAGTATCAGCGTCTTGAACAATTTTTTCAATAACAAGCTGCGCCATATCAAGTGCCACCTTCTGCCTTGTCTCGTTAGAGCATTTTTCAAGCATTTGTATGGCTGTTCTGATTGTAGCGTCAAGGTCATACCATCTGTTTGTGCCCTTTTGAATAAGTCCGTCCTCAACAGCACCCATAATATCTTCAATGTTTGAAAACTCATGATTATCAATATTATGTTCAATAATTACCTTAATTAAATTAAGGGCAACCGCAATCTGGCTTGCATCATCAGAGTTTGCAAGGGTTCTCATTGACATAGAAAGAACCGGGTCCTTGTCATACCAGCGTGAAAAGTATTCATTTGTCATATTTATTCTCCTAAATGTTTACATAAATTAATATTTTTATCGCTGCAAAGGCAGAAGGGGTGGCAAATTTCAACTGAATTTATAAATCACACCTGTACCTGCTGATGGATATCTCCATTCAATTGCGCCATACGGGCAGGCAATCTTGCAAGCTCCGCACTCAAGGCAATTTTCATACTCCACCTCTATTGTATCATCTTTTTTTGCGCCCTCGGTGGAATTATCCCCCAAAACGCACTGTTTATAAACATTTGCAGGACAAATATTCAAACAAACCTTGTCTTCACAAACTTTGCAAATCTCCTGATTTAATATAAGATGGCTGGTCTTATCTGTCGCATATTTAACATTTATAAGTTTTTTTTCTATGTCCAATCTTTCTTTCCCCTGCCTGGCTTTCAGCCCCTTTTAGTCAATATACTCGTTAATATAATTTAGCACATAATATCAATGAATAATTTTACTGCCGCCTTAAAATCTCTGAATAATTCAACAATGCTTCTTTCTGTGAATATTTTTCTTATAAACCCTCTAAATTTCTGCTTTTTAGGTACATTGTCCACCTTGTTTATAAGTTCAAAAAATTCGCCCATCTTATCAGGATAATACTTTAGCATTGATTTTTTTCTTCTATAAATGGTTTCAACCACATTTCTGTATGACTTCATATCCTTAAAAATAAAGCTTTTTTTAAGTTTGTCCTCATAAATTTTTAAAATATTATGCCGGTAATTGCCAAGATTCAAGGCTATTACAGCGGTTTCGCCTGCAAGCTTTCCGCTTTCAATGGCAAAATTGGTTCCTTCAAAATGCGCGCTGTTTATAAGCCCAGCAGCATCCCCAACCACCATAACACCGTTTGCATATAATTTTGGCAGATTATTATACCCGCCCTCAGGAATTAAATGCGCAGAATACTCGCTCTCAACAGCCCCATCTATCAGGTTTTTTACATCCGGATGCGATTTTAATTTTTCTAATATCTCATATGGCTTTGTCTTATACTCGCACAAATCCTCAAGAGACACCCCAAGCCCTATTGAAACCGTATCTTTGAACGTATACAAAAACCCTATTGCAAAAGGCGTGACAGCATGTTTTTTCTTAACATCACCCTTGCAGAAACCTGAAAGTCCCCCGAAAAATTCATACATAGCCCCCTCATCAGAGCCCTTTTCAAGGTGAAACCTTTCTTCCAATATATTTTTATCAAGCTTTAAGGTTTCTTTTACAGATAAAACCACATCTTTTGGAAAATACTCGCACTTTAAGCCAATTTCTCTTGCAAGAAGCGAATTTACGCCATCGGCTAATATTACAATAGGCGCATAATATTTTTCTAATTCAGTTTTAACGCCAACAACAGCGCCATTTTTGTATATTAATTTTTTAACAAGCGTCTTTGGAGCTATAAAAACGCCCTCTTTTTTGGCCTCTTCACAAAGCCAGGCGTCAAACTTTGGCCTCATCACGGTTGCAGTCGTTCTGTCATTATAATCAGATGATTTTACGCTGACAGAGCCTTTATCATTCAAAAAAGAATACGTATGATGTGCCATAAACCTTTCATATGGCGCATTTAGGTACGAATTTGGCAGGATAGATTTTATGGAATTTAAATAAACCGCACCGCCAAACATATTTTTTGTGCCTGCATTAGATGCTCTCTCAAGCACCACGACACTCTTCCCGCCGCGTCTTATGGCAAGGGCGGCGCTAATGCCGGCAGGACCTGCACCTACAACTATTGCATCAATATTTTTTCTAATTTCCTCCATAATTTATAATTATACAATCAATCAAACATTATTACAATTAAGTTACATAGATAATTGTATACATTTTTACACTAAATATAGTAAAATCGCCCTCCCTTGCCCGCCTGTGTTATCAAAATCCCCCACTTACTTTGCTGCCAAATCCCTTTTTAGCCCGTAGCCCGTAGGTCGGGTTTTAACCCAACATTAAATAAGATGACTAATTAATTGTTATTTGAATAAAAATTGATTGCAACCCGTAGGTTGGGTTTTATGGTTTTCACATGTTTTTGTATTTCATTTGTATTTGGTATAAAATAGAGCGAAAAATATAGTTGTAGAATGAGCTGGAGTTGTTTTTTGCATAATTTTTTTAAAATCCCTTATAAAAGAGTATTAATTGAAATATGCCTTGCTATTATTTTGGTCCCTCTAATTTGTTATAATAATATTTATTATCCTAAAAAACAGATTTTGGATACAAATTATAAATATGAAGAAATTTATTTTCGGTCTTTGGATAATACAAAATTAAATGCAAGATATATACCCCCGAAAGAAAATATGCCGACAATCTTGTTTTCCCATGGAAATTGGGGGAATATCAGCTGGTTTTTTGATACAATGATTCCTTTTGCAGAAAAAGGTTACGGAATTTTTATTTATGACTATCGCGGATTCGGAAAAAGCAAAGGTTTCCCTTATGAAAATGGTCTTTATAAAGATTTAAGAGCTTCTATAAAATATTTAAATGAAGAAAAACATACACCAAACAAAAATATTGTTTTGTGGGGACTTTCAATCGGTGGCGGAGTTGTATCCAAAATTGCAGCTGAAGAAAATTTTAAGGCAGTAATTATGCAAAGCACCTTTACAAATATTGAAGATATGGCAGTGCATCAAATTTCAAAAGTTACAGGCAACAAGTATTTAAGCAGGCTTCCAAAGATTGTACCATGTCTACAAAAGTTCGATAATTATTCTAGAATTGATAAAATTAACCCGCCGTTTTTGTTGATACATTCAAAGGGCGACACTCAAATTCCCTATGAACAGGCGGTTAAAAATTCTAAAAAAGCAAAATATGCAAAGTTTGTTTTGGTAAATGATGATGACCATACGGAATATACAAATTCCCTTCCCGTCATTCTTGAATTTTTAAGCCTGTAGGTTGGGTTTTAGTCCAACATTAAATAAGATGTCTAATTTTAATTATTATTTGAATAGAAAAATTGTTTACAGGATGAGCACAAAAAGTTGATTTTAGTGTTTTATTTATTGTTTGTAATTAAAACCGAACAGATGTAGGATAAAGATATAGATTTTATAGATTGAAAAATAAAAAAGCATATTAGAAATGTTGGCCTAAAACCCAACCTACAGGCTAAATTTATCAATCAATATCCATAATGCCCAAGTTTTACAAATAGGAAATAAAATGTCTAAAGAAAAGAAAAGATCAAAATATGGAATTTTATCAATCATAATAATTACAGTTCTGGGTTTTATAGTACCTAATTTTTGGAGATACAAAGCCAATGAACTTGGAAATAATCCCAATTATTTTCATATGGGTGAAAACCTAATTGATTTTGCAAATTTAACCACATATAGCGCAATAATATTTGGAATAGCAAATGTTGTTTTAACATACATATTATCTATTATTCTTCGTAATCATATTATTAGGACAAACATACAAAAATACCCAAATGAAAATGTTTTAGTTTATTTTTTTCCAAATGTTACTATTATTTTACTGGTACAATTTTGTATAGGTAGTTATTTTGGACAAATGATTTTTCCATTCTTTCTTTCCAATGAAATAACACACGTTGATATGGTTACAAGACAAAGCTTGTTATTTTATTGCCTATATGGATTTGCAGCAATAATATTTGCATTATTGTTTGAAGCGTATACAGTGATTTTAACCAATAAAAGATTAATAGGAACATTTAAATGGCTAGGAGAAAAGACAGTACTGATAAAAGACATAAAGAAAATTCGAAAAACCTTTGGAGGATACGAGATTACTTCCATTGACAGTTCTATGTTTCCTTTAAAATATGGTACACAAGCAGAAAAATGCGGGAAAAAACTTGAAGAATTAATTAGACAGGAAAAATTAAAATGAATAAAACAGCCCGTAAGTTCGGCTAGCGAAGCGTAACCCAACAAAATAACAAAACCGTGCAAGGATTGTTTTAATCATCATCTGCATTCAGGCTAAAACGGGTGCAGGATAAGAATATGAAAAATTTAAAGCAACCCGTAGGTTGGGTTTTAACCCAACATTAAATAAACTGTCTAATTTTAATTATTATTTGAATAGAAAAATTGTTTTCAGGATAAGCCCCGCCCGGCAACTGCAATTCCAGCCCTTTTAAATACAAAAACCCCAAAACCAAACTCCCCACCAAATAACAACAAACAAAAATAAAATTTTTATAATTAAGCGGTTTTTATGGTAAAATTTTTTTAAGTTTTGACATCAAATTATTGAGGAAAATATGGAAAATACGCCAAAAACCTGCGATGAAATAAGAGAAGCATTTTTAAACTTTTTTGAAAAAAAACATCAGCATACAAGGGTAAAAAGCTCTTCCCTTGTGCCAAATAACCCCACAATACTACTTACAACTGCCGGTATGGTACAGTTTATACCATATTTTTTAGGTATTGAAACCCCGCCCTACAAGCCACACCGCGCCACATCCTGCCAAAAATGCGCCCGCGCCGGCGGCAAAGATTCAGACATAGAAAACGTAGGCAGAACCCCAAGGCACCACACCTTTTTTGAAATGCTCGGAAATTTCAGCTTTGGCGACTATTTCAAGGAAGAAATCATCCCCTGGTCATGGGATTTTGTAACAAATTATTTAGGCCTTGATAAAGACCGACTCTGGATTACAATATACGAAAATGACGATGAAGCCGGCGAAATCTGGCAAAAGGCTGGTGTGCCCAAAGAAAGAATTTTAAAAAAGGGTAAAAAAGATAATTTTTGGGGCCCTGTCGGCATTTCAGGCTCCTGCGGCCCATGCAGCGAAATTCATTATGACCTTGGTGAGCACTTAAAATGCTCAGAAGATTGCTCAATTGCAACCTGTGAATGCAACAGGTGGGTTGAAATCTGGAACCTCGTATTTACAGAGCTTTTCCAGGATGAAAAAGGCAATCTTGTGCCCCTTGAAAAGAAAAACGTTGATACCGGAATGGGGCTTGAGAGGATTGCAATGGTATGCCAAAACGTCGCATCCACCTTTGAATCCGACCTATTGAAGCAAATTTTGGATGAAGTTTGCAAAATTTCAGGCAAAAAATACGGTGAAGATGAAAAAACAGATATTTCGTTAAGAATTATTACGGACCACGCAAGATGCGTGTCATTCCTGATTGCAGACGGTATCACCCCTTCAAATGAAGGTAGGGGCTATGTTTTGAGGATGATTTTAAGACGCGCCCTAAGACACGGCTATATGCTAAATTTAGAGCTTCCATTCCTAAAACCCATAGTAGACAAGGTTATTGAGCTTTATAAAAACGCATACCCTGAACTTTCTGAAAAAGCCGAAAAGATACAAAGAGCCGTGCTTTTAGAGGAAGAGAGGTTCAAATTAACCCTCCAGCGCGGTTATAATCTAATGGAAGAAATTCTAAAGGACGCTAAAAAATCAGGCAGCAAGCTGATTTCAGGAGAAAATTGCTTCAAACTCTATGATACATACGGATTTCCGCTTGAATTGACCAAAGAAATTGCCAACGAAAACTTTATGGATGTGGATGAAGCAGCGTTCAAAAAATTGATGGAAGAGCAGAGAGAAAGAGCTCGAAACTCAATGCAGAAGGTAGTTTTGGCGGATGATAAAAATTATGCCGACAAACCTGCAACAAATTTTGTAGGATACACCCAAAATGAAGCTACAGCAAAGGTTTTAGCGATAATTAAAAACGGCGAAGAGGTTGAGTGTACAAACGAAGACGATATAGCTGATGTTATACTTGATGTTACGCCATTTTACGCTGAAAGTGGCGGTCAGGTGGGCGATTCAGGAACTCTTGAACTCTCAAATGGCGAAACTGTTGATGTTTTAAAGACATTCAAGGTGCAAAACGTCTTTGCCCACAGAGTTAAGGGTGTAATATGCAAGGGAGATTCTGTAATAGCAAGGATTGACGCCACAAAAAGGGCAGAAACGCAGAAACATCACTCATTAGCGCACCTTCTACAGGCTGCATTAATCTCTGTACTTGGAAAAGAGGTACACCAGGCAGGTTCTCAGGTAGAGCCTGACAGAACAAGATATGATTTTTCTTTTGAGCGCGCAATGACAAAAGATGAAATCGCTAAAACCGAAGCCCTGATTAACTCTTGGATAAATGAAGGCTTATCAGGCAAAACAGAAATTATGGATATAGAAGAGGCGAAAAATTCAGGCGCAATGGCGCTTTTTGGTGAAAAATACGGCGAAAAGGTACGCGTTGTAAGCTTTTTTGATGAAAAAAACCCTGAAAAATGCGTCTCTAAGGAGCTTTGCGGTGGCTGTCACTGTACAAATACAAAAGATATCAGGCTTGCAAAAATAGCTTCAGAGGGCGCAAGCTCAGCAGGGGTAAGGCGTATAGAGATTTTATGCTCAAATTCTGCCTTTGATTATTTAGCTCAAAAAGCCCGCCAAATCGATGATATCGCCCATAAATACAAACTTAAAACCGATGAGGTGGCAGAAAAAATTGAAAAATTAACCGAAGAAAATAAAGCCCAAAACGCCCGTATACAGGAGCTTGAGGCCCAAATTGCAAACAGTAGGTTTGAAAGCCTGGCAAATCGCGCCGAGGACGTGCCTTTAGGGGATGGCAAAACCGGAAAACTCTTTATATCATTGATTGAAGACCACAACCCAAATGCACTAAAATTCGGATTGGAGATGTTTAGCAAAAAACTTGGCGAATCCATTATAATTTTATGCTCAAAAAAGCCTGATAATGCGGGTTTTGTGATAGTCAAGGTGAGTGACGGCTTTGTTAAAAAAGGAATAAGCGCAGGGGCCCTAGTTTCAGAAATAACGGGCTTTTTAGGAGGTAAAGGCGGCGGAAAACCTTCTATGGCGCAAGGTTCAGCAAAAGATATTACAAATGTTAAGCAAATTTTTGAAAAAGTTGAAGCCGATATTAAAGCAAAATTAGCTTAAATTATATAAAATCAGGCCAAAAGCCGCTCCAAAAGAGAGTTTAAGACAATTTTCATACGTGAAAAATCCGGATTAATTGAAATCCGGATTTTTTATTAAAAAATCCTTAATATCGTTCTTAGAGTATGCATATAGTGAATTAAGCACGCTGACAATGTCTCTATTAGAGAGTTTTAGCCCTTTCAGCCTTAAAATTTTGTCTTTCATATCATCGCAGAACACATTTTTTTCATCCAAAGCATAGGCCATACAGGCAATTTCGCCTTTTAGCACGTGTGAATTGTAGTATTCAAGAAGTTTTAGAGGGTAATCGACCCTTATTTCTTCAAATTTCTTTGTCAACTCGCGTCCAATTGCGATTTTACGGCACGCTTGGGTCTCAGCAATCGTCTTAAGTGTTGATATTAGGCGACTTGCACTTTCATAAAACACTAAATTCTCACCCGCATTTGCCTTTAGCAGATTTTCAATCTGTGATTTTACCCTGGGCAAAAACCCTATAAACTTAAAATCCTCACTCTGCCTGGGTATTGAGGCAAGTAACGCCATAATTGCAGACGCCCCAACGATTGGCACCACATTAATACCAGCTAAACGCGCTTCCTGAACTAGTTTCACACCAGGGTCTGATATTAAAGGTGTTCCAGCGTCAGACACCAAAGCCATGTCCTCACCCGCTTTCAGACGATTTATAAACCAACCGCTCTTTTCGCTCTCAGAAAATTTATGATAACTTGCCAAGGGTGTTTTAATTTCATATTTTTCACAAAGTATTTTGGTATTCCTTGTGTCCTCGCAGGCAATAATAGCAACATTTTTCAAGATTTCAACAGCCCGAAACGTGATGTCAGAAAGGTTTCCAATAGGTGTCGATACTACAAAAAGTGTTCCCTGCTTATTTTCAGCCATTCTAAACCCCGAATATTTAGGCCAATTCCCACTTTGAGCCATCTTTTGAATCTTTTACAATAATCCCCACGGCAAAAAGCTCATCTCTTATCAAGTCAGATTTTGCCCAGTCTTTATCAGCCCTTGCACAGTTCCTATCCTCTAAAAGCTTATCCAGCAAGGTTTTTGGGTCAAGAGATTCATCATAGTTAAATTTTTCATAAAGGGGTAAAATTTTTGCCTTCAACTCCTCTAAATTCAACTCCTGCTTGTCTTTCAGGGTAAAATCAAACCCTAAAACTTCACCAAGCATAATTATTGTATTAGCAGTTTTTTGCACTAAAGATGCGTTACCGAAAGGCTTTTCACCGTCTTTAGCAGCCAAAGCGCCCTCAGACTCTGCTTTTTTAAGTTTATTAACCAGCGAAAACAAGACAGCAAGCGCCTTTGAGGTATTCAAATCATCATCCATGGCATCTTTAAAGGCAAAAAGAGCCTCAGAGTCATAATCGTTTTCACTAACAGCCTTGTTAGAGTAATCTTTCACACTGTTAATAAGCCTTTTTGCCCCGTTATTTGCAGCATTCAGGGCCTCATCATTAAATTCTACAGGCATTCTGTAATGGTTTGTAAGGATAAAAAGCCTTATGGCATTTGAATTATAGCGTTTTAAAACATCATCTATGGTTAAAAAATTACCAAGAGATTTTGACATTTTTTCTTTATTAATGGTCACAAAACCATTGTGCAGCCAGTATTTTACGAATTTACAGCCATTTGCACATTCAGACTGCGCCCTCTCATTCTCATGGTGCGGAAACTGTAAATCAGCCCCACCGGCGTGTATATCAAGGGTTTCGCCCAAATGCTTCTTACTCATGGCAGAGCATTCAATATGCCAGCCTGGACGCCCCATACCCCAAGGACTTTTATAGCCGTGCTTTTCGTCCTTTTTCCAAAGCGCAAAATCAAGCGGGGAGCGCTTTTTAGTATCTGCCTCCACCCTTGCACCGGCCATCAAGTCATCAATAGGCTGGCCTGAAAGTGCGCCGTAGTCTTTGAATTTAGCCACCTCAAAATAAACATCCCCGTCAACAGGGTATGCAAAGCCCGAATCAACCAGTTTCTTTGTCATAGCAATCATTTCGCCAATTGTCTTGGTGGCTCTTGGCTCTATGTCAGGGTTTAAGACGTTTAAACCCTTCATTGAATTTATAAAACTTTGATAAAATTCTTTTGTCACAATCTCAGGCAAAACACCCATCATATCTGCTTTTTTCAGGATTTTATCATCTATATCCGTTACATTCCTGCAATAGGTGACATCATACCCTGAAAATTTGAGGTATCTATACAAAACGTCCCACGTAATGTAGCACCTGGCGTGTCCAAGATGTGCCTTATCATAAACCGTTGGGCCGCAAACATACATTTTGACAGCGTTTCCCGCTATCGGCTTAAATTCTTCGGATTTTTTTGAAAGTGTATTAAAAAGCTTTAACATAAGTCGATTTTACTACAAATTTTTTTATAGTAAAATAGGTTGGGAGGATAAATTTTAAAATCCCCAAAAAAACGGCTTACAGACTTCAAAGAAAGGCGAAAACGTGAAAAATACCGTTGTAGTAGGCGCCCAGTTTGGCGATGAGGGCAAAGCAAAAATCACTGATTTATTAGCATCAAATGCAGATGTTATAATAAGATATCAGGGAGGCTCAAATGCAGGCCACACTGTGGTTTACAACGATAAAAAATATAAATTTCACCTTGTCCCCTCAGGCATTTTATACGAAGGAAAAACCTGTTTTGTGGGTGCAGGAGTAGTAATTAAGCCGGATGACTTTCAAAAAGAAATTAACGAGCTCATTGCAGAAGGAATTTCAGAAGAACATTTTAAAAAAGCCCTAAAAGTGCACCCACTGGCGCATATTACTATGCCCTGGCACACAGAGGTGGATGGATACAGCGAAAATTCACTTGGAAAAAATAAGATAGGGACAACCAAAAAAGGCATAGGGCCTACATATACGGATAAATATGCGCGCGTTGGAATAAGAGTTGAAGATTTATTTAATGAAGAAACGTTAAGCGAAAAACTTGATGTAATTTTGCCCTTAAAAAACAAAATGCTTGATAAAGTTTACAATCTTAACACTTATTCAAAAGATGAGGCTATGGCACTCTGTGCCAAATATAGAAAGATTTTTGCACCATATGTATGTTTTGAATGGCAACAACTTTTAGACGACGCCAAAAGAAACAAGACAATTCTCTTCGAAGGCGCACAGGGCGTGCTTTTAGACATTGACTACGGCACATATCCCTTTGTTACAAGCTCAAACCCCGTAGGCGGCGGAGCAGGTGTCGGTGCTTCTGTGGGGCCATTAGCCATAAATGAAGTCATTGGCGTGTTTAAGGCATATATTACAAGAGTTGGCGAAGGGCCTTTTGTGACTGAACTTTTAGATGAAACCGGTGAAAAAATACAAAAAATTGGCGCAGAATTTGGCGTAACAACAGGAAGGCCAAGGCGCTGTGGCTGGTTTGACGCTGTAATAGCTAAGTATAGCGTACTTGTTGGAGGGCTTTCATCCATAGCACTTACAAAACTCGATGTTTTTGACACATTCGAAACCATAAAGCTTTGTACTGCCTACAAAAACAAAAAAACCGGCGAAATTACAGAATATTACCCCACAAATGTTTACACACATAAAGACTATGAGCCTGTTTATGAGGAATTTAAAGGCTGGATGTCAGACACCACAAAGGTTAAACACTTTGATGACTTGCCAAATGAAGCCAAGATATACTTAAAACGCCTTGAAGAAGTTTCAGGCGCCCCTATAAAAATCATAAGCATAGGCCCAGATAGAGAACAGACAATATTTGTATAGCCGCGCTTGGATATAGCCTAAACATTCGGGCGAACAATTTTTTGGTCCATAAAATTGGCCAGAAAACAAAATTTAATTGCCTAAAATCACAATGCGCTACAGCCTTATCTCGGGCGGTTTTCCAAGGTAATCATATTCATTCTCATATTTTGTCATTGTATTCATAAATTTCTTAACATCGTTTGTGATAATTAAATCAGGATTTTTAGATGCAAAATCATCCAAAATCATAATGGCAGGGGCGTATTTACCCTGTTTTTCAAGAATTATTGCAATAACAATTGCATTAAACGGATTAACCTTGAGATTCTTCATCAAAAATTCTTTTTTTTGGGCAGTTATTCCTAATAGTTCATATGATTCAACAAGATTTTTATAGTATTCAAACTTCATACAATCCTGCATAATCGCCCTCTCAAAACATGTTTTAGCCATCTCTGAAAAATCGGCATCGGCACGGGTTAAATTCCTCTCCCTTTGAATCTTACCAAAAACAAGATAAACCTTGCCTAAATTATTGTAATATACAGCCGTAGACTGCGAATTCGGGTTTATTGCAATAGCAATCTTAAATTCTTTTAATGCAGCAAAATAATCCTGCTCCCTAAAATAATTCACACCGCGCCTGTTGTGCTGGTTTGCATTCTTCATAGCATCAACAGGGCTTATGATTTTTACCTGATTTAAATCCGCAAAAGCTGGCAACACAAGACTTTTACCTGGCTGAAACGGGTTTTTAATATCAAAAAGGGAAATAATGAGAGACAATATTAACAAAATTAATCTTTTTTTCATATTCTTAATCTTAATGGTTTTTTGGCTAAAAATCCATTCCGACACCAAGAGTGGATTTAACAGGGTTTTATGTTAAGGGTATCAGGTCAATATAAACCTGCGCCAAAGGATGCTTAGACAGTAAATTCCAAATTTTCCTTTGCAAATTTTATATTTTCTGAAATTTGTGTGTATTCATTTTCAAGCATAGATAAGATTCCATCATCATAATTCGGGTCATAATGAAAGAAAAAGAGGGTTTTTGCCTTTGCAAACTTTGAAGTTTCAACAGCCATATTAAAAGTAGAATGCCCGAAACCCTGTTTTGGAAGGATAGGTGAAATATAATCCTGCTGGGTATATTGGGCGTCATGAATCAAAACATCTGTACCATGGGCAAATTCTATAAATTTTTTATCGCAGCCAATATAGCTTTCCTTGTCTGTCGCATAAACAACGGATTTATTTTTGTATTGAATTTTAATACTCAAAGAGCCGTCCTTTGGGTGCGCGGTTGTTTTATACACAGATATAACAACATCAGAAGAGTGATTGTCAGAGTTAAAATCACTCTGTGCAATAAATTCCTTTGTATTATCAGGCTTTATTATAAGAACATTTTTAAGCGCAAAACCATAAATATTTAAATTTGACTGTATTTCATCAATTGAAACAGGAAAAACCCGCTCAAATAGCGTGTTTGAAATAGTTTCCTTTAAAGACTCACCCCTTGCAGGCGGCCCGTAAATATCGAGTTTTGATGTCGGAATAAACAAAGGTGCAAAAAACTGCAGCCCCTGGGTATGGTCCTGATGAAGATGACTTAAAATTATTGTGGCATCAACAGGTTTTCTTGAGTACAAATCAGTGCCGGATAATATGTGCTCCTTCTGCAAATCCCGCCCAAGGTCAATAATTCCTGTTCCAGCATCAAGTATTATAAGATGTCCGCCGACATAAATTTCGACACAGCTTGTGTTTCCGCCAAATTTTAGATGGCTTTGCTTTGCTGTCGGATGAGAGCCTCTCACCCCTCTGAACTTTATCTTAAAATCCTGCATCTTAATCCACTGTTTCTGTTTTGCTAAATATTCCTTTTCTATTATTCCACAGGGCTTTTGTATGTGCCCAGTTTTCTATAATTTAAACTCGTTAAATCCTCAGTCGTTATTCAGTCTGCTAAAAGCGGCGGAAAACATATAACGACGCCAGACAACAATTTATATCGGGTTTTCAGCCGGCTGCACCTTATCAGACATGCTATCAGCATTTTCATAAAGGTTTTTTTGAGTTTCTTCTAAATCTTTTATTTTCTTAATCTTCTTCTTTGCCTTTTCTTTGGCTTTTTGTTCTTTTTGAAGTTGTTTCTGGGTTCTTTGCATTTCCTTTTGGATTTTTTTATCTTCTTTTATTGTTTTTGGCTTTTCTTCCTTATATTCATTGTTATTGTTCTTTGATTTTCTAATCGTAATCGTGGTGTTATGGTCGCTTGGAAGGCCTCTTAGGGCAGCCTGCGCTATAGCATTCATTTTGCCCTTCTTTTGAACATCATAAAGGTTTGTTTCAATATATTTAATATTAAATATGGTCCTGTCCTTATAGTTTGTAATATTTACATACCTGAAGGCATTAGGGTATGTAACAAGGGATGGCGTGCTTATATGGATTATATTTCCCTGCCTTATTATCTTTGCAGCATGGTAGTGGCCTGAAAATATTGCTATAGGTGTTTTTTTGTATTTTTTTATTATTTCCATATATTTATCAGAATTAACTATCCTGTGGTGTTCTGATTTAAAGGGCTCTACAACAGGATGGTGCTCAAATATAAGTATAACCTTATCTTTGTGCCCCTCTATCTCATTCTTTAAAAACTCTGCCTGCTCATCCTTTAATATGCCGTTTGCTGTTATTCTGTCATCCACCGTTGTATCAAGCACAATCACCCGATATTCCCTTCTTGGCGAAAAGGCATAATAGCTTTTATCAAAGATATAAAAAGGATTGCATTTTTTAATGATATCAAGCGCCTCTGCCTTGTTAATGTATGGCGGGGCGTCCTTATCAAGAGTTTTTAATTGCGCCATATCATGGTTTCCAAAAGCAACAAGGCTTGGGTACTTCAATTTTGTGAGTAATACAAAAAAGTCTCTGTATGATTCTTTTAGAGGCTCATTCACCATATCACCCGTAAACATAACAAAATCAACCGGTTTAAGGTTATTCACCTGGCGAATTGCATCCTCTAAAAGAATTTTAGAGCTTGAAAGCGCCTTATAGCTGGTGTCTTCCCTGTCTGATATGTGTGTATCCGATATCTGCACAAAGCTCAATTCCATCTCTTTGAATGAAAAATCAGCCTGCGCAGAATCTCCTTGCATTACAATAATTGAAAATGCAAGGAAAAATGCTGATAAAATTTTGTAGAATATATTTTTCATAATACTATGCTATTGATTCCAATTCTTTTATTAGTTCTTCATTTTGACGCACAAAATCTTTACCTCTTGCCTTTATAGCGTAAATTAAAGCTAATGGCAGATTTAAGGCATTTCCTTCCTTAAGGTTTTCTTCATAATATTCTTCAAAATTATCAGGAAGCCTTAATGTCCAATTCGGGTCTCCGGATGTGCCCGGGCGGTTATAAACATCTAATATGCCAAAGAAATCTGTAAAGAATACCTGAACGTTTTCATTTTTACCAGCAAATATTTCAACCAGTTTAGAAAATGCAAGAAACTTATCATCAGTGTATAATTTTTGTCTGATTTCATCCTTATTTTCAGCATCAGAATATAAATCTTGCATTAAATTGTTAACATGAGGATTTAATTCTTCCTTACCCATCATAGATTGCGCCCACATTCTAATAGGTTCATTATCGTGTGTGCCAACCATCGCCCAGGAATTTTCCGTTATGTTGCAGCATCTGTATGGATGGTCATTTTCTTCTGCAACAACAAACTGTACAAGTTTCATGCCGGCAAGCTCATATTTTTCCATCACGCGAACAACAGGATAAGTAAGCGTTCCAAGGTCCTCAGCCACAATTGCATCTTTATCAAGGCCTGCTTCCTTCGCTGCAGCAATAACTATTTTTTCTATTGTCCTTGCATAGCGTTCCACCTGAGAATCATCAAGTTTTTTAATCCATTGTTCCTTATCAGGTTCTACCTGATTATTAGTATCATCTTCCCTTGCGATTGAATATTTTTTTAATTCAGGATGGAACGGAGAAGAATATAACCTGCCGGCCCCTTCTTCAACCTTTGGAAGAGCGCCTTTTTTGTATACCCAAGGGTCAATGAGCCCCACGGTGTGGTCAATCCTTACACCTCCGGGGTTTTCTTTAAACATTTTTAAATACAACCTGTATAAAAGTTTTCCGCCCTCGCCAAGTGTACCATCCTCATTAAACATTTTTTCAGGATTCATCACACTAAAGCCCCATGCCTGACCGTCTTTTGAAAAATAATCAGGCGGGCAGCCAAGGCACCAATCTTCAAGAAATAAAGACTTGTATGCCCAGTTATCTCTGTCAGAAAATGCAACCTGTCTGTCTGCAATCATTTTAAGGTTTTTGCTTTTAGCGTATTTTCTTGTTTTTTCGCTTTGTGAAGCTGTTATAAACTGTGCAAGCTTATATTTTGCAATCACATCCTCATATTTTTTATTTATTTCATCAATTCTTGCCTTGGCCTTATTTTTATCCCAGGTAGATAATAAATCACGGTCAAGCTCGTTTTCCCACTGTGGCCAGTAATCAGAATTATTTTCTATGCTTAAGGCTTCATATAAAGCATCATTATCAAGCCAATAAGCATTTTCTTCCTTAAACTTTTCAAAATCTTCCTTTAATTTAGCAGAAGCGCTTATTTTATAATTGTCATAAACTTCATCCATAACCTTATTCAAAGTCTCAATAGAATAAGCATATGCAGCCCTGTTTTCATATCTGTTTGGGTTTTCTTTTACAATTTTTTCTAGTGTTACAGCAGAAAGCAGATTATCATATTCATTTGTTGCAAGAGAGGCTAAATCCATAAACAAAGGATTCTGTGAAAACACAGTTCCTGTATAAGGAGATGAATCACTTGCCTTTGTTTTACCGTTAGGCCCAAGCTGAATTGCATTAAACATGCCGGAGGCAAAATCCATTATTTTCTTTGCACCATTAGAATTATATGTGCCAAAACCGGTATTTTCGCTCTTTAAAGATGGAAAACTAACGCCATGTAAAATCAAAGCCATATTCTTTTTATGAAGCGCTTCTAAGCCTTTTTTAACAATTTCTTTGTATTTATTATCTATTTTTTTGTTTTCCGTCATTTGCATTATAAGATTTTCCTCCTTAAAAAAGTTAGTACTAAATTAATAACTGTTTAAGCCCCTCTTTTGAAGATATTCGCGGACCTCATTCAGGGCAGACTGGACAATCCTTGTAATTCTTGAGCTTGAAAGCCCTACCATCTGCGCAATCTGTTTTACCTGCATGTTACGATAAAACCTATACTCTACAATTGTTCTGTCTTTCTGGGGAAGCGTTGCAATCGCTTCTCTAATCAAACGGCCTAATTCTGTAATTTCAGCCTTTTCATCAGGTGTTGCAGAATTATCTTTTATAAAATCAAAGGGTGAATCAGTATCAGAAGAAGCTGCAGCTATTGAATCAATTGATAAAATTGTTTCATAAATAGCCTCTCTTACCTTTTGCGGAGAAACTTCAAGACTTGAAGCTTCATCCGGCACACTAGATGTTGAGTCCTCGTCCTCATCCAATTCATCCTTTTTATGTTTTAAAGTATACCACTTGTAACGGTTTCTAAGTTCATTCCTAATGGCCCACCTAACAGCGGTTGCAATATATGATATATTGTAGTGTTCTAATTGTTCATCGGATTTATTTTTCATAAGCGCCTGCACAGCAATTATGCCTATTGAAACAAGCTCTTCGCACTCCACCATATGTGTTGGAATGCGCCTGTATTCAACCCTTGCGACTTTTTGAATTATATCAATATAATCTTTTAGTTTATTTGATTGCAATTTTAGCGCCATTTTAACCGTATACTTTAAATAAATTTTACTATCAAATAAAGCTTTTTGCAATCACTCCCCGCCATTTGAAGTATTAAAAGAATTCAAAATTGCCCGCTCATTATATTACTTTTTGTAACATTTATCGCAAACTTTATAATATTCTGGCAATAAATATGCATATCTGGTTTTATTTAAGATAAGGAAGATTTTAAAGGAAAAATTATGGTTAACGGCTTAGCACAAGCGCAGCAGCCGGCAAGACAAGGCTATGCAGCAATAAACAATAATCCACAGGCTCAAGGTATGCAAGGGCAAGCCCCAGCTGCACAAAGAAACCCAATGACAACAGCAGCCGGCAATCCAAATGCCGCAACAGATTCACCTGTGCAAACCCAATCTCCTCTGGCCCAGCCAAAGACGGATACGGTGACTATTTTAGGCAAAGAGGTTAAGAAAAGGACATTATTTACAGGTCTTGCAATAGCAGCCCTTGCAATAGGTGCCGCAGCGCTTGGCAAATTTCGGGACAAAACCCCGGGATGTGTAAAAAAGGCAATCAGCGAAGCAGAAAGTATGCAAACCGCAGCAGATGAAATACAAAAAAGAGCAGGCAGCCTCATTGATACTTTTAATAAAAAGTGCTCGGAAATCCAATCAATCTTTGATAATGGCGAAGTAACTCTGGAAAATGGTAATTTTAAGGTAAAGATTGAAGATGGCTTAGAAGGCGCCGGCAAAATTATGAATGAATACGCAGAGGATGGAAAAACAATCCTAAGAACAAGCACATTTTATCCAGATGATGAAAATAAATTCTCATTAATGAATTTTATAGAATTTCTTGAAGATTCAAAGAAGAACATATATTCCGTGCCTACCACACAAAGAGGAAATTACAGTTATGTTGAAGGTATCGAAACCTTGCTTGACAAGGAAGGCAATGCATGCGCAACCAAAGAAGCGCACGGTCTTAAATGGCTCCCCAACGGTTCAACAACGTATTATGAAAACCTTCAACAAGCTAACGGCGCGGAACATTACGAAAAAATTTACCAAAATTTACCAAACGGAATAAGTTTTTATCAGGAAGGCAGATCCGGCATTGCAGATGGGGCGCCGGCAAATATCGAAAAACAAATACTGATGAAGAATGATACATTATCTTCATACAGTGCTGACATAAAATATCAAAACGGAACCGAAATAACAAATACCAATCTCACATACAAAAACGGCACGCCAAATTGTTATAATAAATACCTTGTAGACACACCCGGAAGAGATGCAAAGGCAGAAAAAACATTAAGAAGAACATCAGATGATAAATGGATCGACACGGCGTATTAGGCAAGGCAGGTTTTAATAAAAAATCCGGCACCAAAGCAAAAAATAATAAGGTGCCGGGTTTTTAAACTTCTGTTTTGATTATTCAAGTTCCATATCAAGTACACAGCATTTAAATGTAAAAGCTTTAATTTGATGAGACGGGATATTCAGCCATCTGAAATTATGCTGCTGCATTCCATCTTCGTGCTTACAAAATACTGTTGCATCCTGAAGAGTAATAACTTCATCCATACATTTATTGTCATGGCAGTCTAAAAGTGTACCAGCCACCTTTTTATGGCCCACCCAAAGAACTAAAACATCAGATTCAACATTTTTTGCAATCTTATAAATTGCATCGTAAGTTTTACACATAATAAAAATCTCCTTTCATTTCAAAGAAAGAATAATCCCCACCAAAAGAAAAAACATCCCTCCATAAAGAAACAAATTGGAGTAATTTAAATAAAAGCAGGTGTTTTAAATCCTTTAATATCATTCAAAATATAAAAACAATTCCATTTTTTGAATTTTGCATAAATTTACAGACTATATCATAAAAATATACAAGTTTACACTTGTTTGTTGAATGCTTTCTTTTTATTTCAGTCTTTATGCATAACAAGAGCGAAGTTAAGCTTTACTTTATCTGGAAACTTAATTGAAACGCTCTTTTATATGTACAAAGCCTTCCATTACAAGAAAAAAGGTTAATATTTTTGCATAAACTTTTATATATTTACTCTACCCCTTCTCAATATATGGTTTTAAAAACTTTGCAGTGTATGAATCTTTATTTTTTATAACCTGCTTTGGCGTGCCCTTTGCAATAACTTCACCGCCGCCGATACCGCCCTCAGGGCCTAAATCAATAATATAATCAGCGCATTTTATTATATCAAGGTTATGTTCAATAATAAGAACGGTATTCCCGGTATCTGCAAGCTGGTGAAGAATTTTAACCAGCTTATCTACATCATACCAATGAAGACCCGTAGATGGTTCATCCATCAAATACAAGGTTTTTCCTGTAGCGCGTTTGTTTAATTCAAGCGCAAGTTTCACCCTCTGCGCCTCGCCGCCGGATAACGTTGTAGCGCTCTGCCCAAGTTTTATATATTCTAAGCCCACATCATTCAGCGTCTGCAGCCTTGTTTGAATCCTCGGCACATTCTTAAAAAATTCAAGCGCCTCTCCTACAGTCATATCAAGTACATCAGAAATGCTTTTTCCCTTATATTTAACCTCCAAAGTCTCTTGATTATACCTTTTGCCTTTGCATACATCACATTTTACATAAACATCAGACAGAAAGTTCATTTCAATCTTTAAAACGCCATCACCCTTGCATTTTTCGCATCTCCCGCCCTTTACGTTAAATGAAAACCTGCCCTGTTTATACCCTCTTACCTTTGCTTCATTAGTCTGTGCAAATAAATCCCTTATATGCGTAAAAACATCCGTATACGTTGCAGGGTTTGACCTTGGCGTCCTTCCAATCGGCGACTGGTCTACAAGTACAATCTTATCAATATTTTCAAAGCCCTTAATATCATCCACACCCTTTGGTTTTGGGCGGTTTCCCCTTAATTTATGAAGGGCAAATTCATAAATAATATCATTTACAAGGGTAGACTTTCCGCTTCCTGAAACCCCTGTGATAGCAACGATTTTACCCAACGGAATATTCGCATCTATATTCTTAAGGTTATTTAGATGTGCATTTTTAACCTCTAAAAAATTCCCATTCCCAAGACGCGTTTTTTTAGGCACAGGAATTTTTAGTTCACCGTTAAGATACTTGCCCGTAATTGAATCCTTAGCAGCCTCAATATCCTTAAGCGTTCCTGCTGCAATAACATTTCCGCCGTGCACTCCGGCCTTTGGTCCAATATCTACAATATAATCTGCAGCCTTTATAGTGTCCTCATCATGTTCTACCACAATCAGCGTGTTACCAAGGTTTCGAAGCTTCGTCAATGTTTTAATCAACATATCATTATCGCGCTGGTGAAGCCCGATAGACGGTTCATCAAGCACATATAAAACACCTGAAAGCCCTGAACCTATCTGTGTTGCAAGGCGTATTCTCTGCGCCTCTCCACCTGATAAGGTTCCTGCACTCCTTGCAAGTGTCAAATAATTCAGCCCCACATCAATAAGGAATTTTAAACGCGCCCTGATTTCATCTAAAATCTGCCGCGCAATCGCCATTTTGTAATTATCAAGCGTTAAATACAAATCCTCAATAAATTCAAAAGCCTTATCAATGCTCATACAGCAAAAATCATAAATATTTTTATCATTAATCTTAACACTTAAAACAAACGGGCTCAACCTTGCACCCTTACAGGCATTACAGGGAATTTCCGTCATATACTTTTGAATTTCGGCACGAATAACATCACTGTCGGATTGTTCATACTTTTTCATCATATACGGTATAACACCAAGATACGGCTGATAGTGCGTGCGCATATGCTTTGTTCCAAAGTCGCAATATCGCATCTTTATGGTTTCAAGGTCATTTCCGTATAAAATTATTCCCTTTTGTGCTGGTGTTAATGACTTAAAAGGCTTATCAGGGTCAATTCCATAATGTTCACACACAGACATTAAAACATCCGTATAATATTGATTTGCAGTCTTTGCCCAAGGGTATATAGCCCCGTCCCTGATTGATTTTTCACTATCAGGCACAACAAGAGAATCTGATACTTCATAATGTGCACCAAGCCCGTTACATACTTTGCAGGCGCCATAAGGGCTATTAAAGCTAAAAACACGCGGAGTTATTTCTTCAAAACTAAGGTCGCAATTTGGACAGTTTAATTTCTCGGAAAATAATTTCTCATACGGTTCAATCACCCCGTCATTAGGGCTTTTTATATCATTCTTTGAAGCGTCTTTTTTGCCTCCCAAAACATCGAGCGCAACAAGCCCGTTTGCGCGAAGAAGCGCTGTCTGTACACTGTCAAAAAGACGGCTCTTTATGCCATCCTTTATTATAATTCTATCTATAATTACATCAATATCGTGTTTTTGGGTCTTAGTCAGTTTAATTTCATCCTCATCAAGGTTATAAGTTTCACCATCAACCTTAAGGCGGATAAACCCTTCCTGCTTTAATTCAGAGATTACATTTTGAAATTCGCCCTTTTTGCCCCTTACAATAGGTGCTATAATTTGAATTTTAGTGCCATTTGGCAATTCCAAAATTTTTGCCACAATTTCATCAACAGTCTGCGGCGTAATGGGCGTGCCGCATTTAGGACAATAAGGCGTTCCTACCCTTGCAAACAAAAGCCTCAAATAATCATAAATCTCTGTTATTGTGCCGACAGTTGACCTTGGGTTATTTGTTGTAGATTTCTGATCAATAGATATAGCAGGCGAAAGCCCGTCAATACTTTCAACATCAGGCTTATCCATCTGCCCTAAAAACTGTCTTGCATATGTTGAAAGACTCTCAACGTATCGTCTTTGCCCCTCTGCAAAAATGGTATCAAACGCAAGAGAGCTCTTCCCGCTGCCTGAAACCCCGGTAAATACTATAAGTTCATTCTTCGGTATTTCAAGCGAAACATCCTTCAAATTATGTTCTTTAGCATGCCTTATAACTATTTTGTCATTCATAACAATTTTTTGTGATTAAACTACCTTACAAACGACATTATCCTACAAAAAATTTTATTGACAAAAAGCGCATAAAATACCTTTCCTGTTCAAATTCAACAGAATTTTTAATCTTGGCGCACAACATACCATTGGGCAAGCAAAAACTTAAGCAGAAAACAAAAATTATTCAATAAACAAAATGCTGCTTTAAAAGCAAGGATTACATATAAATCCTTTTTATAACAAAAAATACAAAATAAGGCACTAAAGAAAAGCACAGCTGTAACAAAATTTAACACACATAAACGCCCCAAAAAAGCGCCAAAACATTTTTATGCTAATATTTAGGTATGAATAATATTGAACTTTTAATGCCGGCAGGCAATATTGAAAAAATGCGCTATGCTTTCTCATACGGCGCAGATGCTGTATACCTTGGCATGGTTGATTATTCCCTTAGAACAATGCGCAAGGGCGAACTTATTACAAGAGACAACCTGAAAATCGCCGTTGATGAAGCCCGCCGCATAAATAAAAAAGTATATTTAACACTGAATATCTTTGCGTACGATGATGATATTAAAAAGCTTAATGATGATATAGAAATCATAAGTGATGCAAACCCAAACGCAATAATATTGAGCGATTTTGGCATATACAATACAATTAAAAAAGAACTGTCGAACATCGATATCCATATCTCAACCCAAACAAACACGCTGAATTCTGAAGCAGTAAAATTTTGGAGAGACTTGGGTGCAAAAAGGGTAATTCTGGCACGCGAACTCTCATTCAGACAAATTGAAAATATCCGCCAAAACGTACCTGATATTGAGCTTGAATGCTTTGTCCATGGCTCCCAGTGCATGAGCTATTCAGGCCGCTGCCTGCTTTCAGATTATATGACAGACCACAAAAGAAAAGCAAACCACGGCGGCTGCGCCCAGCCGTGCAGATGGAGCTACAAACTCATCGAAGAAACACGCCCCGGACAGTATTATGAAATTTCAGAGGATGAAAAAGGCTCCCACATCCTATCCCCCAAGGATTTATGCCTTGTTGAATACGTAAATGACCTAAAAAATATCGGCATAGACTCTATCAAGGTAGAGGGCAGAACAAAAAGCCTCTACTACGTTTCAGCCGTATCTAAAGCCTACCGTGACGTTTTAGATGGCAAAATAACCGCAAAAGAAGGCTATTTGGAGCTCTTAAAAGTCGGAAACAGAGGCTACACAAAAGGCTTCTTCCTTGGCGATAATAATACGGATAGCTACAGCTATGATATATCAAAAGGCCTTGCAGGGGCTGATTTTCTTGGCATTATCCTTGAAAAAAAGGGTAGCAAATACAAAGTAACCTTCAAAAATAAAGTTCATATAAATGATGAACTTGAAATAATAACCCCTTCATACACTGCAAAAGCCACAGTCATAAGCATTTTAAATGAATCAAGGGATGATGACACCCTTGCAAACACAAATGATGAAGCCTGGGTAGAATTTAAAGAAACAAACGAAAGCTTGGAAGCAACCCTCTGGCAAAAAGAATATAGCTGGGCGCTTTTAAGAACAACCGGCATTAAAAACTGTAAACTGGAAGGAGAATGTGCCATATGCGAATAAAACCGGATTACAACCTTAATTCAATATTTGAAATTAATGACGAAGAACTACTAAGCCTCGGTATAAAATGCATATTCTTTGACCTTGATTCAACCTTAATGCAATCAAAAAGCGGAAAGTTTACAGAAAAAACATTAAGTTTCTTAAACAAATTGTCACAAAACTTTAAAATTGCCATAGTTTCAAACAACTGCAAAAAACACTACATAGATAAAGTTGAAGCGCAGTGCAATATAAAAATTTACTCAAACGCAAAAAAGCCAGACACAAGAGTCTTAAGGCAGGCATTAAATGATTTCAATATGACAGAAAATGAGGCTGTAATGGTAGGCGACAGGCCCCTTACAGACATTTTGGCCGGCAAAAAAGCCAATATGACAACCATTCTCGTTGATTCAATCTCAAAAGATAAAGAACCTAAAATCGTCCGCTTTGTCCGCTGGCTTGAAAGGCTTACAATAAAAAGATAAAAGCCGTAAAATAACTAAAACATCCGCTAAAATAGTATTTTTCTTGACTTGCTAAAGCCTATACATCCTATTTTCCAATAAGGATTTGTACACTCACCGAATGATGCTTTATTTTTATATACCGCCATTTCCATCTTTTTAAACATCTTACAAATACCCGCAAACACCATAAAACCTTCATATCTGCAAAAGCTCAACCCTAATTTATTTGCGCTCCGCTTAAGTTCACCAGCCGAATTGTGTAAACTTTTGTAACAATTTTTTACCCCCCCCCCCCCCCCGAAGGCAAAGATAATTTTCTTTTGGTTTTAATAATAATATAAGAGCTTAAAATGCAATGATTAGCGATTAAAACTTAATAACAGATTTTTAAATAAAGAAAAGGAAAATATATGCCAAATGTTAACGGTATTCAAAATAACGGAATAGTAAAACCTTTGCAGGGTATGCAAGGACAAGATTTAAATATTCAAAATACAAATGGACAGCAAAATCGAATTAATCAGCCAATAAATCAACAAACAGTAAACTATAATAACAATGCTGTAGATAATAAGAATACAAAGAATGGTGATACTATTACTATTCCTTTATTAAATAAAGAAGTAAAAAAATCTACTGCAATAATAGGTGGAATAATAACAGGTTTAGTTGTTATAGGAGGAATAATAGCAGGTAAACATCATTTTGATGCAAAAAAATTAGCTGTTGCTGCAAATAATGCAGGTTCCGAGGGTCAAAAAGCCGGAGCTAATGGTGGTAATGCAGGTAAGACTGGACAGGGGGCTGGCGGTACAGGCAGTGTTGAGGATATTGAAAAAGCCGGACAGGAAACCAGAAATATAATAAATACTGAAAATACGGCAGGAAAAGGTGCTGCAGAAAAAGCAGATGAAGCCAGCCGGAAAGCTGGAATAGATAAGGCCAGGCAGGAGGCTGGTGGTAGTACGGACGGAAATAGTGGCGGCGAAACCGTTGTTGGCGGAAATAATAATGGCAGTGGCGGCATAGATAAAAACGGCGGCACTGGCGCCGGAAGCAGGAATAATGGCACAGATAGTGCTGGTGGTGTTTCAAGGCAAATAAATGGAGACAGCAAAACCGTTGTAGTTCGCAATACAGATGGCACCGGTGAAACTGGAAGTACTCAAAGGCAAACAGGCGATGCCCGCACAATTGGCGATACAGACAGCAGCATAGTGAAAAACAATGACAGCGCTGGAAATGCAAGCTTGGCCGGGAAAGCAGCTGAAAATAAGGAAGCAAACGCTATGCTTGATGACACAGGCACTGCAGGCAAAATAAGCGGCATCGGCAGTGATGAAGTACATAGCAATTTAGGGCAAGAAGCTGCAGTACAGGTTGATTTACAAAAAGCAACATTAACAAGCGAACAGGCAGCATTATCAGCAGCAGCAGCTGGCGGAGTTGCAGCTTTAAATAAGGCAGCAAATACAGAAGCTGTACAAAAAGCAGCATTAGAGCCTGTTTCAGATGAGATGCAGATATTAATAGATAAAACACTTGCCTCATATAATAAAACAGTGGAAGCAGCAGAAGCAATGCGCAAAGATGCATTTGAACTTAAAGATTCATGTGAAGAAGAAATTAAAAAAGCGCAAAAAACAGTGGATGAATTTAGGGAAAAAGGAGCATTTTCTAAAGAAGGCTTGTATAATATAGAATGCGAAGATGGAAGCAGCGTAGAAGTTTATAATAGAAGCAACGAATGCGATACTCCTTATTCGGAATTAAGCAAAGGCGTAGTTGAAAATGCAGACTCTAGAATTAATGGAGAAGTAATACGTATTAACAGAAGCACAGAAGGAAACGAATATATAGATAGGATTGGGACAAATTACACATATTATAAAAAGCCAAAGGATGGAATTGGGCGCTCATATGAAAAAATTATAAACGCAAATAGCGATGGAAGCTTGGATAGCTGTGACATTGGCAGAAAAGATTATGCGGATGATAATCAGATAAGAACCACCAGACAAAGCCAGCTTTATAATTTTTCCGGCGGTAGAGTAGACTTTGATAAAGATAGATTACGGTTTAATGACAGTGGCACTTATTGCGCACAAGAATTAGATGGAGCATTACCAGATGGAAGGTTTTGTTCTTATGGCGAAAAAGTAAAACGTGCAGAAAAAGGCAGCGGCATAGAATCAGCAGATAATTGGTTTAACAGGTTATGCAAAAGTTATTTTTCTGCCTTCACCCAAAAAGATGGCAAAGGCCCTGCAAAAGCAGTAGCAGCATTTGAGCTTGCAGAAGATTCTAACGGACAAATGATACCTAAATATTTTTATTCAGGCTGGCAAGGCAAAGGGCCTTACACATTAAGTACAGATACATATGATTTTAAGGCAGAAAGAATGCCGGATGGCAGCTGGGTAAAATGCGGGTAAAGCTTGCAATAACGCCCAGGTTACGCCTTTTCTGAAAATATCAAAATGCACTGCGCATTATAAAAATAAAGGCATTAAAAGATTTTGGCAGCAGTGAATACACCTAAAATTGCTGCCGCACAAGGCTTTTACCCCGCTAAGATTTAACGGTGGTCTGGTACGGTTTTCAGCCTATTTGTCATTGGATGGATTGAAAAAATCACCGCCAAATACGCTATTATCCTTATTATCATTGGCTTTTGCATCGCCATTACGGCTGAAAGGCCCTCTTTGCCTGTTGTTTAAAAATTTTGCTCTTCCCTTGAGCCCGAAATCATTGTCAAAAGACTTGTCCTTACTAGCAAGAAACACACTATCAGAGGCTTCTGGCGATATATTAACACCGTTTTTAATATTCTGCTCAGCCTTTGGTAAAATTTTATCAGCCTGTTTTGAAATTTTATCAAAAAACCCAAAAAATGTGCCATTACCAGTGTTTTTCGATGTATTTGCACCTTTAGATGCGCTTTCTGACTTGTTTTTAGGCGTTTTTGCGGTATCATCAAAAGAATTTTTAGACCCGGCAGAATTCAAGAAAACATCCGAAACTTCGTTGCCATCAGCATTTAAAGAGCACTTAACGTCCGTATTATTGCAAGAATCAACAGTTTCAGAAAATGAATCGCCAGAATCCGCACCATCAGAGGCTGTTCCGTAATAGTCATCGTCATCCTCATATTCATCTTCCTGATAGATAAATTTGTCCTCAGCCTCTCCCTCAAGGATTTTCGGGTCAATCTCAATTTCGCGTTTTTTCTTCTTTTTCTTGCCTTGGGCCATATAGCCTGTGTTTCCGCCGCCGCCATTGTTCATCATGCCCTTGGCGCCTGAAATTTGAGGACTATTTGGAGAACCAAAATTAAAAGAAGCCATAAAAAACCTTATTTTCTTTAAAAAAAGTACCCTAATTTAATTATAACATTTTTTGATACAAATGTAGTAATTTATTTGAATGAAAATTTTAAGAAATGTTACAAAGATGTGCAAATTATGCACAAGTCAAAAAAATATACAGCGAACCAAAAAACTGTAAAAATCACCGTATAAGCTTGCACCATAATAAATACAACCGATATTCAAAACAAAATGCAAGCATTATAACAAATTCAGGCATATCAAATCGCCATATCCCAATATTCACAGGGTATTCACGTACACATATAATCATAAACACAACAAAGACAAGACTTTTAGAGTGAGCCGCATATCAAAATTTTAAAAATAAAAATGCTAATATGACAAAATCATTTCCGCACAGGGATTCTAGAGGTATTGCACGGTTAGAATCTAATTATAACAGGTGTTTTACGCCATTTTAATAAAAAATAATCCATAACAAGCTTCTATCAAGGGTTTATATAAAATTAAAACCCTAAAACCGCGCCAAATAATAGTTTTAACTGTAAAAAACATTTAAAAAGCAATAATAACAGTAAATTTATATAATATGCAAGCCAAAAATACACTATCACAATACTTCTAACGCATAATACATCCAAAACCCGGCTCATACAATACTATAAGCGTATCATCAAAGCAAGCGTGCCGGTAATGAATTCACTTGCAAAAATATAAAAAGCCAAAAATAGCTTTATTAAAGGCTTTTAGATATAATAAAGCCTGTTTCACGCTGGAAATTCTGCCATACAGTACATAATAACAGCTAAAATCCAGTGCACACAATGATTCTCGCCTATATTGTATATATAAAATGCCGCAAAGGCAAACCAATCAAGCCTTTTAGGCTAATTTTAGCGCAAGTTTTATTGCCTCCTCCATACCAGTAGCATCCGCAATCCCTTGTCCTGCAATGTCATACGCCGTTCCGGATGATGGCGATGTGCGAATAACCTTAAGTCCGATTGTAGTATTTACAGCCTTTTTGAAGCAAAGCGCCTTAACAGGGCACAATCCCTGATCATGATAAGCAGCCAAAATGCAGTCATACTGCTGTTTTTCACCATTTAGATATTTTTGGCCAACATGGGCAAAAAGCCCATCAGCACTGAGCGGAGAGGTAATATCCACTCCCAAAGCCCTAAGCTCAAGAACAGCCGGCTCCATAATTTCAATCTCTTCCATCCCCAAAATACCGTTTTCGCCAGCATGCGGATTAAGCGCACACAGAGCGAGTTTCGGGCTTTTAATGCCGCATTTTTCCACCAAAAATTTGCAAACCCTCAAACTTTTTTCAACAATAATTTCTTTAGATAATTTAACCTGATTCAAAGGTATATGGCGGGTCAAAAGCAGCACCCTGAGGTCATTTGCGACAAAAAGCATCTCAGCCTTAGAATCTTTGTCTCCTAAAAATTCCTGTAAAATTTCTGTTTGCCCCGAATAATGAAACCCAGACTTAAAAAGCGCCTCCTTAGAAACTGGAGCGGTAACTATAGCCTGGATTTTACCCTCATTTGCAAGCTCTGATGCAACCTTTAAGGTGTCAAAGCAAAAACGCCCGTTATCACTGGTATCAAGCTCTATGGTGTCATAATGGCTTAAAAGGCTGTCATTAAGGCTTTTTCCAATTATTAAAACGTCTCGAGCAGGCAATTTTAGGGCATTTAAGGCCTTTATAGTAATCTCTTCGCCGATTCCAAGCAAATCCCCCGTCGTTATTGCAATTTTATACCTTTTTACATCCATAAAAGCCTCCCTGACTGTATTTTAGACATATAAATCTCCTGAGTTAGTGATTATAAAAGGGTTTCAGGCATTTATATGATGTTCAAAATATTTCATAATATCAACCAAAGTACTTGATGTACCGAAGTTTCCAGACTTTGTCACAACAAGCTGCGCATTAGAATCCATACAAAGAGGAATTGACGGTAAAACTGCATCTACAACCTGTAAATATGCACAGTTCAAGGCTTTTGAGCATTTATAAGAAGTTTCGCCGCCCAAAGTTATCAAAATAAATTCAGAACGCTCCTTGATTCTTCTGGCAAGTTCGGACAAATAGTCTGTAATCCTTGTGGCAAGCTGTTCTTTGGTTATACCTTCATCTATAAGCCTGCTCTTTGCGGCCTCTGTTGCTAATTCTTCATCCAAACAAGAAACATGAACCGCCACAATATAGTCCTTGACAAGATTTGAGGCAATCCTGTCAAGCAAAGTGTCGCTTATTCCTGCCAAAATATCATTCAAAGTAAGCGGTATAAAATAAGTATTTTCAATATCAGTATCCATTTCAAGCTTTTTAATTTGAAGAGCTGTTAAAGCAGTCGCAGAGCCGGACAATATAAGCTTTGGCAGATACGGCACTTTTTTTTGGACAGGAGATTTTATCTCTGAAAGCCAAATGGCGCCAAGTGCATGGGCAAGCCCCGCAGAGCCTGCCGGCAAAATATTATACGTGCTTTTTTGCATAGCAAGCACAATCTGCTCAAAATCAACCGTAGAAACAGCATCCATCACAATTAATTTTTTGCCTGTGGCGATTAATTCATTGAGTTTCAAGGCAATTGGCCCTGCGCCCTTGGTTATGGTTTTCATTTCAATTGACCCTACAAGCCCTGCTCCGTCTTCACTTAAGCCTCTTTTTAGAATGTCAGGGATATAAGAATCATAAATCGGCGCCTTCGGGTCTCTGGCAGCATCCGTCCTTTCTATGGGAACGCCCTTCAGAAGCTGATATCCGCCGATTGTAATCCTTCCTTCCTGAACATAGGCAGGGGCCACAATTGCAGCATCATATTCGGTTGCTTCAAGCATAGCAAGGATTTCAACCGCAACATTTCCCCTCAAGGTTGAGTCAATTTTTTTATAAAAATATTCTATCCCAAACTTTTCTTTTAAAATTTTCGTGGAATCATAAACAATTTTACCAGCCTCAAAAGGCGCTATATTGCGGGTTTCATTACAAACCGCCCAAGTTTCCACATTTAAATGGTTTTCATTTAATGAATTTATATCAAGGACAATTTCAGCATTTGAGCCCTTCATAAAAAACTGCAAAGCCGTATCGTTTGCGCCTGTCAAGTCATCCGCAATTATCCCGATAGAATTTGAAATCAGCATAGATTAAATCCTAAAAATCTAATTATCGGCCTTAGAACCCATAAGCCTTACATTAGTGCATCTTACCAGGTATCTTTCAGCCGTCTCGCCATCAGGTGTCTGCCATTTATTTACAACAAGACGCCCTTCAACAGCAACAAGCCTGCCCTTTTTCACCCATTCGCCTGCAACCTCGGCCTGTTTATCCCAAACTTCAATATTAAACCAGTCGGTTGCTTCCTCTTTAGTCCTTGAATCCCAACGATTTACGGCAAGTGAAAAATTTGTTTTAACCTTTCCGCTGTCAAAATATTTCATCTCGGGATCTTGGCCTACACGCCCGACCACAACTACTGAATTTACCATTTTAATGCCTTTCTAGCTGGTTTAATATTTTATTTCACAGACTTTTAACAAGATTATATAATTAACAAAATTTAAGTGCAAATACTAAATTTAGAGGGCTATTCCGCCAAATAAACCGGCATCGGCAATACAACCATATTAGCCCCATTTGGCGTAAAGAGTACATATAAACACCTGTTAATTTTTCATTTTTTTACTCTGTCGGCGTATCCTCTGAAACCTCTGATATTACCTGGTTTCTGCCGTTTCCTTTAGCAACATAAAGACATTTATCAGCATATTCTATTAATTTTTCAGTAGTATCGCCGTCTTTTGGCATAGAGGCAACCCCAAGGCTTATTGTAACATGGGTCCAATCGCCCGTTGCAAGCTCAAATTCACGGTTTCTTACAGCTTCACAAATCTTAACAGCAGTCTTAATCGCATCTTCCTTGTTTGTATTGGTCAATATGACAGACATCTCCTCTCCGCCGTATCTGCAAGGAATATCCGTCGCCCTTATGTTCTTTTTAATAGTTTGTGCCACCTGCCTTAAAACCGCATCCCCGCTTTGATGCCCGTATGTATCATTGAATTTCTTAAAGAAATCAATATCAATAAGAATTAATGAAAATACGCTGTTATACCTTTTTGCCGTCTGAATGTTAGCACTCATCTGTTCCTGAAAATACCTGTGATTAAACATATCAGTCAAACCATCCGTCACAGCAAGCTTATAGGTATGTTCATAATCTCTTGATGTTATAAGATATTTTACAATATACGATGCGGCAAAAGCGAATATGCCAAATGAAAACGGCATTATAAGCCCTATCCAAAGATTTAAAAACAGCATCAAAACAATAGATAATATAAAATATCCTATATAAAGCCCAAAAAATAAAACCACTGATTTTGCAGGCGATTTTAGCCGCATAACGCCAAAAACTACAATAAATGCAAGCAAAACAGCCATGGATATATCAAAGAAAGGATTTATCTTCCGTATAAAATTATTGTCAAGAATATTATTTAAAAACGTGGCCTGAACCTCAACACCTGGAAACATATAAGAAACAGGCACACTCTTAATATCAGACAGGCTGTTTGCAACAACCCCGATAAATACAATCTTGTTCGTAAAATTATCATCTAAAAATTTGCGGTCATTCTTCTCTATTGCAGACTGCACTTCCCACAAAGGGACATATTTAAAGGTCCACTCAGGCCCATACCAGTTTAAAATCAGCCTGCCGTCAGAATTTAGGGGCAAAACGCGGTTTTTATCAAGAATAATTTCTCCTCTGTTATTCATCTTAAAATCATTTTTGTTAAGATTCAGATAATCAAGAGCCGATAAAAGTGTACTGTGTTTATAATAAGCTCCATCATAATATAAAAAAGGAAGCATGGTGCGGATTGTGCCGTCTTTATCTCGATGGACATTAATGAGCCCGATATTTTTTGTGCCATTTAATATTTCATCAATTATGCTTCTGCAATTTGAATAAACAAGGTCCGGATTAGTTTTTATAAGATAATCATTTTCAATCCTGTTTTGAAGCACAACAGGCAGCTTTGGCGGGGTTCTTACCTCTTTTGAATAATTATCAAAATTTATTGAAACATAAACATTTTTATTTTTGTTAACAGCATTAATAAGCTCACCATCAGAGTTTCCGTCCGCTGTAAATCTTTTTAGGAACAATAAATCAAAAATTAATTCATTTGGGCCAGATGGTTCAAGGTTTGTAATTAATTTTGCCCAAAAAGCTCTTGGCACAGGCCAGCTGCCGTATTTATCAACAATATATTCATAGCTTGCATCGTCAACTGCAATAATTACAATCTTGTCGCTTATTTTTCTGTATTTTGAAACAACAGACTGTCTTAAATCAAAGGTTTTATTCTCAACACTCGATAAAAACCCCAAAAACGAAGGGATTTGAACCAAATATAAAAATGCGCAAAAAACAAATATCGAAGCTAAAATATAGCCGAGTTTAATCCAATTTTTCTTCTTCATATGAAAGATTATAGTTTAATTCACCCGAAAATTCCATCTCATCAATTATATTAAATATCGGATTTAGATTATTAAAACGCATTTTAATCTTATGTTCTGATAAAAACCCAATAAGCTGCCCGGAGGCAAGAGCTGCAGCGCTTGAATAATCCGATAAATAATTTAAAAGACATTTCTCATTTGTGTTCATATATTAGATTTTGCAACATTTTACAAAATTAAAAATCAACCATAAGAATAATTTTAGCCCTCTTTTACTAGGCTATCCGGTGGATATTTTAAGTTTTGTAAAAAATATTTAAAATACACCAAAAAAAGTGATAGATTTTATTACAGTATTTTAATATTACTGTCTCATAAAAGAGTTAACTTTTGTAAATTTCTTGGAGCAAAATAACAAAATCAAAAATTCACAGGTTTTAATATATTCCCTAAAAGGAATGCACAAAACATATGATTATAAACAATTTTACAAACTATTACCAAAATATCAAATTCACCTCAAAAATAACAACAGAAGAAGTCATAGACAAAGAAACTGTACCATATTTTAAAACGCCCGAAGGACAAATGGCGGTAGCCCTAAACAAGCAGGCTCTAAGTGATATTAAAACAAATATAAACTTCCTGCCAAAACCGGTTGAAGAATGTGACAGAAAAATAATAGAATCAGACCGGCTTGAAGATTGCAGAAGATGGACAAACTGGGTAGACCCAAAATCAGGAAAATTCTACACAATAATTAAAAAAAGAGATAACATAAACGGGACAAAAACAGTAAGAGTGCTGGATGATTCTGGCAAATTAATAAAAGAATGCAATATTAGGCCGAAAAAAATCGTAGTAATAGATGAAGAAGGCTTTACAAACGACGATACACAACATACAATGAGCAATAATCTTATAGGGCACGGTTTTTTGGTTTCATTAATTGCAAAAAGGACAAATCCGATTGCTAATGTCGAAACAATGATAATAAATAAAGACACAAAGGATATAACCGAAGAAAACCTTATAGCGGCCCTTAAAAAGGTACTAAAAAGATTAAAACGCGGCGAAAAGATAGATGCAATTAATATTTCGCTTGGAAGCTTGCTAAGTTTGGATAGAGAATTTTGCAAAACGCAAGATTCCTATACTATACAAAGGACTTTGGATAAAATTGCAAAGAATGATAAAGACAAAAAAAATGCACAGGAATACACAAAATTAAAAGAGCTGCTTGATAAGATAGGAAGATATGGCACAAGAATACTAATTTCAGCAGGGAATAGCGGCGATTTAAGCTATAACATTTTTTGCACGGGAAGATACACAGAGCCTGTAGCCGGGCTTGGCAACGATGGAAGAGTATCTGAAAATTCTTCATCAAGAAGGCTTGCCATACACTATGAAGCATACAGCCATCCGATAATATTCAAAAAAGGCGGATTAGAGATTGAAGGTTACAAAGGCGCCGAAATTCCCTATCCGAAGCACTATGCAAAGATTGCAGGAAAATCGGCTGATGGTAATGTTGTAACAAAAGAAAAATTAGAAGAGATCAATGAATCAACAAATCCTGAAGATATGATATATAAAGAAAAACTGAAAGACGGGCTGCTGCTAATTGAAAACGAGCCCGTAACAATCAAGGGCGTACAATATCCCGTCTATTCAAATGTTGCAGATGAAGAATCAATGATAGATGAATTTTATTTAGGCGCAACCAAAGACGGATTTTTAATTCCGCTCTCATATTACAAAAATCCGCCGCTTGAAATATCAGGCACATCCATTGCAGCACCAAAAAGGGCGGCAAAACTTATGCTGAATGATGCTATGCAGGAAATTTTACATCAAAAAGATTAAATCCAGCCATTTTTCACCTTGTTTTATGCCTTAAAATCCACTTCATTCAATACTTCTAAACATAAAACACTGAATATTGTTAAAAGAAGTTTTATTATAACAAATTACATCAAATATATTTAATATCATCGCAGTGAATTACCTCCTTTTGTCAAAATTATCACTCTGCGTATTCCGCGATTAAACCAAAAAAGCCGACGTTTCTTTCCGGCTTGGTTGCTCGCCTTTAACGGGCACGCATCCTTGCTCCTCGCCTCTATTTGCCAAAATCTGTTTGATTTTGTGCAAATTGGGTCCTCCTGTAGGGCAAGTCTGCTATCGCCCTCAGCTCGCAATCCGCTTTTTGGTTCATTTTTCAAAGTGGAAACAGTGTGTGGGAGCCCGGCAAAGACAGGCGATGAGCCTGGCTTAGAGGGCGGGAACCGTACGATGGCGACGTGCGACCTTGGTCGCCCAGGAGCTCTTTGCGTATGGCGTTTGAATCAAAGAAGCGCACCACAGCCAAGTGCACAGGGCTTGCGAAGAGCAAGACCGAAGGCACGTTTAAGGCGAGGAGCAAGAAAAGAAAAATGAACAATCATGATTTAACAGAATAAATTTAAAGGATACTAAAAACCAGCCCAAGTCTAACCGTTTTACGTAAAGTAAATTGAGAATTATATCATAGCCATATTTTGAACACATCTGACAAAAAAGCCCGTAAACAAAAGACTGTCGATTTACGAACCCGCTAAAACTATTGTAAAATCACGCCCTGCTTTATTTAAGCCGATAGGGTCATAAACTGTCTGTTTTTCCTTCATATCCGGAATTTCTTTTTTCAAGATAGCAATAGTGTCGCTCGGCAAATCAAGGTTATGTATTGCAATGTGGTCATGACCTAGCTTTGACGCTGCTTTTAAATTAACACTAAAACCGTTGCTTTCAAGCGCCGTCTTTAAATCCTTTGCCTTTGATTCCATATTAGAAGTGTACAAAATACCGACAGTAATAGGCCCCTCAAGCGCCTTTGGCTTATCTCTGTAAACAAGTCTGTTTATAATCTCCTGTGTTTTTTCAGGGTCTAATATCCAATAGCTTATACTGCCCCTCTGGGATGGAGACCCGGGCAGTGTTGCCACCTGAACGGTAGACATATCAACACTTTTTGCAAGAGCAGCATACTGCGATAATTCATAAACAGATAAATCAGTAAGAATATATTTTGGTAAAATCTTTAATACTTCAGGAATTTTAACTAAAACCTGCGGGTCTTTAAGCCTTTCACCAAGTGCATTAAAAAACCACTGCTGACGCCTTATTCTGCCTATATCACCAAGAGCGTCTTTTCTAAACCTCATGTATCCTTCGGCCTCTTTGCCGCTTAAAATCCTATCACCCTTTGGAAGATTTATATGAAGACCGCCGGTTGAATCATGGTAATACATATCTTTTTCAATGTAGATAGGAAGACCGCCAATTGTATCAATAAACTTGATAAACGCAAGATTAGATAAAACTATATAATGATCAACCCTGATACCGAATGTTTCCTCAACCGTTTTAACCGCGAGGTTTATTCCGCCGTAGGCAAATGCATGGTTAATTTTATCAGGTTTTGTCCTGTCTGCTATATAAACTTTGCTATCCCTTGGAATAGAGATAACGTTTACATTTTTCCCATGGGGTGCAATACTCACAAGAAGCATAGCATCTGATCTATTGCCCTTAAAAGCATCCTCGCCCTTTTCTGTGGCATCTACACCAAGAACAAGAATATTTTGTCTTTTGGCCGAAAAGGGAAGCGAGAATTCTACCCTTTTTTCAGGGTCTGCGACTTTACCCGCAAAAGATGAAACATCCCCGACAAAAGTTACAACTTCGCTTCTGTATAAGACAACAGCAATAACTATTAAGATTAATAAACTTCCAAAGAAAGATTTAAAAAAACTACCTGCAATATTTTGATTTGAATTTTTTCTTCTGACCGGTTTTATGGCCGGCTTGTATGCATTTCTTGGATCATATAACTGATTCATAATTGATTACTCATAGTTTATAAATAAACTTTACTTATACGCAAAAATTATACTTTAAAAATTTTAAGTTGCAAAACAAATTAAATAAATGTTACCATTTTAATATAAACAGAGGAAATTTAATTCTATGAAAAAAATAATATTTACCTTCCTGCTTCTGATATCAGCCCTTATGATTTTTAGCTTCAATAAAACCTACGCTGATGAATTAAGCATTAAATCACAGGCATATGTGCTTTATAATACTAACAATTTAGATGAAGCCCTAAAACTTTTAAATAGCCTGCCTGACGATGAGAAAGATGAGGAGGTTTTTGTCATCCTGGCAAATGTTTATGAAGACAAAAAAGATATTAATCAGGCTGTTGAAAACCTTAACAATTCTTTAAGGATAAACCCTGAATATTACAAAGCATACTATAATCTGGGCTGCATTTTTTTAAACAAAAAAGCCTATAATCTTGCTGAAAAAAATCTCTTGCTTGCAATTAAATACAACAAAGATTTTGCATATTCTTATTACAACCTTGGAACCCTTTATATAAAAACAGGCGATTTTGAAAAGGCAAAGAAAAACCTGCTCAAAGCAATATATCTTAAAAATGATGAAAAAGATTTTTACCTAAACCTTGCCTATGCATATAAATTCTTAGGAAAGGAAAAGGACGCAAAACGGTTTTTAGAGATTTATAACAGCAGTAAATAGACCGCATTATTCTCAGCATTTATTTTGTGCTGAAAAAATAGTTACCCCTGCCTAAACAATAAATTTTACAAAAATGTAACAAAAAATTAACATAATAAAAGCAATACAGCCAAATTTTTGCACTATAATGGTTTTGTAAAAAACTTTATAGAGGCAGTTTAAATATGCTTAATACAAAATTTGATAACAAAACCCTTTTGGAGCTTTACAATGCACCGCTTGAAGAACTGTTACAGGAAGCTAAAAAATATAATTCAGATACAGTTGAATTTTGTTCCCTAATTAGTGCAAGAACCGGAAAATGCTCTGAAAGCTGTAAATATTGCGCTCAAAGCTCTTATTATATGACAGATATATACACTCACCCGCTTGTTAAGGTGGAAGATGTTATAAATACGGCAAAAGAAGCTAAAAAAAATGGTGCCACGCGCTTTGCCATCGTAACCTCGGGAAGAGGCCCAAAACAAGCCGATATGCCAATAATGTGCGAAATGATAAAAGAAATCAATAAACTTGGCCTTAAAAGCTGTGCCTCTCTGGGTCTTCTAACCAAAGAAATGACTGAACAGTTCAAAGAAGCAGGCCTTGTTCGCTATCATCATAATATCAATACGTCAAGAAGCTATCACCCCAATATCACAACAACACACACATTTGAAGATAGAATAAACACAATTAATCTTATAAAAGAAGTGGGAATTGAAATATGCTCGGGCGTTATTATAGGAATGGGCGAGAGTATTGAGCAAAGAGTTGAAATGGCGCTGATTTTAGCAGAAATTCATCCAAATTCTATTCCCGTAAACTTTTTAAGCCCGATAAAAGGTACACCCTTTGAATCTTACGAAGACAAAATCAACGAAGAGCACATTTTAAGAACGCTCGCCATAATTAAAATTGCAAACCCTGACTCTGTTGTGCGATTTGCGGGTGGAAGAAAATTAAGATTGAGCAAAGAAAATATGGAAACCGCCCTAAAATACACAGTTAACGGCATTCTTATCGGAAATTATCTTACAACCATAGGAATAGAGCCCGATGAGGATTTGAAAACACTTGAAAAACTAGGAAAAAAACTCTATGTATGATTACATAAAAGGTACACTGATTTTTAAAAATTTAGACACTGCAGTCGTTGAAAATAATGGCATCGGCTATAAATTTTTAATTAATTCAAGAACATCTGCTGTTTTAGGGGAAATTAACGAAGAAGCCAAAGTATACACAAAACTTATCCACAAAGAGGATACAATGTACCTTGCGGGCTTTAAGCAAAAAGAGGACAGAGCGATTTTTGATATTTTAACATCTGTTTCAGGCATTGGTACAAAGGTTGCAATGGTTCTTTTGGATGAGTTTTCAGGCTCTGAACTGATAAATGCCGTGCTTGAAGGAGATTATAAATTAATTTCAAGAGCAAAAGGTGTCGGGCCAAAGCTTGCACAAAAAATAATTCTGGAATTAAAAGGAAAACTCACAAATCAGGATATAATCTCAAACATTATGGAAGATAAGGTTTCAAGCCTCTCATCATCTAAAAATCACATCTCAAAAGAAACAATCAAAGAAGTACAGGCTATCCTTCAATCCCTTGGCTACAGCCAAAATGAATATATGGACGCAATTGAAAAATGTGCAGGCTCATTAGAAAAAGACAACAGTGAAGAATTATTAAAAGAAACACTTAAAATCTTGTCGATGGAGTAAGTTTATTTGCCATAAGCGCATTTTGGTTTTCCCATTTCAACTATAAAATAATAAAACAATATTCATTAAAATAAAATTTTATGATAAAATCCTTATGGGTAAGCCCTGCAAACTCATCTTTAGTGAGCAAAACAACGTCTTTTTAAGGCACAATGTTTGCAGAAAGGGGGTGAGAATCAGATGTTTATTAGCGAAAAAGCGCTATGGCTTATTCTTTTAATAATCCTAGCGCTTAAGTTACTAACAATCTAGGGCTTTTAAAGGACAGGAGGCAACCTGTCCGCCCATTATTTATTATAAACCATATCAAATATAATGCAAGATTAATCAGATGGATGGATAGAGGAAAATTATGACAAAAAATAAATTAAAAGTTTTAATTGCAAGTGCTGAAATGGCGCCATATTCAAAAGTTGGCGGCCTTGCAGATGTAGTTGGCGAATTGCCTCCTTATTTAGAAAAAGAAGGGGCTGAAGTTTGTGTCTTTACGCCGCTCTATGGCTGCATTGATGAAGAAAAATGGGATATAAAAGAGCTCCCGAATTCTGAACTAACTCTTGATATGGGAAACTCACGCCACATATTCAAACTAAAAATCGCAAAACACCCAAAATCAAAAAACGTGAACATTTTCTTTGTCGATAACCCTAAATATTACTCTTGCTTTAATGTGGTTTACCCGATGTGGTGTGATGAAATGTATGAAATGCAAAGATATGTTTCATTCTCACTTGCCGTCTTAGAATATGCAAAACTTTTAAACTTTAAAGCAGACATAATCCACGCGAATGACTGGCATACAGCCATGCTTCCCGTTTATCTAAAATCAAACTACAAATACGATGACTTTTATAAAAATACAAAATCAATATTCACCATCCATAACCTTGCATATCAAGGCTCTTGCGACAAGGCAATTATTGATTTTTCAAATATGCGCTGGGATAATGTTTACCACGATAACTGCGTTGAGCACTATGGCAGAGTAAACTGGCTAAAAGGCGCACTATACTGTGCTGATAAAATTACAACGGTTTCCCCAAGATATGCAAGAGAAATCTTAGGCGGAGAATTTGGCGAAGGAATGGACTACACCCTAAGGGGGCAAACCTACAAACTTTGCGGTATCTTAAACGGCACCACCTATGATAAAAAAGACTTTAAAAAATCCGAAAAACCAAAGTTTAAAGAAGAGGTTCAAAAAATGTTCGGACTTGAGCCAAACCCGGACAGACCCCTTATTTCAATGATTTCAAGGCTCACATATCAAAAAGGTCTTGATTTAATTGACTTTGCAAAGTTTGATTTGATGAATATGCCGGCAGACTTTGTATTCCTTGGCACCGGCGAAAGCGGATATCAGAATATGCTTATCTGGAGCAGTAATAATTCATCGAATATCCGCGCCTGGATTGACTTTAAGCCTGAATTATCTGAAATAATATACAAAGGTTCTGATATGTTTTTAATGCCTTCCCTGTTTGAACCTTGCGGCATCAGCCAAATGATAGCCCTAAAATACGGCACCCTGCCTATTGTCCGTGCAGTGGGCGGCCTGGATGACACCATCATTGCCTATCCGAACGAAAAAGCAAACGGCTTTAAATTCTTAACATATGACGCAAAATCAATGGTTGATGAAATCAAAAAAGGCGTGTGGACATACATTGACAGACGGGACGAATTTAACAAAATGATAGATAATGCAATAAAATGCAGATTCACCTGGGATGATTCAGCTAAATGCTACATCGCCCTTTATAAAGACGCGCTTGGAATATAAATTAAAAAATTAAATTTACAATGCTTAAATGCCGGTTTATATACAAAATGCCGGCATTTAAGCAAACATATAAAATCAAAAAACCTGAAAATCAAAATATTTGCACAAATATTATACACAAAACTTCAAATACACTAGTTTTATTTCTTCTCCACCCACTTTATCTCATACCCTAAAACATCCGCTATCTGCAAAATTTCATTGTATTTTAGGGTTTGGCGGTTTACCTTTGTTGTAAAGTTTTGAACCGTGTCATCCCGCATATATTTTTCAGCGAGCCTTGTGTGAACCTCTTTAATTGTGGTATTACACTGCGCTATGTATCCTTTGATATAATTTTTCTCCATTAAAACCTCAAATTGTTTGATTAAAAATAATTCTTGACATAATAAAACAAATAATTTATAATAATAACAAAAATTGAATTTATTAAGCAATATGCATTATATTAAAACAAAACACAGGAATATCAAGTTTTAACTTTCTGCACTCTACTAAAAGGACAACAATGGATACAAATAAATTTATACAAAGCCGATTAAACGCTCTGGACGACAGCCTAAAACACGCATTTGAAACGCTCCTTGAAATATACGCAGAAAAAAAGTTTATTTCATACCTTCTATGCGTTAAGGAAAACAAAGAAATCGATAAGCAAATAATAAACCCGGATTAATTATTGCCTGCACCGCCAATCCATCACTGTCTTTTATCCATTGCCCAGGTTGGGAATTTTATTTTATAGCATACAAAATAAAATATCTGTATTATGTCAAACTTTTTTAATGAATTTTCAGATAAATCAAGCTGCAAAAACTCTTGCATGTGTTCGATAGACCCTTCTTCATACGCTCTTGAAGAATTATTGCTTAATGAAATAAAGCAAATTGCTTTCTATATAGTAAAACTGGGTGATTTTAGTGACCATTTCCCTGATTGCAGCAAAGATACAGAAGAATATGCTGTCAAAGATGTTAATATTATGCAAAATGCTATAAGAGCACTCTCTGTAATAATAGTAAATACAGCATTCAGACTTGATGATTACACAAGTTTAATTTATGACCTTGAAAAACAAAAACAGATTATCAAAACCAAATACCTTGATTGCTGCAAAGAAAGAAAAATTAAATACGAACTTGTTGAAAATGCAGAAGAACTGCCGAAAATTTCCACCCTGACAAATCTTTTAAAGGCCGGAGAAGTCGTTGTTGTTGAAAAGCAAAAGCATTATGAACCAAAAAAGCTTGATTTAATTGAACTTATTACAATATTTGCAAAGACAGCTTCAATCAATATAGAAAAACTGCGCCACCTTGGATACACTAATCCAGAGTGGAACTATAAAATTTTAAAATTCTTAAACTATACAAACTTTTCATCAAGAAAGATTGATAAAATTAAAAAGAAAATTTGTGATTTCTCTGAAGTTTCACTCACAATTTGGAAAAAATTAATAGAAAAACTTGAAGAAAAATACGGCAAAAGAATTGAAAACAAAATAAACCTTGAAATCAAAGAAGGGAAATCTATCCTTATATCAGGCTCTGATATTGACGAGTTAGACGAACTGCTTGAAGCCCTAAAAGATGAAAATATTAATGTGTACACAAATTCAACACTTTTTAGTGCATTTAGCTACCCTCATTTTTCAAAATACAAAAACCTTGTAGGACATTTTGGCGCAGAAAATGCAGAGGCAGATTTTACAAAATTCAAAGGTCCGATTTTTGCAACACAAAATTTCCTTCAAAAAGTAGACTATTTGAGGCGCGGCACAATTTATACAACAAAAATAATCGCCCCCGAGAGAATGATTAGAATAAAAAACCATGATTTTAAACCATTAATTGAAAATGCTCTGAATTCGGATGGTTTTATTAAAGATGATGAAAAATTCATAGAAAAAATCACACTAAAATATAACAAAGATGAAATCGCTAAAATCATAGAAAATGCACAAGGCAAAGAACTTTCTGTAATCATAGGGTCATATAAAAAAGATGAAATAATAAAAAGATTCTCTGTTGGTGAAATTATAGAACTGGAGTCTCCGGTTGAAATGGAGCTTTTAATCTACATATTAGAACACACTGACTGTAATAATCTTAACCTTATATTTACCCACTGCGGCCCAAATACTATAAACATGCTTCTTAGCACATTGTATGTAAACCCTAAAAAAATCTACTTTGCAAAATGCCCGAATTCATTGATAAATCCACATACAATCAGTGCTATGGCAGAAGAATTTAATGTCGAAATAATATAAAACTTTACATACTTGCCTTTAAGGTAATTAAGGGATAGTATGGATGGAGTTAAATAGTCCTTAGAGT